>JAIQFI010000089.1 GCA_020073345.1 Terriglobia bacterium
CCGAGCATCACCACCGGAATCCCCCAGCGCCCTCGCCGGATCAGGATCGCGCGCGTGGCAGACTCGGCCAGCGGCGGCAGCACCAGCACGAACAAAAGAGTAGCCAGCAGCACCCCGCGCGAAAAAACGCTGCGCGCCACCAGATTGTCCCAGGCCACCAGCCCGCCGAACACCGCCAGCGTCGCGAGAATGCGTCGCCGCAGGCGCTCGACCGGCCCGAGCAAGTAGCCGGGGTACAGCCCCAGCTGGTAGTTAATGATGGGCAGCAGCAGAATGCCCGCGGCCACGCCCAGGTACTGCTCCGGACCGATGCCGTGCGGGAACCAGGGCGCGACCAGCCGCCGCACGCACAGTCCGAGCACAAACGCGATCTCGATCGCGAGCACGTCGGCCGCGAGGATGACCCACGGCGCCCATCGGGCTCCGGGAGCGGATTGAACCGCGATCGCGGGCCGGGCGGCAGTACTCATGTCATGCGAGCCCGCAGCAATTGTGCCAGCGCGAGCAAAACGAATTTCGGATTCTGCGAAAGGTACCGGCGCCACACACGCCGCGGCTCGGTAGCCAGCCGGAAGGTCCATTCCAGACCACGCGACTGCATCCAGCGGGGCGCTTGCGGTTTCGCTCCGGACAGAAGATCGAACGCCTGGCCGACGCCCAGCATCACCGCCTGCACGCGGTCTCTGTGCGCGTGCATCCAGCGGTCTTGCTTGGGGCTTCCGAGGCCGATGAAAAGAATCCGGACGCCGGCATCCTGGATCGCCTGCATCGTTCGCCGGTCTTCTTCCGGCGTCGGCGTGCGGAATGGCGGAGCCTCGGCATAGACCACTTTCAGGTCCGTGAACCGCTGTTTCACCGTGGTCACAAGGCGCGCGAGCACGGCGTCGGTGCCGCCGTAAAGTCCCACAGGAATGCCGGCATCGCCCGCGGCTTCGAGCAGGTAACCCGTAAGGTCGGGGCCATACACGCGGGTAGCGGAGCGTGTTCCGAGCCAGCGCAGCATCCACACCAGCGGCATGCCGTCGCTGGTCACCAGGTCGGCCTGATCCATGACGACGCGATAGTCCGGCGACCGCCGCGCTTCCATGACGTTGTTGACCGTGCCGCAGCACACATAGCGAGACTCGCCGCGTCCCGCCCAGGCAAGCACACGTTCCGTCGCGTTGGCATACGAGGTCACGTCAATGCGAAGACCCAGGATCGTGCGGTGTTCAGGACGCTTCACGCCGTCTCCGCTGGGAATTCTCGATCGCCATTTCGTAAACGGTCATCAGCATTTTGCGCAGATTGGCCGCCAAGCGACCAGCGACTTTGTCAGAGGTCCGATCTTTTCCCGGTGGATCTGTCCATCCGCAAAAAGTCTTTGCAACTCGCCTTCATTGAGCAAACGAATCGATTCCACGGCCTCGCGTGCTGCTGCCGGATCTGGCACTCTTTTCATCCACCCAAAATCCATTTGCTGCAAAAGGCCCGCACGCAATCCAATCGGAAGAAACTGCCAACCCGGCACCAAGAAATGTGGCTCAATCGGAAAATAGCGGTTAGGTGTCTGTACGAAGTAGCCTTGGGAAACTCTGCGGATCTCATTGGCGAAGGAGACTTGGTCGCCTGCCTCCAAATGCTCAATCAGCGAGTTTGAAAAACAGACGTCGAAGTTGCGATCGGGAAACATTTCCATCTTGCGTGCGTCACCCAACACATATTCAACGTGAGGAAGCTGCGGCCGCTCTGCAAATTCCTTGTTGAGCAGAGTCACGTGGAAGTTTTTGGGCAATTCGTTGCGGTGCCTTTGCCATGTGGGAGCCGTTCCGCCGGCATCAAGAATTCGGACCTGTCCTGGCACACTTCGGAGAATCTCAGCGAACAGACGAAACCTGTTCGCACGTAACTGTGAGGCCAGCGAATTCGCGTCGCCGTTGTCGGCGAGCCGGAAAATAGTTCGCGTTAGACCAAGAGCCACTTTGATCTCATAGGTTTCCGTACGGTGCTCAGGAAGCTTCACGCCGCCTCCGCTGGGAATTCTCGATCGCCATTTCGTAAACGGCCATCAGCATCTTGTAGCCGCGTTCGGCGGTGTACTTCTCTTCGAACTCGCGCCTTGCGTTCGCGCGCATCGCGCGCAGTTCCTGCGGGTGATCGAACGCCCACCGGACCTGCCGAGCCAGGTCTTCGGCATCGCCGGGTTCAAACAAGAGACCGTTATAACGATGCCGAACGAACTCCGGGATCGATCCAAGGTTGGATGCGATCACCGGCAGGCCGCACGCGAATGCCTCCGCGATGGTCACTGGCGCGTTTTCATAGCAAATTGAGGGAAAAACCAAAACAAGCGCGTCCTTCATCAGAGTGAGCACGCTTTCGCGCGACTGGTGTCCTAACGGAGTGACGTTGGCGGGCCACTGAGCTTCTCTGAGCGGTCCGTCACCTGCAACTTTCAGCGGTATGTCGCCCAGGACATGCCACCCACGGGTGAGAGCGCCAATGCCCTTCTCTTCGGAAAGCCGCCCGGCGAATAGGGCGTAGCCGCCTTGCCCCTGGCCGGGCCCGGGGTCCGGAGCCACGAAGTTGGGCTTGACGACGATGCGATCCTGCGGAAGCCCACCGGCGATGAACTTGCGGCGAGCAAACTCGCTGAGCGCGATATAGACGTCAACCTGCCTCTGATATGTGCCTGCCGCGCGATTCACGCCGAGCATGGCGGCCACTGCACACGTCGCCAAACGGCTACCCCGATAGCAGCCATGCGCAATCGCAGGGCGTAAAGAACCATGCTCGATACAGTCCTCACACGGCACCCCGTCGCGCAGTAGCAATCCCCCGGGGCAGAGCAACCGGAAATTGCTGAGCTTTTGCACTACCGGTACGCCCAGCCGGCGGACCGCGTAATATCCGGCGGGAGAAATCAGGGGGAACGTGTTATGGAAGTGCGCCACGTCCGGCCGGTGCTCTCGTACCAGCCGTTTCAGCCGTCCATAAGACCGCGTATTCCAGCTCGCGCCGGCCCCGGCGATCAAGCCGCTGCGAACACGACTGTTATCGTCCTGATAGTAGACCACGCGATGTTTCGCGCCTTCGAGCAGCGCGCCTTCGGAAGCGAAAACCTGGTCCTCACCGCCAAGTTGCCGGTAGGAGTTATGGACGCTAAGCACTGTGGGTGAGCGCATAATCGATCACTTCCATCATTCGATCCGCGATTGACGCTGGATCGAGCCCCCGTACGCTGAGACGGGCGCACTCCGCCATGCGATCGATGTGCTCAACCGGAGACTCGAAAGCCCTACTCAAGGCGTCACAAACCTGCACCGCGTCGTCAGGCCGGAATGTCCAGCCGTTTTGCCCGTCTCTGACGAGTTCCTCGACCGCTTGGCTGTAAACACTTCCCAAGACTGGTAGCCCCGCGGCCATCGCCTCCACCACGGCAACACCCCACTCATCGGCGATCGTCGGGAAGGCCAAGATTCCAGCTTGGGAATACAGTTCCGGTAGCCGACTGTAATCGAGGTGTCCAAGCATTCGAATTTCCAGATTCGCAGGTCCGCAAAATTCGCCGATTTCCCGGCGAAGCGGACCATCTCCTGCCAGCCAAAACTGGAAACGGCAAGCGAGATGCCGCGCGGCGTACTCGGCCAAGTGAACTATAAACGGAACCAGCCCCTTGCGTTGAATAAGTTGTCCTGAGTAAATCAGGCGGCGTCTCACTGCATACTCGCGCACCAGCGGCTGGCTCAGGAAGCGGGGCAAATCAGTGGCGTAGGGGACTCTAAAAACTCGTTCGCTATTTGTGCCGCAGCTCTGGACGTAACGCGCTCCACTGTCGCCGTTGACAATGACGGCATCGGCGGCGCGAAGCAGCAGAGGGCGGACCAAGCTTCGCAACCTGCCGCAGCCTCGTTCACTGACTTCAGAAAGCGTTGCCCAGATGATCAGGCGACTGTTCGGCTGCAGTTTACGATAAAACACTGCTTGCAATGTCCGCGCTCCCAGTTCTCCCGCAACAATCACGTCAGGACGGAATTTCGCAAGCTGCAGGACGGTGTCATATGGGAAATGGAGAGTGACTCCATCGGTGAAGCCGTGCGGGTGCCGCCTGCGGGAAGAGATCGCAACGCTGCGTTGTACACGCACTGAAAGTGTGCCCCAATCAGCCGGCCAGGCGCGTCCCGGCTCCATCGGGGTTGAAATGAACACCGATAGTCGCTTCACCCGCCGCTGTAATTGCTCCATCAGCGGAAGCCGGTACGGCGGAACGAAATTGGTTAGCAGAGCTAGCTTCATGGAATACGCCAGGGCATGCGTCAACGTGCCCAACGGATCGACGGGTTGGGACTTTGCCGGATCGGAGAGCCCTTGAAGCGGACCCGGGAGCGCGCTAGCGAGCGCTGAAGACCGAGCGCGCATCCGACGACCAAACCGACAGGTGCCGTAGCAAAAATATCCACGATGGGATTTTCGGCCGTCATAGACAACACGAATGCAATCAGCATCAAGAACCCCGCGAGATAGAGCTGGGGGACGGCATGGAAGACCTGACTGGCATGCCGCCACGCATGCCAAAGCGAGACCAGAAGGGTAAGGATACCTGCGGCCCAAATCACCGTTCCGGCAAAACCGTAGTCGTGCAGTATCCGCAAATAGTCGTTATGCGGGTGGCTGATGGTCACAAAGACTGATTCGATCAGGTTCTCCGATGAGCCGGCTCCCTTCCCAACGAGGGGCGATTCCCGCCAGGAATCGAGTGTCGCGCGCCAGAACGCGGTGCGCCCAGACGCATTGATGCTCACGTCCCAGATTCTTAAGGAAACGTCGCCCTTTAAAAAACGATCCCGAAGTGCGTCGAAGTAGTTGAAGGCTGCGTATGATAACGCCGCCACGCTGACTGCCACCACCGCTGCCTTCGCCCATTGAATCCAGCCGCGCACCGGAATTTGCGAGATTGGGAAAAGACAAACGGCAACTCCCAACGCGAGTCTGGATTCACTGACGCCGATGAGAACCGTTATCAGAACGGCCCATAACAAACCTTGCTTGCGCCCGTGCCTCCACTTCGCCAACTGGTTCGCCACGCCGTACACAGCAAATAGCCCGAAGCTGCGCGCGCTGATTAGGATGTTTGTACCCGGTCCCCAAATCAACACCGAGGTGCCATAGATCGCGACAGCGAGGAACACTCCCGCGTCCAAACAGCGGCTTGTCCAGAGCGCGAACTCGGGCGTCGTGGAAGCAGTCGCTTCGCCGACCAGCAGCAGTAGCACGAACGCGCCCATGACAAGAATGTTTTGCATTCCCTCGACCAAGGCGGGCGTCCATGCAAGTGAGGTCGTTGCCCAAAACATAAAAACCAGTAACGGCACCGTCCTTGACGGTGTGGGCACTTCTAGGATAGGTATAACTGACAAAAGGAGCAGCGCTCCACAGTAGTACGCAACTGTTAAGAGAGCTTGGCCGCTGAGGGGCCCAACATGAATCGCACGTGGTAGATCGACGAGCCCACTGCTAAGAAAGATCACGGCGGCAACGACCTTAACGAGTCCGTGCAGTGGAAGGCCAGGAAGGGCGCTCTTTCCTATCCTGTTCAAATGAGTTCCCATGCTGAAAGCGAATCGCTACGCAACGTAAGGCCGTGCGATTGCGACGACGTTCATTTCATTCCGGAAGTTGCCAACCAATAGCTCTAAACGACCGTCAGGGCGAAGAGCGTATAAATACCAGCCTGCCGCTATAAACCGCGCACGCAGAGTATCTACGGTCATTCCAAAGCGGGCATAATTCTCCTCGGAGTACTCGATAACCCAAACTGGAGCGCGATCCGGAGGCAGCGCGAGCAGTGCCTTCGCACCTTCAAGAACAAGTAACTCAGCACCTTCTACATCTACCTTGATGAGGTGCGGTGTAACGCCTTGTTGCTCACAGTAGCGATCAAGAGATTGAACAGGCACGGAATCGGTACGCAGAGCAGTTGGGCTCCCGGACATTTCGTCGTTCGCTATAGATGAGCAGGATAGTTCCTTGTAGACCACGAAATTGGTCGTACCGTTCGTATTCGCAAGGGCGCAGTGATTCACCACCACGTTCGAAGCCGCAGTGCACGTCAGCGTTCGCTTCAGCAGCTTAAACAGTTCGTGCACGGGCTCAAAAGCGTGAACTTGACCCTCAGATTGCACGGCGCGCGAAGCCAGAAGCGTGTACTCGCCAATGTGGGCTCCGACGTCAAAAAAAATCATGCCGGGCTTGAGAAAGCCACTAATGAACAGAGCCGTTTCAGGCTCGGATCGCCCCTGGTAGTAGATCAGCGCGCCTGAGCCGGTGCGCGGCGCCAGCAAAACGAGATCATCCGTCAGGCGTAGGGGCCATGGTTCGCTTCTGCACTGCCATCGCCACCGCCAATATAGACGCCGCCAGATTGCACGCCCCGGGTTCTGCCGAAAGTCCGAGCGTCTCCATAGTCGTGCGAGGGGGGCGAATACCCGAGGCGAACTAGGAACTGGTGCGCTTCGCATAATACTTGCTGTAGTGCCCGTAGTAGTAGTAATACCCAGCACTCACTTCCCGGTAGACCTCATTCAACACCACTCCCACCAGATTCGCCCGCAGGCGCGTCAGCGTCGTGATCACCGAGCTCAGCGCCTTCCGGCTGGTATCCCCCGCCCGCGCCACCACAATCACGCCGTCCACTGCCGTCGCCATCTGCAGCGGCTCGGCGAACCCCAACAGCGGAGGCGCGTCCAGCACCACCAGGTCGTACTCGCGCGAGGCTTCCTCCACCAGCTCCGCCAATCCCATGCCCATCAGGTCGGATGCGCGCCGCGTCGACGGCCCCGCCGGCAGAACGTCCAGACCCTTGGGATCGTCGATGCGAATCACCGCGTCCCGCCACGAGATCTGCTCCAGCAGCACGTTCGATAAGCCCACGCTGTTGGGCACCTGATACAACCGGTGCACGCTCGGCCGGCGCAGATCGCCGTCGATCAGCAGCGTCCGCTTGTGCTGGCTGGCGTGCGTCGCGGCCAGGTGCGCCGCCACCGTCGACTTGCCTTCCGAGGGCGACGCGCTGGTCAGCAGCACGCTCCGCAGCCGCCGGTCGAAATCGGTCAGCAAAATCGAGTTGCGCAGCGTGCGGATGGCCTCTTCGTAGTTGCTGAGCGCCTGGTCGCTCTCGCCGCGCGTCTGGGTAAGAGCGGCCGCACCGTTTCCATTTCCGTTTCCGTTCGCGTGCGCGCTGGCCGTGACGCTCACTCCCTGCACCGGGCTCAAATGGCGCCTCCAGGTTTTCACCGCCGGCAGCGAACCGATCACGTCGGCGTTCATGAGCCGCGACACCTGGTCGGGATCGCGCACCGTGGTGTCCATCACGTCGCTCAGCACCGCCGCGCCCACGCTGAAGAACGTCGCGAACAGGAACGCCAGCAGCATATTCAGCCACATCTTCGGAAACACCGGCCGCAGCCCCGGACGCGCCGCATCCGCCACGCGGATCGAGCTGTTCTGGAAGCTGGCGTTGATGCCCGCTTCCTTGATCCTGCGAACCAGCTCTTCGTACAGTTTCTTGTCTCCCTCGGCCTCGTTCTTGAGCGTCTGGTATTCGAAGGACCGCGCGTTCAGGCCGTCGTACTCGGCCTTGGTGTCCTTTACCGCCTTTTCGAGCTGCGACTCGCGGTCGAGAGCCTGGTAGTATTCCACCTGCGCCCGCCGAGCTACATTCTTCCTGGCAGAGTCAAGTTGTGCTTCGAGCTCGGTCACGCGCGACTGGAGCTTCTTGTACTCCGGATGATTGGCGCCATACGTCGTCCGGCCTTCGGCGAATTTCTGCTGCGCTTCGCCCAGATCCTCGGAGAGTTTCTTCAGCGCATCGCCCTGATTCGACGCCTGCGCCGCCGCCAGCGACCCGCTCTGGACCGAGTTGTACGCGGCCTCCTTGCTGACGCGGTCCGCCTGCGCCTTGGTGTACTCGCTGTTCAGCTCCAGCAGCCGCGCGGTCAGGATGCTGGTCTTTTCTTCCGGATTGATCAGGTTGAGCTCGCGCTCGAACTGCGCCAGCGCCGCGCTGGATTTTTCCATCTTGGCCTTCAGCTCTTCCAATTGCCGCTCCATGAAGTCGCTGAGGCTGGCCGTGGCTTTGTAGCGGATGGCGTAGGAGTGCGCCAGGTAACTTTGGGCGATCGCGTTGGCCACGTCGGCCGCCAGTTGCCGGTGTTGCGAGCGATAGCTGATCTGCAGAATGTAAGTGTTGGGCGGCCGCGTAACCCGCAGCGGCTTCAGCACCACTGGAGCCTCGCGGCTGGTATCGGAATTGTCCACCGCTTCTTCGAGCGCGTCCGGCTCCACTTCGCGCAGTTTGAATTTGTCCACCACGGGCCGCAGCACGGAATCCGACTGGATCAGCTTCACTTGCGTGGCCAGGAACTGGTCGGCGTCATTGTTGACGGACTGCGTGGATTCTTCGCCGATGGCGGCGCTAGGCATCCGCCGGTCGATATCGATGGTTGCGGTGGATTCGTAGATCGGCGTCAGACGTAGGGAGACCACCACGGTCGACAGCACCACCAGCGCCACGAATACCAGCATCTTCCAGCCATGGCGCCGCAGGATCCAGAGATAATGCGCCAGCGGAACGTGCGCCGGGGCGGCTTCATACTCCGCGTCAACAATTAAGGGAGAGTTCAGGGGCGGATTCGCCCGATACGGTTCGGGAACACCGGGGAGATTAGGTTCCAGCATCACGAGGAGGAGGCCCCAGCCCGGGATTTCGAGGTTGATGAGCTGGTTTAAGTAGGTCTTCGGCCGCGGGAACGCGGATGCGATACACCCGACTACAAGGATGAAGAGGCCGAGCACGAACTCGGGTGTCACGTTTTCGCCCTCCTGCAGACCATGAGCGTGAAGATCGTCGAGAGCGGGGCGATCAGGGCGACCGCTGTGGCGACATCGAGGTATCCCCGGTCGACAATAAACGGGATCACTCCCCCGACGAGGATCCCGAGCGAGATGAGCTTCCTGAAGGGGTCGCTCTCCCGGATCGTGGCAAATGTCCCGATCACGATGAGGGCCCCGAAGGCGATGACGAGGAGATCACTCATCACGGTGACGACCTCCCGCGTAGGCACTCGCGATCGCATTCGATTCTAAAGTCGAGCCGACAAAGTAGGCGGCAGCGGCAAGGATAGAGAGCGGGTGAGGGAGGATGAGCGCGATCGCACCCGTGACCGCGAACGACATCGCGTTCAGGAACGGGAGCTTCCTCATCGTGTCCTCCTCGAGGACCACCCGGATTGCGGCATAGACTGCGATCAGCCCGCAGATGGAGAGCGCGAGGTCTTCGATCAGGATCGCCACCTCCAGCTCCAGAGACGGGCGAGGAGCC
>JAIQFI010000045.1 GCA_020073345.1 Terriglobia bacterium
GCTGGTTTACGGCGCCGATTTGCAGGAGCGGCGTCTGCTCCTGCCTAAACGCGCCGCCCTAACGGGCGCCGCAGGCCTCCGCTCCCGCCGCCCCCGCAAATCCCTCAAAGCAAAGCATCCACTGCCTACGAAGCGGTCTACTTTCTCTCCGCCCCAATGGTCTAGTTTTACTCCGCCCTTGACAGGGCCTTCTGGATTTCGAGCGCGTCCGCTTCCTGAAGCGTCTCTGTGACGTGCTGGGCGACCTCGAAATAGGGCGCCAACTCATCGGTAATGAGGCTCTGCGCCAATGGAATCAACCAGCGCGCATCGCGTACGATCACGGGCTGACCGGCTGGTGAGCTTCTCCAGAGCTCATCGAGCACGCCTTGAATTTCCGCGAGCCGCCCGCCCGCGCTGCCCGGGTCCTCATCTTTTCTTCCTGATGCCCCTCCTGCGGCAGGGACTGCGTCCCAGAGGCGCATGCTCAGAAACTGGAGCCACCGGATTACATATAAGTTGAACAGCGTGTGCGCGTAGTGCATGCGACCGTTGCGACCCGGCCACCGCGTCTGCTGCCAGCAATAAAACGCGCGAATCATCATCTCCGCCGGATGGATCAGGTCGTTATGCAGATCCTGAACCTGGCGAGGTCGGAATCCTCCGGCCCAATGCGCTTCTTCCAGTTGGCCTCTAAGACGTTTTTGGCTGGCGGTGGCCGCAGTGCGTGCAAAGAAGCAATCCTCGAAATGGCGGGACAAAAGAGAGTGGTCCTGCAGGTACTGGATCGGCTTTCGTTGGGCGTTCAGAACGGCCTCTATGCTCTCGACAATATCTTCGCGATGCGTCAGAAACAGTCGCAGCAGCTCGACGTTTGCCTGAAACGGCACCTGACCAAACAGCTTCCCCGTCACGATGCGCCCCCACGATGAATCTGCACCCATTCGAGAAAGAGTATAACGAGGGATTGAGCGGGATGGGGGCGTGAGGAAGGGCCGGCGTACTGGTTTTGTATCGGCTCCAATAACCCCTACTAGGCGCTCGGTGTTCCGCCCAACCATGTCGGGCCACGCTTAACTGAACTGGCGATCGAAAGACGACTAGGCGGTTCATACCTGTCCAAGAACGGCGTTCGAGGAAGCTTGGATGACGTTTCCACAACCGGACTTCTGGACAGGAACGGTGGATAGGTCTACGCTGCGCGACTCATCGGGACCAACTTCCAGAACGCCGTTTCGTGGCTGTCAGTCTTCGATAATGCGATCGCTGCCGGACATAGCCCATCCCGGGGCTTGGAGTAGTCCGCACTTTTTTCGCCGGGAATGCCCATTTCCAACCGTGGACCACGTGCCGCTTCAGCCGGCGGAAGGCCGGCAACAGCGTCGTGATACTGATCGCCGCAAGGCCTGCCAACAATGCGATGGTCACGATGTCCCACAACGGCCGGCGATTGAACAGGCCCGGCCAGTCCATCACATGCAGACCGTAATAGACCCATCGGTTAGCGCGATCGCGCTTGTCAAACTTCACCATCTGGCCGAGGGACGGCGTGAAATACAGCCACGTCTGGTTCTCGTCGCTGTAGCGCACGCGCAGCACCGGCAGCACGTACGCCGGCTTGTGCCGGCCCAGTTCGAATGACGTGGTCGTCTGGTGATAGTAATTGTCGTAGTCGGTCAGCCATTCCCTATCTAGGACGGGAACATTCGGCATCGCTTCACGGGACGCCTGCTCCATCACTTCCTTGCTGAACGACGTCATCACGCCGTTATCCGGATGGATGATGGACACGAACACGTGCGGATTCTCCTGCGGGAGATTTACGGCGTTGATCGCGTTGTTGGTGATCCAGTGCTCGGCCTCCTCTTTGGTTGTGGGAGGCTGGTAGGCGATGAAGTAGGGTTCGCCTCTAAACTGGATGAGTTCCACTTCCTTCGGAGCGAACCTTTCCTGGATCTGCCGGATCGCATTCCGCAGGTTTTCAATCTGGAGGGGTTGCAAGTTCAAGGGGCCGCCCGTAATGGCGCGCGCCATGTCCTTCGTCATCGTTGATCTGGGAGAAATAACGGAGTCCCCATGATGAAGCCCTCGCCGTTGCTTTCGACGCGCTTTGAAACCTCCATCCACCCGGGGATCGGGAACGTGCTGATGGGAATCATCCCGCTCAGGATCCAGGAGATCGAGAACAAGCCAAAGATCAGGCCGGCATAGTGGTGCCACTTCATCCAACCGGAGTAGGGCGTGTAGGACTGGACACCTTTGTGGCGGAATCGTGGCTTGAGCGCCACGCGCCAGATTCCGACGACGATGCCGGTCACCACCATAAGCATGGCGGTCCAGGCGATGAAATCCAGCAACGGTGTCCACCAAGTGCGCTGTCTAAAGAAGAAGAGGTTGTGAAGAACGTAGCCTGAAATGGCCAGAATGCGGCCCTTCCGGTCCGTTTTCTGAATGATGTCGCTGCTCTTCTCGGAGACGTAGTACTCGGTACCTGCCGGATCGTTCATCGCAATGCGATGCAGCGGAACATACCCGGCCAGTGTGGGAATTCTGGTGTACTCGTCGGGGCTCTCGAGATAGGCGTCGTAGGTCATGGTGGAAGCGTGCTCGGGAGCGAATTGCTTCATCCACTTCAGGGCCTGCTCCCGTCCCATGCGGGGAAGGACTTCCCCGGTGTCCGCATAGACCGCGGACCAGTTGCCGATGCTGTTCCTAGTGAGCCGGTACACAGGCCGGCCGTCATACAAGGACAATCGCACGCGGTACGGTTTGATGGCCGCCTTCGCCGCCGCCTCAGCCGGCGTCACGGTCGCCGTCGAAAAATTGATGGGCTCCAGTCGCAGCAAACGCTCTCCAGTAGTGATTTGCGGGTGGCCGTAATACATGAGGACCACGCCTGAGAGCGTCCAGACCAGGAACATCACAGTGATGGCGATTCCCAGCCATCGATGCGAATAAATGAGGAGCTTGCGCCAATCGAGCAGTTTGCGGAAGTTCATGTCGGTTTTCCTGACGATTTGAGCGTAGTTTGTATCAGCTCCCGAACGCTTCAATTTTCGTTGGATGCGTCCTCAATTCGGAACAGCGTAAACAAGCAGTTTCGGATTGTTGTTGCCGACCGCGGCTGGCGCCTGAGGAAAATTACCTTGAGCTGCGGCGGCTGTCGGCTCAAGAGGCGCTACGCCCGCTGGCGGCGCTCCTCGTCCCGGGCCGGCGCCGGGCCCTGCGCCTCGTCCGCCACCACGTCCAGCTGCGCCTGTTCCTGCCATGACGGCTATGTATTGCTTGCCGTCAAGCATATAGGTCATCGGTGGGCCGACGCCAGAACCCAGCGGCAACGCCATGTCCAGAAGCGGTTCACCCTTGTCTGCGGTAAACGCTTTCATGCGGCCGTTGCTCAAAGTTTGAATCACGAGGTTCGAAGCCAGGGACAGCGTGCCGCCGCCCGATTGTCCGCCGCCGGGCGCGAACCAACGTTCCTCTTGAGTGGCGGGATCCCACGCGGTGAGAATACCTCCACTCACTTTGCTTCCATCGGGATTCTTGCGGGCGGGTCCGTGCGGAGGCGGGGATTTCATCGGTATGCCGCCCCGTGCTCCGCCCAGATTCAACCCGAAGTTCTGGTTCCCTGGAGTTGGAGTGTAGGTCTCCGACGCCACGAAGCTGAATGTGTTTTCGGCGGCAATCGGAACATAGATCAGGCCCGTGTTCGGATTGAAGGACATCTGCGACGTATTGTGCATTTGCACCGGATACACCGTTACGCCCTGCTTGGAAGAATAGAGCGCGTCGGGATGAACATTGGGACGGCCGGTTTTGGGGTCGAGTCCTGTAGCCCAGCTCACTTGCGACATCTCGGATGCGGAGATGAATTCGCCGTTCGTGCGATCGATTACGTAGAAGTAACCGTTCTTGTTCGCCTGCATGACGACTTTACGATTGCGATTGTTGATCCGAATATCCGCCAGCAGCAGGTGCTGAATCGCGTCGTAGTCCCATTCGTCGCCGGGGGTGCACTGGTAGTGCCACTTCAACTGACCGGTGTCTGCGTTGATGGCCAGAATAGAGGCGATATAGAGATTGTCCAGTTGCTTTTCTTGCCTGCCACCGTTACGAACGTCCGCGGACCATACGGTCCCATTGCCGGTTCCGACATACAAGAGGTTTTCGTCGGGATCGTAGGCCATTCCGTCCCACATGGATCCGCCGCCGCCCTGCTTCCACCATTCACCTGCCCATGTTTTTGCCGCTGCCTCCATGGCTTTGTTCTCAAAACCCTTCGAAGGATCGGAAGGCGTGGTGTAGAACTTCCATAGTTCTTTGCCGGTGTTCACATCGAAGGCGGAAACGTATCCACGAAACGGAGGAAACTCAGCGCCGGCATTGCCGATGAACACCCTGCCCTTCGCGACGCGCGCCGCCATCGTGAGGGAGTATGGCGAGATCTCGCCGGCTTTCGGCTCTGGGATCGCCCATGAAGACCACAGGAGCTTTCCGGTCGCCGCGTCCAGAGCCTGCATACGTCCGTCGATGACGGGGACGAGCACCTTGCCCTCGTACAGTGCAATACCCCGGCTATTCACACCACAGCAAAGGCGAGATTTTCCGAATTGCGTCATCGTTCGGTCCGCGTGCGGGTCATAGCGCCAGAGCTCTTTGCCGGTTTTCGCGTCGACGGCGGCGACGATGCTCCAGTTCGTCACGGTATAGACGATCCCGTTCGAATAGAGAGGAGTCGCCTGCTGGTTGCCCCCACCGGGACCGAGTTCATACGACCACGCGGGTGCGAGTTTGCTCACATTCCCGGGATTGATCTGAGTCATTGTGCTGTAGCGCCGCTCGCCCCAATCCATCCCGTTCATGGTCCATTCGGTGCCTTTTCCCGCGTTCTTCAGCACCTTGTCGTCAATCTTCTTGACCTGTTGCCCAACCGCCGATGTCGTCCAGACAAGAAGACCGATCCCAAGGAATCCGGCCAGAAACAATCTCATTCGCTGTGATGCCATGTTCTCCACAGCATACACCCGACTCGATCGGGCATCAGACCTCTTGGTGCACGAAGGATCGAACGTCGCGGAGGCAACCCTGCCTGCTTCGGAAGTGCGATTGTCCAAAAGTCGGGTTCAGGGAAGTCTGCTCCAGGCGGTGCGTCTAGTAGCAGTGCGTGCCTATCGCGGCTTCCTGTACATCTCGAGATAGCCGCTGCCGGTGAGCGCGGCCATGGCAACCCCGCGTCCGACGCATGCGCGCGTAATCCTTAGCGCCCCGCGAAATCGTTCCGTATCACCGTGCCGCCCTTCATCACAAAGTGCACGCGCTCCATTTCGGAGACATCTGCCAGCGGATTCCCCGAAACCGCGATGATGTCGGCGAACTTCCCTTTCTCGATGGTACCGATGTCCTTTTCGATTCCGTAGTTCAGCATGTGGGCGGCGTTGAGATAAGTGGTTTGCAGCGCCTGTGTTGGCTTCAATCCCCATTTCACGTAAAAAGCAAACTGATTGGCTTGCTTACCATGCGGGACAGCGGTCGAAGTGGCACCGCTACCAAAGACGATAGGTACGCCCGCGGCGACCGCGCGCCGGATAGCTTGCTCGGCCAACTTCATGCGGGAGTTCCGCCCGCCGGTCGCTTCCAGGTCGCCTTTTTCCAGCGCAATGAGATCATCCAGTGTGGCCACAAACGGAAGCTTTTTTTGCAGCAGGACCTTGATCCCATCCTGATCGAGTTCGAGGAGGTGGTTGGGAGCGTCCACGCCGGCGTTGATACAACTAGCCATGCCTTCGCCGCCGTAAGTGTGGCACGCGACCTTAAGGCCCAGCCGGTGCGCTTCGTCCACAATGGCCTGCACCTCCTCGAACGTCAGAGAAGGCGAATTGACCAGCGTCGCGTCGGGAGTCCACATGTGCATCGTCCCAGCGAAATCCTGCGTGGTGTAAATTTTCACCCAGTCCACGCCGTGCAGCTTGGCTTCCCGCACTGCCGCGCGGGCGAGCCATGGACCGTTGACGTTCTTATTTTCTATGAAGCCTTCCTGGAAGCGGCCCGTGCGGATATCTGGATAATAGTTCGTCGCGCGAGGATTGAGTGATTCGCCCGCCACTTGCAGACGCGGGCCCTGAACCCGCCCGGAATTGATCTCATCGCGGATGTCCACCGTGTTGTAGCCGCCGCGCGAATCCATATCGAGGGCTGTGGTGAAGCCCGCTGCGAGGTCAATCTGAGCATTGGCCAGCGCGATCAGCGTGCGCTGCGCTTCGGTCTCTCCTCCCGTGTTGATGTGGACATGTGCGTCGATCATGCCGGGCATGACGGTCGCATTCGAGAGGTCGATCACGCTCGCCCCCGAAGGAATGGCAACGCCTGAGCCGACTTCCACAATGCGATCGCCTCGTACGATCACCACCTGATTGGTGAGCATCATGCCTGAACGAGCGTCGAACAGCCGCCCGGCGCGGATGGCGATTAACTGGTCACGCGGCGCGAGGTATTTTCCTGCCGTTTGAGCATGTCCTGACAGAGCTGCGAGTGCCGCAAAGAGCAGAATCGACATTTTCCGGTGCCCGTTCATGGAGTTCTCCTCCTGTCCCTCAGCGCAGTCGCTGGCAACGTAGGCAGTCTACACGAATTTCGATGACAGTGGGGACAGTAGGACGACTTCTGCGGAGCCGCATCCTCCGACATTTGGACTTCAGAAGGCCGCGGCAGGTTCAGCGTTGATTCAGTAAACGCATCGACAAAGTCGCAAGCACTCGCAGCGCTCAACGGTTGTGTCCAGTCGTTGACGTGTTTGAAAAGTCGTGGGCCGCTCGTGGCCGATAATACGTCATAACGTTCCTCCCTGGCCTCGCTCCAGCGCTTTCCGAAAACCTTCGGCTGTTGTACTTGCTTGCAGCTCTGCCGGGCCCTCAATCCCTTGCTCTTTGTTTGCGCCGAGGGCACCCTCGGCGAACGAAGTTTCGCTTTGCGGCCGTTTCAGGGAGGTTGTAGCTGGCGTATTAACTCGGCATCCACAACGTGATCGGCTTATCAGCCTTACCTACAAGTGACGCCTCTGGAGTTACTTCTTCAACGCGGTGGTCCAGTTCAGCACGGCGGTGAACCGTTCTTGGCCGGAGCTGCGTGGCACCGGTATGGTGAGGAGGAATCGTTTTCCGTCGGCTGTCGCTTTGCCCCACGCGCCGGGTGCGTTGCCTCGCCCGAAGCCGGGAGGGGCATGGAACAGCAGCTTGGATTCGCTCGCACTTAACGATTTCTTCGCAGACACTAAGGGCCGAAAAGGAAACTCAGGACAGTACACCCAGGCACCGATTCTAGCCCCCGAAAAATTAGTGTTTGCGTGTACTGACTTGCCAGTTCCAGGGGTTCGCCCGCGTGTCACGCCGGCACGGCGTCCTGACAGTGGACTCTGTCTGGGATACAAGACATTGTCGTAGGGCAGAACGTGAATCCCGGGCAGCAAAAGTGTTTCACATCGAAGAGGGAGAGGTCGCCCATGATCACGGTCAGTGAAGGAAGGGGCGGAATGTCCCCCCACTGGCCATACCACGTCACCCCCACCTCCGGCATCTCGACGATTGAAAATTGCCAGAGGCTTGGTTCTCCTGCAATGCAGGACGTCTGCTCAATGACCATAGCGAGCCAAGGACCATACTTCACGCTGCACCACAATGACGTCCTTAGCTGCACGCCCTTCAACTTCATTAGCTTGTAAAATCGCTCACGCTGAGCGATCGCAGCGACCCCCGCGTTCGGTCTGCCGGATTCGCGTGTTCCTCGCTCGACAAACATCGGCCCAGGCTGGGTGAGCAGATCACCAGGGTGGGAGCATATGACCCTCGGGTACGTCACCTGGACCCAGTAGAATCGCTGCTCGTATTGGCTAAGGTTGACGGCCGGAAGCACACCGGGCGGCTTGGCCGGTTTGGGAAACTTGTTCGGCCGGATCGTCACGACCGGAACGTTGTCCGCGTAGCCGAGCTCGCCCGCGACTTCGAGCGTTTCGACGGGCAACTCGGGCAACTGATCGATTCTCTGTTTGAGCGTCGTTTTCTTTGCCACGGTGTCTCTCCTTGGCTGCAACTAAATGCACGCCAATATCCCCCAAACTGGGCGGACCCGAACGCTTGCCGAACTTCGGCAACGTCCCCAGTCTGACACACTGGTGATGCGGAATGGAGCGGGCTGGATTGCGATCTGGTGTTTGTGCGCTGCTTCCTGCGAAGGCAGCCACGCGCCCTTTCGTTTCCCATTTGTTCCTTGCCATCGCGCCTGTTGTGGACGGGACTGGTCATCCGGTGCTTTCTATTGCGTCTCGGGGCTACTTTCCGGGGCTGTAGAGCTCGCCTTTCGTAGGCGCTGCCGGCCTTTTACTGTTCCGGGCGCGCTGTCGATTAACTGGTGCATCGAGCATTCGCGGCACCTGAAGAAACACGATCGCTCGCGCCTTGTCGCCAAGTGCGGAGCGATCGGCGAGGTTGAGCCGGATTACCACGCATCCGGAAGTAATCCGATTCACTTGCACAGAAAGCGCTGCAACCCGTTGAAGTGACCCGCCTCGGTGGGAGGCCCTGGGCGAAGGTCGTCAATGGTCGTTAATGCTCGATATCGGTTCCACTTCCTAGAGTCCGACATATGCGCCGCATCGCTTGTGCGAAGGGGATTTCTCAACAGCAATCGGTTTTCTAAACACTACGCCGTTACTCGGGAGCTATTATTCCAAGACAGGAAGTAGACGGGATCGGATTGGTCCCTCCCGGTCACGCAGGTCATCAGCCAAGACCTTTAGGACAAACTGCGGCCGATCACTTCTTCGGAGTGAATGGCTTTTGAGCCTTAAGGTAACGCGGCAATACAGTCTTGTCGTCGATCAGCGCGGACTCGATCTGCACACGCGTCATGCCAAGTGCACGCGTCAGATCAACGCCACGAAGGTCAGCCCCCTCCAGATTGGCCGCAGTCAGATCCGTAACTCCACGTGCCTTCGGTACATCGTCGACGTCGTCGGGCGGGCCCACACCGCCAATCACTGCGTTCCGCAAGTCCGCCCTTGAAAAATCTGCTCCCGTCAAATCCGCGGGCAGAGTTGCGCGTTGCAGATTCGCTCCGGAAAAATTCGGATTTCGAAACACGTCTCCGAACCGTGCGAGATCGAGGCCGGAAAAATCTCGTCTCGTTTCATCGCAGGTTGGACTGGGTCTCTCGTTAGGATTGCAAGGCCCGAAGGCCCCGACGCTTCGGTCAAGGTGCGCCAGTGGCCAGTTCCAAGCGCGCTCGACGTGCTCTTCCTCGAGGTTCACATCGTCCAGATGCGCGCTTTCGATATTGGCCCTAGTGAAGATTGCCCCACGAGTGTGGGCCTCGCGGAAGTCGGCGCCTCGGAGGTCCGCTCCAAAGAAGTCAGCCCCCTCTAGACTTGCCTCCGAAAAATCAGCGCCACGCAAATCGGCGTTGCCGAAATCGGCGTTCTGAAGATTCGCGCTCCGAAAGTTCGCCTTTGCGCCAAACGCAGACTGCGCTCTGATGTTCCTCAACGAGCGACCTTGCAACTGAGCCCCCTTTACGGCAGTGAGATCTTTTCCGCTCCAACCCGGCGGTCTTTGCGACAAATCTACTCTCGAAAGGTCGCCAAATGCGTTCCAGCCGAGGAGACTTAGAATGTGCGGGGCGGCTGTGCGCCAGTCCCAGAAGTATTCGTCATCTCCCAAAGTGTTAAGTCTTGTGTTCGTGGCCGGCTTCCCGTACAAACATCCGCCTGCGAAGACCGCGAGGCACACGGAAACCAACAGACCTGCTAGCACCTCTCGTGAAAGCGGCGCTCTATACCATGGAGCCGGATCCCGCTCGATGCCACGCAGCGTCTCTTTGGTGCTCCTTGAAAAGACCAGCGACAGCCACACAGAAACGCCCACCATGACCACGTGCAGGCTTGAAATCACTGGGATCCGAAATTGGGTGATCGAGGGGTCCTGCCGAACGAGAGATCGCAAGAAGAATGCCAGCATGGTGAGCGGCACCCCCCACCAAACCAGGATCGCGGTCACCTTGACCTGGATTCTTGTCAATGGCGGGCATGACGGCGCCAGCAACTTGAAATGCAAGCGCACGATGGGGCTCAGAATCCACGGGAGCGCGCGTTGGTGCAAGGGGCGGCCATCCGGGAAATACGCCGGCAGAGTCGCGAGCGCGTCCCACAGATTTTGCAATGAAAAATGCAGGTAGAGATAAATGATGAGCAGCAACACCGGCGCGGCGCCAAAGAAAGCGACAACCGGGATCGGCGTTTGCACGATTGGCAAGGACAGCATCGAACTGCCGACAAGTAAACCGGCATCCGTTGTCGAGAGAATCGTCAGCCAGCAGTACAGGCAAGCTGCCAGCATCGTGAGCAAGATTTTGCGCGACGTCTTGGAAGCCTCATCGACGCCTGGCTGGGAGTTGAGCGAATCGACCACCTCTGCCGGTAACCTCGCCAGGCTCAAATCGGCGCCTCGTAGTTGGCGCGCCGTCAGCCCCGTGGAATTCGTTAAGTCTGCAAAGCGAAGCGACGCCTCCGAAAGTTCAACATCGGCAAGATTCGCTCCCGAGAGATTCGCCTCCGTTAGATTGGCCCTCGCGAACAGATATCCGCGAAGGTCCATATCGTGCAAGTCCTCACCGCTCAGCTGGGCAGGTCGTTTTGCCTTCTGGGCAGTCAAAAGGACCTCCCGTAGACTTGGGTCAGGAGCCCTAAGCGGCTGCGGCTTGCTTGCCATTTCCGAACAACTTACCATTTTCTGAGACCTTCCGTAATCGCCCAATTCTGCCGTTCTGCCGCCCGCAAAGACGCAACTGCTTCGTTTTGGATCGCGATAAGTCGCGAAGTGGTTACCGATAGCTGGCGGGAACAGCCCTTACCACCAACAATCAACCCAGCGCCCAGAAACAGCGTTAGCTTCTGTGGGATCGCCGAATCTCTTTCCTCATGTGACCTATCGGGCGGACTTCGGCCGACGGGTCGCGGTGATTGCTGCGTCGAATCGAGCTCCCATCGCGTCGAAGTCTGGCGTGGGGCCATTCCACCTCAGTTGGTCAACATCGTCGAAGAGCTCGATGTCGGTCCGGAGCGTAGCGAGCGTTCGGAACAGCAACGCTCGGTCGCGCTCGATGGAGAGTGTATTCGCGAGGGCACTTGCGTTAGTCGCATTCACGTGCCACTCTCGCCAATCCGCAGGGATGCATTCGAGATGGCCAAACCTGGCGAGCACAGCAGCTGACGATTTCGCACCCCACCCGGGTAGCCCCGGATAGCCGTCAGCCGCATCGCCGACCAGCGCAAGGTAGTCGGGAATCGAACCCGGCGAGACCCCGAACTTCTGGACCACTGCGGCCTCGTCGAACATGACGCGCGTCCGACGGTTTAGTTGGACGATTCGGCTGCCTCGGACGCATTGGGCAAGATCCTTGTCCGGTGTACATATGACGACGCGTTCGACACGCGCATCACGGGCCGCCGCCATCGCCCCGGCAGCCAGCGCATCGTCGGCCTCGAACTCGATCATCGGCCAGACCACGATGCCGGCCGCAGAGAGGGCATTTTCGAGTAGTGAGAACTGCGCCAACAAGTCGGGTTCAATACCTGCGCCGGTTTTGTAGCCAGGCCACAGTCTATTGCGGAAGGACTCGATGACGTGATCAGTCGCAACAGCGACGTGCGTTGCACCACCTTTGATCATTCCCAGTATGGACGCAAGTACGCCCCGAACCGCCGCGATCTCGTGCCCATCCTGGTCTCGCGCGGACGGTAGGGCATAGTAGTGGCGGAACAACTCGTAGGTACCGTCAATCAGATGGATTTCCAGGGCGGCCTCCAGCTCAACCTTATAGGAGCGATAGCATTTCAATCAAGCGGAGAGATCGGATGCGCTTCAGCCGTTGGAGACGTGCGCTCTGCGAGCAGGATCTTCGTCGTTGATGTTCGCGCTGAACGGAGGTAATGTCCTCATGACGTAGCTACCGTTAAGGCCAATATCAGGGCACACAATGAATGATCTGATTGCGATTCAAAAGATTGCCCGGTGGGAGAAAATCGAAGATGCTCGTTCGACTGCGTCTCCTCGCCGACTACAAAGCGCGTGTACAACATAGCGCTCAACGAGTTCCTGCGTGTTTTTTAGCAGGCCCTTCTCTGATTCTTTTCTCTTGATCCCTATTACTTGTAGGTGAGATTCTTCAGGCTCGGGCACAAGTCCTGCCGCCGGTCGTAAGCTCTGACGAATCACACATAAGCTAATAGTCCCGGTTCACTTGGGGTGCGTCGGGAGATTGAAAGTTCTGAGGCCCTTAAGCTAACTGGCCAGCATCGCCAACCGGCTCTCAGCGCAGGCGACCCTCAGTTACTTTAGGCCAGCGAGATAGAGCAGTTCCTGACAAACAGTGCGGAAGTCCCCGGAGAGCTTGTCGATGTCCTCCCGGTGGGCGACGAACCGACGGCTATGCGCGGACTGATCGCCTACGTTCTTCAGCTTTGGAAGAGCCTGTTTCGTGTTTCTTCCAAGATTCCACGCGGGCTCCTGGAGCGTCTTATCGATCAGGTCCTTGAGATACATGAAATCGCCGGTCCCAGGGTTCTGGATTTTGCTTGCAATCAAGCGGCGCATCATCACGGCGCATCCATCGAACCGGCCCTTCTCGTAGCAGCCGTTGATTTGAAACACCACTCGTTCAATGTAGCCCCGAGTATTCTTCACAAGTGCATGCGGCAATAAGAATTCGCTCGCGGGGCGAGTCCCTTCCGACGGCGGGACGAAACTCTTCGGGGCATCGGCCGCGATGGTCTTGGCAAGCGCAACAGCTTCCCGGAGTCTGGAGGGCATGCGTTACTTGGTGCCTTGAGCGCGCCGATAGATGTGCTTCGCCATGCTCGCGAAAATCTGCTCGATTTGGTCAGCCGAGGCATCTGCAGAAATATGAATCTGCAGGTTGATGTTCAAATCCGGATCCTTGGGCCCGCCGTCCGGTTTGCCGGGTTTAGCCGCTGAGGATTGCCCTGGTTCCGGAGGAGGCGGTGCCTTAGATTTCGGTGCCGCCTTAGCCACGTTCGCAGGCTTCTTGGGCAGAGGTTTTTTCTCCTGATCCGGCTGTTTGGAAGCGTCCGCTTCCGAAAGCACTGTATAGAGGACGGCCATTCGCTTTACGGCAGCTTCCCCGGCCCCCGTATGGTTGGCGACCTGATTCGAGCCCTTTTTCTGTGAACCGAGCGAACCGGAATGAACTTTCGTGAATGGAGAAGCTATAGCGGGAGTGCAACTTAGGAGCTAAGTTGCTGGAGAGGCGGGGGGAATCGAACCCCCGAATAAAGGTTTTACAGACCTGTCCTCGTCTGTTCTCCCTGGAGCACCGGAGCCGTACTCGTACATACAAACTTCCCGCTCCCCGGACTCACCCGATAATCCGCATTAACGGTCACTGAAGCTGGGCTCCGATTCTAATCGTGATCCCGTGTTGCGGGGAATTACTCGGAGCTCTCGGCCTGCGTGGCCACCACCAGAATTCGCCGTGTCGCTCAATGCGCGGTATGGACGTCTCTGGCCTTCTTTGCATCTTTGTATACCTGCCGCACCGTTGTTGCACCTGCTCGTGCCTTGCGTCCTATTTCGCGCCATGACCAACCCTCATCGCGGAGTCTGACAATCTGTTCCCGGTCGAGAATCTTTCTTGGTCGACCCACCGCCTTCCTGGGCAAATTGCCGATCTGCCGGGCATGCGATATTCTGGCAGTGCGCTCGGCCCGAATGTCCCGCTCCAGTTGAGCCATCGCGGCGACGATCGAGAACAGGGTCCGGCCCATTGGCATGGAGGTGTCCAGCAATTCTTGGTGGGAGATGAAGTCGATCCCCATCTCTCGGAACTTCTCGAGGACGGCAACGAACTGCTTGATGCTCCGGGCGAATCGGTCAAGTCGCCAGACGACGACCACATCAAACAGGCCGCGGCGAGCGTCTTTCATGAGCGCGTCCAGGCCGGAACAGCTTTCGTTGGCTCCGCTCGCCCCGTCGGAATAAACCCGATGCAAGGTCCACCCGCGCTGGAAGATTAAGTAGCGGAGCGGTTGTTCCTGGACTTCGAGATTCTGGATGAAGTTAGCGTCACCCTGCTTTGATTTGAAGGCAGTGGAGACGCGCAAGTAGAGGGCTACGTTTCGCCCCGTTGCTGCCGTGCTGGCAGATGATTGGTTTGTCTGGTCCATTTGTAGTCCAATAACGGACCGCCGAGACCAGAACGTTGGAAACTGGAGAGCTTGGGATTGTCAGGATGAAGCGCCATAGACGCAATGTTCTGTATTTTCAATCTACGATCAATTTCCCAAGCTGGACGTCGTGGGTTCGA
This sequence comes from Terriglobia bacterium, assembly GCA_020073345.1. Taxonomy (GTDB): domain Bacteria; phylum Acidobacteriota; class Terriglobia; order Bryobacterales; family Bryobacteraceae; genus Palsa-187. The sequence goes on from JAIQFI010000045.1 coordinate 14,347, forward strand.
GTCCCATCTCCCGCTCCAAGAAATCAAGCAGTTAGCGTCACAGCTTCCAACCTGTACTCCGTTGTACTCCGTTTACATCACTAGCGCGCGTTCTAGCTGGTCCACGATCACCTTCCGCCGCTCCACCGGAGACTTCGTATAGACGTTCTGGTTCACGTCGAGCGAATGCCCCAGCTGATCGGCGACCAGCTTTCCTTCGACCCCCATGTTGTTCATCAGGGTCGAATGAGTTCGCCGCATCACCTGGAAGTTCACCTAGGCCAACCCGACTATTGCGAGCTTCGGCTTGATGCATCGGTTCAAGACGTTGTCCCGCGACAGGGGGGAGCCCCGCTCAGACGGGAAGACCCACGCTTCCGCGCCCATCTCGATGCACATGCCCTTCAAATGCTCAAGTGCGATCAGCAGATCTTGCGGCAGTGCCGCTTGCCTAGTGTCTTTGCCGCGTCGATAACTTCCTCGCCGGCACACCAAGGATCGAATAGAGGATCGGCCATGTATGGTTCCTACAATGCTGCTTGCCTCACAGAAAGGTCACGTGCGCGGCCACCTAACCCCGCATCACTGGGATTCGAAGGACGCACCGCACCCGTCATGGCGCCCGGGACAATTGCCCTAAAAACCGAGAAGTCTAGAATCCCGACTTTCCCACAATATGGGAGTTGGATACTGCAGGTAAACTAACGCTCAAAACGTGGAAATGATAGATCTGTTTCAGCTCATTTAGGCGATCGAGCTTCACGTACGCGGAGGGCTTGGCCTTCTTCGTGATGATGAATCTAGACTGAACCAGTGGGGAGGAAGGATTGCGCGACCAACTTCGACTTCGCAACCGGGTGCTGCAAAGCGCAAGAACTTGTCATGTAACCGGACGGTTCCATGACAAAGACTCTCGGTGGCGTTCGGCTCGTACTCCGTTGTTTGTTAGGCGAGTTACAAGCAATCAAGTCTTGAGTTGTTGGGTTTAGTGCAATCGCTATGGAAGGCCGTGGAGGGCATGACACCCCGTCACTGCTGGTAGCAGACATCTACCTGAACCCTGCGCAGTCGCATTACCGCCCATCCCACCGGAGAATCGAGACTCCGCAGTACAATCAGAGTTCGAAAATGCCGCGGCCCCATAACATTTCGCTCCCGTCGAGGAGACTTACCGCTGAGAGAGCCAGCCAAGAACCTCTCCCAGTCCTGCGAATAAAGGGTGCCCCCGACTTCCGGCCGCGTGCCGTTCCCAGGGAACTGCTTACAGCGGCTCGAGCTTCCAATCTTGTTCTCCTGGCGGTCACGGATTGGCTGATCATCGCGGCGATATGGCTGACCGCGGCGCACCTGCCGATGCAACTGTATCCTTTGTGGGTGCTGCTGCTGGCAGGCAGGCTTCATGCTCTTGGGGTGGTGCTGCATGACGCGGTTCACATGCCGCTCGAACGAAAAACTCCGGCATTACGCCTCCTGGAAATCCTAGCTGGATATCCCATTGGATCCACGATCGACGCGATGCGGTACCACCATCTGCGGCATCACCGCGAGAATGGTCTTCCTGAAGACCCTTACTTCAAGCCTTGGATCGGCGAGAGCCGCGTTCGATTCTGGCTGATGACCTTGCGATACTTTCTACTATTGCCTTTGTGGGCCCTGCGAAGCGTGTACGGTTCTCTGGCTGCCTACCTGCCGATTTTGCGCACTAGCTACGGCCGATGGTTTCTCCAAGACAGGTACAAGGGTGACCTGACCAATAGTGCCGAACTACTTCGTTGCGCACGCGAGGACCGTTGGCAACTTCTATTCCACACTGGCGTTTTCGCGTTTGCGATGTCCTACTCAAGCTGGCTGCTGACCTATTACGTCGTCCCCGCCGTGATAGCCGGTTACTTCGCCGGTTATCGCCTCCAGGTGGAGCACAGGCAGGAACCGAATCATGACCGTGGTTTCCAGACGACGGTTCATTCCACGCGGGATCACGACCTTGGACTGGCCGGTAAAATCCTCCTGGCGCCCCACAATGTTGGATATCACCGCGTCCACCATCTGCACCCGCAGGTCGCGCTCCAAAACCTTCCGGAACTCAGGGATTGGTATGTCGAGAACTACGGGGAGATCTATCGGAGTTGAGTCAACTGGGGTAGCTCGGCCGGAACAGACCGGTCTACGCACCGTTCCACATCGGCCGCAAGCTGCCAATCGACGAATCGATTCAGACCGTCGAAAATCCAAGACGTGACGGGTGAACCACGGGCAAGGGCTTGTTGCCGGCGCAGCAGGGCACCCCGCTCTTCCGCGCGGTAGCTCAGTAGTCGGTCGTGGAAGAGAGCTGCGTGTAATGAAATGCCTTCGCCCATTATGGAGCGATGCAATTCCCTCACATGGTTGCCGACCTCGGCGCAGGACATGGTCCGATGCCGCCAATAAGGCGCCCCCGTCTTCAGATGGTCCGCGGTGTGCAGATCAAAGCGATGGCGATTGGCCTCGGTAAGCAAAGGGACTCCGGTCGCTCGCGTGCTGAACGGGGCCAGGAAGAAAAAGTCAGGAGGATGCTGGCGGAGAAACTCCAGCGTACGGGCGAGCGTTCCCGCGCTCTCTCCGGGGAACCCGACGATGAGCGAAACTACGCTGGTGATGCCGTACTTGCGGCAATTGTCGAGGGCACGGCCGTTTGATTCCACCGTACAGGCCTTATCCATATTGTCTAGCTGTCCTTGGTCACCCGATTCAATGCCTATTTGAACCTGATGAACGCCCGCCGCCTTCATCAGGGCGGTTGTACGCTCGTCGGCCAAATCGTCGGCCCGGGCGTAACAGATCCACTTCACGCTCAGCCGCCGTTTCAGAAGGCTCCGGCAGAATGTCACAAGCCGGGGCCGCGGCACGGTGAAGAGCGAATCCAGGCAAGTGATGAATTCGATATTGAGATGAGTGAGGTACTTCTCCCATTCCTCCACCATACGCTCAGCGCTCTTGTATCGAAAACGGGTGTCCGTGAATAGATAAGGATAGTTGCAGAAGTTACAGCGATAAGGGCAGCCGCGGACGCTTTCGTAGTAGATCATGCGGTAACGGGTCTTACGATCACGCTCGGAGAGGCTCCAATCTGGAGTGGGAAGAAAGTCAAGCGTATTGGTTGCAGGGACGCCGCTATAGAGAACCCGTGTGGAGCCGCGCTGCACAAGACGCCCGCCTGAAGGGGGACGCAGCTCCTTAAAGCCGGAGCGCATCCAGTCCACCAGCGACGGCACCAGAAACTCGCCGTAGCCAGCGGCGAGGACTTCGACCTCCCTCATACCTTCCCAGCGCTCGGCGAGAAGACTCGCCAGAGGGCCACCGAGAACAAGGTGATTGTGCCGCCGCTTGACCATTTGAATCAGCGGCAAGATCTCACTCAGATCACGCAGAAAAGTCGTCGAAAGGAAGACGCAATCCGTTTCCGCCAGAAGCTGTTCGATTAAGCGAGGCTGATCGAAGGCTTCACAATAGGTCGCCAACTTGTACTCCACTCCAGCCTGGTTGAGAAGAGTGGCAAGAACAACCTCAGCGAGGTCGGGCGCCCAAAGATCAGCGCCCTGAGGTCGCGGTTTGCGGATCAGGAATTCAGCGAAGACGAGTTTAATCTTTAGATCCAACCATGCGTGTTCAGAAGCCCGCCATTGTCGAAAGAGCTTGCGCAGGGAACTCCAGACCGAAGCTTCGGTTCCAGTGACCAAACCACCGGTCAGGATCAGCACTTTCATGAATCACCGATCCCCGCAGAACGGACTGCGGCCAGCTCTTCCACGAAACGGCCCCGGAATCTCTCGGACCATCCATCCCCGCGATCGAGACACACTGGTTTGATATCGCCAATCCGTAGTCCCCGCGAAGAGCAGGCGTTTAGGTAGGTAGAGGCGGCGCCTTTCGCGAGAAAGATCCGCAGGCTACCAAGCTGGCCGAGCCGACGCGCATAGCGGTAATGAAAGTTTTCCTGCAATCTGTGTTCCATGCTGTCGGCTGCTCTCTGAAGGGTCGCGTCGGGAGCGGACGTCTCGAGATAGAGCGCATAAGTGGAAACAGCGCCGCCGTTGTCACACGCCAACATTGCGAATGCGGGCGCGATATCGAATTCGGAAAAGACCGATTCGAGAATACCCCTTACGTGGGCCTCATTTAGTTTTTCTCCGAACCAGTCCGAGACATGTCCCTGCCGCCCAACGAAACGCACCAGCGGGCATTGTCTCCATCGGCCAGTCACTTCCACCAAGTCCTTCAATTGATAGCGATAGAGTCCGCCGCCGGTCGTCAGGACCACTGAATAGCGCTGTCCGGAATCGAGCTGGTCGGCTAGCGCCGAGTGTTGGCTGTCCGCCTCTCCGTCTCGATCCACTGGAAGAAATTCGAAGAAATGGGACCGCACGGCAAGAGCGGCGCCGTCGCATCCGGCCAGCGGCAAAGAAACGAACCCTTCGGTGGCGATCAGTCCTTTAGCTTGTATCCGGGATTGCGGAAACAGATCCGCCAGCCTGGCGGCCGGACCTGCCGCGTTCGCATCGGCCCAACAGCTGATCAGACCCAGTTTCGGCCACAACCGTACGTGCCGATCCTGGGGGGTTCCTGGAAGGAGAGCATGGCGCACCTCAGCGGCGCGGCGGGGATCCGAATGGGTCCCTTGCCGCAGATCATAGATAAGTCGATCGCCCCATTCCGGTAGGCGTTCCAAAATCAGCGAGAAAAAACTCGGATTCCAGATGGAGGCGAGTCTCAAGTTGCGAGCGCGAACAAGGTACAGCAACGTGACGTAACGAAATGCGTCGACGTCGGATGTTAACCGCACGTCGCCGGGCACCGCCATCACCGCGTTTACAAGCCGGCGTTGCCAGCCGCCGACGTAAGCCGTGTCGTCGTCAAAACCGATCGGCATGCCTCCAGGTGTCGTTCTGCGCTCCGCCATCACGGGGCTGACTGACCAGTAAGCCTGGCCGCCGAGGAGATCGGGATACTCCAGGAAAAGGTCCGCAATCCATGCGCGGATTCCCTGCTGGAACTCTCTTTGGAGGGATTGCGTATAGGGAATCCATTTGGCGGAACCGGAAGAGCCACTGGTCGGCTCGAATAGGCGTATGCGCTCGCGGGTAAGAACGTTGGGGATACCTTCAGCCGCGCGGTCAATCCACTGCAGATAGTCCTCGTAGCCACGCAACGGAACCCTTTGTAGATAGTCGGAATAGGAGCGAATCGACGAGAAGCCGTGCAGGCGCCCGAACTCCGTCTCGGCGTTGGCAGCGAGGATGGCTCGAAGAAGTCGTTGCTGTTCTTCCGCGATGTCCCGCGATGCACGATGAAACCGGGCCGACTCCGCCATGCAGCCGGCCAGCCACAACGTGTTCGCACAGGTCGCGATCATTGCGGATCAGCTATGCCCCGAGCGCATTCCGACGGCTCGCTCACCTGCCCGGGTGAGGTTGGAGCGCGAAATCTCGGTAAGGCACGCAAGCTCGTCGCCTAGCCGGTATCCCGAATTCACACAGGTGAAGAACGCGATCAAGGGATCGGCCAAACGTTGCTCCGTGACATCCGCGACGCCACCTCGCACAGGGGTGGGAGAGCGAAACCGGACGATTCCCGACTCCGGATGATACTGGTCGCCGAACTTGCGTTCCCCCAGAGCATCGAGGATCCGTTTGATCTCCGGCGGCGTGGGAGCTGCCGGATTCGGGTAAAACTCGCGGAAGAATACCGGCAGAAATCGAAACGTCTTGTAGCCGGAACAGATCAGAAACCAGTAAACCTTGGTGGAGGGCCGCTCCGCTACGATGCGGTCCGCTTCGGCGAAAACCGTACGGCTCCACAACCGGCTGAGGGTGGTTTCGCCCCGGTACTGTTGATCTACGATAGTATCCCCAGAGAAGAAAGCGACAACCTCTTGATGGTCCACCTCTGTCTCGATGCGCATCAATGTCGAGAAGCCCTGGATCTCCGTGCTTCTCGCGTCGCGCAATAAGACGACGGCTTCCTTTTCGGCAAGGTCAGCCTCAAATTGGACACGATGCGTTCCCGCGAAATAGATCTCCATCAAACAGTACATTCGGTCGCGTTCGCCGGGCGTCAGGTTTTTTCGGGGGACCACTGACCCGGTCAAGATCCGATTGCTGGAGGGATCAAAGGGTGGCGATGTCGACGTAGGCTGGACGTTCGTCAAGCTGCTCATAGAAACTCCTTCCGTCCCACCCTGCCAGATAGAGCCGGCTGGGGTACATCACGTGCGCATACTCCTTCGCCACCGGCAACAAAGGATCGCGCGAATCAAGCCCCACCAAAAGGTAGCTGAAGCGCCGGACGGCGGCCAGGTTGTAAACGTCCCGAAGCAACGCCCGAAAAACTTCTGGCTCATCATGCGCGATGGAAATGAGAGCCGCGTACGCACTGCGAAGCTTGTCCCCGGGCTTGGGAAGCGCTGCGCGGCGAAGCAATGGCGCGCCCAGGTTATAGACCGGCGCCACCGTCTTCAGCCATCCGGAATAACCATATATAACGGTCTGCTTGTAGGCCGATTGGTCCCACAAGCCAGCCACTCCTACGATTTCGTCGCCCCTGCGAGCGATTCGCAGATCCTCTAAATGGAGTCCCGACGCTGCCAGGCTGCGAAGAGACTCATCAGTCCAAACTGGGAAGAACTGGCGCTGCGCACCGCTGTTTCGCAGAAACTCCGCAACCGCGGCACATTCGCTTTCAGCGGGTGCGCAGATGTCCACCTCAGTTGACACCCGCGCTTTGGCGCCCTGGACTCCGATTGCGAGAGTGCAATAGTCGGCCACCGGATAAAACGCCGGAAAGGCTTGCCGCCGATGGTGGACCAGGACGCCGGCGGCTTCTTCGTTCCTATCCACAATGGACGCGATGTAGCCCGGCAACGGGTCACGTTCGTGAAGCTGCTTCAGCTCGGAGAACCCTTGAGAAACAAGCCATCGGCCACGAAAGCGAGAATCGATCCGGAGTTGGCCGAGATAGCCGAGGCGTTGTTGGCAACCGTTTACAAACACTTGGCGAGAAGACCGGCACGCGACCCCGACAACCTCACGATCCTGGCCGGCCCGCGCCACAAGTACGTGGCAGTCGTCGCCGGTCACCCGGCATCCTGGCCAAAACTCCGGCTCGCGTTCATAGGCAATTTGGATTCGTCCCGGCATCACTTCTCGCCGCAATAGTCCGCGGATGGCAGCGTCGTCCGCAGGTGTGGCGAGAGTGATCTCAATCCGCATCATTGTGCCTGCAGGGTCACCATTCGCTCGGTACTTAGAGGCTGGTTGTGCTGCGCCTTCAACAGAGGACCCACGTACGACTCATCGCCCAGTGGAAAGTCTTTCCGCTGCAGAACCTCGGAGCGGAACAGAAGATTGATGGAGAAAAAGTGCGTCCACATGAACCAGTTCCGGCTGTTAACCTCGAAATCCAAGCCCCTCCGGAAGATGGAGGAATAACTGTAGAAGGCTTGCCGCGCCTCAATGCACCGCTGCTTCACCTGTTCGGCAGTCAAGCCTTGCGGCGTAAACGGCACCATTCCGTAGCGGTATTCGGGATGAAGCCACCAGCGGTCATAAAGCAAGCGGCCTTCTTGCTGAAGCCGGTCATAGAGCGGAGTTCCAGGGAATGGCGTCAGGTGATTGAACGCGACGATATAGAAGCGGTGGCGTTGCGCGAAGGCCAGCGTTTCCCGTAACGTGTCTCCATTGTCTTCGTCGTATCCGAGAATGAACGTGACATACAGCCGGATTTCGTGCCGCTTCAGGTTCTCGAGCGCCTTCTCGTAGCCGCCCTTCATGGTGTTGAACGACTTTCGCATGCGGCGCAGGTTTTCCGGATTGAGAGACTCAAATCCGATCAGCAAGCCTTGGCAACCGCTGGCTTTGATGAGACGAAGAAACTCTTCATCGTGGGCCGCATTGATGCTGGCCTGGCTGACCCACCGGATCTTCAACGGGATCAGTGCACGAAAAAACTCCTTGGCCTGTTCCATGTTCGACGTGATGTTATCGTCGACAAAAAATATGAGCGGCTTCCGGACCTTGCGGATCTCTTCGATGATCTCTTCGGTAGGGCGGCGCGTCTGCGTGTTGCCGAAATAAGACTGGATGGCGCAGAATTCGCAGCGAAAATGACAACCTCGCCCGGCTTCCACGAGGCCCACGGGCAGATAACGCTTCCCAGCGAAGATCGACCGATCAGGACGAATGCCGCTGAGGGCCGGGCGCTTCGGTTGACGGTACACCCGCTGTAAACGTGCAGCTCGAAAGTCATCAATAACGGTTTGCCAGAGTCCTTCCGCCTCGCCCATGACGATGGACTCCGCGTATTCGCTGGTCTCGTCCGGGACCAGCGTTGGATGAAAACCGCCCATGACCACAGGCACGCCCCGCCGGCGGAACTCAGAAGCGATCTGATAAGAACGTTTCGCGGTGTATGTTTCCACGCTCATCGCCACCAGATCGGTTGGCTCGTCGAAGGGGATCGATTCGGTTCGATCGTCGTAAAAGCGGATGTCGATATCCTGGTCGCGCGGCGTCAGGCCGGCTAAGGTGGCAGGTGCGAGCGGCTCCATCTGCCAGGTGCGGATGTAAGGCTGGCCGCGACGACGGCCGATGCAAGGATGCACAAGGGTCAACCGCATACGCATTCAGGCGCGGGGCGCCAGTTGCCAATCGCAGGTGTAAAAAGTGTCCAGATGATTGGCGTAGAACCGGTAGCCGAAGTTAGCGGGAATCGCAATCGGCAGTTGCGTGCGCGATCCGGCCAGCCGCCTCCACATAGATGGATAGCTGTAGGTTTTCTTCCAGGCGCGGCGAGTGTGTCCGAGCAGCTCCTCCGCGGTCATGTTCTTCGGCTCGAAGACCACGTGCTGGCCATCGTAAAGGCTCCAGTTCTCGGTCGTAATGCGGTTTTCGGCTTTCAACCTTTTGAACAGAGCCGTGGCCGGAAAAGGCACGGCGATCGCATAGCGAGGCAGATCCATGCGCGAGTCGATCACGAATTCGACAGTTTCATCGAAGGTGCGAAGCGTATCGTGATCGAATCCGAAAACAAAGCATCCCATGATTGCGATGCCGCGGTCGTGAATCCGGCGGACCACGTCGCGATAGTCGCGCCGCATGTTGAAGGCTTTCTTTGTCTCTTTCAGCGATTCCTGATTGAGCGACTCAAATCCGATCAACAGCCCTTTGCATCCGCTGCGCGCGGTTAAATCGAGAAGCTCCTCATCCCAGGCTATGGTCGTGGTTGTCAGTCCAGCCCAGCGAATCTTCAGAGGAATCAGCGCGGCGAACAGTTCTTTGGCATAGCCAACATCCGCAATCAGATTCAAGTCGAGAAAAATGACGCGCTTGGCGCCCATCTGCTTAAGGTCGGCCACGACATCACCCACCGGTTTCTGTAGCGGCTTACCCCAGGCGGCTGGCACCACGCAGAACTCGCATTGGTAGATGCATCCGCGGGTGGCCTCGATCGTGTCCCCGACATTGACGAGCCTCGCATCGTAGAGCTTCCGTTTCGGAAAGGGCAGGTTCGCCAGCTTCAGGTTCGGGCTTTGATCGTAGCGCCGCTGCATGCGGCCGGCAACGAAGTCGCGGAGAAGCTGTGGCCAGGACTCCTCGGCGTAACCGGCCACGACACTGTCTGCGTGTCGCATAGCCTCTTCCGGCAGAAGCGTAGGATGCACGCCGCCGAGCACCACGGGGATGTTTCGCTGCCGCAGACGGGCGGCAATCTCATAGCAGCGCGGCGCAGTTCCGGTAATGGCGCTGATGCCGACCAGATCCGCGTCGATTCGATCCGGATCTATCTCGTCCACGCCCTCGTCGATGATGCGAATGTCGGCGGGTATCTCCGGAGGAACCAGCGATGCCAGTGTCGTGAGCGTGAGCGGGGCATACCGCATCGTCTTTTTCCAGATGCCTCCGCGATGCCGGTACAGCGGCCCGCGAGGAGAAAGAAGAGCGATGCGAAGTTCGCGACCCACAGAAGGCGCGACGTGAGCGACCGGCTGGTCCACCAATGCTGGATCGCACTGAATCAGGTTCCTTCCGGTCATGAATTCGGCCTCTCTCAGAACGAATTTGCCCAATCTTAGCACGCCTCAGTGTGTGTGATCCCGGCATTGTTACAGTTTCTAAAGTGACACACTCCCTTCTATCGCGACACATATTGTGAGACAGTATAGAAATTCGCAGGACAGACGACCATGCATGATGATTCAGCGGCCTGGTATCTTCCGGAGCACCTCACGCACTTGTATTACTCGCCTGTTTATGCCACCCTAACGCCCGTGCAAAGGAGAGTCTATAACCGGCTGCACGCCTGTTACTTGTGCGAGATGTGCGCATTCCTGGAAGGGGAATTGCCCCGGTATTATCTTCAAGCTGCGTCGGCACCCAACATTCCCAAACATTTGCTCGCGCAGGCTCAGGCTCTATCGGATTCAGAGAAGCGCCATGCATCCATGTTCCGGGCCTTGGCGCGCCGGCTCTCACCTGGACTCTACTGCGAGGACGAATATATTCTCGTTCGGCCGCCATCCCTGCCGGCTCTGATGGTTCGTACGCTGTTCAATCTCCCCGCGCTCCGCCCCATGTTGCTATGGATCGCCCTGATTCAAGAGGAGCGAGGCGTTTATTACGGTGAGGAGATCTTACGCCAGGCGGAGCACCTTGATCCGGCAATGGTCGAGGTGCAGCGCAAGCACCTGGCAGACGAGGAAGAGCATTTGGGATTTGGCGAGGCTCTGCTTCCGTCGTATTGGGACGCCTGCCGGCCATGGGTGCGCCGTTTAAATGCGCGGCTGTTTCGGTACGTGTTGAGGGAATACTTGGGCGCGCCCAAGAGGGCCGGAGTGCGCTTGATCCACATCTGGGTCAAGGAGTGTCCGGATCTCGAAACCAGAAAATCGGAACTGGTGGATGCGATGCGGGCGCTCGACCGCAATCCCGGCTTCCATAGAAGTCTTTATTCGCGTAAGATCGTCCCTAAGACTTTTGATTTGTTCGACCGCTATTCGGAATTTTGCGATTTGGGAAAAAGCGTCTGGGGTTATTCCCCCGAGGTGAACGGGTGAACGCAGCCGAGTATCCGATTCCGGCCCGTCTCAATCTGGCAATGAGCTTCGGCACATTGGCGGTTCTGGTGACGATCCTCGGGCTAGCTGGGCGCGTAGCGAGCGGATGGAGCCTGTTCGGCCTGGCCGCTGTGTACGGCGTCGTGATGAACACGGGCTATGCGCTGATCCACGAATCCGAGCATGGCATTCTGCACCCCAATCGGAAGCTTAATATGTGGTGCGGCATCATCCTCACGCTTTTCTTCCCGGCTCCCTATCACTTTCTCAGGCAAGGGCACCTCGGTCATCACATGCGAAATCGCTCCGATGACGAGGCCTTCGACTTCTATTTCGAGGGGGAGAGTGCGCTGTGGCGCTGGCTACAGCTATACGGTGTTCTCGTGGGCTTGTTCTGGGCCACCATCGCGCTGAGTAATGTCATCTGCGCCCTGGCGCCCGGCTTGTTGCGCAAGCCAGTGATGCATTTCGAACGCTCCACGACCGCGTTTCAGAGATCGCTCAACCCGCGCTACGAACTATGGATTCGGCTGGAAGCCCTGGCTGTTTTTGCGCTCCATGGCTCGCTGATGATGCTTTTATCCGTTCCGCCCTTGCGCTATGTAGCCGTTCTTTGTGGCTTTGGTTTTATCTGGTCGGCGATGCAGTACGCTCACCACTGGGGAACGCCACGAGACGTTTTGCGCGGAGCCCGGAATCTGCAGACGTTCCGCCTGATCGATCTGCTCTGGATGAATCACAACTGGCACCTAAACCATCACCTGCGGCCAACCGTCCCATGGATTCATCTACCCAAGCTCTTTGAGGGGCCCGAATACGAGAAGAGGGGCAGCCTGACGTGGGCCTATCTTCGGATGTGGCGTGGCCCGCGCTTCAATCCGGAGCGAGTGGAAAATCGTTTCTCCGGGAGAATCATCCAGTGACCACTGCTCCGGGGATGGAGACCACGCGACTCGCGGTCTCAGCCTATCCGGTGCGGCTGCGTGTATGGATGTTAATTCTCAATCTTTTTCCGCTGGCTCATGTGTCCATGATGGTCGCCATTGCCGTTGCGAACCTGCCGGTTTGGGTCCGGCTCACGGGTGTTCTGGTCAGCTTGCTCATCCTGCCTCCGTTACTCGCTCGACTCGTGCACGCGCTTTCGCCGGTTCGCTCCGGAAGGATCGCCGTGGAGACTCCGGGCTTTCTCGCCTGGTGGGCAACGGCGCAATTCCAGATGATCTTCAACCGCCTCCCGGTGATCGAGGAGTTGATGCGTATTGTGCCGGGCTTGTACTCGAACTGGCTGCGGTTGTGGGGCTCGCGCATTGGCCGGCTAACCTTCTGGTCGCCGGGGATGGTCGTGCTCGACCGTGAGTATCTCGATTTAGGGGACGATGTTGTGTTCGGCGCGGGAGTGCGCTTGAACGGTCACGTTATTTTGCGCAATCGGCATGGACGCCTGGAACTAGCGCTGGCACCTATCAAGATCGGGTCCGGTGCCTCGATCGGCGGGTATTCTCTGATAACGGCTGGAACCGAAATCGCGCCGGGCGAGTCAACCCGGGCGCATTTACTGTCACCACCGTTCACGGTATGGCGGGACGGGAAAAGATGGAAAGGGGTGGACGATGAATCGTTCTAGTTGGGCGCTGTTCCTGCTGGGCTCCGTGCTGAGCGGGCAGAATGCAACACAGCGATCTCCCGACGAAGAGGCAGAGTGGGTGAAGATCCGGGAGGTCAAGGCGATCTATGAGGATGCGGTCAGTTCCAACCAGATTGAGAAGCTGCGTCCTTATATCGCCAGCAACTTTCACGGTGTTCTGGTAACAGGCGCCGAAGCGCGATCCTTCGATGACCTACTCAAGCGTAACCAGGAAATCCGGGATCTCATCGGCGCAGGAGGAAGCTACAAGGTTGCGATCAATTATGATCCTGGCACCATGTTCGGTAACATCGCCGTTGCGAACGGAACAGCCGAAGAGTCCATCGTGACGGGCGGCGGCAAGAAATTCAATTTTGTATCTCGCTGGCTCGTGAATATGGTCAAGGAAGACGGTTCGTGGAAGCTTTATCGTTTTCAGGCGACGCTGGACCCCGTGGATAACGTTTTCGTGCAGGATACGGTGAAGTATAACCGCATGGTTTTCGGCGGCGGCGCCTTGGTGATTGGGGCTCTTCTTGGTTTTGTAATTCGTGGATTCCGACGCTGAGTCTTCCACGTTGGAGCCCTTCAAGACCCGACTTCTCGTATACGCGCGCTGGAGCATCGGGCTCACGATCTTATTTGTGATCACTTACTACACCACGAACTGGCTTGCTGCGCAACGGACAACTCACTGGCGACTCTACTTCGATTGGGAACTCGGAGTTCCCTTTGTGCCCTGGATGATCTACGTCTACCTTTCGTTCAACCTGTTGGCAGTCTGGCCACTCTTTCTCTTAGATGTGGCAGGCATCCAACGGTTCGGTCGAACGTTTGCACTCGCAACGTTAGTAGCCGCTGTGGCTCACCTGGCATTCCCAGCAGATCTGGGCTGGTCGCGCGTAACTTCGGTTCCGAATTATCCAGTGTTCGCTCGATTCTTCGCATTCGATCGGCCCTACAACCTCGTCCCATCTCTGCACGTGGGCTACAGCACTCTGACGTCGATGGTGATATGGAATGCCTCAAGACACTTATGGGTCCGAATCCTGGCCGCTGGCTGGCTCGGGTTGTTAATCTGTTCAGTCTTTCTAATCCACCAGCATCACTTGGCGGACGTTGTTGGTGGCCTCGTGTTGGCGATCATCAGCTACAGATGGTTTGCTAGGATCTCGAAAACAAGGGAATGGACGGTATCCAGTAGAAGCCTACGCGCCACGGGGATTCCAAGGAAACCTATGTCACCGGCGAAATGATCGTTGGCGGCTCGACAGCCTCCTACTCTCAGAACGTGCACGGCCGATCGCACGGTCAAAGCGCCCGCCGCCACCCAGTTACTAACCTGTCGTGCAACCGAGCGGTAACATGACAAGCCCACGCTCCAGTTGGCAGCGCTAGTGTCAGCCACCTGCAATAGCCGGAGCCCGCGAGAAAGATCAGCGGTGCGCGATTTGCCGCCCCAGTCATGGTACGCCAAGCGTGCCCCATTCACTTGGATCAAATAGCTGGACGGGAATCCTATAGGCTCGGCCGCAAGGATCGGCAGGGCCATGAGGGAGGCGACACATGAGATAAACGCGAGTATCCGAGGAAAATGATGGCTCAGCGGCTTGGAAAGAGTCCTGTAAACGGAATGCGAAGTCATCGCCCATTTCTTAGTAACCCTGCAAAACGGCGTAGTGTAGACGGACCTGCGCCGAAAGAGTGTTCCGAAGCCAAAAACGAACTCCCTGATCCCGCGAGGCTGTACTTACGGTACTGGGCTGTGCCGAAACTTCAACCTTCTGGCTCGGACGGATAGGCCATGGGTTCCACTGGATTTACAGTTGAGTACTGATAACGGCTCTCGCCTTGACCGATCAGGGAGAGCACTTCAGAGTGCCCGAATCTGTCGCCGGGAGAAAGCGGCATCCGTTTGTCAGGGCTAAGTTTAGCCAATCAGCAAGCACATGAGTCCTGAGCGACGGCGTAACCGGACGCTACTTTTCAAGTTCGCTGTTCGGCTTGGAGTTGAGCTTCCGAAAAAGTAGTGGAAGTATAGCGACGATCCGGTCGGAACCAAATCTGACGCTTCCCACAACGCCGTCTGGACAACGACGGGTCAGGGCGTAGCTGGGTTTGACGTAAGGCCGGATTCTCGGCTGCCCTTGGTCGCCGCGCCCACGTGGTCGAATTGCTTCGTCCGCTTGACTCCGAGGCCGACGACAATCATCGGGATTGGGGGGGGCAGTGGTGAACACCGCGGTCGAACGGTATACGCGCTAGCGAGAAGAATCGTCGGCAATCCGGAACGTATGCACTTGGACGTGCGGTTGCCAAACCGTCGAAATGTGCGCCGGACACACGCCTTCAATCGTGCAATATACCTGCTCTACCGTGGCTAATTCTCAGAAGGCTTTTCCACCTTGTCGATGACCATGACGTCGACGGGCGCCTTGGTCGATTCCAGCTTCAATCCCAGCTGCTGCTGGAAGGCGGTGAACAGATCCGGAGCGGCATCGGGATTGTCGGCCGCGGGAGGTGGAGGGCCACCAATAAGCGCCGCCTGAGCCGGATCGGGTGTGAAGGTCAACGTGAAGTCGTACCTTTCGGAAAGGCCCGACTGGTCCACCACAGGTTTATCTAACGAGTTTTGCAACACCGCGGCGATTTGCGATAGTGGCGCGTTCCTGAAGGTGATCCTCGTTCCCGATGCAGTTCTTCCGAAAGACCATCCGGGAATGCCCTTCGGATCGTCCTGGCTCTTGATAATTTTCGCTCCGGTTTTTGCGATCCCGATCGCGTATACCGAGAGATCTCTCTTCTCGAAATGGAATTTGAGCTGGAAGCGATCGGCCAGCAGCTTCTGAATCATCATCTTCATCTGGTCAACGTTGGGCTGCCCCAGCGCATCGGGCTTTCCCGCCAGGTCGAACTTGTCCGATTCCGTCCAGGCCGGTCCGCCGGTAAGCTGCTTGGGATGGAGCCAGTAAGCCAAGTTGATCAGATCGTGCACGGTCACGTTCGTTGTGATAACCTCGGCGCCTCTCAACGTAATTATTTGGCCCGGCCTGGCAGGATCGCTCGGCCTGATCGTGGCCACTTCGAATGCGGGATTCGCATTCGCCGCCATCCGTACTGGCGGAGGTGAAGGTTCCGGAATCGCCCAGGCGGTCTCGGGAGTGGCGCGTGCCAGGTTCAAGGCCAGCGGCGCGCCTTGGGTCCACGTCCCCGCGATCGAGTTTCCGTCCCCGCTCAACCTTCCTTCATAGTTGCCGTTTAGGGCGGGAATTGTCATTTTTACGGTCGAACCGTCCCGTATGATCGTGGTCGCGATAGGCGCCGATGGTTGGTCGACGGTGCGGAGCGAAGCCGTCAGCTTGTCATTTTCCAGCGCGATCTTAAACACGATGCGCACTTTTTGCGGGCCGGCCTGCAATGTGCCCTGCCAATTGCCGGTTATATTCTGGGCTTGCAACGCGCTTCCCTGCAACACCGCGAGAGCCATCATCCACAACGTCAACTTTTTCATCGGCGACCTCCTGTTTCCCTCGCTCATCAAATAAAGCTGATCAAGTAAAGATGATGTCACGGACGCATTGGCTCAGCAACGGGTCGCCGCGCCTCAACGTGGATCGTCGCGATACCCAAAGCATCCTCTAGCCCGGCTGGTCGAATGACCATTCGCGAATTCGACCGCTCGAGGGAAGTTAATCGTTTTGCACCTATCGCATTCCGCACTGATGACGCGCGATCTGCGCACACCATACTTGCGGGCCGGAAGTCAGCTTCTGGGAAGGTTCAGTTTTGACGTGCCAGGCTCGTCGAAGTGACCTGTTCTTCTCTCGGCTGGCCGTCAACTTCTGAATCATAGCGTATCCGGTAGTTATCCAGGTCGACGACTCGACCTCCGGTGCGTTCAGGAATGCGCAGAGTGGTTATGACTCTGCCTGCAATGCTGGTGGCTTTGGGCCTATGTCTGCCAGCGCAATCGGCTTCGAAAGGCTCGGCCATCGACGCCGATACGGGAGGGGTGCGCTGGAAGTCGCCCACGCCCGGATCGGTCCTGTGGCGCAACTCCACGGGCGCGGCTCTGGGCGGCGGTGTCATCACTTATCGAACGGGTGAACACCAACGCGTGGCGGTGGCTGCCGGCATGAGCCCCGCGAACCGGCCGCTGCCGAAAACTACCTGGGCGCGTGATCGTGTATAGTCTCCCGCAGAAAACAGCTATTCCCGATTGGCCGCCGTCGATTCGCCCAGAAAGTAGTTTCCGGATTGCCGACCATACGGACGGAACTCCTAATTCGACGCTTCGAATGACGCCGTCTTGCCAAGCCCGCTGTTCCGTATCAGCGATGACCAGGTGTTAACGGGCTAGCATCTCAAGGCGGGACCCGGCGAAACAGAGAACTGTCCAGGCGCTTGCT
Organism: Terriglobia bacterium; assembly: GCA_020073345.1. Lineage (GTDB taxonomy): Bacteria > Acidobacteriota > Terriglobia > Bryobacterales > Bryobacteraceae > Palsa-187. The sequence goes on from JAIQFI010000045.1 coordinate 31,445, forward strand.
AGATCCAATTCCCAGGCCCAATCACTGAGACTAGTGCCCCGGCGCCCTCTGCTTCACATCTTCGAACCAATTGAGCACTACCTGGATCTGCGGCGCTGCCGAGCCTGTCTGGGTCTGTCCTGCGGCAACAACGCCGATGAATTTGCCATTGGGAAGAATGTCGAAATTCCTGGGGACGCTGGATGCGCGAGTTTCGAATCCAGATCTTGGCGCCTCGACGGGGGTGCCGAAGCTAACCGTCGGCTGCGTGTTGAAGGTCACCGACACCAGCCGGCGGTTTCCGGGAATGTAAAACAACTCTTTTCCATCGGGGGACCAAAGCGGATGGTGATCGTCCCGCACTTGCGGGGCCTGATACTTGGCTCCCGTGGGCGGAAATGGCTGCACGTAGACGCGCTGATCGCTGGCGGAATAGGCCACCCAGTGTCCGTCTGGTGAGAACTCAGACCTGCCCGCGAACCCGCTCGGAACTTCGGCAAAGACCGTGGATTTCTTATCGCGCAGGGAGAAGGTCCGGACAGCTGCGGTGCCAGCCTTGCCCCAATCGAACAACAGCGTTTGGCCATCCCGCGACCAGGACGATGGCCTGTGGCTCTCCCCCTTGTCGGGTTTGGTGAGACGCTCCGCCGGACTGCTACCATCGGCTCGCTGCCACCAGATGGCAAGGTCACCTTCGCGATCCGACTGGAACGTTACCCGTTCTCCGTCGGCGGACCAAACCGGATCGCGATTGGACCCCGTGCCCGGCAGCGTGAGACGGCGCGGTGCGGCCCCGCCCGACAAATCGTAAACCCAGATACTCAATTCCTTGCCGTCGTCGATCTGGTAAGCCACTCGTTTGCCATCGCGGGTTACGCGGGGGTTGTCGTAGGCCGAGGGTGGCAAATTGAGCGGCTCGACTTGGCCCTTCGGATCAACCAGCGCCAATACGTCGTTTCCGATTCCCAAGCCGGACACAGGGCCCGGCACGTAGATCAGCGATCCTGAGTTGGAGAAGGCGAACTGCGCGGAGCCTGTGTTGACGCGCGAGACTCCCTCGACGATGCTCACCGGTCCCGATGTGGTCTCCAGACGCCCTAGATCGAAGGGCGCCGCGAATAGGACTCCGCCGAGCGAATAAACAAGGTGCCCGGTGGGCAGATAGTGCGCATCGCTGCCTCCCTCGACCACAGTCTTGAGCGCTCCCGATTTCAGCGTTTGGACGACGATCCGCGCCTTGTCCCACGCTACGGCATTGGCGGCAGCTCCGGTCGCTACCGTCATCAGGATGGCCTTGCCGCCGGGGAGCATTTGGGCGCCTTCGAATTGTTGGCTCTCTTTAGCCGCCACCAGAAGCTCGGGCGTACCACCATTGGGGGAAACACGAAAGATTCCCTTGTTGGGTTGTGCGAACACGATTCCATCGGGCCCCCAAGTCACACCCAAAGGGATGTCGGCAATCGGGCAAATTGTGACGGCCGCTCCTCCGCTTACAGCCACTTTCTTGAGCGTCCGGTCCACGTTGGCATAGAAGACCAGGCTCTTCCCATCGGGCGAGAATGCGGGATTCGAAATCGCGCCTCCAGCATCGGTGCCTGGAATCGCCCTGGCCGTCAGATCGGACATAGAGCGCAGATACAGCCGCACATTCGCGACATAGGCGAACTGGGTTCCATCGGGAGATATGGCTACGAACCTGTGGTTATTGGTTGTGAATTGCTGCCCCTCGCCGAGCGAGATGGGAAACCGCGTGATCGTCGGCGCAGGCGATGGCCTGAAGATCCAGGCCAAGGCCGCTGCCAGGGCCAGGAACAATACGCCGGAAAGGATCGCCCATGGGAGCCAGCGGACGTGGGCTTTCGCTGGCTGTGGTATCTCAGGCGCACGCGCCGGTTCTGTTTCCAGCAACTCCCACGCATCCCCGATGTCACGTAGTCGCTTCTTCGGATCCTTCTCCAGGCACTTCTTCAACAACCGCCGCACTTCCACCGGCGCACGTTCCAGCTCAGGCGCCTTCAGCACCACGGCCGCCAGAGTTTCTGTTAAGTCGTCATGCTGAAACAGCCGCTCGCCGGTGAGCATCTCATGCAGGACCACGCCAAACGCCCAAATGTCGGCGCGCTTGTCCACAGGCTTACCCTTCGCCTGCTCTGGAGCCATGTAGGCAGCGGTCCCAAGAATCATTCCTGCCTGTGTCGCAGCCATGCTGATCGTCGGCGAGTTTTCCGACTGGGTCGCAGGAGTCCCCCCCATCTTGGCCAGCCCGAAATCCAATACCTTCACTGTGCCGTCCGGCTTGATTTTGATGTTGCTCGGCTTCAGGTCACGATGCACCACTCCTTTTTCGTGCGCTTCCTCCAGAGCTGCGGCGATCTGGCGGGCATAGTTAATGGCTGTATCAAACGGCATCGGTCCTTGCGGCGACTCCCCCTCCACCAGTTCCATAACAAGGTAGTTGGGTCCGACGTCGAACAGCGTGCAAATGTTGGGATGATTGAGCGCGGCGACAGCACGAACCTCGCGGTCGAAGCGCTCATTGAAGCGCTCGGCGGAGACTTTGATGGCCACATCGCGGCCTGTGCGCGGGTCGTGGGCGCTATACACCTCGCCCATCCCACCTTTACCGATCAACGAAATGATCTCGTAGGGACCGAGTTTGTCGCCGACAGAAAGCGGCATATCAGTGATAACGGACAGTTTACCCCATCAGGAGTCAGTTAGCGCCTGGATGACGGCGCATCCGGAAGCTATCTCCGCGGCCTCGGCGGGAGGCTCCAAAGAAAGGTTAACCGGCAAAGGGAAGAAGTCGGCGCTATATGCTCATATTCCTAAACGCCAACTGCCGATCGCAAGCCGCCTCGATATTCGAAACTGCTTTGGAATCACGCCTATGCTTAGGTATCTATCATAAGCATTATCAGGCAACGTCGCAATAGTGCCGACAAGTCCCCTGCAGGTCTTTGCGCCGCACTTGCACAGGCATGACATTTTCCACCACAAATATATGCCTCTGGCGTTCAGCGAATAATCAAAAGTAAGTTCTTCCCCTGCCTCGATAGTGCGGATCGCATGCAGGTCCAGCAGATTCCTGAAGCCACAATTCGGATCGCAACTATGATTGAAGGCCAACGAAAAGGAGTCTAGTATGAGAAAGTGAAAAAAGTCCAGCTCAAGCGGATCGTCGATTGAGCGGAATTTTCCGGAGAACCATCTCCAGCACAGCGTTGGCATGGAAATCTGCTCCCCAGACATCGTGTGGACAAGTGAGCCCACCTCAATTCTTGAATCGGTGATGATGCCTTCTCTATCAATACGAGAAATCGTTTTGCGGATAGCCATTTGCACCTCCGGCACATCGGTGTTGGGCCCGGGCCCGCTGAACGGCCTCCGCATAGATTTTCGATGTCATTGTAGAGGCGCGCAATTTCCGCAACACGAATGCGCAGTTGAATCATGAGCTGAAGTAGATTGGCGGTTTCTTCGATGGGACCAGCCGTCCTGCTCGATGAGAGCGAGCACCAACCCGCGCGCATCTTCGGAGTCAACGATTCCCTGAAGGTGTCCGATAAGGGGGTGATCGAGCGAGGCGAGAACTTTGGCCTCCCGCTCAAACCGTGCCAGCCGTTCCGGATCGTGCGCGAGCACTTGCGGAAGAACCTTGATCGCCACGTCGCGATCGAGCTTGGTGTCCGTCGCACGATACACCTCGCCCATCCCACCCTGACCGAGCAGGGAGATAACTTGGTAGTGACCGAGTTTGTCGCCGATGGAAAGCGGCATGTGACTGATTTAGCTTAATACACAGTCAAGAAGCAGGTAGCGCCTGTGTTACGGCGCATGCGGAAGTTTGTTTCTGCCAACCGGCTCGTCTGGGACCAGATCTGGGTTATGATGGCTTGTCCAATTTCGGCGAAGCTGGTAGTTGAGGATGCGGCCAAGCGCTCGCAGGAATAAGGGAGAGCTAATGACGAGAGTTCTGCTGCTAGGCCTCGATCCAGAGACTGTGGATTTTTCTGACCCTGCTTTGCCACCAGGCATGACTGCTGAGAAGGTTCATGCCGGCATTGCGGTGGCGCAGAGGCAATTTGCGGAACGCGGATGGGAGGGCGACGTTGGTTTGATCCGGCCTGATGAAACGGCTGGGCCGGCAGTGGAGCGTCTGTTAGCGTCGAAGAGCTACGATTGTGTAGTAATCGGAGCTGGCGTGCGCTTGCCACCCCGTTGCCTCGCATTATTCGAAGTCGTCATCAATTCGATTCGTAAGGCTGCCCCAGGCGCGGCGATTGCCTTCAATACACGACCCGACGATAGCGCCGATGCTGCCGCCCGATGGTTGGCGGCTGGGAGCCGGGCTATATAGTCCAGCGTCCAACAAAACCAGTGGTTTTCCCCACGCGCGTGGGGATGGTCCGTACTCCCTCAGGCGCCAGTAGTCCGTTATCTGCCGCCTCCGCGGCCAACTTGCGAATGGCTGACATTCGGACGATTATCGACGAGGATCCGAGGCCGCGGGCGTCTAGCGATACCCGCCAGGCGCTGACGGTGGCCTTGGCGAAGCCGGGCCGGGGCGCCTGCTGGAACCATACCAGGCAACGGTTCATTGCTGCTCAGCGGGTTCGCCTGCCTGATCCACGAATATCCACAATGCGTATCTCGCTGGGGCCGATCAAGACAGTCATTCTCGTAATCCTAAGCCTGGTGGCTCTCCCCCTGCGCGCGCAAACCCAACCGCCGACTGCGTTTATGACCATCCAGGTCCAGGTTCCCTCCAACACGCCTGCCGGCGACACGATTTGGGTGTTCGGTGGCCAGTTCTTTAACATCTTCAGTCCCCGTGTGCCGATGAGCCGCGTCCCGGCGACATCGAACACGTGGCAGGCCACGATATCCGCGCCGGCAGGAACGATTTTCCGTTACTACTTTGCCCGGAACAGCGATTACAGCAAGCTCGAATCCTATGCGCCATTCTGGCCACAAGGATATTCGATCGGCCCCGGGTTGTATCAACAGCAATCCCCGCTCAGGGAATTGCTGGTGACGAATGGTACGACCATCCGCGAGACCGTCGCCGCATGGGCCGATACACCGCCGCTCCAGGGTTCGACTGGGACGATCGCAGGGGCGATCACGGACAAGGCGGGCAATCCGCTGACAGGACTCTGGATTTCAGCCGGTCCACACCAGACCTTTTCAGATGCCGACGGAAATTATCAAATGCAGGGGGTACCCGCGGGTCCCTGCACAATCACGGTGCGATCTGAAAATGGCGAATACGGCGCCGTGAATCTAAGCGTGAACATCGCAGCAAACGGGACCACCACGCAGAACATCACGGTCACCGCTCAGCCGATGTCTTCCGTAACGTTCAACGTCACCGTGCCGGCGACTACCCCAGCGGGCGCCGTTCCGCATCTGTTCGGGGACACGTACCGGCTCGGCATGGTCGAGATCGCGGCGCAGTCGCCGGATACAACTCGTTACGCTGACATGGCTCCTGTGGCTGGACAGCAGTGGAGTTACACCGCTCAACTGGGGAACGGCACCTGCGTCAATTACCTGTACACACTTGGGGACAACATCTTCAATTTTGAGAACCAGCAGTCGGTCATCGTTACCCGGGCGCTGTGCGTGAACGGGCCAACCACTGTGAATGACACAGTGGCCGCCTGGAGGTCCCCGACACAGGTAGCCGTCACGCTGACAGCTACTTCGCCAACAGGGGCCGAAGATACGCTTTACGTGGCCGCGGATACCGGCTTCGGAAGTACGTCCGTGAAGATGTGGCCAACGGGTCCGGGTACGGCGACCTATACCCTCTATGTCAACCGCAACACGACGTTGAAGTACCGCTACTTCCGGAACACTGATCTCGAAACCGGCGTGGAAATCATCGGCAAGGATTCGGATCCTCCGCCGTACCGCTCCGTTACGGTCGGATCCAGCGACCTGACGATCAACGATACGATCCATGCATGGCGTAACCAGATGCTCGAGCCGGCGCTTACATCCGCTACTTCGGGCATCACAGGGACTGTTGCCCCTCGTGCAGAACCGTTTCAAACGGGGATTTTCATCGTGGATTATTGGCGAGCGAGCTGGATGCCGCTGGTAGCTCCGACCATGTCCCGGATCAAGAGTATTAACGCCCGATGGGCCATGATCGCCGTGCCCTGGATTCCCACGATCGTCGATCCTCCCCAGTTCGAATTCGCCTTTGATGACTTTCCACCGCAGGACCTGATCGTGAATATCCGGGCGGCGAAGGCGGCTGGTCTGCATGTTGCTTTGAGGTTGGAAGTGTTCCCGACTCCTTTTTCTCCCACCCAGGGCAACGCGTCATTGGATGCGCTCTTTCAGCAGATCCACTCGTTCTCGCTGTATTCGCCAATATCGCAAAGCAGGAAGGCGTGGAGATGCTCGTCCTGGAAAGCATGCCCTGGAACGACGGCGACCTCAGGGACGTTGATGGGGCCACCAGAGCTTACATCAACGCCAAATGGAAGGCTGTTATCGCGGCAATTCGCGCCAGTGGATATACCGGTAAGTTGACGACGGCCAGTCTCCTCAATTATCCGGAGTTCGACTGGTACGGAGATCTCGATTACCTCGGCGAAAGCTGGTGGTTTCAGCCGGTGGCGACTTCAGACAGCGACACAGTTCAGAGCGTGTACGACCAGACCATAAAGCTGTTGAACAGCTGGTACCTTCCCGCCGTAAACCGCTTTCATAAGCCCTTGATTTTTGTCCAGGTCGAATACTATTCGGCGCACACGTCTGCTCTGCAAACGTACTCCTTTGGGCCGCAAATCAGTCAGGGGAATGCTGCGGATCCGTCCGTCCCGAGCGATTATGACGAGCAGGGCCGCATGTATCAGGCCGTGCTTCTCGCATTTGCCGCAACGCCCTGGGTACAAGGCTCCTACTCTTTCGGTTACGAGTATTACAACCTGGATAGCAAGGGCTACAGCATCCGAGGCAAGACGGCCGAACAGATCACCAGCCAGATTTATCAGCAAATCAATAATCCGGGATGTAGCTACTCGTTGAACTATTCCGGTCTTGCGTTCGCGGCACAAGGGGGGACGGGTACGATTACGATCACCACCGGGACGGGCTGTACGTGGTCGGTGGGTGCACTTCCAGCTGGCGTTATGTTAACCAGCGCCGGTTCGGGTGTCGGCACCGGCAGCATCACTTTTCAGGTTTCCCCAAACGCCGGCGGAAGTGTTTCCAGCTCCTTCACGATCGCTGATCAAACTTTCACCATCGAGCAGTCCGCCACTTCGATCGCGGGTTTAACGGCAGCGGGATCGTTGGGTCAGGTGGCCTCTGAGGGAACTTGGGTCTTCAGCCTGATAGGCATCAACCTGGGAGCTTCCTCCGCCACGGCGCGATTCAGTTTTGCCGATAACAACGGCAATCCGCTGATGCTGCCGCTGACGTTTCCGCAATTGCCTCCGGCCGCGGGTCCGGAGTTGGCGTCTACTTTGGATCGCACGCTGAGTCCGAACGCGCAGGTGGTGATGGAAAGCACGGGCCCCGACAGTGTGCCCCCGCTGGTCGGGTCGGGGCAACTGCAGAGCAACGGAAACGTGAGCGGGTTCGGGATCTTCTCCAATCCGAAGCAGAGCTGGAACGCGGTGGTGCCGCTGGAGACACGCAACGCGAGTAGATATGTCCTGGCGTTCGACAATTCCGCGCCGCTGACGACGGGAGTGGCGGTCGCGAGTCTCGCGGCACAGGCGCAGAACGTGACGGCGATCGTCAAGGACGATAAGGGAGTGCAAATCGGCAGCAATGCGACGATCTCACTGAGCGCGATGGGGCACACGTCGTTCATGCTGAATAATCCGCCGCCGGGATTTCCGGCGACTGCCGGCAAGCGTGGAACCATCGAGTTCGATACGACTCCGGGAGGCCAGCTCAGCGTGCTGGGTCTGCGCGCCAACGGTCCGGCGCTGACGACGCTTCCTGTGCTTGCGAACGTTGGCACCTCTGGCGGCTCCATCACGCACGTGGCGTATAACGGCGGCTGGACCAGCGTGTTTTACATCGTCAATACCGGCAATGCATCGGCGCAGTTCACCCTGAGCTTCTTCGATGAGAATGGCGTTGCGCTTCCTGTGCCGCTGCTGCTGCCGGAAAATGGGACTAACACCACGACAGCGGCATTAACGCAAACCCTGGCGGCTGGGGCGATGCTGGTGGTGAACACCCAGGCCGAGGACGCGCAATCATTGGTGATCGGCTCGGCGCAGTTGACGACCACTGGTAATATCAGCGGGTTTGAAATCTTCCGGTGGACATCATTTGGCCAGGAAGCCTCGGTGCCGGTGGAAACGAGGACGCCGGGAAGCTTCGTGCTGGTGTTCGACGATACGAATGGTCTGACCACCGGTGTGGCGCTGGCGAATCTGATCGCTACGGCAGCGAATGTGACGGTGCGAATATACGATGACGCGGGCACACTGTTGCAAACCACGGCGATCAACCTGGGGAGCCGCGGGCACACGTCGTTCATGCTGCCGGCCAACTATGCCGCGACAGCGAACAAGCGTGGCATGGTGGAGTTCGTCCTGCCGCCAGGCGCCAAGATCAGCGTCATCGGGCTGAGAGCCAAGAACGATGGCACGCTCACGACAATACCGGTGCTCACAAAATAACCGCCCCCTCCTGACTAGTGCAGCTGACCGGAATAGTGTCTCTGAGGCCTATGCCGAAATGGGCGCTCGCGCCCGTTCCATGGCTGGCTGATTGCGGGCGAACCAAACGGCGTCTAACCTATTGTTCGGAAACCTCATCTTTTCGATACCGGCGTGGTCGTACTTATGGGTCACACCTTCGCAGAAGCAGCTGTCTTGCTTTCCAGCGGCACTTGGCACGACACAATCTCCTCCTCGGCCGTGCCGTCCGGGTGAGTGCGCGTATTCTTGATCGATTTCAGCCAGCCGCAAACCATGCGATGCGCCTCTTCCTTCGGAAATCCGTGCTTCTCGTGCATTTGGTCCGTGAGGTATGAACACCATCGATCCGTTCGATTCATGGCTGTAATCGCTCCTTTGCCAACGATTCCTGGCGGTATTCGGACAGCAAAAAGTAGCCCGGGTGGTCTGATCCGCACACCGAACATTGACCCCACATGGGACAGTGCTCGCAATACAAATTCGGGCTGCCCCTGTCCAGCGATCCCTCCGCTGGTTCCAAGAGCGTCGGGGCTGGCGTTTCGGGATTGACCTGCAGCATTCGCTCTTCTCGCAATAGCACTGCCTGGCCCGAGGGACCGCTCTCTTCGGAGCGTTATCTCTCGGGCCTTATATCGCTGTCCTCCGATAGCCCAAAGTATCAGGGATTGGGGGGCTGGGATAACTGGATGAAGTACTAGGTAGTTTTAATGTGCGCGATCCGCGAAAGCTTTAGAAACTACACCAGACCCTGTTCAATCGCGTGTTTGGTCAATTCGGCGGTGCTGCGTAAGCCCAGCTTTCTCTTGATGTTATCCCGATGGAAGGCGACCGTCTTGATGGAGATGTTCAGCACGTGGGCGATCTCTTTCGCCGCGCGGCCCTCGGCGATGAGTTGCAAAGTCTCCCACTCCCGCGTGCTGAGATGGAGACTGGCTGCGGCACGCGCGGGATCGGTGAAGCGCTCCAACGGTTCGGTCGCAAGACTCGGAGTTACATAGATCCCGCCATCCATGACGGTTTGGATGGCGCCAAGAAGCTCTTCACGCGCCGCGGACTTCAGCACATATCCCGTTGCCCCGGCGTTGAGCGCAGCTTCCAGATACGCGGGATTGACGTGCATCGTGACGAACAGGAGTTTCACATCGGGTAGACTCTTCTTGATTTGGAGGGCGGCGTCGATGCCGTTCAGCAACGGCATCGTGATATCCAGGATGATCAGGTCCGGTTTCAAGCGAGGCGCCGCGTCCACCAGGGTCCGCCCGTCCGTCACTGTCCCGACGATTTTCAGATGCAGTTCAAGAAAGGCCCGCAGGCCTTCGAGCGTGAGCGGATGGTCGTCGGCCAACAGGACTCGAGTGTGTTTCATGCGCTTGCCGCGTCCAGCGGAACTTCCAGGACAATCCGGGTCCCGCGACCCGGCTGCGAGGCGATGGACAGTTTCCCATTTGCCAGTCGCGCGCGTTCCTGCATGCCGATCAATCCGAGGCCTCCCTTGCCCCTGATGGCTTCGGGGTCGAATCCGGCTCCGTCGTCTGCGACAGTCAACCCGACCACCCCATCCTGTAACGCCAAAACAACGGAGACGTTTTTCGCGCTGGCATGTTTCACGATATTCTGCAGACTTTCCTGGGCGACACGATAGACACAGGAGGCCACCTCTCTGGGCAGCGCAGCCGCCGGGACGTTGCCGGTAAACGCTAGCTCCACCTTCGTGGGCGGCGCCGATAGATCATTGCAGAGGCTCCGCAGGCAAGCCGCCAGACCCAAGTCATCGAGGACGGAGGGGTGTAATGCGTAAGCGATATGACGGGTCTCCGCCGACGCTTTGACCACGCGTGCCTGCAGTGTTTTCAGGCGGCTCCGCGTGTCCTCAGGAGGCGGAGAATCGGCGACTAGCCCGCCAATGTCGAAGGCCAAGGAAGCCAGTTGCTGGCAGATTGTGTCGTGCAACTCGCGGGACACCCTCCGGCGCTCCTCTTCCTGGGCCCTCAGGAGACCGCCGGCCAAAGCCTGGACTTCCTTTGCATGCGTCTGTTCTGCCTGCTCCAGCCGCTTCCGTACGGTGATGTCATTGACGAAGGCGACGGCGAGCTTCCCCGCATTCGTCTCGATGGCACTCAAGCTAACTTCGAGCGGAAAGGTGGTGCCGTCCTTCCGCAGACCTTCGAGATCGAGGCCGACTCCCATGGGCCGGTTGTGCGGGTTGGAAAAATACCCTTCGCGGCGTATGGCGTGCTTTGCCCGAAGGCCGTGCGGAATCAGAATTTCGATCGCTTGCCCCAGTAACTCTCCTCTGATGTAACCGAACATGTCTTCCGTCATTCGATTTGCGATTACGATTAAACCCTCGGAGTCCACAGCCACGATCGCTTGGGCAGCGGTTTCGAGAAGTGCGCGAGTGGTGGCTTCGGACTCCCGCAGCATGTCTTCGGTTTGCTTGCGTCGAGTAATGTCTTCCGAAAAGATCAGAATCCCCTTTGGCAGTCCCTCGATGCTTCCCCAGGGGCGGATTTCCCAGTGAAGCCAAATCGTGCCTCCGTCGGCGCGCTCCCACCTGTCCTCTTCAGCGTGCAAAGTCTCTCCGGCTAGCCCGCGTCGATGGATTTGCCTCCAACGTTCCGGGAGATCCGGGACAATTTCATAATGCGAGCGCCCGAGGATCTGCGAGCTTTGGAGCGAGTAATCCGCGCACCACCGGTCGCTCAACTGCAGGTACCTCATATCACGATCCAGCATCGCTACGGCGGCTGGTACGTGCTTAACGAATATGTTGAGCAACTCCTCCCGGGCCCGAAGTGAAGCTGAAGCGTTGCTTCTTTCGGAATCGATCGAATTCAGACGCTTTCCAGCGATCCACGTCAAACAGACGAAAACCAAGACATTTGCCGTGGCAAGAATGGCAAGACCAAAAGCCGACCCGAGCATCTCTCTCAATTCCGCTTTCCACGTTAGCCACCCTAATGACACAGGTATTAGCACAGCGGCAAGAAGCAGGCGTCGCACTAAGACGCCACCAATATAGTCGCTCACTACTACGGACATGAGACCGCCGTCAGGTCGGGAAAAGATCATCGAAAGCGACAAGATGAGCAGACTGGATGAAGTATGTACTGCCATGCCCGTGTAGAATGCTATGCCAGCGAAATTGTCGATGCCATAGAGATATCCGATGAGATTGGACAGGCAAAGGCTTGCCGCTCCAAAAGCCAGCAAGTGGTACCAAGTCCGCGCACGCGGCCGATTCCTCAGCCAGAGTGCGCATCCAAGGAGAAAAAAACTGATAGCGGTGATAAAGGCCATGCGCCCAGGGGCAGTCACTAGAACCCGAGGAGTGCGATCAGTTATAAGAAGCTCATCGATGCCCAAGCTCCTTCCCGATATATCTTCCATGAGCGTCGCTAATGACATCAGGATCAGGAGCGTGGCGCACACTGGCACCAAACGCCGAGCTAGCGTGTGGAAGCTGCCGTCCAGGAGGATGCCAGCCGCGGCCAACATCAGGCCACATGCCGTATTGGCCTTCATGGATGCAGCGCCCGGTATAATACTGCGAACCGCTGAGAAATCGAAAATCCAACCGCCGCACAGTACCAGGAGACCGACTGCACCCGCTACCAGAGCGAGCACCCGGGAGGCTGAGCGCATTCTGGCACACCGTCGAACCTCAGTGGCTGAACCGCCGATGCTGCAGTCAAGCTCCGAAGCTAATTGATCACTATTCAGTGTTACAGTCGGCATCTGATTGAACGGATTGAGCAATCCATAGCCCATCGCGGGTCAGCGACTCATTCCGCTCTGCGTCTGACAAGAGGAAGGATCTATAGGTGAGGTCACTTTCCAGCGCTTGTAATGAAAAGCTTCTTTAGTAATCGTGAATGCGCTGAATAACGCAATCGAATGCGGGTGAGCGCGAGGTCACCCAGTTTGTCCTCTCGCGCAGTCTCTTGGGCACGCCGATCCGGTCCGGAAGTGGCGCGACGCTCCAGAGGGCAAGCTAAGAGTACCGGAATCTTTCATGTTGGTGCGCCCGAGTCTTTTCGCCAAGCGCTACATATACCGGAACGCCTCCGATTGCGGCGCGAAGGTAATCCCGATGTCCTTTTCGCGGCTGATTGCCAGGTTGGGCGTCTTGCTCAGGTCGACTTCTGTCGACTTCAGAAGTTCTCCGGGGTCCACGGCGACTTCGACCAGAGCCTTCGTCGAGTCCACCTGGACGTCAACGCCATCCGCTCTTGAAAGCCGCAGGTCCGTTCGAACATGAGACTTCCGAAATACCTCTCGGCCGTTGACGCGAATGGTCACGATATCATCGGTGAATCCGTCGTGAAGTGCAATGTGAAGGGTGTGCATGGATTGATTCCCAGAGGTGGTGCTTTCCGGCTCCCTGCCGGAAAACGAAGAGGCGGGCCGGCTTCCCGAAGTATGGCAAGCCAGCCCGCTCAAAACGAACAGCAACGCAAGACTGCGTGCAGCAGCCACTCTTACATCTTAATGCGCGCCCACCTTGGCCTTGCGCGAAGCACCGATGTTGTGGGCCATCTTCGTGACTTCGCTGGCGCCTTGCTCGTCTCCGGCCGTCCGTTTGGCCGTAACCAGGCGATCCAAGCACTGGCCCTTGGTGATATCGTCAACCGGGCTTTGAGCGGCGGCGGCGTTCGTCAACAGTTTCGTGGCCTGCGCGAGGTTCGCTGGCCGAACTGTACAGCGTTTGGGGTTGCTATCATCCACCGCTTTATAAGTGCGCGCCGCATTTATACCATGCACCAGTCGCACGTAGTCAGCCAGCGGATGATCGGCGTGCTTATCCAGCGCCTTCTCGAACGCCGCGTTGCCCCGGCGGAGCGACTCAGAATCAGAACCCAGCAGATAGAACAGTGCACCCTGCTCCTGCCCCATCAGCAGATCGGCCATTTCCTGATCCTGCGCCGTGACCGGATACTTCACGCACACGTTCAAGACATTCGAAAGCACGCGGGATCCATCCAGGGCGTTGTAAACCGCTCGTATCTGGTAAGTGCCGGGCTGATCGAAGTACAGCCCTCCCTTTCCATAGCCAATATAGGCGCTGTCCTGGATCACTGAGCCTTGCGCCAGGTTGCGCTCTGTTCCAGCCATCAGATGATCGATGTACGGGTCGTATGCCACCACGCGCCCGTTCGGCTTCGCGATCACTATATTGGTCAGCATCATGTTGGGATGCAGATACGGATGTACGGTGCTGCCGCGCCGGTCGGTGCCCTCCAGGCCGAACCGTACAACTACCGGTTCTCCCAAAGCGAAGCCAGTGGAGGCAGCGAAGATCTCCAACTGAAGCCCTGACTGATCCGAGATCGGGTCCGCCATGATTTCGGGATTCACTTCTCCCGCGCCGGAAATAAATGGATTGCCGCCCATGATGACGTTGTTACGGAAGGCATGGCGCAGATGTACAAGCTCCCCGGTGTCGAATTGGAACGGAAATGCCGACCAGAAGGCAGGTTCTCCGCCGAGCGGATAGCGCCACGGATAGTTCATCCAGGAGAGTGACGTGGGGCGGTCAACTGCGGGTGGAGTCGCAAACGACTTTTGCCAAGAGTGCAGGAGGTTGAAACAGTGCCCTAACTCATGGACATAAGTCTGCAACTGGACTCGGAGTTGCTGCGGTGTAACGCCACCCAGGCCGCGATGGAAGACTGCGCAGCCCTGGCGCTGGGGACCGAGCTGATCGAACATGATGCCCAGCAGGCCCGGTCCCAGATCGTGATTCTGGCACACGGCTTGCCACACGGTCCACTGTGGAACGTTACGGAAAACGCTAAAATGCCGGGTCATCGAATCGTGGAGTTCGGCATCGGACCAACTGGCTCCCGCGTGCGCCTCGGCAATGTTGATCACGTCGGATCCCGAAGTCGGAATCATCTCAATGCCTGCTTCGGCATAAGCCGATACGACACTGAGGTTCCGCGCGGGCCCCCCGGAGGGAAGCAATCCAGTATTGTAGTTCGCGAACACGGGGGTAGTCACGTCGGAAACCCGGTCGGTTTCCAACCTGACCGTTCGGAAGTAGCGAGACTCGAACGAGCAATTGTAGGTCGCGCCGGGCGCACCCGCGGTGGTGAAGAAGCGGACCTCGGCCGGAGCAGGTGGCTGCAGCAGCGATCGCCGTTGAATGGTCACCTGAACCACGGGAGCACCGGCGCTAAATGTATAAGAACCTAGGCCCCGGATAGTTACCTGAGTCGCGGTCACTGCTATCGCGGGAGTGCCAACGATGAAGGAACCAACGTAGTTGAGCGTGCCTCCGGAAAACGAATAGAAGTCCCCGCTGACCCGATTCTGTGGCCGCACACCGTCCACATCGACTCGTAACTCCAATTGGAATGATCCCACCGAGCCCCGGTACCGCCCGCTTACCGCTCGCTTGGGCAGAGGTAGGGGAATGGGAATCGGGATTAACGGCGCTGGTCCCACTGCAGGTATGCTCACAGCGGCAGTCGGCTCCTGCGCTGCAATCTGCTCGCTCTCCTCTCGATTCAGCGCGTTAAGAGCTGCAATATCGTCCACGGACAATTCGGCAAAGTCACCGACGAGCCCGTTAAGTTCTCCCGAGGTGGGGTCTTGATGATTCATGAGGAACTCCTTCTATTCGGATCGGGTCGAGTATACTCCGATGAATTCTTGAGACAACTAGTACTAGTGCTAGGTTTGGTCGATCAAGAACGGCTTTCCCCTGGAAGACTGGAATCTCAGTATCCACGCGGGGATGCTACCCCGCCCCGACCGTCTTGCTGCGTGAAAGAAACCTCGGCTTCGATTCAGGAAGTCTTACTGAGCTTTCCTCAGCAAATCCGTCAGGTCCTGTTTACCGGCAAACCGGAAGATTAGGAGCTCCCGGCAGCGGCTCCAAAGTGTTCCCTTTGGCCACGCGACCCGAACGTTGCCGTTATCATTCGACGAATGAAACGGATCGAGGCGTGACGAAACCGCCACAAACACCTTTTGGCACTGCAGCAGCTTGGTCGGGATGGTCCCGATAGGACGTAATAACGGAAACTATTTCGAGGCGACGTTTGCGGCAAAGTTCCGGTTTGCCCGTTTGCCCACATACCGGGACTTGACCGGCTATTTCCTCAACCCCGCCGCCCAGTTCAGCACTACCGTGAATGGCGGTCACGTTGAAGTCGGAGGCGACATACACAAGCGCCTTACCGTCGCCCAGCCATATGGGTCCAGTGCCCGCACCGCGCGAAATCATCCACTTGCCACCCTCGGAAGCACCGCCGGCCAAGGAGGGCGAGAACGGTCGGACGTAAATCTCATCGCGGCCGGATTCGTTGGAATTGTACGCGATCCAGCGGGAGTCCGGAGAAAAGCGAGCGAAGCGCTCCTGAAACTCCGTGCGAAGGAACGGCTTGGGCTCGCCCGCTTTCGAACCGTTCGCATCGAGGGGTAGCACCCACACGTCGCTACCGGTCTTGGGCTCCTGCGCGGAGTAAAGCAAAAATCGCCCGTCGTGCGACCAGCTTGACGGTAATTTGTTGTCGGGAGACTTCAGAAGTAGCTCTTCCTCCTTCGCGCCGCTGGCGAGCTTCCGGTACAGGTTGAAGACGCCGCCGTCCCGGTCCGAGGCGAAAATGATCTGCGTTCCATCTGGAGACCAGACCGGATTTAGGGAACGGCACCGCCCGAAAGTGAACCGCGTGGTGACGTTGCGTTTCAGATCCACCAGCCACAAATCCCCGTCCGCGCGCGTCACCATTGCGTACATTTGGTCGGGTGAAAGAGCCACAAAGGTGTAGAGGCCTGGATCGCCTACTGAGCCGAGGCGTTTCCCCTGCCGGTCAAGCCAAGTGAGCTGGCTCACGGCCTGGCTAGCCCCGGTGCGGTAAACCAAAACGCCGTTCGCCGAGACGGAGAAAAACGCGAAGTTCAAGAAGGTGCCAAGCTGCTCCGCCACAGGGACTGCCTCGCCGGCTAGCTCCAGCTTCCGATTGTCAAAGGGTTGCTCCATGAGTGTCCCCTCGCGCATGAATAGCAGTCGACCAGGCGCCGAGCCGGAAGGAGGCACGTAGGCTCCTCCGGAGGGCGTGGCCAGCAGTCGTTGCGTGCTCTGTTCTTCAGGTTTGACGTCAATAGACCCGACGTAGATACCGGCATTAGCTGATGCCGAAAAGCGGTGATACACGAAATGCTTGCCATCGGGAAGAAATGTCGGGAAGGAATGATACCGCTAGAGGTATCGACGAGTATCTTCCTCCGGCAATTAGCACCTTGCCGTTGGGTAGTAGCGTGGCGGTGTGTCCAACTCGTGGCGTAGTAATGTTGCCGGTAGCGATGAACGTGCCAGGAGTTTGCGCCATCACCACTGCGGTGGGGCCGGCTACTAGGAAGAATAGGAACGGCAGAACAAAAACAGCTTTCATGGTCTCGCCTCCCGATATCACTGTACGCCTGACCGCGTTGCTCGGGCGGCTGAGGTAGGTCAAGCGCACCGGGACGGCTGGTCCGAGTGCAACGCCGCTCCGCATTCGCACGTTCACTACGTTCAGGTCCAGATAATATGTGTTCCTTCTAGATACTGTCCGTTAATACCCGATATCGGTCCACTTCCGGAAGCCGACTTCCCATTACCAATCCGGCCAACTTCCTCGTCGTTTGGTTTTAATCGAGCGATGGCTGGCGTCTATAAATCCCGGGCTGCACTTCCATTAGCATTGTTTATGGAAGGATGGCCGACCAAACGGGAGTTATCCAGCCAACACGTTTCCAATGAGGATGTTAACGGAACTTCCGGCTACTATCGGCGACAGCGTTCCCTTGAGAATTAGGGGAGGTTGTCAATCGTCGAGGTCTCCTTTCGCATCTGTCCGCATTCCCGGCCGCCGTAGACCGCTGGTTGCGAAATCGATTGTTTCCAGGCCCTTCTCATACGCTCCGTACAACTGCTCAAACACACTGCTCCAGGTTTTCGAACGGCCGAATTCGCGGGCTGCGGCACCCATCTCTCGACGCACATCTTCCCTCTTCATCAAGTGGAGGACACTCTGAGTGACGGAATCTAAGTCTCCCGCACGAAATCCCGAAACGCCATGCTGCACGCCGACATGCATGCCAGTCTCCTCACTAACCACCACTGGAACGCCCGAAGCCATTGCTTCAAGCAGCACAAGACCGAATGTGTCTGTCCGCGAAGGAAACACAAAGGCATCCATATTGGCGAATGATTCCGCGAGCGCATCTCCGCGAAGAGTTCCTGTGAATTCGCCAGACTGAAGGTTCTCCCGGAGCCACTCCTTCTCGCTGCCATCCCCGACCAGCAGGAACTTGAAATCATGTTGACCAGCGGCTAGTAAGTTTTGCTCCAATTTGACCAGGAAACGCACACTCTTCTCAGGCGTGAGGCGGCCTACATACCCGATGCAAAAAGAATCGGTTCGCCGACTGCGCCGGCTGGGCGAATAGAACTCCGGATCCACTCCGTGCGCCATGAGGAAAGCCGGTCTGTGGGTTCGCTCTTCGAGCAGGCGAACCATTGTTCCGTTCGGAGCCAAAAGGAACCGGGCTAGTCCGTAAAAGCTGACGCAGGCCCGCAAGCTCTGTCGTTCAGCCGTGTTGGAAATGCGCTTCCGCCAGGGTTCCGGAAGAAAGTGAAAGAGCCTCTCCAAACGTCGAGCGGCGTACTCATGCAGGTTGGTATGCCACGATGCGACCAGCGGAATCCGAAGGGAGTGGGCGACCCAAAAACCCAGGATCCCCATATCCCCGGGCCCCGTGATGTGCACCAGATCCGGATCAAAGAGGCGGAGTTGATCAGTTACCCAGCTCTTATACCGGCTTAGCAAGGGGTCACAGTACAGAGCATGGTCCACCGGGAACGCCGTCAGACCTCTTTTCAGCTCCAATGTCGTGACAGATTCGTCGTGGATGGCGCGCGTCTCTACGCCGCTGTGAACGCAAAAGAACGGAAGCTTTTGGCGTTGAGCAAATGCAACGAACTCCCGGCTCAGCGTGGCTACCCCGTTCGCCTCGCGGAATGAATCGGTGAAGAAAGCAACGCGGAGCGGGAGCGTCAATGCGAAGCCTCGGGCCGCAAGCGAATGAGCAAATTGTCCTCGAAGTCAGACGCGGAGTCTGGGCTGGTCTGTCACCTTGACTAACTCTATCAGCAGCTTCGAGTCCATTTGGTTTGGATACATTAGTGGGGAGATCGTGGACCATTGGATTTCTTGGTGGCGCCGCCGAACTAGAAGCCGGACATGACAAGGGCGGCATCCGATAGGCGTTCCGGCACTGGCTTTCCAAGAGTCACCATGACCAGTACAGCGCCGATTAAGCCCATGGCCAACAGGCCACTAGTGTTGTTCTGGTCAGAAAAGAATGTTCCGAATACCTTTGAAAAAAGACTGCGATTGTTCCATCGTTCGGCTGGGCTATCGCCCATAGAGAACTAGCTCCTGCATATTCCCAAACCGTGATCGGAGATCCTGGCTTCCATCGCTGACGTCATCCGCAAGCTGGAATGGATCCGGCAGAAATTATAGTACGCGAAATGCAGAGCCAGCGCTGAATGCAGGTTCTCCCACTTTTCGAGAAGGCGTGGGTGAGTGGCGTGAGCTTCGCGCTCGAAAACGCTAGCTGAACTCGGTCTTGGAAACCTTGATGGCCACCATGCGATCAAGGCGCGTGTCGCGGGCGCGATAGACCGCACCCATGCCGCTTTCGCCGACGGGCGCAAGGATTTCGTACGGTTGGTCTGCGCTCATGTATACGGCCTTGGTTGGAGTGAAAAGACTCCGGGCCAGGATGGAATGCGCTACGCTCTCTTCCCATTTACTACTGC
>JAIQFI010000046.1 GCA_020073345.1 Terriglobia bacterium
CGAGGCAGGAGGCTCGGGAGGAGACAGCGGCTCCAAGGGTCCAGCTACGGGCATCGGGGCAGGCGACGGCGCGGCATCAGTGGATTCCGGTTGCATCCAGTGATACCAGTGTATCGAACGTTAAATGCGTGGGCGTCCAAAATGGCGCGCCTGACGGTGGTCTTAGCCGCCGCGCATGACCGCCCGCTTAGTTTTCGGTGTGGATCCCAGTCGGAGCCTTAGCCGCACGGGCGGCCTTGATCTTCTTGGTATCCAAGGCCTTCTGCAGCCAGCCGTCGGCGATCTCCACCTGTTTCTTGTACTCTTCCGTGCTGTCCAGGAGGTCGGCGCGCTCGCGCATCAGCAGTTCCAGGTACACCATGGCATCGTCGTATTCCGGATCGATCTCCAGGGCTTTGTTGAGGTCCTGCATTCCTTCGTCGACAATACCGCCGTACTGCGACTTCAATTCTTCCTTGGTCTTTTTGTCCTTCAGGGGACCGGGATCCTCAGGCCGCATCCTCAGATTGGAGCGGGCCAAATTCAGCGCTGGAATCCACTTCTGATAAGCGATCACACCCAGGCTGTAGTAGGCCTCTTTTTCTTTGGGGTCCACTTCCAGGCGGCGGTGCTGCCACTTAGCCGATTCGTCGAACATCTTCAGCTTCTCTTGGGCCGGCAAGGATTGCGCCTGATTGAAGGCCAGCATCGCCAGGGACGCCAGAGCGGTCTTGTCATTGGGTTCCTTGTCCAGGACCGTCATGAACTCATCCTTGGCCTTCTTTGCGAACTCGAGATTCTCCGGCGATTCCGCACCGGGGATCCACTGGACCATGTAGGAGGTGGCCAGGTACAGCCGTGGCGTAGACCATTGCGGATCGAGCTTGATAGCCTGCTCGAAATGTTCCACGGCGTCGCCGTAGCGGGCGTTACGGTAGGACGCGATTCCCTGATTGAGGTGATCGCGGGACTTGAGATAACTGCAGCCGGTCCCCGCCAGTACGATGGCCGCTGCAAGCAGGGCGGCACTCAGGGTCGGAATTCTGCGCATAATACTTCTTCTCCTCGTCGTTTACTTGTTAACGATGATTACTCGCAACTCGATTACTCGCCCGCTTCGATCTTGGGCGTCATCAAGCCGATCTTGTCGATGCCGGCGCCGCGGGCGATATCGATCGCACGCGCCACAGTCTGATAGTCCAGGTCCGGATCGCCCTTCACGAACACCACGCGTTCGGCCCGGGTTTTGAACACCTCTTCCAGGCGGGGCCCCAGGCGTGTAAAGTCCGTCGGCTCCTCGTTGATCTTCATGGATTTGTCCTTTTCGATCACGATAACCACGGTTCGATCGTTATTCTGCTCGGGCTGATTCTTCTTGGGCGGTTGTGGCGCGATGGCCTCCAGCCCGTAAGGCGTCAGAGGCGTGATCACCATAAAGATGATCAGCAGCACCAGAAGCACGTCGATGAGGGGCGTGACGTTAATATCCGACTTTGCCCGGCCGCCACCACCTACATTCATTGCCATAAGAAACTCTCCTTGCCCTCTCTACTCAATCAAATCCAACCCAACCGAATCTACTGAACCCTACTGCACCGGCGTTGCGCTGGCAGTTTGCCCGGCGCCTTGCGGAGTCTCGGTGATTAACCCGAGTTGATCCACGCCTGCGGCACGCAGGCGGTCCACGACGTCCTCCACGGCTTGGTACTTGGCGCGAGCGTCCGCCCGGATGTACACGGTTTTGTCCAGCTTATTGGTCAATAGATCCTGGACTTTGGTGGGAATATCTTCCAGACCCACCTGCTTGTTGCCGGGGCTCAGGAAAGGCTGCCCATTACGCGTAACCGATATCAGAATCGCGTCTTCCTTGTCTGCGTTCTGCATCGCAATCGGATTCTTGGCTTTCACAAATTC
Source organism: Terriglobia bacterium (assembly GCA_020073345.1). Classification (GTDB taxonomy): domain Bacteria; phylum Acidobacteriota; class Terriglobia; order Bryobacterales; family Bryobacteraceae; genus Palsa-187. The sequence goes on from JAIQFI010000046.1 coordinate 1,894, forward strand.
CACAGTCTGCCCTTTGGTCAGCAAGGGCGTGATCACAATGAAAATGATGAGCAGCACGAGCATGACGTCCACCATGGGTGTGACGTTAATCTCGGAGACGACTTGTGGCGCTACCGGCTTCTTCATATAGTGCTCCCGATATACTCCCGCATTTCACTTCGGATCGAGGCGCCGTTTGGCCGCGGCGCCCCATCCCTTCTCTCGCAGAAGACTAGACTTCTACTTTCCTGCGCCAGCCCGTTGGGTCCGCTTGAGGAAGTAGTCGATCAGTTCCGAGCTGGAATTGCCCATCTCGACGTCGAACGCTTCCACGCGGTTGCTGAAGTAGTTGTACATCCAGACCGCGGGGATGGCGACCAACAGACCGACGGCGGTGGTAACCAGCGCTTCGGAAATACCTCCGGCCACCGCGCTCAAACCGCTGGACTTCTCGGTCGCGATTCCTTTGAACGCGTTGATGATGCCGACCACCGTTCCCAGCAATCCCACGAAGGGAGACGAGGAGGCGATGGTCGCCAGCGTCGAGACACCGCGCTTCAGCTCGGCGTGCACGATGGCTTGTGCGCGTTCCAGGGCGCGGCGGGAAGCCTCAATTTCTTCACCCGAGATTTCCGAGCTCATCTGATGCGCGCGAAACTCCTGCAGACCGGCCACTACGACCTTTGCCAAGTGGCTCTTGCCGTACCGGTCGGCGATCTTGATCGCTTCGTCCAGTTTGCCCTCGCGCAGCGCGCCGGCCACGGCCGGGGCGAAGGCGCGGGATTGCTTGCGCGCTCCGTTAAAAGCGATCCAGCGGTCGATCATCACGCCGATGGACCACGCCGACATAATGAACAGCACGATCACAACGGTGCGGGCCGGCCACTGCATATTGGACCACATCGTCATCAGGTCGAAGCTTACCGCCCGTTCCTGAAGGAGCATGAATGCCCAGGCTTGCAACTGAAAAACCATGATTTAATCTCCTGCGAGTTGATTTGGTGCTGCGGACGCTTCTGGCGCCGCAGCCATTACTAGTTCAATACAAAATTCACCGTAATCTCTGTCTCGACATCCACCGGCTCATTGTTCAGCAGATAAGGTTTATATTCCCATTCGGAAACCGACCTCATCACTTCCGGGGTCGCCAGCATGGCGGGGCCCGAAACGTACTTCAGGTCCCGGATCTTGCCATCTTTTCCGATGGTCGCTTTGTAGCGGACCGCACCTTGTACGCGCGCAAGTTTCGCGACTCTCGGATAGTCCGGCGGCGTGAAACGCGTCCTGAGCCCTTCAATCACTTTTCCGCCGATCTGCACGGTTTTGGTTTCCTTCGGCGGCGGGGGCGGAGGCGGAGGCGGAGGAGGCGGCGCGAGCCCGGCTAGATTTCCGATGGCGTTTCCTCCCGGAACGCCGCCCGGGACGCCGACCACCACGGCAACGTTTGCAACCGAGGGTGGAAGTTCTTCCTCTTTGATAATCGCAATCTCTTTCGGAATCGCCTTAGGCGCCATCAACTTACCGGCATCGAACTGGCGCGGCGGAACCTTAATGACCTTCACGGGAGTAGGCGGAGGGGGCGGAGGCGGAGGGGGCGGAGGCGCCGGCGCTTGCAGCAAGCTGACTAACTGCGCCTTCGGCAGCACGTCGGTGAAGATCAGAGGGAGGATGACCAATACCCCGACGACCGCGATCTGTATGGCGAAGGACACCGTTACAGTCCAGCTCTTGTTTGTTTTCCCGACTCCATCTACAAAGGTCTGATCAAACATCTCCCGTTCTCCTATTGTTCGAGCAGCAATGCACTAACCTCGCATTGCCTTCCGCTGGCCAGCTGTTTCCCGAGCCACCGGCGCAGCCGCGGAGGGTTTTCCCTTCCCGCGGAAGTTCTGCCAGAATACCAAAATTGGACTGGCCACAAAAACCGAGGAATACGTCCCCACAATGATACCCGCCACGAGGGCAAAGGAAAACCCGTTCAGCACGTCTCCACCGAACAGCCACAACGCCAGCGCTGTCAGCAGCGTGAGGCCGCTGGTCAACACTGTCCGGCTCAAAGTCTGGTTGATACTGAGGTTGATGATGTTCTCCAGCGACTCGCGACGCACCATCTTCAGGTTCTCCCGAATCCGGTCGAAAACCACGATGGTGTCGTTCATGGAATAACCGACCAGAGTGAGCAAGGCGGCCACCACGGTCAGCGAAATCGGCTTGTTGAACAGGGAGAAAAGGCCGATGGTGATGAGGGTGTCGTGGAATACGGCTACCACCGCCGCCACGCCATAAATCCACTCAAAGCGGAATGCGATATACACCAGCATTCCGGCCAGCGCGTACAGCGTGGCCAGCACGGCCTGCCGCCGCAGCTCGCCGCCGATCTTCGGACCGACCATGTCGGTCGACAAGATTGTAAACGGACCCAGGCTCACGTTGGCTTTTAGCACCTCGATGACTTTAGGCGTCACGCCCTTCACGCCGGAAAGCTCGTCGGCGGAACGCAGGATGCCGCCATGACCGGCCCGATAGGTCATGATCGCTGCGCACAGATCCTGCAAATCCTGCTCGGAAAGCGGAACGCCGGCCTGCTGCAGCGGCCCGCGCAGCCGATCGGCCAGTTCGATGGCGGAGGAGTTGTTCAAATCGATATTTCCACCAGAGCTGCCGAACATTCCGCGCAAGGTATCCTCAATCAACTGGCGGTTGGCGTTCAACTCCTTCTCATCCTTGATCTCCGTGCCGATCAAGACTTCCGGCTTCCCGCTGATCTGCTGCACGGAGATCTCGCCCGGCAGCTTGTTCTCGAGCGCCGAGCGGATCTGCTGCACGGGCGGCTCCTGGGCGAAGCGCAGTGACATTAGGGCGCCCCCCTTGAAGTCGATCCCGTATTGCATCCCCTTCATACCGATACTGATCCATCCCGCCGCCGTCAACACTAGCGATAAGCCGATGAAGGGCCACTTCTTGCCGAGGAAGTCGAAGTTAGTGTTCTTAAATAATTCCATTGAGCCCGTTACTGCCGGCTTAAAGTGTCAGACACCGGCTTGCATACAAAAGTTCCAGCCGATCGATCATCCCACACAACATCCGAACCCGCAAAACGATCCAGGCTACCATACCGGGACCGACCAGCCAAGCAACCCGTTAAATACTAAGCGTTACCGCCCGCTTCTGCCCGCTGAGCTCCCAGTTGAAGATGGTTCGGGAAACAAACACGGCCGTGAACACATTGGCGAACAAGCCGATCACCAGTGTCACCGCAAACCCTTTGACCGGACCGGTCCCGAAGAGGAACAAAAAACAGCACGAGACAATGGTCGTTACGTGCGTGTCGATAATCGTCAGGAAGGCCTTTCCGAATCCCGCCTCCACCGCGGCCACCACCGCCTTGCCCGCCCGCAACTCTTCGCGGATGCGTTCAAAAATCAGAACATTCGAATCTACCGCCATACCGATGGTCAGGATGATTCCGGCGATGCCCGGCAGCGTCAGCACGGCCTCGAAGTAGCTCAGCGCGGCGATCAGAATCAGCGCGTTCAGAATCAGAGCCAGGGTGGCGTTTATGCCGCTGCGCTTGTAATAAATCAGCATGAGCGTCACTACCGCGATTACGCCCGCGATACCGCTATACAGGCCTTGTCGGATGGAATCGGCCCCCAGCGAAGGTCCCACGGATCGTTCTTCGAGGTAATCGAGGCTCGCGGGAAGCGATCCTGCCCGCAGATTCAGCGCCAGGTCCGCCGCCTCGTCATGGCCGCCCAAGTTCGTGATCACGCCGTTATCGCTGATTTTGGCCTCGATGGTAGGCGCGCTCAAAACCTTTTTATCGAGCACGATGGCCAGCCGGTCGCGGATATGCGCGCCGGTGAAACGCGCGAAGCGCGTGGCTGCGTCCTGGGTCAGCACGAAGTTGGCTTCCCATCCTCCGGTCTGGCTGTTCTGAACGGGTTTGGCGTCGCGTAAATCCTGCCCTCTGACTACCGCGGTGCGCGCCAGGATGTAATACTCGACAGGCGTGCCACCGCGGACAGCCGAAGGAAGGATCTGCGAGCTCAGCGGCAGAACCCCGTTCTTGCTCTGCATCGCCTCTTCCCGCGACGCGAACGGCCCGCCCTGGACTTCATACAGCTCGAGGATCGCGGCCGTCTTGAGGATCTGCTTAATCCGGGCCGGATCGTCCACACCCGGCAGCGTTACCAGAATCTGCGATTCCCCGCGCGGCTGCACGCTGGACTCGGCTAGCCCCAGGCCATTGATCTTCTTTTCAATCGTGTTGATGCACTGCGTGACCGTGTCCGCCCGCACCCGGAGCGCCTCGGTGGGTTTCATGGTCAGGCGGTAGTCGGTTTCGTTTACCGTGGTCATGATCCACACCGCGCCAAAGTTATCGTTCACGATCATGCGGAAGTCGCCCGCCTTGGTCGCGGGCACACCGGTGATGTTGATCTGTATGCTGTTGGCGTGATCAAAGTCAGGATCGTTGCGATTTATGTCCGCGAACGGGATCGATGCCTTAGCCAGCTCATCGCGCAGCCGCTGGATGACCGTATCGGCCTCGCCCTTGAAAGCGTCCTGCATCTGGACCTGCATCACCAGGTTGCTGCCCCCCCGAAGATCGGTGCCGAGCCGGATGTTATTTCTCCAGTTCGCCGCCACCGCCGCCGTCGAGGTAGGGAGGCCAATGATGCCATAGATGCACACCAGCACTACAGCAGCGATGATCAGAAGCCTGATTTTAGTGTTGCTGGTCATAATTTGATTACTTCTTCCGTGTGGTCACTTCTTCTCTTCCAGCGCTTTCTCCTGGTTCACCAGGCTGGCCACGGCCGCACGCGTGATCTGCAGCTTGATGTTATCCGGCTTCACGCGCACGATCAAGGTGTCCTGAGCCACGCTCACAACCGTTCCGACGATCCCGCCCGTGGTCACCACTTCGTTTCCGGCCTGCAATCCGGCCAGCATCGACGCCTGCTGCTTCTTCTGCCGCTGCATCGGCATGAATACCAGGAAATAGAAAATTGCAACGATGAAGATCAGGGGCAGGAAGCCGATAATCGGGTTAGCCGCGGGCTGCTGCTGGAGCCAAAAGGCGAGGTCTTGCATCGGGAGATGTATACGGCTTTCTAGATTACCATTGCTCCGCGGCGCTGCGCGCGCAGAAATGTGGGGAACTCCCCAACCAGTATAGCCTGCCTGATCTGACCCATGATGTCAAGGTACCGGCGCAGGTTATGCAGCGTGGCGAGCGTGGAGAACGTCATCTCCCCCGCCAGGAACAGATGGCGAAGATAGGCCCGCGAAAAATTAGCGCAAGTGTAACAGGAACAGGATTCGTCCACAGGGCTGGGGTCTTCTTTATACTGCGCTTGCTTGATGACCACCCGTCCCTGGGATGTAAACAAGTACCCGTTACGGGCGTTCCGGGAGGGCAGTACGCAATCCATCATGTCGACGCCCCGCGCGACGTATTCCGGCAATTCGTCGGGCATTCCCACTCCCATGACGTAGCGCGGACGATCTTGCGGCAGCAGCGGTGTGGTGATTTCGGTCATCTCCAGGCTCAAAGCGCGGGGCTCGCCGACCGATAATCCGCCGATCGCGTAGCCTTCCGCGTCCAGTGGCAGAAGCTCCTCGGCGCAGTGACGCCGCAGATCGGCAAACATGGAGCCTTGGACGATGGGGAAGAGCGCGTGTTCGCCATCGGCGGACCTTCGGTAATGATCGTAGCCCGCGCGGGCCCAGCGCAGCGTCCTTTCGGTGGAAACTCGCGCGGCTTCGTGGCTGGCCGGATACGCCAGGCACTCATCGAGCACCATCATGATGTCGCTGCCCAAGGCGAGCTGGACGTCGATGGTCGATTCGGGCGTGAAGAAATGCTGATCGCCGTTCAGGTGCGAGCGGAACAGCACGCCTTCTTCGGTAACCTTGCGCAGGGTATCTAAACTAAAAACCTGGAATCCGCCTGAGTCGGTAAGGATCGCCCGGGGCCAGTTCATGAACTTGTGCAAGCCGCCGAGCTTTCGGATCGTCTCGTGTCCGGGCCGGAGAAACAGGTGATAGGTGTTGCCCAGAATGATCTTGGCGTCCAGATCGTTCAGTAGATCGCGCGCCAGGATGCCTTTAACGGTCCCCTGGGTGCCGACCGGCATGAACACCGGTGTCTCGACGTCGCCGTGAGCGGTGTGCAGGATACCGGCGCGAGCCCCGGTTTCGGGGCAGACTGCCTGAAGCTCGAATCGGAACACTTCTAGATTGTAGTAGGGCGGGCCTCCAGGCCGGCCAAAATAGGGCCTTGGTAGGATAGTAGGACATCTCGCTCATGTCCTTGCGGTTCTACAACACCCTGACCCAGCAGCTGGAGGAGTTCACTCCGCTGCACGACAACGTTGTGCGGATGTACACCTGCGGGCCGACCGTCTACAACTACGCCCACATCGGCAACTTCCGCTCCTTCGTGTTTCCGGACATCCTGCGCCGCTGGCTGCGCGTGCGCGGCTACCAGCTCGATCACGTCATGAACATCACCGACATCGAGGACAAAATCATCCGCGATTCGAAGGCCGCGGGCAAGACCCTGGCTGAATTCACCGCGGTCTACACCAAGGCATTCCTAGAAGACACCGCGACACTGCGATTGGAGCGCCCCGAACGCATTGTCCCGGCTACCCAACACATCCCGGAAATGGTGGAGGCCGTACAGCAACTCACCGAGCGCGGGCATACCTATGTCAGCGACGGCTCCGTCTATTACCGCATCTCGACGTTTCCCGAATACGGCAAGCTCTCGCACAACGACTTCAGCGGCATCCGGGCCGGGGCTCGTGTCGACGTGGATGAATACGACAAAGACGACGCCCGCGACTTTGTTCTATGGAAAGCCGCCAAGGAAGGAGAGCCTGCCTGGGACACGCCCATCGGCAAAGGCCGCCCCGGATGGCACATCGAATGTTCCGCCATGGCGATGAAGTATCTGGGCGATACCCTGGATATCCACACCGGCGGTGTCGATCTCACCTTCCCACATCATGAAAATGAAATCGCCCAGGCCGAAGGGATTACGGGGAAGCCGTTCGTCCGCTTCTGGCTGCACGCCGAGCACTTGAGCGTCGATTCGCAGAAGATGTCCAAGTCGCTCGGGAACATCTATACTCTGCGGGATCTGAAGGAGCGCGGATTCGCGCCTGAGGCTTTGCGCTACCTGCTGGCGTCCGTGCCGTATCGGAAGAAGCTCAATTTCACCTTCGATGGGCTGAAGGCCGCCGCGACGTCGATCGACCGGCTGCGAAATTACAGGCTGCGCCTGGAGACGGACAAATTTGCCGCGGGGACGAACGCGGCGCTGGCCGAGCGTACGCGGGCCGCGTCTTCGGCGTTCGACACAGCGCTGGATGACGACCTGAACACCGCCGAAGCGCTGGGCACGGTATTCGAATACGTCCGTGACACCAACACCGCCATGGACGCCGGCGAATTTCCGGCCGGGAACGTTCCGGCCGCACTCGAATTCCTGGACCGGTTCGACTCCATCTTCGATGTGCTGAAACCGACCCCTCGAACGGACGGACTGACGGATGCGGAAGTGGACGCGTTGATCGCCGAACGCACGGCCGCCAAGAAGTCGCGCAATTTCGGGCGTTCCGATGAGATTCGAACCCAGCTCGCCTCCCAGGGCGTCATCCTCGAAGACACCAAGGAAGGAGTACGCTGGAAACGGTCATGAAAATCGAAAGCAAGACCGTTCACTGGGGCGACCGCCGCAAGGCCGGCGACTTCACCCCGGTCGCGACTCCGATCTACACGGCGGCCAGCTATGTCTACGAATCGATGGACCAGCTCGATCGGGTGTTCGGGCTGGAGGAACAGGGCCCTTCCTACGCCCGCTACGATAATCCCACCCGCTCCGCGCTCGAAGAGCTTGTCCGCGAACTTGAAAGCGGCGCGGGCGCGATCGCCTGTGCTTCAGGGATGGCCGGCATCCACATGGCAGTGCTCGCAGCTTTGATGGACCGCCCCAAACGCGTGGTCGCCGCGAACATGATGTATGGCGCGACAACTTCCATGCTGATGAACGTGTTCGGCCCTCTGGGAGTGGAGACCGCGCACGTCGATCCCTGCGATCTGACTGCCTTCGAAGCGGCCCTCACCGAGGAGAAAACCGGTGCCGTGGTGGTGGAAACCATCGCCAATCCGCTGCTACGCGTGCCCGCCCTGGACAAGATCGCCGCCCTGTGCCGCAAAGCGGACGTCCCACTCATCGTGGACAATACTTTCGCCACGCCGCTGCTGGTCAGACCGCTGGAGCTCGGCGCGAGTGTGGTCTGCCATAGCGCCACCAAATATCTGGCGGGTCACGGAGACGTGCTGGGCGGTGTGATCGTGGCCGATAAGGCGAACTTTGACGCGCTGCGGACGCTTTCCCGCACCATCGGCCCCGTGATGGGCCCTTTCGAAAGTTATCTGACCATGCGGGGGATCAAGACACTGGCTCTTCGCGTGGAGCGCCAGTGCGCCAACGCCTGTAAAGTCGCGTCCTGGCTGGCGGCGCACCCGCGCGTCGAACGAATATTTTTCCCGGGCGATCCCATGCATCCGGATGCCGATTCCATCGCGCGCCTGTTCCCGCCGAATCGCTTCGGTGGCCTGGTGTCCTTCGAACTGAAGGGGGCTGGGCGCGCGGAAGTGTTCCGATTCATGGAGAAGCTGAAAATGGTGGTGCGCGCGACGTCGCTCGGCGATGTACACACGCTCGTCATTTATCCGGCCATGGCGTCGCATCGCGATCTTTCGCCCAAGCATCGCGAGCGCCTGGGGATTCGCGACAATCTGATGCGCCTGTCGATCGGCATCGAAGCCGTGGAGGATATTGTCGCCGACCTGGAGCAGGCCCTCTCCGCCTGAAAAATCTGGTATACTGTGATTTCTATGTTCGTCGCCCGCCATCATCGGCACCATTGTCACCACACCCATGGTGGACACATTGATGTGCGGCGGGCTCACGCGTAACCAAAGTAACTCGGAAGTGAATTCAAAATGAGCCCGCCGGAAACGGTGGGCTTTTTCGTTATAGGAACAACTATGGAACTGGATTTCAGCAAACTCGACGGCCTGGTGGCCGCGGTGATTCAAGATTGGAAAACGGGGCGCGTCCTGATGGTCGGCTTCATGAATGAGGAAAGCTTCCGCAAGACCGTCGAGACCGGCAACGTGGTTTTCTATAGCCGCTCGCGCAACAAGCTATGGCTCAAGGGCGAATCTTCCGGCCACAAGCTGGTGGTCAAGGAAATCTCGACCGATTGCGATCGCGACGCGGTGCTTCTCAAAGTGGAAGCCCTTGGCCCAGGCGTCTGCCACGAAGGTTATGAAAGCTGCTTCTTCCGGCGGCTCGATGGCAAAGAGTGGAAGATCACCGATACTCAAGCGTACGACCCTAAGGCCGTTTACGGAAACTAAATGAAACTGAAACTCGGCATTCCCAAAGGCAGTCTCGAAAACGCGACCGTCGATCTCTTCCGGCGCGCAGGATTCCAGATCACGGTGAGCAGCCGCTCCTATTTCCCCGCCATCGACGATCCCGAGATCGAGTGCATGCTGATTCGCGCGCAGGAAATGGCTCGCTACGTGGAAGACGGAGTGCTCGACGCCGGCCTCACCGGCCGCGACTGGGTCCAGGAAAATGACGCGCAGGTCGAGACCGTCGCCGATCTGATCTACGCCAAGCAGAGCTTCGGCAAAGTGCGCTGGGTGCTGGCTGTGCCCGAATCCTCACCCGTGCAGTCGGTCAAGGATCTCGAAGGCAAAATCATCGCGACCGAACTGGTGGCGGCTACCGAGCGGTATTTGAAAACACACGGCGTCACCGCCAAGGTCGAATTCAGCTGGGGAGCGACCGAGGTGAAACCTCCCGAGCTCGCGGACGCGATCGTCGAAGTCACCGAAACCGGCTCTTCCTTGCGCGCCAACAAGCTGCGCATAGTCGAGACGGTGATGGAATCGAATACCCAGCTCATCGCCAACGTGAATTCCTGGAAGGATTCGTGGAAACGGCGCAAGCTGGAGGACATGCGCATGCTGCTCCAAGGCGCGATCAACGCGCTGGGCAAGGTCGGGCTGATGCTGAATGTGGAGAAGAAGAACCTGGAGAGCGTTCTGGGCGTGCTCCCGGCGCTGAAGAAGCCGACCATCTCGCCCCTGAGCGAGGGCGACTGGCTGGCGTTGAACACGATTCTGGACGAAACCACGGTACGCACTATCATTCCTCGCTTGAAAGAAGCCGGCGCGCAGGGCATCGTCGAGTATCCGCTGAACAAGATCGTAATGTAGCGATTCGCAAACATGATTCGGATCATCAACTATCGGGAAGCGCAGCCTCTCATCGCGCGAAAAACGCAGCGGCTGGAAGACGCTGAGCGCATCGTCGCGCCTATCCTTGAAGACGTCCGCCGCGAGGGCGACGCCGCGCTGCTCGCATACGCCCGCAAATTCGACGATTTCGAAGGCGCCAGCGTCCGCATCCCGGTACATGGATCGCTCGAGCCGGAATTCGGGCGCGCCGTGCGCATCGCCGACGCCAATATCCGCGAGTACGCGCGGCTGCAACTCCCAGTGGAGAAGCTGGTGGAATATCCGGACGGCCGCAAGCTGGGCCAGATCGTACGGCCGCTCGATTCCATGGGCGCCTACACACCCGCTGGCCGCTATCCCCTGCCCTCCACGCTGATGATGAACGTTATTCCCGCGCAGGTGGCCGGCGTTAAGACTACCTGCGTCGCCTGCCCTCACCCCAGCGCAGAGATCCTGGGAATCGCCGCATGGCTCGGCGTGACACATTTTTTCCAGATGGGCGGCGCGCACGCCATCGCCGCGCTGGCTTTCGGAACAGCTACTGTCCCGCGTGTGGATCGCATCGTAGGTCCGGGAAATATTTACGTCGCAGCGGCGAAAAAGCTGATCGCGGGGGAAACCGGGATCGACTTCGTCGCCGGGCCGACCGAGATTGTGATCATCGCCGCGGAAGGTAACCCCGAGTGGATCGCTGCCGACATGCTGGCGCAAGCGGAGCACGATGTGGATGCCTCGGCCATTCTGCTCACGACCTCGCGTAAGCTCGCAGACTCCGTGGCCGAGGCTCTGGAGCGCCAGCTCATTTCCCTGCCGACCGCCGCCGTCGCGCGTCCCTCGATCGACAGTAACGGCGCGATTGTGATCCTTGACTCTCTTGAAAGTGCAGTCGAGTTTTCAAACACACTCGCGCCGGAGCACCTCGCGCTGCACGATCCTACGCTCCTCGGCTCCATCCAGAATGCAGGCTCCGTGTTCCTTGGTCCGACTAGCCCGGAAGCCGCGGGAGATTACGCGTCCGGCCCCAATCACGTCTTGCCGACATCCGGACAGGCCCGTCTGCGCGGCGGATTGTCCGCGGCGGACTTCGTCAAGGTGATCTCAGTACAGGAGCTGAGTCCTGCAGCTCTGAGATCTTTGGCTCCAGCGGTGACCACACTGGCTCGCGCCGAAGGCTTGGAAGCACACGCGCGATCCGTTGAGGTTCGTCATGGCTGACGCCCTTACACCGCGCGAGGCGATCCGTACGATGGCTCCATATTCCCCGCCCTCGAGCGGGCGCGCCGGAAAGCTGCGCCTGGATTTTAACGAGAACACCGTCGGCTGCTCGCCCAAAGTGATCGAGTGCGTTCAGAAGTATCTGACTGCGGACCACCTGACCATCTATCCCGAATACCAGGACGCCCGGCGCGACCTCGGCGCATTCTTCGGCGTCTCGCCCGATGAGTTCACCATCACCAACGGCACCGACGAGGCGATCCAGCTCTTGGTCAACACCTTTGTCGACGACGGCGACGACGTGCTGCTGCTCAAGCCTTCCTATGCGATGTACCGGTTCTACGCGGAAGTGGCTGGCGCGTCGGTGCGCGAAGTCGATTACGCGGGCGATCTCAGTTTTCCGGTCGCCGATTTTCTGGACGAACTGCGCCCGGAAACCCGCGCGATCCTGATCGCCAATCCCAACAACCCCACTGGGTCCGCGATCGGGCTCGACCAGATCGAATTGATCCTTGAGACGGCTCCCGACGCGGCCGTGCTGATCGACGAAGCGTATTTCGAATTCTACGGCGTCACAGCGCTGCGCTGGATCAACCAGTACAAGAACCTGTTCGTCAGCCGGACGTTTTCGAAAACCTACGGCATGGCCGCCATGCGCTGCGGCTGCCTGTTCAGCTGCGCGGAGAATATCGCGTGGATTCGAAAGGCCCAGTCGCCCTACAGCGTGAATATGCTCGCGGTGATCGCGGCACGTGCGGCTGTGCAGGATCGCGAATACATCGCCAAGTATGTCGGCGAAGCGCTCGCTGCCCGTGAAATGGCTTACGTCGGCTTCGAACGGCTGGGCATCAAGTACTTCCCAAGCCAAGCCAATTTCGTGCTGTTCCAAGCCGGCGACCGCGCGATCCCCATTCGCGACGCACTTCGCGAGCGCGGCGTTCTGGTGCGCGACCGCAGTTATGAAATCCCAGGCTGCGTGCGGGTCACCATCGGCACTCGTGCTCAGGTGGAGCGTTTCTTTACCGAACTGGAGACGCTGTGGAAGGGCTAGTTGTTTTCGACATGGACGGGGTGCTGGCGGAGGTGACCGAATCCTACCGCGAGGCGATTGTTCAGACCGTCGAGCACTTCACCGGCAAGCGTATCGAGCGCGATTTGATCCAGGATTACAAGAACCAAGGCGGCTGGAACAATGACTGGGCACTATCGCAGAAAATCGCCGCGGATCTGGGCACAGAAGTCCCCTACGACACCGTTGTCGACTATTTCAATGAGATATTCATCGGCAAGAACGGAAGCGGTCTCATCCAGCGCGAACGGTGGTTCCCGAAACCCGGATTGCTGGAACGCCTGCGCCAACGGTTCGGCCTGGCGATCTTCACCGGCCGCCTGCAATACGAGGCGGAGATCACGCTCAAGCGGTTCGCGCCGGATTTCTCGTTCGATCCGCTGTTGTGCGCGGAACACGTCACGAAATCCAAGCCTGCGCCGGAGGGCCTGCTGGCGATCCAGCGCATGAAACCCGGGCGGAAGCTCTGGTACATCGGCGATACCGTCGATGATGCCCGCTCTGCGCGCGCGGCTGGCGTGCCGTTCATCGGGATCGCCGCCCGCAACCACTCCCGGCGGGATGAAATTCTCCGCTTGTTTCAAGAAGAGCAAGCCGTGGCCGTTCTTGAAAACGTCAACGAGATTGAGGGTGCGCTATGAGGAAAGCCACGATACAGCGCGACACCAAAGAAACGCAAATCCGCGGCAGCCTCACGATTGAAGGGCGAGGCGCATACCAGATCTCGACTGGCATCCGATTCTTCGACCATATGCTGGAGCTGTTCACCAAGCACGGCGGATTCGACTTAAAGTTGGTCGCCAAAGGCGACCTCGACGTGGACCAGCACCACACTGTAGAGGACGTCGGTATCGTAGTGGGCCAGTTGTTTGCCAAGGCCCTGGGCGATCGCCGCGGAATCAACCGGGCCGGCTATTTCGTGCTGCCCATGGATGAAACCCTGGCCGTGGTCGCAGTCGATCTGGGTGGACGCCCGGCGCTCGTTTACAAAGACCTGGTGAAAACGCGATTGGTCGGCGATTTACAGACCGAGCTGGTCGAGGATTTCTTCGGAGGCTTCGTCAGCCATGCGGGCGCGAATCTGCACGCCAAGGTGCTTTATGGCCGGTCGAATCACCACAAGATCGAGGCGATCTTCAAGTGTTTCGCGCGGGCAATGCGCTACGCGTGCTCGAAAGACGCACGCCTCAAGAAACAATTGCCTTCAACAAAGGGTCTCTTGTGATCTCGGTATTCGACTACGGCGCGGGCAACCTTCGCTCCGTGCAGAACACACTGGGCGCGATCCGAGCCGAGTACGAACTCATTCGTGACGCCGCAGGCATCCGACGCGCGGAGAAACTGATTCTCCCCGGCGTCGGCCACTTCGGCCAGATGATGCGCGCGCTCGATGATCTTCAGGTTCGCGACGCCCTGGTCGAACGCATTCGCGCGGGCGTCCCCTTTCTCGGCATCTGTCTGGGATTGCAGGCGCTGTTCGAGACCAGCGAAGAGGCTCCGTCGGAGCGCGGCCTGGGAATATACCCCGGCGAAGTGAAACTCTTTCGCGGAGACCTTCGTATCCCGCACATGGGCTGGAATCAGGTGCAACCCTGCCGGCCGAACACTCTGCTCGCGTCCGCGGCTTACTTGTATTTCGCGCACAGTTATTACTGCCCCGTGATTCCGGAAACCGCCGCCGTGTGCGATTACATCGTGCCCTATACAGCAATCCTCGAGCAGTCCAACGTCCGGGGCGTGCAGTTTCACCCCGAGAAATCGGGACCCTCGGGGCTCCAGATTGTGAAGAATTTCGTGGATGCTCGCTAAACGCATCATCCCCTGCCTGGACGTCACCGCCGGCCGTGTGGTCAAAGGCGTCAACTTCGTCAACCTCCGCGACGCCGGCGATCCCGTAGAACTTGCCGCGCGCTACAACGAGCAGGGTGCCGACGAGCTGGTGTTCCTCGATATCACCGCGTCGAGCGATAACCGCGACACCATGATCGACGTGGTCGCGCGGACCGCCCGGGAAGTCTTTATCCCACTCACCGTGGGCGGTGGCATCCGCAGCGTCGACGACGCTCGCGGCATCCTGCACGCTGGCGCGGATAAAGTGAGCGTCAACACCGCGGCGGTGCGCCGGCCGCAGCTCATCACCGAGCTGAGCGAGGAATTCGGGGCGCAAGCGGTGGTTCTCGCGATCGACGCGCGCCGCAGACCTGGCGGCTGGAACGTTTTCACGAAGGGTGGCCGCCACGACGAAGGCATCGACGCGGTGGATTGGGCTTGCCGGGGCGAGGAACTGGGAGCGGGCGAGATCCTGCTCACCTCCATGGACACCGACGGCGTCCAGACCGGCTTCGACTGCCCTCTGACTCTGGCCGTCCACAAAGCCACGCATATTCCAGTGATCGCTTCAGGCGGCGCCGGGAAGCCAGAAGATTTTCTCGAAGTGTTGACTGGCGCGTGCGCCGATGCCGCTCTGGCAGCCTCCATCTTCCACTACGGCACCTACACCGTCGGCGATCTCAAACAATTCCTGGCGGCGCACAACGTCCCCATAAGAAGATGATCATCCCCTGCATCGACCTCATGGACGGTAAGGTCGTCCAGCTCGTTCAAGGCCGTGAAAAAGCGCTCGAAGGCGACGCGCCGCTCGAGATGCTGCGAAAGTTCGCCGCGTTCCCCGAAATCCAGGTGATCGATCTGGATGCCGCGATGGGCAAGGGCGAGAATGCTTCGCTCGTCGAGCTCCTGGCCGCGCGAGCCCGCTGCCGCGTGGGGGGCGGAGTCCGAACGCCCGATCGCGCCCGCCGATTGATCGAGCAAGGCGCGCACCGCGTGATCGTCGGCACAGCGGCATTCACTCCAGCCTTCGAACAAATCGCGGCAGCAGTCGGTGCCGAGCGCCTGATCGTCGCGCTGGATTCCAAAGGCGGCAAGATCGTTGTCAAGGGCTGGCAGGAGGCGACGAACTTCGCTGCGGAAGAAGTGATCGGCCGGCTGGAACCGTTTTGCAGCGGGTTCCTGTGCACCTATGTCGATAAGGAAGGCATGATGCAGGGCACGGACCTCGACTGGTTCCGCCGTCTGCGCGCGGCCACGAAGCACGAGATCACCGCTGCCGGGGGCATTACGACGCTCGACGATATACGCGCGCTCGCCGCGCTCAACATCCACTCGGCGCTCGGCATGGCGATCTATACCGGCCGCCTGGATCTAGGCGAGCTTGCTCGAATGCAAGAGTAACTGGGCCGGCTCGTCGATCCAGTAATCCGGCTCCCACCGGGCCATTTCCTGGTGATTCCCGTAGCCCCACCGCACAGCGCAGGTCCGCACGCCGGCGCGACGGCCTGCCTCCATATCCGCCGCCGAATCGCCCACCAGGAGGCACTCTTGCGGATCGGCACCCAAAGCCCGCAATGACGCCAGGATCACATCCGGCTCGGGTTTGGCGGGAAATCCGTCCGTGCCTTGCACATGATCGAAGTGCTGGATCAGTCCGAACTGCTCCAGTACGCCGCGCGTAGTCTGGGTAGTCTTAATAGTCGCGGTTGATTTGCGACCGCCTAACGAGCCGAGCATCTCCGCCACTCCGATAAACACACGCGTGGCAGCGTGCTTTCGGCCCCAGTAAGTAGTTCGGTAGCTCTGAATGAGAGGTTCTATGGCGTCGCTGGCGAAGCCTAGATCCTCGAACAGGCCGGTCAAGTGGCGCCCGATGTAACCCCGCAGGAACTCTTCGGAAACGTCATCCCGGCCGTTCGCGGCTAGTACTTCCCGCTGCGCCGCGCAGATATCCGGCGCGGAATCCATGAGGGTCCCGTCCACGTCGAACAGATAGACAGGAAAAGGCGGGACAGGCTTCAGCCTGCCGATTTGCTCCATTACGCTGGTTGTGGGCCGCCCTCAGGCAGAATCCCCGGTATCCTGCGTCCCGGTTCGGGCTTCAGAATCTGTTGCGGGGGTCCGTCGTCCGGCGGAATCTGCCGCGGTGTTTCGAACGCACGTAGCGTCTCCCCGGCGATCAGCTGGTGCACTTCCGCCCCATCCAGCACTTCACGTTCGAGCAGCGCCAAAGCAATCCGGGTCAGCGCTTCCGACTTCTCCTCGATAACGGCGCGCGCCCGATCATAGCCTTCCTGCACCAGCTTTTTGACCTGTTCGTCAATGCGGATCGCGGTGGCCTCGCTGTAATCGCGATGTTGCGCAATCTCGCGGCCCAGGAAGATCTGTTCTTCGCGTTTACCGAAGCTCAGCGGACCCAGCTCGCTCATGCCCCACTCGCAGACCATCTTGCGAGCCATATCGGTGGCGCGTTCAATGTCGTTACCCGCGCCCGTAGTGATGTGGTGCATGAAGATCTCTTCGGCGATGCGGCCCCCCATCAGGATTGCGAGCTGCGCGGCCAGATACTCCTTGTGATAGGAGTGCTTGTCGTCCAGCGGCAACTGCATGGTCAGGCCCAGCGCCATCCCGCGAGGGATGATGGTGACCTTGTGCAGCGGGTCGGCGAACGGAGTCAGCGCGGCTACCAGCGCATGTCCGGCCTCGTGATACGCCGTGTTTTTCTTCTCTTCGTCGCTGATGATGAGGCTCTTGCGCTCGACACCCATCATGACCTTGTCCTTCGCCAGCTCGAAATCGAACTGCGTGACCACTTTGCGATTCTGGCGCGCCGCCACTAGAGCGGCTTCGTTCACCAGGTTGGCCAAGTCGGCGCCGGCGAAACCCGGTGTCCCGCGCGCGACCACGGTGAGATCCACGTCATCAGCCAGCGGCACCTTCTTCGTGTGCACCTTCAGGATCTGCTCGCGGCCCTTGACGTCGGGACGCCCCACCACGACGCGGCGGTCGAAACGGCCCGGCCGCAGCAGCGCAGGATCCAGCACGTCCGGACGGTTAGTGGCCGCCACCAGGATCACGCCTTCATTCGATTCAAATCCGTCCATCTCCACCAGGAGCTGGTTGAGAGTCTGTTCACGCTCGTCGTGTCCGCCGCCCAGACCCGCGCCGCGATGCCGTCCCACGGCGTCGATTTCATCGATGAAGATGATGCACGGAGCGTTCTTCTTGCCCTGCTCGAACAGGTCGCGCACGCGGCTGGCGCCCACGCCCACGAACATCTCCACGAAATCCGAACCGGAGATCGAGAAGAACGGAACGTTGGCTTCGCCCGCGATGGCGCGCGCCAGCAGCGTCTTGCCCGTACCCGGCGAACCGATCAACAGGACACCCTTGGGGATGCGACCGCCCAGTTTTTGGAATTTTTGGGGCTCGCGCAGGAACTCAATGATTTCCTGCAGCTCTTCCTTGGCCTCTTCGACGCCGGCCACGTCCTTGAACGTGACCTTCTTCTGTTGGGAGGAATGCAATCGCGCGCGGCTCTTCCCGAAGCTCAGCGCCTTGTTGCCTCCGCTTTGCATCTGCCGCAGCATGAATACCCAGAACCCGATCACCAGCGCGAACGGCAGGAATGTTCCCAGCAGATTGACCCAGTTACTGCCGTTATCCTGAACCACGGTGAAGGTGACGCCCTTGTCCAGCAGCAGCTTCTGGAAATCGGTGAAAGTCGGTGGAACAGTGGAATGGAAGTCTTCGCCGCTCTTGTACTTCCCCAGGACTTCGCCGGTCGTGGAATTCAGTGTGGCCCGTTCCACCTTCCCGTCCTGGACCTCCCGGTAGAGATCGGAGAACTGCGGAGTCTTGCCCGCGTTCGCCGGATGGCGGAAGACCGCCCACACCAGTACCACCAGGCACAGGACGATCAGCCACAGCACTGCGTTTCTGACATTAGAATTCATTGAGTGTCTCGACTTCCCCCACTACTACCCCTCATGATTAAAGACGTTAGGCATACGCCAAAAGATTCATCGTTCAACCGGAACCTCACTGACTCGCAGGCGAAATCGCTTCCCGTTGTCCGCCTGCTTTCCAAACTCCGCTGCCGGCCCGAAGTCCCGAGCCCACAGGATCTTATCCCCACAACAGAGAATCGGCCAGAACGGACGGCGCCAAGAGGGTACGCGCTGCCGCTGGAACAGTTCTTTGAGCTTCCGATCATGGGCGTGCCCAACCGGACAATAACGATCTCCCGGTCTCCAGCCACGGAGTACCAACCTCTCCGGAATCCTGCGGAAATACAACTCTGACTTCAGCGTAGCACAGGCGTCCGCCCCCTGCGTCTGACGGATAACATCCAAACAAATCATGGAATTGCCGTCGGGAGCCAGGCATCGCCCCGGGACTTTCACCTCCCCTCCGGCAGGTTGTGGGCTTCCCGGTACTTGCAGACGAATCCAATCAAACGACCGAATCGCCTGAATCCCAGGCAATTCTGTCTTTCCCCCAGCTTCGGGCAGTTCCAGAACGTGTTCGATATGGCTGAATTGGACTGCATGCAAGTTCCCTTTGACTTGCCGGATCGCGTGCCGGATCAGCCGCCGCGCCTCCGCACGGGGCAACTGGGCAAGTTGCTGTGCGGGAATCTCCACCGCGCCAGAAGAGCCCGTAAACATCTGCCGACCAAGACGAGCGACCTCCGCCGCCCACCAGCGCTCTTCCTCATAGGCCAGATCCGCCAGGTGCGCCAGCGTCTCGGTCAGGCGCGGGTTCCAGTCCTGTTTCAGTCGCGGCAGCAGCTCATGGCGGATCCGGTTGCGCGCGAATCTCGGCTCTAGATTGCTCGCGTCTTCGCGCCAGGGAATGCCTCGTCCACGAAGGAACGTCTCCACCTCGCCGCGCGTCACGCCGAGAAGCGGCCGGATCAGACCCTCGGCGGTAACGGGCAGAATCCCGGCCAATCCAGCCAGCCCCGCGCCGCGCAGCATGCGGAAGAGCACGGTCTCAGCCTGATCGTCGCGTGTGTGGCCCAGAGCTACCCGGTCGGCAAGACCACACTGGATCAGGCCGTAAAAAAACTCGCGCCGCGCGCGCCGCGCCGTCTGCTCCAGGTTCCCAGCACCACACGGGGCTACCGTGAAATGGAACTGCAGCTCCATTTCACGGGCGATTCCAGCCACAAACCGTTCGTCCCCTTCGGAGTCTTCGCCTCGAAGCTTGTGATTGACGTGCGCGACTCCGGTAACCCGGATTTTCAATTCCCGCAGGAGGTGCAGAAGGCAAACCGAGTCCGGGCCGCCCGACACCGCGACGATCACGCGAGCGCCCGGCGCCAGCATGTTGTAACGGGAAATGGTCGCGGCGACTCGCTGCAGCACGCTCTCATTATGGCGTGCTGTGCGCCGTGAGATCAGCGCTTCTGGATGTGGATGCCGCCGCCCGAGGTACGCAACTGCAGCAAAGGGCCACCGCCGTTGATCGCTGCGCGCAGACTCTGCCGGTCTCTGGACCCGGCCCCAACGGGAAAATCCGTCGAGACCCCGCCTCCACTCGTGTTCGCATCCACATCGACATGCACGCTGCCGGCAAGCTCGACGTTAATGCTTCCGCCGGAGGTGGATAATCGGCTCGGTTGGTTGGGTTGCGACAAAAGACTGGCGGTTACGCTGCCGCCGGACGTCGAGGCATCCACCGCGCCGGTAGTCTCCCGAATCGTGATGCTGCCGCCTGAAGTGTGGGCGCTCACGTGCCCGGTCGCCCGCTTCACTTGAACGGAGCCGCCGCTGGTCGAGGCATCCACGTCTCCGGCCACGTCTTCGACCCGAATCCCGCCCCCCGATGTGCGCAGCACTGCTTTCCCGCGACCGCCTTCGAGCGAAATGCTGCCACCCGAAGTATTCCCTCGGACCGGTCCATCGATGCGTCCGAAATTCAGCGCGCCGCCCGAAGTGCGTGCTGCCACCTCGCCCTTTAGATCGCCTACGGAAATTCCACCGCCCGACGTGGTCAGATCCACGCTGAACTCCCGCGGCACGGACACACGGTACTCCACCTGCCGCAGCCAATCGTACTCGAGGCATTTCCAGTCGCGGCAGGGAGAGCGGTTGAACCAGCCCCAGAGCGGACCCCAGACAGGGCTCGGCTTCCAACCGTCTTTGAACCGCCCGTTCACCCGGATGTCCGAGCCCACCTGGCTAACTTCCAGTGAAAAATCCTTGAGCATCCGGTCGAATGCCGCCCGCGACCACGGGTTGCCGCGGAAATACACCTCGACCTCGGCCGAGCGGGTTGCGCCCGGCTGCACCTTGATCGCGCCCCAGTCAGCCGTTAACACCATGCGTCCGGAGGAACTAACGGGGATCGACCGCCGCACGTAGTCCTCCGTATCGCCAAACAGGCCGACGGCGCCCGCCAGGGCAATGGCCAGGACGGAAGAGCGCATAGATCCTCCTACTGAGAATCTATTACGTCAACCAGCGGTCAAAAGATGCAAATATTCTCAGTTTTCCCGCTGGGGACCAAACCCCAACCCGTGCGCCAGATCCTTGTTGTTTTCGGTGCAGGCGTACTCCATGGGCTGCTTGCCCAGAGCCATGTGGGTAAACACCCGGGTAAAGGTCCACGGTTTGGTGTAAAACTTGGGATCCTCCACCCATAGATCGTGCTTCAGATGGTCCCAGTCGGGCCGCGACCAGCGTTCCACCACGTGCATCGCGTCGCTGTGCGGATGCGCGTCGTCGTCCACCCAGCTCAGCTTGTCCTTGAAGCCGATCGAGTCGATCACCAGCGTGTCGCCCTCCCAGCGGCCGACGCCGTGCCCGAAGAACGACTCCTCGATATCTTTCATCGGCGGTTGCGGACGGCCGTCCAGCGGGATCGAGCGCCACGCGGTCATCAACTCGTACAGGAACGCCAGGCGGTTCGAGTTTTGCACGATCTCAAACGGCACGCCGCTGATGCTCGCGCGCGGCACTCCCGCGAAGAGGCATAGTCCTTCGGGATTGATCGACTGGGTCATGTTGTAGCGATACGCGGCTTCGCCCGCCGGCGTGAAGGGAGGACCGCCTACGCTCTCGAACATGTTCCGCAGCAGCGGCCCCTGCCAGAATCCGGAAAGATCCGGCTTGCCGTCCGGCATCCGGGGCGTGGCCTTCGCTGGTTCTGCTTTGGCTTGTCCCTTGGCTGCTTTCGACTGTCCGGCAACAGGCAACGCGGCCAACGCCGCGACGGTTAGAATGATCGCACTCATCCGTGTCATGCACCCATGCTATAACGGAAACTCACCGTGAGCGCGGATCCCTTTATCGTCAGCATCGACGTAGGTAGTTCCTCGGTCCGCGCTCTGCTGTTCGACTCCGGCGCGCGCCAGATGGAGGGCTATGGCGCCCAGGTCCCTTACCGCATCCATACGACTCCGGATGGCGGCGCGGAAGTCGATCCAGACGCACTCGCGGAACTCACCATCGATTGTCTGGACGAGCTCCACCGCCAGGTCCATGAGGCCGGATTACGCGTCATCGCCGTGGCAGGCAGCGCGTTCTGGCACAGCTTCTGCGGAGTGGACGCCGCGGGCCACCCTACGCTCCCGATTCTGCATCTGCTCGACACGCGCAGCGGAGATCAGGTTGCCCATGTGCCGGATACTCACGCACGCACGGGTTGCGTGCCCCACTCCAGCTATTGGCCCTCGAAACTCCTTTGGTTGTATGCGAATCGCCGCGATGAATTTCGCGCCACGCACCGCTTTCTTAGCTTTCCCGAATATCTCTTTCTGAAACTGCTCGGAAACGCCGGCGCATCCACCTCGATGGTCTCTGCCACCGGCCTGTGGAATCAGAACGAGTCGGATTACGACGCCGAGACCCTCGCCGCGCTGCCCATCCGCCGCGGTCAACTTGCCGATCCCGCTGCTCTCGACCGCATCGAAGACCAGTTGCTGCCCGAATATCGCGCCCTGTGGCCCGCGTTCGCCAAGGCCCGCTGGTTTCCCGCCCTGGGTGACGGAGCCTGCAACAACCTCGGCAGCGGCTGCGTTTCACCGGATCGTGCGGCGCTCATGGTGGGCACCACGGGAGCCATGCGCCTGGTTTCCGACGCGCCCCAAGCGAAGGTTTCTCCCGGTCTCTGGCGCTATCGTGTCGACAAGTCGCGCTTGGTCACCGGCGGAGCGCTCTCCAACGGCGGCGACGTCTACGCCTGGATGAAACGCAACCTGGCTCTTCCCAAAGATGTCGAGGCTCGCCTCGAGACCGCCCTTCCCGGAACGCATGGCCTGACGATGCTGCCGTTTTTCTCAGGCGAACGCACCCCCTACTGGCGTGCCGACTTGCGGGGCGCCATCACCGGGCTGGCCGCTTCCACGCAAGCCTTCGATATTCTTCACGCGGCGCTCGAATCCATCGCCCTGCGCTTTCGCGAAATCTATTGCCTGCTCGCCGGACCTTGGGGCGCCCCCGCGGAAGTGATCGCATCTGGCGGCGCACTGCTGCATTCGCCCGCCTGGACTCAAATGATGGCGGACGCGCTCGGCCGCCCCGTCACGATCTGCACGGAAACCGAGGCCTCCTGCCGTGGCGCCGCCTTGTGGGCGCTGGAGCGGCTCAACATTATCGACGGCATTGACGCACTGCCGGCTTCGACCGGCGCGACGTTCATGCCCCGTCCCGAATATCGGGACGCATACCAGGACCTTCTTGCCCGACAACATCGACTCTATGAACGCCTCTTCGCCTGATCTAACCCGGGATGATCTTAGGCAGCGGGCCTCTCGAATCAAGCTCCTGCTCATGGACGTCGACGGCGTTCTTACCGACGGCCGCCTGATCAACCTCCCGGCGCCCGACGGGACCATGTTCGAGACCAAGGCCTTCGATTCGCAAGACGGTATCGCCTTGCAGTGGCTCTCCTGGCATGGCATCGCCACCGGCGTCATCAGCGGACGCGTTTCACCCGCTACTGTCGAGCGCGCCAAACAGGTCAAGATGAGCTACGTCTATCAGGGCCACATCGAAAAAATACCGATCCTCGAGGAGATCCTCGCGAAGAGCGGCATCACGCCGCAGGAAACCGCCTATGCCGGCGACGATCTCACCGATGTCGTCGTCATGCGCCGCGTCGGTCTAGCCATCGCCACCGCGAATGCGCGGCCTGAGGTCAAACGAGCCTCCCACTACGTCACCACGGCGGCCGGCGGCCAAGGCGCCATTCGCGAGGTCGCGGAACTGCTCCTCCAAGCCCAGGGCCGCTGGTCGGATATCTTGAAGAAATACGAGGTGGACTGAGAGTGGCCAAGCGAATCGGAGTAGAAGTGGGCGCCGATCCCGGCCCTGGCGTCCTGCACCAGTTGAGCGGTGTCATCGCGCGCGAGCAGGGCAACATCCTGAGCATCGAAATCGTCGAAGAGAAATCTCCGGAAACGGTTACCTATTTCGAGATCGATATCCCGGGCGACCCGCAGAGGCTGGTGCAAGGTCTGCAAGCCCTGCCCGTGGTGCATCGCGTGGCGCTGGTCCAGACCATGGAGAAGATCTTCGGCAAGCGCATCATCATCGTCGGTGGCGGCGCACAGGTAGGCCAGGTGGCGCTGGGCGCGATCGCCGAAGCCGACCGGCACAACATCCGCGGCGAACATATCTCCGTCGACACGATTCCGCTGGTCGGCGAGCAGCCCCTGGCCGACGCCGTGCGGGCCGCCGCGCGCCTGCCGCGGGTCAAGGCATTAGTCCTGGCCGGATCGCTCATGGGCGGGGAAATCGAAACCGCTGTGCGCGAGGTCCGCGCGCAGGGTCTTCTGGTCGTCAGCCTCAACATGGCCGGCAGCGTACCTGATGCCGCGGACCTCGTCGTCACCGATCCGGTCCAGGCCGG
Source organism: Terriglobia bacterium (assembly GCA_020073345.1). Classification (GTDB taxonomy): domain Bacteria; phylum Acidobacteriota; class Terriglobia; order Bryobacterales; family Bryobacteraceae; genus Palsa-187. The sequence continues at coordinate 26,186 of JAIQFI010000046.1, forward strand.
CGTCATGACCGTAATGGCGGTCGCCGACACCGCTAAGTTCACCGTCGAGCGTCTTACGCGCAGGGTCTTTTGATATAAGAGCGTTCTGATGTCCCCCGAAGAATTCCGCGCCTCAGGCCACCAGGTTGTTGATTGGATCGCCGACTACCTTCGTGACATCCGTGATCTTCCCGTCCTGCCCGATGTCCAGCCCGGCGAACTCATTGATGCCCTGCCCGCCACAGGCCCGGAGCACGGCGAATCCATGGATGTCATCCTCGCCGATTTCCGCAACTTGATCGTCCCCGGCATCACCCACTGGAACCACCCGCGCTTTTTCGCCTACTTCTCGATCTCCGCCTCCGGTCCCGGCATTCTGGGCGAAATGCTGGCAGCGGCGCTGAACGTCAATCACATGCTGTGGAAGACGTCGCCGGCGGCAACCGAACTGGAGCAAGTCACCCTGGGCTGGCTCCGTCAATGGCTCGGGCTTCCTGACAGTTATTTCGGGATTATCCACGACACCGCTTCCACCGGCAGCCTGCACGCGATTCTGGCCGCACGCGAGCTCGCTTCACCCGGAGTTCGCCTCACCGGCGAACACAACCCGCTAGTCCTCTATGCATCCGAGCATGCGCATTCCTCCATCGACCGCGGCGCTCTAGCGGCCGGCATCGGCCTCGAGAACGTCCACCACGTTCCCTCCGATGATCAGTTCCGCATGCGCCCGGATGCGCTCGCCACGATGATCGAAGCCGATCTGGCGGCCGGCAAGAAACCGTTTTGCGTGGTAGCGACAGCGGGGACCACTTCTGCTACCAGCGTCGACTCCGTCGCGCAAATCGGCGAGATCGCCAGGCGCTATCAGCTCTGGTTTCACGTGGACGCCGCCTATGCCGGCTCCGCCGCACTGCTCGAAGAACACCGCCACATCCTCGATGGCGCGACGCAGGCCGATTCGTTGGTAGTCAATCCGCACAAGTGGCTCTTCACGCCCGTAGACCTGAGCATCCTCTACACTCGTCGTCCCGACGTGATGCGGCGCATGCTGTCGCTTGAAGAAGCGCCTCCATATCTGCAAGCGGCGGAACAGGACCGCGCCGTCAATCTCTCCGAATACAGCCTGGCGCTGGGCCGGCGGTTCCGGTCGCTCAAGTTATGGTTTGTGCTGCGGTATTTCGGACGCGAAGGAATCACCCGGATCTTGCGCCGCCATATGGAGATGGCGCGAGACCTTGCACAGCGCATCTCCACTGATTCTCGATTCGAGTTAGCCGCGCCCGTCCTGTTTTCGCTGGTGTGCTTCCGTTACCGGGGTTCGGATCAGAACAATCGCGATCTGCTCGATCGCATCAATGCCAGCGGTCGTGCGTTCTTGTCAGGAACCACGCTGCACGGAAAATTTGTGCTCCGTCTGGCGATCGGGAATATTGCCACCACCGAAGACGACGTTCGTCAGACTTGGGAATGGATCAGGTCGTCAGCGCTTCCAGCGACTGGATCTCCCGCCGCAGAGCCTCCACGTCCGCTTTGACCGTGCCGAAGTCCCCTTGCGCCGCGGCATCCCCGATGCTCCGGGCCAATTGGCCCAGGCTGGACGACGCGATATGCTCCGCCGCCGCTCCGATGCGCTTGGCTTCTTCCGCCAGCGTCTCCCCATCCCCGCGCGCGGCGGCCATTTCCAGCTTCTCCAGGCGTTCCGGCGCTACTTCCATGAACAAGCGCAGCATTTCGTTTACCAGCGCCCGATCCTGTTGCATCATTTTGGCCGTCAGGATTCGTTCCACGCCGCTGGCGGGCGGGGCGGCCACATGGACGGTTCCGGACGCCAGGTACTGTTCGATCACCGCGATCAAGCCTGCCTGCTGTACCGGTTTTGAAATGTAGGCGTTCATGCCCGCCTGCAGGCAGCGTTCACGATCCCCGATCATGGCGTGCGCCGTCATGGCGATGATCGGCAGGTAGTCCCAGTTCGAATTGCGGCGGATGGCGCGCGTTGTTTCCAGGCCATCCAGCACAGGCATCTGGACGTCCATCAGAATCGCGTTGTACGGCTCTGCGGCGCGCTCCAGCTTATCCAACGCTTCCTGCCCATTGTTGGCCACGTCGATCACGTAGTTCTTCTTGCGGAGCATCGCCAGAACCACCCGCTGGTTCACCGCGTTGTCCTCCACCAGAAGCAGTCTGGCCTGCCACGCGGCTGGCGCGGCGGTCTGCGGCGCGTGCTGCGGCTCGACAGTCGGCGCCTCGGCCGGCGCTGTCTCAAAAGGAATCTCCACTGTAAACGTGCTCCCCCGCCCTACCCGGCTTTCCACGCGGATCTGTCCTCCCTGCAATTCCACTAATCGCTTTGTAATCGCCAACCCTAAACCGGTCCCACCGTATTTGCGGCTGATGCTCGAATCGGCTTGCGTGAATTTCTCGAAGATCAGCGGAACCTTCTCGGCCGGAATGCCCGCTCCAGTATCGGCCACGTCCAGCACCATGCTGAGCTTGCCGCCCGCTCCCTGCGAAACGCTCTGGCGCACGTTCACCCAGCCCTTTTCGGTGAATTTAATGGCATTCGACAGCAGGTTCGCCACAACCTGCCGCAGCCGCAGCGGGTCTCCGGTCACCCTGGTCACGTCGCCCGCATATTCGAAACGAAGCTCGATGCCCTTCTGCTGCGCCTTAGCCCCTTGCGCGCGCACACAGTCTTCCGCCATCGAGCGCAGGTCGAAGGGAACCTTTTCCAGAATCATCCGGCCGGCCTCGATCTTGGAGAGATCGAGAATATCGTTCAGCAGGTCCAAGAGAGAATAGGCGCAGCGTTGCGCGATCTCGATCTGGTCCCGCTGCTCGCCGCCCACCGGACTGTCGAGAACCAGATCCAGCATTCCCAGCAGGCCGTTCATCGGCGTCCGGAGTTCGTGGGAGATGTTGGCTAGAAATTCGCTCTTTGCCTGGCTGGCGGCGAGCGCTCCATGCATGGCTTTTTCGAGCTCCTGCGTGCGCTGCCGGATGCGCTCCTCGAGCAGTTCCTGGTACTGCCGGATTTCCTCCTGGGACGCGGCCAGCGCCGTGATCATCCGGTTGAAGCTCTCTCCCAGGTACTCGATTTCGTCCCCGGTCCGGCTCACCCGAATGGGCTCGAGCCGCCCCTCCCGCACCGACGTGATGCCGGCTTCCAGCAGCGTCAACGGACGCGCCAGCAGGCGATTCGTGAATCGGGAGATCGCTGCGGCCACCCCCAGCACCACCCCGACAAGCACCAATCCCTTGGTCCAGTCGAAAGTGTGGAGGTGGATATCCCACCACAGACTGGTCGCCACCACCCACAGCAGCAGGATCGAAGTGAAGGCCGAATACTTCGATGAAAGCGAGCGCAGCTTGCCTATCCGTGGTTTTCCCACACTCTAATGTTCTGACCTTCCACCCAGCCCTGCCATCGGACGAACACCTTAGTACTCTTCCTTTTTGCCAACTAGCCCGGGCTCGGCCGCAAAGGGCGCGGGGCGCGCCATCAGGTCGGGAGGTGTTCATCGCCCCGCGCTCCGTTTTGCGGCCTACAGAGATCCACTGGTACCCTGAAACAAAATGCCTTCCCGCCTGGCTACCTCGCTGTGCGGCATTCCCCTTAAAACCCCGGTACTGGCAGCCTCCGGCACGTACGCCTATGGCATCGAGTTGAAGGATCTTGTGGATCTGTCCGCCCTTGGCGGCATCGTGGTCAAGGGTCTTTCGCGCGAGCCCATGAACGGCAACCCGCCACCCCGTGTCTGGGAAACCGAATCTGGAATGATCAACTCCATCGGCTTGCAGAACATCGGCGTCCGGGCCTTTGTGAGTGAAAAGCTCCCGCAGTTGCGCGGGGCGGGGACAGCGATCTTCGCCAACGTGTTCGGCTACGCCGTCGAAGACTACGTCGAGGTCATCCGTGTGCTCGAAGACGCCGAGGGCGTCGCGGCCTATGAGCTCAACGTCTCCTGTCCCAATACCAAGCATGGCGGAATCTTTTTTTCGAGCGACCCGCCTTTGCTGGCCGAAGTGGTCGGGGCCGTGCGCAAAATCGCCCGGCGGCCATTGATGGTGAAACTCTCTCCCAACGTGGCGCGCATCGAGCCGCTGGCGAAAGCAGCCGAGGAATCCGGTGCGGATGCGCTCTCGCTGGTGAACACGTTCGTGGCGCTGGCCATTGATCCCCGGACGCGTAGATCCCGCCTGGGAGCCGGATTCGGCGGCTTGTCCGGCCCGGCGATCAAACCCATCGCCCTGCGCATGGTTTACGAAGCCGCGCATTCGGTCAAGATACCCGTAGTTGGTCTGGGCGGGATTTCGAATGGTTTGGACGCAGCCGAGTTTCTCATCGCCGGGGCGTCCGCCGTTGAGGTCGGTACCGCGAACTTCTGGGATCCGTCGGCGCCCGTACGCATCGCCCGCGAACTGGACGAGTTCCTGCAACAGGAAGGAATCGAGCACGTGAACAAGCTCATGGACACGCTAAAGTTATGAAGATCATCTCTACCCCGAACGCTCCAGCCGCCATCGGCCCCTACTCCCAGGCTGTCGTGTCCAACGGCTTCGCCTTCCTGAGCGGCCAGATCCCGCTCGATCCCGCCACAGGGCAGCTGATCGATGGAGACGTCGCGGCGCAGACCGAGCGCGTTCTCGAAAACCTCAAAGCGGTGCTGGAAAGCTGTGGGTCTTCATTAGATAGAGTCGTCAAAACAACCGTATATCTCAAAGACTTGGGCGAGTTCGCGCGCATGAACGAAGTCTATGCGCGCTATTTTCCCAAGAATCCGCCGGCCCGAGCCACGGTGGAAGCCGCACGCCTGCCGCGCGACGTGCGCGTGGAGATCGACTGCATTTCTTCTGTCGATTAAGACACGGTCGATTAAACCTTCGCGAAATCTATATACCCGCGCCGCGGATCGGCGCCTACCAGTTTCACTTGCAGCCGGTCGCCCACATCGGCGCCCTGCTGCCCATATACCAGCATTCCCTCCACCGGAGGCCCCAGTACGCGCACGAACACGCCTTTGGGTCCCGCGCCCGTCACCACCGCGTTGAATGTTTCCCCGATGCGATGCTCGAGCGCCACCGCCGCGATGCGCTTGCTCATTACCCGCTCCACCTTGCGGGCGGCGTCTTCCTTGAGCGTGCAGTTACGGGCGATCGCATCCAGTTGCGGATCCGAATACGGACATGGCTGCTTACCCAGAACCGATTTGATGAGTCTCTGCGTCACCGTATCGGCAAAGCGCCGGTTAGGAGCCGTGGAATGCGTGTAGTCGTGCGCGGCCAGGGCGAAGTGTCCCGGCGCGTCATCGCCGCTGCGCGACAGCACGTATTCCCCGGGGCCCATGAGCTTCACCACCGCCAGGGAAACGTCGGCGTAGTGATCCGGATCGGCCGCCTTTCTCTTTTGCAGGAAGGCGTTCAACGCCCCGGAATCCGGCTGTGTGGGCAGCATATCGCCATAGCGCGCCGCCAGTTCGACGATTCGCGGCCACCGCTCTGGAACCCTGACCACGCGCCGGATCGAACTCACCTTCGCGTCCTGGAGAGCGCGCGCCATCACGCCGTTAGCAGCCACCATGAAATTCTCGATCAGTTCACTGGCACGATTCTTCTTCCGGGTGTTGATGCCTTGCACCTCACCATCGGATACCACCGCCTCGAACTCCACGCGGTCGAGGTTCAATGCGCCCATCCTGCGGCGCTCGTCGTGGAGAATCTGCGCCGCCTCGTCCTGCAGCTTCAGTTGCGAGGCCAGATCGGAGGACGCGGCTACTTTCGGCGGCGGCGCGGCCGTTCCCTCTAGCCAGGGCCCGACGCCGTTGTAGGTCAATTGCGCCTGGTTGCGCACCAGCGCGCGAAAGACCCGCGTGGATGAAATCAATCCATCGGGTGCCACCACCATCTCGACCACCACCGCCAACCGGTCCGCAGACTCGTTTAGCGAGGTCAGATCGGTCGAGAGTTGCTCCGGCAGCATGGGAAAGGTTTCGACGCCCGTGTATACCGATGTTGTTTCGTAGGCCGCGTGCCGGTCGATGGGAGAATCGACGGGTACGTCGGTATCCACGTCGGCGATCGCGATCAGTACGCGAATCCCGCCGCTCACGCGCTCGGCGATCTCTGCCTGATCCAGATCGCGAGAGGTGTCGTTATCGATGGACGACCACAGCAAAGACCGGAGATCTCGCACACCGTCGGCAGTCGCCGAGCCGTTCCTCGCCTCCAGTGCCTTCACTTGCTGGTCGACCAGTGGAGGGAAATCCGGTTGAAATCCCTCGGCAAGCATTTCCTGATGGGCGGCGGCGCGAAGATCGAACCCGGACTGAGTCATGATTCCAGAACCGGACTAGTTCACTGGTGTACGGAATACTGCGACTGGGGATCCTTGAGGACGATATCGACCACGCGCTCGTCTTCATCGATATCGAACGTGTCGCCAAAGGTTTGGTAGTTCTTGGCGTTGATCTGGATCAGGATCTTGCCCTTGGGAATCCCTGGGATCTTGGCCATGCCTTCCTGAGAACTCTTGAGCTCCCAGGACAGCCGGGTTTTCTTCAACCCGAGGGCCTTGAGGGACCGGCCACTCACGAATTTGACGATTACCGACGCGCGGTCCACCGGCTTGCCGCGTTCGTTGGTCACGTGAATCTGCAGCCGCGTCAGATCGTCCGCCAGAACCGGCAGGGACAGCGCCAGCAGAAGCACCAGTTTCCGCATGACGCAATTATCTCACGCGATATCGGGCAGCAGAAACCGCCGAGGCTGTCCAACTGCTTCGGCTACCGCTTCCGCCGCCAGGTACCCGCTGCGTACGGCGCCTTCCATGATCGCCGGCCAGCCCGAACGGGTCCAGTCACCGGCTAGAAACAGGTTGCGGACCTTCGTGCGGCTCGTCGGACGCCGCGATTCCATGCCGGGCTTGGCCGAGAGCACGGCCCGGACTTCCTTAACCACGTGGGCTTTTTCCAATTTCGCCCCGCGCGCCTCCGGAAGAAACTCCTCCAGTTCCCGGATCGCCAGTGCGATCACATCCGCACGCGGCATATCCAGAAGACTGTGCGACGCGCTCACCACCAGTTGCACCGCGCGGCCTTCGTGCTTGTTGAAGATCCACTGAATGGTGCGATCGAGCAGGGTTGCCTGGGGCACGTCGATCACCGGACGGTCGAACCAAAGGTGGATTCCGGTGATGGGCGCGTATTCGAAACCGTTAACATCCAGGTCCAGACCGGGCGCCACCTCCGCCACCCGCTCAAATGGCAAGGCGCAGACGTAGTGATCCGCGCGCAGTTCCTCACCGCGCGTCACCACGGAACGCACCACTCCACCCTCGATCACGATCCGTTCCACCGGCGATCGCAGCTGGAATTCCACGGGCCCGATCTTTTTCCATTTGTCTATTCCGTAGAATTCCCCCAACGGAACCGTGGGAACGCCCATCTGATAGGAGTCCCCGCTCCCCAACAGACCCAGCCGGAATACTTGGAATCCGTGTGCAGCCGCGGTCGAGTCCAATTCCTCGCTGATGGCGCTGACCAGGATTTGCCTCCAGAACCGTTCGATCGCGCGCGGGGGCTGGCGCTGTTCCTTCAGCCAGTCGAGCATCGTGATCCGGTCCAGATCCGTGCGCCGCTTGTATTGGCTCTTGATGGCGCTGATCGCCCGCATTACCGCCAGCTTTTCAGAGAGGCTCAAAAACTTGAGGCTCAGGAAGGACTCGAGGAAATGCGCCGGCGCCGGGAGCAGGCCCGAGCGCAGCACGCTGCGCCGCCCTCCCGGCTCGATAAAGATGAATTCGCGGTAGAAGGTGATCTGGTCGTCGACCCCTAAGCGGCGGTAAAAGTCCAAAAGGTTAACGCAGCAGCGCATCAGGATGTGCTGGCAGTTATCGATGGTCTCGGCGTTCTCACCGGTGCCGATTTCGTAGGAAGTGGCCCGGCCGCCCAGAAATCGCCGTGCTTCCAGGACCCGCACTGTGTGCCCGGCGCCTGCCAGCGCCGCCGCGGATGACAGTCCGGCGAGTCCCCCGCCAATGACGATTACCTCCGCCATGCGGAGCGGTGTCGAGCAAACATAACACTGTTATGTTTACACAACGTCAGGACTGTTTTAAAACGTCGTGTCTAGACGACGGGTACGCGGCCGCGACGTCCGCCGCCCGAATCCCGGTCGATGAGATCCAGCACCACCAGCACGACCAAAACGATGAAGATGACGTCTTGCAAATCCATAGTATGAATTTACAGTATGACGCGATACCTGGCTAGTCGACAAGTCCCATGGGACCTAGTACTTAGCGAAATTGTTACCGAGACCCCACGCCGAGGCGAGCCCGGCCGAGAGTCTTGACGACGTTTTCCATCAGCCGCAGGCCGCAATCGCCCTCCAGCGTCAGGATCGATTCAGGATGAAACTGCACGGCTTCCATGGGCAATTCGCGGTGGCGGACGCCCATGATCACGCCGTCTTCGCTCTCAGCGGTGACTTCCAGGCACCCTGGCAGCCGATCGCGGATGGCGAATAAGGAATGGTACCTTCCCACTCGAAATGTTTGGGGCAGGCCTTCGAAAACTCCCACGTCGCGATGGGTTACGGTGGACGGCTTGCCGTGCTTAGGGTAATCCAGCACCCCCAGTTCGCCGCCGAACGCCTCCACCATGCCCTGCAAACCCAGGCACACGCCGAATACCGGGATTTCGAGCTTGGCGGCGTACCGAACCAGCGTGGGCACCCCGAAATCCTCGGGGCGGCCCGGACCGGGCGAAACCAGGATCAACGAAGGCGCCAGCTTCTCGATCATCTCCAGCGGGAAGCCCGCGCGATAGGTGATGACTTCGGCGCCGGTCTGGCGGGCATAATTCGCCAAGGTGTGGATAAAGCAATCTTCGTTGTCAACTAGCAGCAGCCGAATGCCGCCTGCCTTGTCCGTCTCAGGAATGTATTCGGTCTTTTCGGGAGGTTTAGAGTCGAGAGCCCGGAAGAAACCGGTAGCCTTCATGTGGCACTCCCGATCTTCCTGCTCGGGGATGGAATCGTACAGCAGCGTCGCGCCCACGGGATACGCCGCCACGCCATCACGCAGATGAACCGTGCGAATGGTGATGCCAGTGTTGATGCCGCCGTCGAGCGAGATCATTCCCACGGCGCCGCCATACCAGCCCCGGGCGTCCTTTTCCAGATCCTCCACGGCCTGCGCCGCCCACTTCTTAGGCGCTCCGATCACCGTGACGGCCCACATGTGCGTCAGGAACGCGTCGAGCGAATCGAAGCCGTCAGCCAGCATTCCTTCCACGTGATCCACAGTGTGAAATACACCGGCGTAGCGTTCGATGAGACGGCGCGCGATCACGCGCACCGTTCCAGGCTTGCAGACGCGCGACTTATCGTTGCGGTCCACGTCGGTGCACATGGTCAGCTCGGATTCTTCCTTGGCCGACGACAACAGTTCGCGGATGTTATCGGCGTCCCGCAATGGATCTCCCGTGCGCCGCGCCGTTCCCGAGATGGGGCAGGTCTCTACACGGCGGCCGTCCTCGCGTTGTTCCACGCGCACGAACATCTCGATCGAAGCGCCGATCAACTGTTCGTCGCCGAACTGGAGGAAAAACTCATACGGACTGGGACTGGCTTTCTGAATTCGCTCGAACAAGTCCGCCGCTCCGCCGGCGTACGGCGCGCGAAAGGTCTGCCGCAACACGACTTCATAGTAGTTGCCGAGGCGCATGCCTTCGCGGACCGTTTCAACGTTGGCGGCGTACTCGGCGGGGGTGTGATCGCTGACGATCGGGCCCGGGGCCGCCTTCTTTTTCGCCTTCTTGACGCGCTGGGCAGCGTGCGGAAGCCCGCGCGTCGTGTCCTCGCCGCGCGTGAAATCGAAGCGGTAACGCTCGATCTGTTCCTTCTTGCGATCCATGAAGTAGATGTCATCGCACAGGAACAGGTGCAGATCCTTGACGTCCGAGCGCGGATGCCTGGTGCGGATCGGGTCGAAGCGGAACAAAAGATCGTATCCGAACGCGCCCACCAAGGCGAGCCGCGAGGCCAGAGGATCGTCAAACTCCGCCAGCACCGCGCGCAGCAGCGAGAAGGCCGAAGGCTGCTTGCTACGTTCCTCTTCCGGGAACAGCTTGGGCAGCGGCTTGAGCTTGCCGTGGATGATGCCGTTCAGCATCTCAAAGGATTCCCAGTGAGGATGCGGGCGCAGAACCGGCTCCAGCAACCGGTTGATGACCTCGCCTCGCCCATTCAGCGGGCGCAAGGTGATGTCGCGGTCGGCGGCGATGATCTCAAGCGGCGGCGCGACAGAGGCTATGTCCCAACGCGAGTATCGCTCGGGATATTCATAACCGGAAGAAAGATAGATGCCGCGTTGGGTATCGAGCTTGTGCAGCAGCCCGCGCAGGCCCTTTTCAAACGCGATCTTGGAAAAGGTGCGTTCGACAACGATGCCGCTAGGTGTGGAATAGCTGTCGGGGCGCATAAAAACACCGCTGGGGAGTACCCCAAGGATATCATGGCCCGGCTGGACTCCATTGCTGTTTGGCGGTACTATACGTGAAAAGCCGGGAGTCAAAACGACTCACCGCGCGAAACAGGAGGACACGATGGATTCAATCTGGCCCAAAACTACGAATTTGGCATTACTGGCATTCGCCATGTCAGTCTCGGTACAGGCGACGATCATTAGCGGCTCGGTAACGGGCGGGACCGCATTCGGGGCCGGTGGGACGTTCGTAAAACTGACTCCCCCGCTTGCAAATCCATTTGGACCTCCGAACAGCGTCGGCAACGATACGTTTCAAAGCCCCAATCTGTTCGGGTTCGATGAAGATCAGAACATTCTGATCTCAGCCCCGCTGGTGACGGATACAGGCTTGAGCCCGATACCCGTTGGCACAATCGTGGCAAGTCACTACATCTTTTTCGATCCCGGCCCGTCCCAATCGATCATTGGTACGGTTAATTTCGATTCCGATGTCCTCGCCATCCTAAGCAGCACGGGCAATCTTGCCAATAGCGATTTCCTGGCAAACACAGGCGTCAACTATCTGAATCCAGGCCTAAGGGGCCTGGAAGCAGGGGATTCGGTCACCATAAGCGGAGCGCGGCAGATTTCTTTCAACACGACGGCAAGTACGCCCGGTGATTATGTTCGCGTTCTGACAGTTTTCTCACCAGCCGCTGCTGTGCCAGAGCCCGGCACGATTGCAATGTTGGGTAGTGGTTTAGGCGCATTGGCGGTGCTGCTCCGCAGACGAAGCCGAAAGTTTTGAGGGTTTCACCGCTCCTGGTACACTGATCACTTCTCCAGTGATCGCGCAACAAACTGCTCCCCTATCACGATTCCGGCACCTAGAGCTCCTGTTTCTGCTCGGAATGCTGCAGGCTTTTGCGCCGGTTTCGATCGACATGTATCTGCCGGCAATGCCGCAGATGGAGCAGGTCTTCCACACTTCCGCCGCAGCCGTGCAGTACACCATGGTGACGTTCCTGGTGGGTTTCGCGCTGGGACAGAGCCTCTACGGACCCATCACCGATCGATTTGGACGCAAGCCCCCTTTGTACGTCAGCCTGACGCTGTTCATCATTTCTTCCGCCGCGTGCGCCTTGGCGCCATCGATTCAAATGATGTCGTTCTTCCGGCTGCTGCAAGCGATCGGCGCTTGCGGAGGAGGGGTCATCTCGCGCGCCATTGTGCGGGATCTATTCCCACCCTCGGAGCTGCGCCGTATCTTTTCGATGCTGATCCTGGTCGTAGGCGTTTCTCCGGTGATTGCGCCGATGCTCGGGAGCTATCTGCTGATTTGGTTCGGATGGAAAGCCGCGTTCGTAACACAGACCTTCATCGGCATCGCCTGCCTGACGGGGATGCACTTTCGGCTATCGGAGTCGCTGCCGCGGAGCGCGCGCATTCCGTTGCGAGTGGACACCATCGTATCGGCCTATACACGGCTGATCAAAGACAGAACGTTTCTGGGAGCCTCCGTGGTGTGCGGATTCAGTTCCGCGGGAACCTTTGCGTACATCACCAGCGCTCCGTTCGTGTACATCAGCCTGTATAAAGTTCCCCCAGCGGAGTTCGGCTGGCTGTTCGGAGCGGCGGCGGCGGGCATGGTCGCGGCCTCGCAGATCAACGGCCGGATGTCGCATCGGACGCCGCTGTGGCGCGTGCTGCGGAACGCGAATCTGGTCCAGCTCGCCGCGGGCCTGCTGTTATTGGTCGCCGTGCTGACGGGCGTGGGCGGGCTGGCGTCCGTTTTCGCCTGCATCTTTGTTTACGTCGCCGGGCAGGGATTCGTGTTCCCGAACGGCTCGGCCATCGCGATGATGCGCCATGGCGATATCGCGGGAACTGCGTCGGCGCTGCTGGGGACCAACCAGTTCCTGCTCGCCGCCATTGCTGCGATCTTCCTGGGACTGATCGAGAACCCGGCGATCCCGATGGCGATCGTGATCGCCACGTGTGCGGTCGCATCTGCCACGCTCAACTACCTGACGCTGGGCGAGCGGCTGGAAGTCGCTCCGCAGCCGGTATAACCGACACGTAGAAGCACGTCAGGCGACCTGAAGTGTGACGGTAGCCACTGACATGGCCGGCAACGCCAGACGTATCCAGCCGTTCTCGACGGATAGCGGATGCGGCCGAATGACCACACGGTTCGGATTGTCGAAGCTGTTATAAGCGTTGATGTCCGGATCGTGAAGGATCTCCGCGCGTCCCTGTCGCGGCGTCGCACCGCGGATTTCACAATCCACCTGCATATCGGCATTGTGGCGCGGATTCACCAGCGTGACCACGACATCGCCGCCTTGTCGCGAAGCAGAAAACGAAAGGTCCGGAAGTTGGTCGGAGGAAGCATCTGTTTCCGTGCGCACGGAAGTCTTGGCGCGGTGCGGCTTGAACAGCATAAACGCGTAGTAACTGGTGGTGCGCACGCAGTTGCGGCCTTCGGGGCCATCGGTGATCAGGACCGCCTGCAGCACGTTCACCATCTGGGCGATGTTGCACATGTACAGCTTCTCGGCCTGGCGATTGAAAATGTTCAGGCCGAGCCCGGCGGCCACGGCGCTGCGCATGGATTCCTGTTGCCACAGGCGGCCGTTACGCTTCTCGTCTTCGGCGGTCATGCGATCCCACACGCCCCACTCATCCAGAAACAACCCGATGCGGCGATTCGGATCGTAGCCGTCGAGCAGATTGCGCTGCTGGATAATCGCCTGCTCGACGCGCGGGAAGGAATTGAGCTGCGTGTACATCGCTTCGGGCGTGTATTCGAGCGGCGGTAGGTTGCCGTTCGAATAGAAGTGCATGGAGTAGCCGTCCATGCGGTATCCGGAGAGCGTATCCATGAACCCGCGCGTCCACTGGGTGTTATTGCCGTTGGGCCCGCAGCCGACCAGGTACGGCCGCAGTCCTCCGAAGGCACGCGCAAACGTGGCGAAGTGGCGATACTCTTCGGCCGTGCGCTGTGCGGTGAAGTTGCCGCCGCAACCCCACAGCTCATTGCCGACGCCCCAGTAGCGCACTCTGAACGGCTCGGGCGATCCGTTGGCGGCGCGCTCCTCGGCCAGCGAGCTGCCCGAGGGCTGGTTGCAATACTCCATCCAGTCGCGCATTTCCTGCGGCGAGCCCGAGCCGACGTTGGCGGCGAAGTACGGTTCGGCCCCGATGAGCCGGCAGAATTCGACGAATTCATGCGTGCCGAAGCCATTGTCTTCGGTGTAGCCGCCCCAGTTGGTGTTGACGCTCTTGGGTCGCTTCGCGGCCGGACCGATCCCGTCGCGCCAGTGATAATCGTCGGCGAAGCAGCCGCCGGGCCAGCGCAGCACGGGCACGCCGAGTTCCTTCAAATAATCAACCGCGGCGCGGCGAAAGCCATTGATATTCGGAACGGGCGAATTCTTGCCCACCCAGATGCCGCCGTAGACGCACGAGCCCAGGTGCTCGGCAAAATGCGAATGTAACTCGGGGCGGATGATGCCGATTTCCTGGTCGGCATGGACGACGGCCTTTCGGTTGCCGGTGCCCTGGCTGAAGACGGCGCGCGGCAGCAGCGAAGCGAGCGATGCGGCGGCGGTAGTCTGGATCAATCGACGGCGAGTGAGGGTCACAAACGGACCTCCTTAAGTTGAAGCGTGGCTGGGTTCCGCTACCGCGACGAGTGCTTCTTGCCCAAGCATGCGGCTGTGCCTCCGCCCGACGAAGTAAATGCAGACGGCGAAAATCGCGGGAAAGGTCGCCAGGAGCGCAAAAATGTGTTTCACCGGCAAACTCGTAGCAAGCACCCAGCCGCCGACCATCGGACCTCCAATCGACCCGATCTTGGCGATCGAAGTCGCCCAGCTCGCGCCATTGCCCCGATACGCGGTGGGATAAAAAATCCCGGAGATGCTGTGCATCCCGAAGTGCCCGCCGATGAGGAATCCGCCGATCATCGCGCTAAGAACAAGAAATGCCCCCTGGCTCATCGGCGTAAACCCAGCGACTAGCAGCAGGATGCACGTCACGACTGGCATGGTGGTGATCGCGATGGCCCCCTTGGCATCGGTGAAGCGCATCAGCAGAATTCCACCGATGGCGCCCATAATCGAGTTCGTAGTCGCCGCGGTGGCCGCCTGTGCGCGCACGTAGTGGAGCGCCTCGAACACCAAGGGCGTCCAGTTGACGATGAAGAACACGGCGAAGGAACTGGCGATGTAGGCGGTCCAGATCAGCGGCGTGATGGTGCGCAGTTCACCTTTGAACAGCAGCGACGGCTTGAAGTCCTTGCTATGGCCGATTTCATCGCCGACCACGAAGTTCGCGTCGAGGGAGAACGACTGGCCTGGAGCAACGCGGCGGAGCATGGCGACAATCCGATCGGGACGCTTGCCCATGGTGGCGAGGAATCGAATCGATTCAGGCAGCATCGCAAACAGGATCACCGCGCTGACCAGCGCCGCGATACCGCCACTGATGAACACCGATTTCCACCCGAGTTTCGGAATCAGCCAGTTCGCGAACGGCCCGCCGAGCGCGGTGCCGAGCGAATAGCCAACCATGATCACAGTCACGATGGTCGCGCGGTAACGCTTGGGCGCGTATTCGATATTCAGCGCCCAGGCCAGAGGCAGCATGCCGCCGAGGGGAATCCCGTCGATCAGGCGCAGCCAGAACAGTGTCCCATAGCTACTGGTGAAGTAGAAGCACATGGTCAGCGCGCCGAACGCGGCCGTGGCCAGGATCACCGTAGGGCGTCGTCCGATGCGATCGCCAAGGTAGCCCAGCAGGAATCCGCCAATCAGCGTGCCCAGCTGGTGCATCCCGAAGATGTTGCCGGTTTGAATCGTGGTGAGCCCGTATTCGGAACGGAAGTAGGGCGCCGCGAAAGTGACCAGGTTCGCGTCCAGGCCATCGAAAAAAGTGATGATCCAGGAGATGACGGCGAGCCCGATCAGAAAGCCGCTGAGTTTCTGGCGCTCGATGATTTCGGAAACGTCGACGGTGTTCCTAGGCGGAGGCAAGGTCTTACAATATCAAAGCCGCCAATCCGCGGGAAGGTTCGGCTTGGTAGCCCGCAGAATCTCGAGAATCGCGCCGCGACTTTCGGGCGACAAGCCTGCGAACGTCTTGCTGGTGTCCTTGCCCGTAAGGACCTCGTACAGGCGCTGATACACACGTTCCCGGACCTTGTCGGGCAGCCCGTCGAAGGCGGCACTGTAAACCATATACGAAAGCGGATACCGGAACAGCCGCGTCTTCAGATCGAAATCGCGCAGGGAGCGGCCTTGGGGATCGCGCGGACCGCGTTGGGGAAACGTTTCCATAAACGTGGACACGCCTTTCACGGGAGCCTTCAGCGGCTCCTCGTCGGCGAAGAGCATGTACTTGAGCATTTCTTCGATCTCGGGGTTGAGCTTGTCCGCCGGCATGCCAATGCGCGCGTCCCAGCCGATGCGGATCATCAGGTTGGTTATGCGGACCTGATGTTCGAGCGTCATCAGCGCGACGATGTCGCTGGTCGGTTCCAGATACTTCGACGTATCGAACATCTCCGTCAGGCTGGTGAGATTCTGCGTCGGCTGCGAGGACGGGCCGCCAGAGCGCACTGGATCCACCAGATTGGTGTTGTTCCCCAAATGCGTCTGCGAACCGGTTGTGCCGGTGACGTACCATCCTCCCCAGCGCGCGCTTAGAGGCGTGCGATGATCCGTCATGAAAGCGTTGCCGTGTTCCTGCCGGCTTTGCGATACCGGGTGGACCGAGCTGACGACGAGTCCGGGGATGCCCATTGTCACCGCTCCCTGATGGCAGCGCAGGCAACCCTGGCTTGGGGCAAACGCCGGCTCAGCGGCTTTCACCAGCACATACAGCTGGACGCCCTGCTTCGGATCGAGCGAGGCGAGTTCCAGTACGTCGCTGTTGCGCACGAATCCGACCATGACATCGTCGTTGAAGTAGATGGCGCGCGGCGTTCGTGGCCCGATATTTTCCACCTGCGTACTGGTTTTCGAAAACACGAGTGCCTGCGAATCGGGACTGATGCCGAGCAGCTTGAGCACCGACGGCAGATATCCCAGGCCGTTGGACGCGACTTCCAGTTTGACTTGGCCGCTCTCCAGACGCTGCTCGAGACGAGCTACGGGATCGTCCACGGGCCGCTGGCCGTACTGAATGGCGGGATCGTCGAGCGGGATGTAGAACGTGTCTTCGAGCTGTTGCGCGAGACCCCATGTGACACTGGCCAACAACGCAGCGGCCAGCGCAAAAGGGACCCGGGGATTCATAGTTCCAATATAATGGGTCGGCACTCATGAGCGTCTCCCAACCCATCGCTGCGACAGCGCTGCCGGACGCGCGCAACCCCCGCCGGGAGCTGACGCTTCGCGCCGTGCTGGCTGCGCTGGCGGTCGCCGCCCTGGTGGGCGCATCGTATCCCTACGTGGTGCTCAAGCTCGGATACGGTCCGAATATCTCCGTGGTCAGCGCGTTCTTCGGCTTCATCATCATCTCGCTGGTGGGATCCCTCAGCGGCGTCCGAGGTACTCGCTGGGAGAACAACCTGGTTCAGACGGCGGGAACCGCTGCCGGTGAGGCGGGATTCATGTGCGTGGTGCTGGCCGCTATGGACATGCTGAACGCCAAGCCGGAGCTGGGATTCGCCGTTCACCTGACCGTCTGGCAGACTTTTTCGTGGCTCACGGTGGCAGGCTTGATCGGCGTCCTGCTGGCCGTTCCGCTGCGGCGGCATTATATCGACGAGGAGAACCTGACCTTCGCCGACGGAACCGCGGCGGGAGAAGCGCTGCTGGTGCTGGATCAAGGTCCGAAAGAAGCCGGTCCGCGTGTCACGGCGCTGGGCGTGGGGATGTTCGCTTCCGGGCTGCTGGCCGTAGTTCGCGACAAGCTGAAGTACGTTCCTGACGCGTTCACCTTCGGGCCGGGCGGCGCCGCGCTACGCATGGGCAGCGAAGTGAGCCTGCTCTCGTTCGGCTCGGGGATGCTAGTGGGCCCGCGCATCGCGATATCGATGGGTCTGGGAATGCTGATCGCCTGGGTGATCGCGCCGCCGATGCTCGCCGCGCGCGGCATTGTCACCGAGCAGTCCTTCAACGCCATGCTGCGTTGGGTGATGTGGCCGGCCACGGGTTTTATGGTGGCAGGCGGCGTGACAGCCCTGATCCTGAAATGGAAGCTGGTGGTGAAGACCTTTACCAATCTTTCGGTGCGGAGTGTGGATTCCACCGATTTCCCGCTGCGCTACGTGGTCGGCGGAGTCGCCGGGCTGTCTGTAGTGCTATGCGTCCTGCAAAAGATCTCGCTGGGGTTCCCGGTGTGGCTGACGATCGTATCGCTGCTGCTCTCGTTCCTGCTGATGCTGGTCGGCGCTCGCGTGCTGGGCGAGACCAACTGGGCTCCGGTCAGCGCGATGGCGAATCTGATGCAGGCGGTGTTCGCGGCCTTGTCGCCGGGGAATATGGCGATCAACATGATCGGCTCGGGAATGTCGGGTACTGTAGCCGCCAACGGTGAACACCTGATGCAGGACTATAAAGCGGGCAAGATCGTAGGCTCCTCGAATCGTAACCTTACGATCCTGCAACTGCTCGGTGTGCCGGTTGGTTCGCTGGCCGTCGCGCTGGTATATCCGGCTCTCAAAGCTCGCTACGGGATCGGCGGGCAAGGGCTAACCTCGCCGATCAGCGTCAAATGGGCAGGCTTCGCCGAGCTGCTCAACAAGGGCTTCGACCAACTCCCTCAAGGATGCTTCGCCGCCATGCTGATCGCCGTGGCGCTGGGAGTCGTGATCACATGCCTGGAACCGCGCTACGGCCGGTTCGTGCCTTCACCGACCGCCGTCGGCATCGGGATGCTGATACCGGGCCAGGCAATTCTGCCGATGGTCGCGGGCGGCGTCGTTCAATGGGCGTGGTCCAAATCCAGCGCGACGACCGAGGAAAGATACTGCCTGCCGCTCTCCTGCGGATTTATCGCGGGCGAAGCGCTGGTGGTGCTTGTGTTCGCCATTCAGGCCATGATCTGAATCAGGCACGATCTGATCGTCACGCCTTCTTGGTAACTTCGGCTTTTGTTATTTCAACGACGCCGCGATCCCCATCCACCTTCACCCAGTCGCCGGTTTGGATCACGCTGAGCGGGTCCTGATCGAAATCGGTCACCGAGGGAGCGCGCGTGACCACAGCGCCTAACGCGATCTTGGTGGTCATGACGTTGAAGACCATCGCTTTGGGCGCGGCGTTGGCGATGCGTGCGAGATGAAACGCGGCCGACCAGCCCGACGATCCCTTTGCGCCGGGAAATACCAGAACTTTATCCTTGAAGCTCACTCCGCGAAGCTCGTGATGCGTCTCGATGACCGTTCCCGTCATGGGATCGATCCCGCCCCAGCCGGAAATCGTGTCGCGGGTGACCAGCGCTTCGCCTTCCGCGCAGCCGCCGACTACTTTGCGTCCGCGCAGGATGACTTTGGTGGGCGTTATGGTGCTCATCGCAATTCTCCGGCCCAGCGCCCTGTCAGCGCCGCGTGAATACAATCCTCGGTCGTGCCGAACCACGCTTCAATTCCCATAATCGCCGGCAGGTAATGGACCTGCTTGGCGGAATCGAGCGCGACGACCTTGGTTCCCTTGGGTAGCATTCGCCCGATGGCCGAGCACGTGTCGGTCATCACCAGACCGCCGGCATCGCGAATGGTTTTGGTAAAGCCGTTGAGATCCGCAACGCTCTTCACTGCTCGAGACGTGAACATCCAAAGGCTGCGCCCGTCTTTGATTTTCTTGCCGGCCAGAAGCCGCGCGGCCTCGCCGATCTGTTCGATCGAAGCGTGCGGGCAACCCAGCATCACGTAATCGACGTTGGCATCGCGGCCGTTCGAGTTAAGCGATTCGTAAACGCGCCGCCGCTCCTCGGGACCGTAGCGGATCGTCGCCATGGGCTTCTTTGAGTCGAACGCAATCTCGAGCGAGGCTGCCTCGGGCGTGACTCCGACGATGTGATACATCTCGACGCCGCCTGAGGAAGCTGCGGCCGCTCCGAAATGCTTGTGCCTGATGAGATCGGGTTGCCCGAGTTTACCAACTACGACTGGAATGTTCTCCTGCACGGCATCGCCGATGAAATAGCCGAGCATGCCCCAATCCATCACGCTCTCCACCGCCACGTCGACCTGCACCAGGTGCGTGCCATGGCGATAATCATCGCGGTGAAATCCCCAGTCGGGGATCTTACCGGTAAGCATGGCCGCGCTGGTGCTTTCGCGGCCTTCGGTGTTGGTGCGCGCACCGACCACCGAGTTGCAAAAGACCACGGCGGACGATTCCATCCATGCGCAGTGCTCGCCGAACGCGGGCATGTTCCCGGCCAAGTAGGGCGTGCACGTCTTGAGCACCTGGATTCCGTGGCGTCTGACCTCGGCTTCATCCTGCTGCTGATGTGCGAAGGCTTCGAGGCTCATGCCTTGCTCAGCCCACAGCTCCGGATCCATACCGCCTTGCAGATGACAACAGTTCCCGCCGACCTTGGGGAACGGGACGGTTTCGTCGCTATCCAGATCGAAGCGTGAAAAAACGTCCTCGAAGCTTCCGCCGCCATGTTCTTTGTAATAGTTGTGAAGGAATAGTGTCGACGACCCGGGTACGCCCGCGATATTCGAGACATCCACGAAGCGTTCGGCTCCTAGAGCCTCGCCGTAGCGGACCAGAAGATCCATGGCCTTTTGCCGGGCGGGACCTTCGGCGCCGTCGAGCATGGCTTTCTCCTGGTCGGTCAGCCGCATGCTTATATTGTGCGCCAACCGATGTGAGGCGGGTTCGGTTCAGCGAGATTCGAGATGTTTCAGGCGAGCGTCCAAAACTTCTTCGACACGGCGGAGTTCGGCTCGCCAGAGGTCGCGCATATCGTCGAATCGTTTATCGATGGCATCAAAACGGGCGTTGACGGCCGTGAATTTAGCGTCCATCTTGGCGTTGAGCAAGCCAATGAGAATTGCCACCCACGCCGTATTGAATAGCAGCGGAATCCCGACGGCGAGATAAAGTTGTTGATTCGTCACCACGAAGAAAGTGCGCTCCGGCTGCACTTATTCTCCCATAAATCCGCGCTCAGCCTTCGATATTCGCCCGCAGCCGCTGGCGCAGCGCATCGAGGTCGATATTCTGCACGCTCCCGGCGCCGGCCAGATCCAACGCGTGCGCTGCGGCCGCCCCCATCGCGATGCAAGGACCCATCACGCGCACGCTCGAAAGCGCTGTCGCATCGCCGTCGATGCAACGCCCGGCCGCGAGCAGGTTGTCAGCGCCCGGAGGGGTCAGACTGCCGAGCGGCACGTAGTGAACATGCTCGGCATCGAACGGTTCCCACACGTAGCCCTCGGCGTGATGATGCTGCTCGAGCGGCCACGCCGTGCGCGCGATACTGTCGGGAAACTTTACGCCGCGTCGAACCTCGTCCACCGTGAGGTGATGCCGGCCCACGATCCAGCGAGTCTGGCGGATTCCAGGCAACCCGTACGCCCGCACGCGCGCCTGGCCGAATGCTTCCGGGAACTCGCCGCGCAGGAAATTTATCGTGCGATCCGCCTGCTCCTTGCCTTCGATACCTATGCGTGAGGATTCCAGCGGATCGAGCGGCGTTTCGATGTGGGTCATGTTGACTACCGCGGTCGCGCGGCCGGGGAAACTCATGGCGAATCCGTCGCGGCGGACCAGTCCGTACTGCTCGCCGCGGTCGCGAATCCGCGCGGACATTTCCTCGCGACTGGGCTTCTTCGCCTCATCGAAATTCTCGATCACGATCATCTGCGACCCGTAGATAACGCCTGCGGCGGGCTCACGGCATTCTAGTCCCGCCTGCCATACTACGGCGGCATCGCCCGTCGCGTCGACGAATCCATTCGCGCGGACCACCACATCGCCATAGCGCGTGGCAAGCTCCAGCGCGGAAACTCTGCGCCCGCCGTGCCCATCTGTGCGAACACGTCGGAGAACCGCGCCTAAGAGCGGAGTAATCTTCAGCTCCAGGATCTTGCGCTCCACCCACCGGCCCAAAGCAACCTCGTTGTAGAGAGCGTTGAGCGAGATACCACCCATCACTAGGTGAAGATCACCGGTGGCGCCCAGGTCGCGAATCAGATCGTCGGCGATGCCATGCGTGAGTTGTTTGTTGCCGGGTGGGTTGCCGAACAAGCCGACGATCATGCCGATGATCGAATTCACCGCCTGGCCGCCCAGCGCGGGAAGCCCGTCGATCAGGATGACGTTCCGGCCCAGGCGTGCGGCTTCTATCGCGGCGGAGACTCCCGAGATGCCCGCGCCGACCACGCAAATATCGGCCGTGTGTTCGCGGACTGGCGGCGACCCCGCACGTTTCACAACGCGGGTCTCTGGACGAAACGGCTTATTCACCATGCCTGCTCAAACCGCCCATCCGCCATCGATGATGTGGCACTGTCCGGTCGTATAAGTCGCCGTCGCCAGATACACTGCGAGGTCCGCGATCTCCTCCGGCGTACCGATCCGGCCGATAGGCTGCCGCGCGATAAATGCGGCGCGTGCCTTTTCGTAATCTCCCAATGCGCGCAAACGATCTTCAAGCGACGGCGATTGCACCGTGCCTGGGCAAATAGCGTTGCAACGGATTCCCTTCCCCACGTAATCCGCAGCCACTGATTTCGTCAGTCCGATCACCGCCGCTTTGGTTGTGGTGTACACGAAACGCGACGGAACGCCCTTGATGCTGCTGGCCACCGACGACATGTTGATGATGCAGCCGTCGCCTTTGGCCAACATGCCCGGCAGGAAAGCCTGGATCGTCCGAAACATCGACTTGACGTTTAAGTCGAACGCAAAATCCCACTGGTCTTCCGTACAATCGAGGACGGTCCCGTTGTGCACGTATCCGGCACAGTTGAATAGAACATCGATCGGCCCTGTTTCCGCGGCGAACTTCTGGACGGCTCCGGTATCCCTCACATCAAGCTGGTGCGGCGTGATTCCAGAAATCGGCCCCAACTCGGAGAGCTTCGCCAGATTGACGTCGGTTGCCCAGACCCGCGCTCCCTCGCGCGCAAACGCCTCGGCCGTCGCGCGCCCGATTCCTTGCGCCGCAGCGGTGACGACAACCTGTTTCGAGTCCAAATGCATCAATGTGAAATCTCCTCCAGCGCCAGATGGCGCGTTCGTGGTCCAAATCCGCCGATGATCGCGATCATGACCGCCATGGCCGCCGCGATAAACAGGGCCACAGCCGGGGTGCCGCCTTCTTTCAGGAAGAAACCGATCAGCAGACCGGCGAAGGCCGCGCCTACGCGGCTCCAGCTATACACAAACCCGACGGCGCGCGCGCGGATGCGCGTCGGAAACAGCTCGCCCTGATAGTTGTGAAAGGAGAACGACATCCAGTTGTTCGAAAGCGTCACCAACACCCCGAACAGAATCACCATCGCGGCGCTTTGCTGGATGGCGAACAAATAAATGAAGGTCCCGATGCACAGGCCGGCGCAGCAGATCTGCCACTTGCGCTCCATTCGATCCGCCACCAGCATGCCGAGCAGCGGTCCAACGGGATTCGCAATGGCGATGATGAACGAATATTCCAGGCTGGTGGTGATGTTGATTCCCTTGGCGATCAGCAGCGTCGGAACCCACGAACCGAAGCCGTAGAATCCGATGGTCTGCATCAAGTTGAAGACCGACAGCACCAGCGTGCGTTTTCTATGCGGCGGCCTAAAGAGCTCGCGGAATGTGCTGGAACCGGCGATAGCAGGAATCGGCGGACCCGGCGGCGGTAGCGAAGTTCCCGTGTCGCGGACCACGCGCGTCTCAATGTCCGCCATCACGCGCTCGGCATCGCTCTCCCGGCCATGCAGCGCTAGCCAGCGCGGGCTTTCCGGCAATCCGCGCCGCAGCCACCACGCGATGATCGCGCCCACCGCCCCGATCAGCGCCACCCAGCGCCAGCCTTCCAGCCCGAACGGACGCTTCGGCACCAGTAGCCAGCCCAATAGCGCGACCACGGGCACGATGGAGAACGCGATGAACTGGTAAAACGCAAACGCTCTCCCGCGCCCCTTGGGCGGCACGAACTCTGGAAGGTAAGTGTCGATGGTCACCTGCTCGAGTCCTACTCCGATGCTGGCTATGAAACGCCACGTATCCACGCCAGCGGCGGTGTTTTGGAACGCCATGATCGCGGTGCAAATCGAATACCAGATCAGCGAGGAAATGAAGATGGCGCGCCGGCCAAAACGGTCGGCCACGAAGCCGAAGCCCATGCAACCCACGAACATCCCGGCAAAGGTGCAAAAGACGAAGAACCCGATTCCGTTGATCGAAAAAAGATTCGCCGCGCTGCTGGTGAACATCCCACTCGCCACTAACCCTGGCGCGATGTAGGTGCTCAGAAAAATATCGTAGAACTCGAACGCACCGCCGAGCGAGATCAGGAAGACCAGGCGCCATAACGTGCGCGATAGCGGCAGCCGGTCGAGCCGCGCCGCGATCTGGCTGGCATACGCGGGCGCGGGGGACATCGGTTCAGTGTATGTTACGGCGGATCTTGCCTGCCACCCGGTCGCCCGCCTCTCCCCGAGATTTTCCCGCGCACAGGCAAGCTCGCGCTACTCGGCCGGCACCGATACCGTGGCCTGGTCGTAATTGCATTCGCCCATGCCGCCTTCCGCGAAGATGGGACGCTCGGCGATCCACTGGAAGGATTCTTCGAACACGTCGCGCGTGTATGGTTCGAAGACGATGCGCTCGCCCGGTCCCC
>JAIQFI010000090.1 GCA_020073345.1 Terriglobia bacterium
CTGCCATTTCGTAAACCAGAGCGTTCAGCCAGTCCACAAGCAGGACTTCCGGATTGGGAGCCTCGCACTCGATCGTCACATCCTGGCGGGCTTTGACTCTCGAATGGTCGGTGATGACGCCGGCAAGCGCAACAGCTGCCTGTTCAAAGGCTTCCGTCATGCTTCGGCCGATGCCCCGGACACCGATATCGGCGCCGTGAGCATAATGCTCCCAACGTGCTTCTACTGTCTCCTGCGCTTCTTGTTCGCCTTGAGTGGAGTTCATGTGCAGCTGCTTGTACGCTTGAGTTCTTCGCACTTGAACGGCCAGCGCGCGCCAAAAGCAAAAAGACAACTGGCCGCCGACATGCTGGACTTTAGGCATAACACGACCGGAGGATTTTATGACCCAGCTTCCGTTTGCCGATCGCGCCGAGGCAGGACGGTTCTTGGCCGCCGAACTAGCCACGCGCAAGCTGCCCCCGAACGTAATCGTTCTCGCGCTGCCTCGAGGCGGGCTTCCAGTTGGACTGGAGGTCGCGAAGAAGCTCCAGGCACCGCTCGATGTGGTGATTGTGCGCAAGTTGGGAGTGCCGTGGCAGCCGGAACTGGCGATGGGTGCGATCGCGAGCGGTTCGGTCCAAACCCTGGACCAGGACTTGATCCGGGAACTGAACATCTCGCGCGAAGAAATCGATGCCGTCATTGACAAGGAGAAGGCCGAATTAGAGCGTCGCGAAAAGCTCTACCGTAAAGGCCGCCCAGCATTAGACTTGCGTGGCCGGACTGTCCTCCTTGTGGATGATGGACTCGCTACCGGATCGACGATGCTAGTCGCGGCACGCTACGTACGCAGCTTGAAACCAGAGCGAACGGTGATTGCGGTTCCGGTCGCATCGGTTCAAGCTTGTGAGCGTTTGAGAATGGACGCCGACGAATGCATTTGTCTCGCGACTCCCGAGCCTTTTGTAGCGGTTGGCCAGTGGTATGCCGATTTCCCGCAAGTGAATGATTCCGAGGTTCAGCGTTTTCTCGAAGCGGGCCGACTGCCCGGCAACGAGGATCGGCCGGAGCTTTTGACGCGAAAGACGGTGTCATAACACCCCAATGCGCGAAATCGCGCAGGAGCGATGCTGGCAAATCGACGCTCACTTGCGTTCGAATTGGCCCATATACTCTGTGACGCCCAGTTGATGCCGCTTAATAGCGTGGTCAAGCTCCTTCCGATCGGCTTCGTCAGACAACGCCAAGGTCGGCGAATCGAGCGCGTAAAGGCGGAAGAAATAGCGATGGGGCCCGTTGCGCTTGGGCGGACATGGGCCTCCATAGCCGGTCTTGCCGAAGTCATTCTTCCCGGAGTGAACGGGGCGGGCCACTCGATAATGTTGAGGAATTAAGTGAACCCCGCTCGGGATGTCCCACAAGAGCCAGTGGCTCCAGGTCCCCGCGGGTGCATCCGGGTCGTCCATGATCAGGGCGAAGCTTTGGGTTCCTGGAGGCTCCCCTGACCAAGCTAACGCTGGCGAAATATCATTCCCTTCGCACGTGAAGTCAGTTGGGATGTTTTCGCCGTTGGCGAACGCTTTGCTTGCCAGAGTAAACATCTGGTTTTCCTATCGTTTCGACTTCGCTGCCGCGAGCCTGCGCGGCAAGACCACGGTTGTGGCAGCCGTCTGAGCCTGCTTGCGTGGATGAATGATCTTCACCGTGCTTGCCTGCGGCCCTTTTTCTCCCATCTCCTCGGCGAATCGCACACGCGTGCCTGCACGAAGACGGTCAAAGTGCCCATCGAGCACGCTGGCCTGATTGAAGTAGATTCGACGGTCGTCGGTCGTCTCCAGGAAACCGTATCCCTTGTCTGGGAAGATCTCCTTCACCGTGCCCTGAGCCATTTTCTGAGTGTTCTTGACGAAGCCCACCTGCCGGCGCGAGTAATCCTGCAATCGCCGTCTCATTTCGTGGAACGCCTCATGAATCGCACGTTCTGGACTCTTGTGTAAGAGAACCGACTCTGCTTCGCGCCGGGATTTCTCCACTTTAGCGTCCTGCAGCGCTCCGTGGAGCGTGGGTGTATGTTTCACCACCAACTCGCCCTTCGGCAGCCCCAAATCGATTCGTACATGGTAGAGCTTGCTGGACTCTGCGTGCTGCGGGCGCTCCACCATCACTCGGCAACTGCTGATCCGGTCGTAAAAGCGCTCGAGCGTCGCCGCCTCTTTTTGTACCAACTCTTCTAGGCCGGCCGTGTCCTTCATGTTTCGAAACGTCACTTGAACGGGAAGTAGCATGAATCCCTCCTGGCTAATTCGCATGTGCAGATTCATAGCCAATCAGAAGATATTGGCCACCATAGGATGGCATCGCAAATGCACCTACACCGGCGTATGCTGAACCTAGCGAAAATCCTCCTGCCAACCGATTTCTCCGCGCGGAGCAAGATCGCTGCTGAAGAAGCCGGCTTACTGGCGCGTCGCCTGCACTCAGAACTAACGCTGGTTCACGTCAACAACGGCGTTTCGCCTACCCAGGTGGCACTGGGCGCAAGGGCTGGTTCGTTGGCCTCCACCGCTCCAGTCGACCAACGCACGGCCGCCGCGTACGCCGAGCTTAACACGTTCGCGACAAAGGAACTTGAAGGAATTCCCGTTAAGCGCCTCATGTGCTCGGGCGACCCTGCCAAGGTGATCATCGAGTACGCCCATGCTGAACACATCGACCTCATCTTCATGCCCACCCGAGGGCGGGGTCTCTTCCGGCAGTTCCTACTCGGGTCGGTTACGGCCAAGGTCTTGCACGATGCGGAGTGCCCCGTCTGGACTGGAGCGCATCTCGAAGGGCAGGCTGTGTTCGATCCGACCCAGGTGCGTCAAGTCATTTGCGCGGTGGATTTCGGCCCACAGAGCGCCAAAGCGCTCCACTGGGCGGCGGACTATGCGGCCGAATTTGGTGCAAAGCTGACGGTTACCCACTCAGTTTTCCCGACGGCGATTCCCGAACGGTACGCCTTCCAGTGGCACGAGGAGGCCCACACCGAAGCCCGGGACCGGCTGAACACCTTGCTATCGCAAGCCGGCGTCCGCGCGGATGTGTTGGTCGTTCGCGGCGATACTCCCAAAGCCGTGTGCTTGGCAATTCAACAGAAGGAATCGGCCTTGCTGGTCATCGGCCGGCGCAATGCTTCAGGCAAGCAGGGTCGGCTGGGAAGCGATGCCTATGGCATTATCTGTCACGCTCCTTGTCCGGTAGTCAGCATCTGATGCGTGAAAGGATTTCCTCGTGATAACTCCTTACAAGATCAAGAAGATTCTCTTCCCGGTGGATTTCTCGGAGCGGTGCGTAGGTGCCGCCCGGTACGTGGAGGCCTTCGCTGGCCGGTTTGAAGCTGAATTGCGCCTGCTGCACGTGGTTGACGCAGATGTGTACGGATCCGAGGCGCACGGATTGCGTGGCGAGAGACAGGCGCTGTTGGATACGTTCCTAATAAAGGAGCTTGGGTATTGTTCCGCGCAGAGGATATGTGTCGTAGGAGATCCGGCAACGGAGATCGTCGAGGCTGCCCGCTCATGGACACCGGACATGATCATGATGACGACGCGTGGCTTCGGGTTCTATCGGCCAACGCTCCTGGGCTCGGTCACTGCAAAGGTCTTGCATGATGTGGAGTTTCCGGTATGGACCGACATTCACTCCGAAGACGCCCCCGCACTTGAAAAGATCTCGGTTCGCAAGGTGCTTTGCGCAATCGACCTCCAAAAGCGAAGCCGGCAGATCCTAGACTGGGCTGCGTTCCTGGCTTGCGAGTATCAAGCCGAGCTAGCGATTGTGCACGCGATTCCGCTGGTAGTGGCCCCGCCCTTACTGGCTGAGGTGAGGACGAAAATGAACGCGCTCCTAACTGAAGCTGGCGCGAAGGGAACCATCATGATCGACCGTGGGGAGCCAGTCGAGGTCACCACGGGTGCTGCCAAAGAGTTTGGCGCCGATCTCTTGATCATAGGAAGGCACAGCGGATCCGGCGGCAAGGGTTATTTGCGCCATAACGCATACGCGATCTTGCGCAAATCAATCTGTCCGGTGATCAGCTTATAGATTGATATGCGCTCTCAGGTGCGCCATGCAATCGTTGTTGTGGCGCTGCTCGCGGTCGTAGCAACTGGGCGCGCTAATGCCCAGACCTGGGATTTCGATGATCTCCGGGCCTTCTCCGGTCTCACAGCCGATCAGTGGAACGCCGTGGACCGTGGCGATCCGCAGGCCAGGGTCTTGGAAACACAGGAAAAGCGCGAGGTGGCGGTCGTCGGAGTGGCACACCTGCGAGCGACGACCCCGTGTTTTGTCGCGCAGCTCCAGGACATTGAGAACTTCAAGAAGAACCCAGCCGTACTGCGGATTCGAAAATTCGTGAAATTCGTGGCCGCCAGGGATCTGGAGGGGTTCAGTCTCGAACCGGGCGACCTCGCCGCACTGCGGAATTGCCGCCTGGGAGACTGCAACGTGAAGCTCCCCATCGCAGCGATCGAGCGGCTTGGCCGCGATGTAGACTGGTCCCGGCCGGATTACGCCGCCCGGGCGCAGTCGATCTTCCGTGAGGAGTTGCTGGCGTACGTCGAGGATTATCTGAATCGCGGTAACTCAGCACTTATCGAATATCGGGACAAGAACAAGCCAGTCCGATTGGAAGACGAATTCCGCGCGGTGCTCGATGCCCGGCCTGGTTTATCGGGATTGGTACCGGAGCTTCATGACTATCTGGCCAAGTATCCAAGCGAGCCTTTGCCGGGCGTCAGCGAGTTCTTCTATTGGTCCACCGAAAGCTTTGGCCTGAAACCGGTGGCGAGTATCACGCACGTCTCCATCTATGTTCAGCCGGGACGAGCAGTAGTCGCCTCCAAACAAATCTATGCCAGCCATTACTTTGACGCGTCGTTGGGGTTGACAGCGGCACTGGATGACCCCGGTGAGGCCTCGCCCCCGGGTATGTACCTGGTGTATGTGAACCGCTCCCGCATCGACTTTCTCAGCGGATTCTTCGGAGGCCTGCGGCGCGCCCTGGCGCGCGGCCGTCTGCGGGATGGTATGCGAAGAAACCTGGCAGAGGCGGTCCGAAAGCTGGAGTCTTCATGCGCGGAGTATCCCAAGGACATTCCAGATGCCCTCAGTTTCGATCAACTATCTCTTGATTTCGCGGAACGATTCTAAACTCCATGTGTTCTCTGGCGTGCTGCGGCACTGACGGAGAATGTAGAGATTCCCATCATCGGCGCGGACTTTGAAGAATAAATCGCTGGGACCATACCACTGATCGAGGACCTCTTCAACGCAGTAGACCCGTTCGCCCAGGTAAAACCGCACGGGACGTTCGTCTGCTTTCCCGCCCGAATAGCAATCGACCCGTAGCTTCATCGTGTCGTCATTCTCCCGCACCTGGGGAGGAGTTTGCCGGGATAGTGGACGGGCGTGTGGCAGGACCCCTGGCGGGGAGCCACAGTAACCAGAACACGGCCAGCGCAAATGCTTCTTCTACAAAGACGTAAACGGGCCAGGGTCCGAAGTAGTCGAGAAGGGATGCGCTCGCAGGCTTTCTGCAAAGATACATGTAGTTGGTCTTGAAAACCGCATCAAAGACGCCGACTGCGGCCGCATACAAGTTCAAGATGAAGAACGCTCGCCAGACACTACCTGGTTGAGGCTCTATCAGATGACCCCAGGTGAGCGTCGTGAGCGTGATCAGGACGAAACCGTGAGACAGGAAGAAATAGAGTGTCGGGTAAGAGGGGAACGGTGCCCAGAGATCAGGTGTGAGCAACGCCATGCTGCTCCCGCCCAATCCACCGAAGTAGGCAACCTCGTAGATGCGGGGCTTGAGCGTAAAGGCTGCGATGACAGTGAGCCATAGGGTGAGATCGCACAGTTGCAGCGGCAAGGCTTCGGGGAAGCGAAAACCCTCTTGACTGACTCTATAGCCGTACCAGGCGAGTTCGTTAGCCGCAAGAAATCCCGCAAGAGAGAATCGGACGGCGCGTCCCCAGGCAGGGTTGCGTTGTAGGCCAAGAGACAACACAGCTGCCAGCGCCGGCACCGCAGCTAGGATAAGCAGGTGCGCAGGCCAGGAAAGACGAAAGCCCATGATGTATATCTTTCGAAACGCTTGCTTCCGTGCATTCTGAATGCCTAAGAGTGTTGCCGTGCTGGAACACCGCTAAGGCCGGAGTTGCGGATGGTACGACGAATGCTCCATCTATTGGTGACCCAGCATGGGTAAGGAGATTACTGTAATGACAAATGTGGCTGTTCAAAAAGTGAAGACGGTGGGCTCTGAGCCCCTTCCGATCTTCGAAACGATCGAAAAACGGCTGGACGACGTGCGGCGGCGGGCATTTGAGCTCTTCGAGAAGCGCGGTTATCAACTCGGCCATGAGATCGACGACTGGCTCAAGGCCGAACACGATGTATTTGGCTGGCCGGCGGCGGAATTGGCTGAAAAGGATGGGAAATATGAAGCGCAGATCACGCTGCCGGGCTTCGAGGCTAAAGACGTCCAAGTAACCGCTACGCCCTCCAAGATCATCGTCCACGCGGAGACCAAACACGAGAAAAAGGTTGAGGAACCCAACGTGTTATGGACGGAGTTCGGCTCGAATGATGTCTACAGGAGGTTCGAGTTGCCAACGCCCATCGACGTGGACAAGACCTCGGCTACGCTCGACAATGGCATGCTTCACATCATCGCGGCCAAGGCGCCAGTAACTCAAACGAAACCGGTCGAAGTCCGGGCTGCCTGATCCCCGACGGGTCCCTCAGACGCCGACTGCGCCAAGGTGACGACGGGGGAGAACGAGTTATGGACCGAGTCAAAGGAAAAGTCGCAATCGTAACAGGCGGATCCCTAGGCATTGGGCGATCCGCCTGCAATCTTTTGGCGCACGAAGGTGCGCTTCTGGCGGTCACCGATGTGCTTGATCGCGAGGGACGCAACACTGTACATGAGATCCAAGAGGCGGGTGGTAGGGCGGAATTCTGGCATCTTGACGTCGGGAAGGAAGCCGAAGTAAAAGCAGTCTTCCGAGCGGTGAACGAGCACTTTGGCAGAATCGATGCGCTGGTTAATAACGCCGGCATTTCTGGTGCAAACCGCCCCACCCACGAGATTACCGAGGAAGAGTGGGATGCTGTGATGGCCGTAAACGTGAAGGGCGTTTTCTTCTGTACGAAGCACGTGATCCCCTATATGAAAAAGGCCGGAGGCGGGAGTATTATCAACCTGTCTTCGATCTATGGACTCGTCGGGGCCGGGGACGTACCGCCTTATCACGCATCGAAAGGCGCAGTTCGCCTGATGACGAAGAACGATGCGCTCATCTACGCTCCCGACAACATCAGAGTCAACTCGGTTCACCCTGGTTTCATCTGGACGCCCATGGTGGAGAAGTTTGCGGGTGAACAGGGCGAAGTTGCTGAAGCGCGAAAACAGCTTGATGCGCTGCATCCAATTGGACACGTCGGCGAGCCTGATGATATCGGGTGGGGAATCGTCTACCTTGCCTCGGAAGAAGCAAAGTTCATTACCGGGAGCGAACTCGTGATCGATGGTGGCTACACGGCGCGCTGAACTGCTGTACCTTCCCCCCTCACTCGGCATCTCGGTTTGGCACCTCCATTGCATCCGTTCACAGCGAAGAAGAATCCAGTGGGAAGTGTTTTGGACAAAACCAAGGTCGAAATGGGCGCCGTAATCCGATCGGACTGTGCCGCTGCCTGCTGCGGATACAACGTGCAAGAAGTGGCAGCGTGGATTGAGAAAGGCGTGGATGACGCGTTCAGCTGCCTTGCGATCGCCTTTGCGGCGGGATCCGCCTTGGCGTTCCTAGGGCCCCGCCCCGTTAAAAAAGTGAAGAATCCGGGATTTTGAGAGGAGCATCCATATGCCGACGAGAACGAAAAGCGAAGCGGGCACACGCCCCGACGCCGAGATTGCCCGGGAAGTCATACGTAGAATGAAGGAAGATATCGAAGTCCCCGACGACCGGATTACCATCAAAGTCGCTGATGGCTTTGTTACGATTGCGGGGATCGTGAACCACGCCGCCCAAAAGGATGCCACCGAGCGCTGCGCTGCAAGAGTGAAGGGCGTGCGTGGAATCACCAACAAGATCGACGTAGGACCGGCCGCGCCTTTGTAAGCCGAGTTACCAGGGCCGTGCCTTTCCTGCGGCTTTGTGCGCAATCACGAGGCGAGCGTGCGTCCAAACACCCAGCCCTGACGGGGTTTGGCAGTCGGCATCAGCTGTATCGCAGCAGCTTTTGGCCTTCGAGGTGCAGAGTCATAAGCATGGCAGCTTCTTATACACTCGATTTCAGTCAGATTGGAATGCAGGACGTTCCTCGCGTGGGCGGGAAAAATGCATCTCTGGGGCAGCTATTTCGCGAGTTGAAGCCGCAGGGAGTGGGGGTCCTAGACGGATTCGCGACCACCGCAGACGCGTACTGGTGCTTGCTTGCCGAGCAGGATTTAAGAGCCCGTCTCGATAAGATCCTCAGCGGTTTCAACCCGGAGGACCTGGAGGAGTTGGCCCAACGGGGTCATGCCGCTCGGACCGCCGTTCTCGATACCCCACTGCCGGACGAGTTAAGTCAGTCGGTTCTGGATGCCCACCGGCGTCTGATAGACCGTCTCGGGCGAGAGCCGGAGTTAGCCGTTCGTTCTTCCGCAACAGCCGAAGACCTTCCTGAAGCGTCTTTCGCCGGGGCGGCAGAGTCCTTCCTCAACATTCGTGGCCCCGAAGGGCTTCTCCGAGCCGTGCACCAGTGTTTTGCCTCTTTGTTCACGGACCGTGCGATCAGCTACCGTGCCCGGCTGGGATATTCGCAGCTCAAGGTGGCACTGTCAGTTGGTGTTATGCCGATGGTACGCTCCGATCGGGCGAGTTCCGGGGTCATCTTCACACTCGACACAGAATC
>JAIQFI010000006.1 GCA_020073345.1 Terriglobia bacterium
TTGTTCTCGTAGAGCGCGTTCCACACGGCCGGCGCCGCCTGGAAGACAGCCGTTCGCTCGCGGAGCCCAGCGCGGAGCGCCATCTCAATTGCGTTGCGGGAATAGCGCTCCGCCTCGTTGAGGCGGCCATCGTCGGCGGCGGCAAGAGCCCGAACCTGCGCCAGCGCTATTTCACTGTCGCGATTTTTACCGCCCTCGGCCAAGATTCGCTCCATGCCCGCTTTATCCCGTTTCAACAACGCGATACGGTACTGGCCCTGCTGCGCCTCCGGACCAATCGAGTGATGTGCGGCAGCAACGGCAAACGCTTTTTCTGCCTCGTCAAATCGCCCCAGATGAAAAAGGGCGCCTGCCTGATTGCCGTAGCCAGGCGCACGATCGGGATCGAGCAGCACGGATTTCGCCGACACTTCCAGCACTTGCTCGAATCGTCCGGTCCCGTTCGCCGCGTAACCTCCGGACAGACTGAACGCCTTTGCATCCCGAGGATAAGTCTGCCGCCACAACGAAATAGATTCCCACGCTTTCTCGAGGTTGCCGGTAACATTGCGATGGTAGGAATACTCAATGTTGAACTTTTCCGGTCCGCTGGCGCGTTCCCTCGCCTGATAGGCGCGGATCGCGCTCTGTCGCGAAAGGGCGGTCTCTCCGAGGTCGCTGTAGCGAATAGCGAGCAGGCTCCATGCCGCTGCGAATTGTGGATCCAGTTCCGTGGCGCGCCGAATCTGAAGCCCCGCTCCGTCACCGCCATGAGTTGCGGCGGTGTATGCCTTGAGCGCTTCGAGGGAGGAAGTGGTTGCTTCCTCCAATGGAACATTGTGTTCGCGAATCGTGGCCAGTGATTCACCCGCACGGGCGCGAAACTTGCCTGCCATATCGCCCAGCGTGCTCAGCACCTGCTCTTTGCCGGATGCCTCCGCCTGCTGATTGTCCAGGACTTCGCCGGTGGCGCAGCCTTCGGCGCGGAGACTCATGACATAGTGGCTGCCGAGGCTCGCGATGGATCCCGTAAGCGCGGCTCTTGCGCCCACGCGTTGGCAGACTTCCCGCGCCGTCTCCAGGGTCATGGTAGCGTCAGCCGGCTTGCCCATCAGTTTGAGCGTTGCGCCGATCTTCTGGTCTGGAATGAGACTCAAGTACGGGGATTGCTGCAGCTGAACCAAGAGACCCTGCCGGAGCGTGTCATCAAACACTGTATCGCCGGTCTTGTTTTCGAAGCCGGCCAGAACAATCGTGTCCTTGTCCGTGAGCGGCTTTGTACGACCGCGCTGCTGCCACAGGAAGAATCCGCCGGCGATTAGGACAAGAGTGGCAGTGGCGGCGATTCCGTATTTCAGAAGAGGCTTGGCATTGCGGCTTGCGGCGACCGGGCTCGATCCGCTTTGCACGCGCTGCAAATCGTCGCACAGCTCCGCGGCGGATGGATACCGCAGCGCGCGATCCTTTTCAAGCAGCTCGCCAATGATCCGTTCCAGCTCGGCCGGAACCTTCGGATTCCGCTCACGAACCGGCACGGGCATCTTGTTCAAGAGAGCGTCAAAGATAATCGGAGATGTGGGGCCGTCGAACGGCCGCGATCCCGTCACCACTTCGTACAGAACCACGCCCAAGGACCACAGGTCGCTACGCGCGTCGACAAGTTCGCCGCGAGCCTGTTCCGGCGACATGTAGGCGACGGTGCCCATGGCCGTGCCCGGTTCAGTCAGCATGTCCACTGTCAAAGCGTCCGTGTCCAGGGGCTGGTTATGTTTCGCTAAACCAAAGTCGAGTATCTTAGCCTGACCACGCGCCGTTACGAAGATGTTGGCGGGCTTAATGTCGCGATGAACGATGCCTTTGGCGTGGGCGGCGTCCAACGCGTCGGCAACTTGAATTGTCAGCGCCAGCGCTGCCGGAAGATCGAGGGACCTCTCGGCAATACAGTCGCGAAGAGTTTTGCCGTCGAGCAGCTCCATCACCAGAAAGGGATGACCTGCCGACTCGCCCACGTCGTAGACAGAGCAAATGTTGGGATGATTCAGGGCCGAAGCGGCGCGCGCCTCGCGCTGGAAGCGCTCGCGCGCGGAGTCGGTGGCAAAGGCTTGCGGCAGGACCTTGAGTGCGATATCGCGATGGAGTCGCGTATCGCGAGCGCGATAGACCTCGCCCATCCCACCCTTCCCGATAGGGGCAAGGATCTCGTACGGCCCAAGCTTGTCGCCCACAGAGAGAGCCATGGAGTTGTAATGATTCTACCCCAACAGGGCTGTAAACCCGCTGCTTCAGCCCCGCACGACCCACTGCGCCAGCTCGCGGATCTTCGGCGCTTTGCCTTGGGACAGAATGCCGATGCGGAAGATGCGGGCGGCTGCCCAGATCACAGCGGCGGCGAAAGCGATCATACCAATCAGGCCTACCCACGGCTCCCACCAGGGAACACCGCCGGGCATGGACTGCCGTAGGAGCATGACCATCGGCGTGAAGGGCGGGATGAACGACATGGTGGTCGCCAGGACGCCGTTGGGCTGCGCCATGACCGGGGTCAGCATCAACATCGGGATCATAACCGGCAGGATCAACAAAAATGCGAGACTCTGCGCATCCTGCGGAGTGTTGCAAGCCGATCCCAGCGCGACGCTCCAGGCGGAGAGCATCGCCACTTCCGCAATCAGGTACACGAAAAACCACGGCAGCAAATGCAGCGGCGCAACTCCGAACAGCGCCATTCCCGCCAGCGCGGCCAATCCGCCCAGGATGTAGAAAATCGAGCTGGTCAAGGATGTTCCCAGGGAGGCCACAACCTTGCCCATCATGAGCTCGAAGGACGACGCCGAACACAGCAGCATTTCAAAGACGCGCTGCATCTTGTCTTCGGCGACCGCGCCCAGATGCGGCGCCGCGCCGAGAAGAACCACCATGAGCAAGAGAATGGTCAGGAACACGGGCACGAGCACGGCCTGGAGCGGATTCCTCTTTTCGGCTCCGCCGATCTGTCCGCTGACCGGGTCCTTGGTCACCAGCGCCATGGACACGACGGGAACGTCCCGCAAGATGTCCGGAAAGCGCGCCGGATCGATACCCAGTTGCGAGAGGCGCACCCGGCGCAGACCGTCATTGACGGCGGATTGCATCGCGATGCCTACTTGATCGACGCCCGAAGAATTACTGTATATACGCACCAGATCCACGGGAGGGTCTTCTTTGCCTGGCGCGAGGGCGCCGGCGGAGATGTCAAGAACTAGAACCAGTTCGCCTCGCCGAATCCGATCGGAGAGGGACAAGAGTTGAGCGGTCTGGTCGGCTTCGGGCTGCACTTGCTCGAAGACAATGTGAGGCATCACGTTTAATCCGCCGGGGGCTTTGGCCACCGCCCTGCGGCTGGTTTCCTCGGCGGCCTGAATCACTGCAGACGCGGCGACGCCGGTGCGGTCGATAATCGCAACGTGCTGGTCCTTGGCATTCCCCCGGAACGCCAGGGACGTCGCCAGGAACGATGCGCCGATGAGAATGGGAACCAGGACCAGGCCGATGATGTACGCCTTGCTCAGAACGGTTTGCAGGTAGTCGCGCTTGGCGATGAGCAGGACTCTACGCAACGTTATTCTCCTGCGGCTCCGGACCGGCGATGCGGACAAAGATATCGTGCAGCGAAGGTTTGACCACGGAAAATGAGGCGATCCGCGCGCGGGATGCGAGCGCGTGAAGTACTTGCTGAGGATCGCACCCCTGCCCCATTCGCAGCTCCTGCACTTGTCCGAGGTCGTTGACGCGCTCGATGCCGGGCAGATCGCCCAGAGGGGCGCGGCCTTCGACTTCCACGCGGATGGTGTCGCTTCCGTAGCTCGCCTGGATGGAGGCGAGCGATCCGTCGAGCACTTTCTTGCCCCGAAAGATCATAAAAATCGAGTCGCACAAGCTTTCAGCCACGTTCATGTCGTGGGTGCTCAGAATGACCGTGCATCCGCGTTTGCGCATTTCAAGAACGGCGCTGCGAATGGAATCGGCGCTCACGGGATCGAGGCCGGTGAACGGTTCGTCCAGGATCAGCAGCTTCGGCTCGGGGATCACAGTGGCGATGAACTGGACCTTCTGGCTCATGCCCTTGCTGAAGGTCTCGACCTTATCGTTGGCGCGATCCGCCAGGCCCAGGCGTTCGAGCCACGAGTTCACTTGGGCAGTGACGTTGCGCCCGCCACGCAGTTCGCCATAAAACTCCAGCAACGCACGCACGCGCATTTTCCGGTAGACACCGCGTTCTTCGGGAAGGTACCCGATCTGGTCCGAACGTGTACCGAAGCGGGCCTTCCCAAAGACCTGGATCGTGCCGGAATCCGCGTAGAAGATGTTGGCGATCATCCGCATGGTGGTGGACTTGCCGGAGCCGTTCGGTCCGATGAACCCGTACACCGAGCCTTCGGGGACCGTGAGGGAGAGATTGTCGACGGCGGTGACGTCGCCAAAGGTCTTGGTCACGTTGCTGATTTCGACCGCGGACATTGTACGGATGCTATCACGACGGGATATTATCGCGCCGCGGGTTCATCTAAGCTGGACGGAGTCCCGATTCTCGCGCATTCTGTATACTGACTGGGGGGTTTTATTGCATGCGAGCCCTATTAATCCTGACGGTTGTGGCCATCGCCGCGCCGGCGTTCGCGCACCATTCCTTCGCGGCCGAGTACGATGGCGAAAAACCCATCACGCTGAAGGGCGTGGTCACCAAGGTGGAGTGGGAGAATCCGCACATGCACTTTTATTTAAATGTGACGGATGAAAAAGGCAAGGTCGAGGAGTGGAAGTTCGAAGGATTTCCTCCGAACATGCTGGTCCGGCAGGGTTGGAAGCGCGATGTGACGCTGAAGATGGGCGACACCATCACGGTGTTCGCGTGGCGAGCACGGAACGGGATGAACCTGGCGCATTCGCGGGAGATCACGCTGGCCGACGGGAAGAAGATTCTGTCGGGACCTCCCGCGGGAACAGGAGGCGGCAATTGATTTCGAAACACCTGATCGCTCTCGTTTTTTGGGTTTCCGTGGCCACCGCCCAAAAGCCGCCGGTACCGAGGACGGCGGACGGTAAACCGGATTTGTCGGGTATCTGGCAAGGCGGCGGAGCGGCGGGATTGGCGTTCGCCATCGGCGCCGACAACGCCAAGGCGGCGCGGCCAGACGCCGCTCCGGCGCAGGCACGAGGTGGCGGAGCTCGCGCGGAACCGGCTCCCTACCAGGACTGGGTACAGCCGAAACTCAAAGAAATCCGCGACCGCAGGTTGATCGACGATCCCAGCGGGCGGTGCTTGCTGGTGGGCGTGCCGAGAATCACTTCGATGCCGCTGCCGATCAAGATCGTGCAAACCAAGGACGAAGTGATCTTTCTCTACGAAACGTTCCATGCGTTTCGCGTGATTCCGACCGATGGCCGCAAGCATCCGGACGATATGGACCCATCCTTCATGGGCGATTCGGTGGGCCATTGGGAGGGCGACACGCTGGTGGTGGACGTGATGGGATTCAACGATAAGACCTGGCTCGGCGCGGGCGGCGCCTCGATCCATAGCGATGCGCTGCACGTGGTGGAGCGCTATCAGCGCGTGGACTACGACACCATCACTTACAACGTGCTCATCGAGGATCCAAAGGTATTCACCAAGAGCTTCAATACGGCGCCTTCGTTCCTCTCGCTGCGGCCGGGGGAGAGGCTGCGCGAGTACGAATGCATCGCGGACAACCAGGACATCCAGCGCTTCGAGGAGCTGCTGAAGACTCCCTCCCTGTTCGTGAGGCCGCCACAGTAGAGGTCTCGGCACGAGACGTGTTGTCAGCCGTGCTTCGGGCGGGCCAGTAGCTTGGCGCCGAACGCCGCTGCTGAGGCGCTCAAAAGCCCACACAGCACACTGGCGAATGTAACGACAACCAGAATATTCTCCGCTGCATGCTCGATCGGGTGTCCGTATTTTTCCGCGTTCACCGACGCTTGCAGGGTTGTCCAGAATGACATGCTCCAGCCGGACGGGGCCAAATTCCATACCAAGAAGCCACCCGCGCACGAGCCGAGCACGAACGCCAACGCGATAACCTCGCGTCCGCGGCTGCGCGTGCGGAGATGTACAAAAGCCAGGACCAGAAAGACGATGGGCGCGGTGATGATGAGGATCAAGCTGCCGAGCAAGAGGAGTTGAACGAGTACCATCAGCCTTTTGTCCTTTCAATCCACCAGGGACCATATTCTAGCATTCCAAGACCGCGCCGATGATTTTGAAATAGGAGGCAGTGGTGTCCATGACGCCCCCAAAATGACCTTCAGACGGGCGCGCTCCGCGTCCTAGACTATGCCCGGTCGCTCGTGACCTTTGGCTTTGAGAGAGTAAAGCTATGAGCACGAAACCGATATTCGCGACGATCGTTCTGATGCTTGCAGTGGGGCTGACTGCGATCTCGCAGACGCCCGCGCAACCCAAGCATCGTGTCGTAATGCAAATGAACGAGCCTCAAGGCGACGAATGGAGTTACCTGCTCGCCCACATCCAGAACATGCGGATCGCGTTCGCCAATGACGGAGGCGTCGAGATCGAAGTGGTCTTCTTCGGCCCGGACTCAACATGCTGCGCAAGACCAACTCGAACCACGCGGAGATGCTGCAACGATTCTCCACCCAGGGAGTCAAGCTGACAGCCTGCCGCAACTCGATGCGCGACCGGAACATCACGACCGAAGATCTGTTCCCGTTCGCCTCGACGGTCGACTCCGGCGTGGCGGAATTGGTTCGGAAGCAGGAAGCCGGCTGGGCGTATATCAAGTAGATAGACGGCGGGCCTGGAGGCCGGCCCTACAACTGCCGATAGAGGGGTACATGTCCGCTCCACTCGCCGGCAAGTTTCAGGATCACTACAAGGTTCTCGATATCGAGCCCAGGTCCAACCTGGAGACAATTCACCAGGCCTATGGGAAGCTCGTGGAGAAATATCATCCGCGGAATGCCAAAACTGGCGACCAGGCGAAGTTTGACTCCATCAATCTGGCATACGAGGTTCTGTGCGACCCGACACTGCGGGAGTCATTCGACAAGCTCAAAGGCGTGGGAGAGGATAAGGCCGAGTTCAAGTTCAGCGGGTTGGACTTTTTCGCGGCGCTGGGGCGCGAGACCGCTTTGCGCGCCGCTCTGCTTTGCATCCTTTACGACCGCCGCCGCCTCAAGCCATTCACGCCGGGCCTTTCGATGCGCATGGTCGAAAATATGCTTGAGACGACCTCGGAGGGATTGAACTTCGCGCTGTGGTACTTGAAACAGCGAAACCTGGCCATCAGCGACGACAAGAGCAATCTCATGATTTCGGCGGAGGGCATGGACTATCTGGAAACGAATCCGCCGACACCGGAAATGGTGATGCCTCTGATCAAAGCAGCGGGCTTGGCAAGTCCGCAGACGGGCCCGCTCGCCGAGGCCGAAGCCGCAGCCGAACCCGCGTTGACCGGCACCGGCCCGTCCAACGTAAAACGGATCTTCGAAGCTCTCTCGCGAACCTAACGTTCGGAAGCGATCGCCCGATCGAGCGACAGCGCACCGCCGCCGCGCACCAGAATCGTGACGATCAGCGCGATCGCCAGAAGGTGGTATTCGTAGCCTTCCCCCATCTGACGGCCCTGCCAATTCATAAAGAAGTGGGGGTACAGGTGATTCGCGAATGGGGCCACGATCATCACCACCAGCACTCCGGATGCGGCGATGCGGCTGAGCAGGCCCAGAAACAGGCCAAGGGCGCCGAAGACTTCGGCGGTCATCGCCAGAATCGTCAAGGGCGCCGGAATGCCCATGGTCTGCTGGAATATTTCGATGGTTCCGGAAACGCCCCGGCCCCCGAAGAAGCCGAACATCTTTTGAGATCCGTGGGCGAAGAAGATCATGGCGAGGATGATCCGGGCGAGCGTGAGCGTCGCATCATTGGGGGTCGAGAGGAGTTTTCGTAGCATAACGGGGCTTTGCCTCCTGCCCACTATACTGAAAGTATCCCCATGGTGACGGAGGTTGCTAGCTGTACTTTCGACCGGCTGGAGCTGGATTCCGGCGTAACGATCGCGCCCGTAGAGGTCGCTTATGAGACCTACGGCGAGCTGAACGCGGCCCGCTCCAACGCCGTTCTGATCGTGCACGCGTTTTCGGGCGACGCGCACGCCGCGGGCGAAGGCGGGTGGTGGTCGTCCATGATTGGGCCGGGGAAGGCCTTCGACACCGACAAGTATTTCGTCATCTGTTCCAACGTGTTAGGCGGATGCCGGGGGACCACGGGTCCGGGTTCGGTCAACCCTGAGACGGGCTGCCCATGGGCCCTGTCGTTCCCTCAGGTGACCATCGCGGACATGGTGCGGCTGCAGAAGATGCTGATCGATCATCTGGGAATCGGGCGGCTGCTGACGGTCTCGGGCGGATCCATGGGCGGGATGCAGGCGCTGGAATGGGCGGTGACGTATCCGGACCGGGTGGCGTCGGCGATCCCCATCGCGACCACAGCTCGACATAGTGCGCAGCAGATCGCGTTCAACGAGGTCGGACGGCAGGCGATCATGGCGGATCCGGACTGGAACAACGGAAACTATTACGGCGGACGGCTGCCGGGGCGAGGCCTGGCGGTGGCGCGCATGGTGGGACACATCACCTATATGAGCGACGAGAGCATGCGCGAGAAGTTCGGGCGCAAGCTGCGGACGCCGGACCAGTTCGAGGTCGAGAGCTATCTGAAGTACCGCGGGTACAAGTTCGTCGACCGCTTCGACGCGAATTCCTACATCTACATCACGCGCGCGATGGATACGTTCGATCTGACGCAGCGCGGAGCCCTGCCCACTCTGTTCGAAGCGAACGAGGCGCGGTTTCTGCTGATCAGTTTCACATCGGATTGGCTGTATCCGCCGTATCAGTCGCTGGAAATCGTGAAGGCGCTGCGCGGGCGCAATTGCGACGTGGCGTACTGCAATCTGGACGCGCGCTACGGGCACGATTCGTTCCTGGTGGAAGTGGAGCAGCAGACCGAAGTGGTGCGCGGGTTCCTGGCGAGCACGTTCAGGGAGGCGGCTGCCAATGTGTAACAACGATGCCTAGCGTCCATGGGCGGCGCGACTTCGCGATCATCGGGGAACTGATCGAGCCCAAGACACGGGTACTGGATCTGGGCTGCGGCGAGGGCGAGCTGCTGGCCTGGCTCAAGGAGCACAAGCAGGTGGACGGGCGCGGCGTCGAGATGGAAGGCGCGCGCGTGCAGAAGGCCATCGCGCGCGGAGCGTCGGTGTATCAAGGCGACCTGGAATCGGCGGTGGAGGATTATCCCGATCAGGCCTTCGACTACGTGGTGCTATCGCAGACGCTGCAAGAGACGCGGTATCCGCTGGCGGTGCTGCGAGGGATGCTGCGGGTCGGAAAACGCGCGATCGTGGCTTTCCCGAATTTCGGGCACTATTCCGTGCGGCTGGCTTGGCTGTTGAGCGGGCGCGCTCCGCGGACAGACCGGTTCCCGTATGACTGGTACGATTCACCGAACATCCACTTCCTGTCGGTGCTGGATTTCGAGGCGCTGGCGGAAACACAGGGATGGAAAGTGGAACGGCGCATTTGCGTCGCGGGGGAGCGGCAGGTGACGTGGCTGCCGAACCTGATGGCGGAGATCGCGGTGTTTGAAGTGTCGGCAGGAGCCGGGCTGAAGCCCCGGCCCATAGGGCACCCCGGCTAAAGCCCGCCCCCCCATGTTTTGTTTTACAGGTGAAACCGGAAAGCGGCTGGATCATTTTCTGCTTCTTCAAAAAGAGCTGACCGAATACAGCCGGTCGCGGATTCAATCGTGGATTAAAGAAGGCCGCGTGCAGGTAAATGGCTCGGCGGCGAAAGCATCTCTCGTGCTGCGCGGGGGCGAGACGATCGAAGTTTCCCCGGCCGGGCTGCCGCCGCTCAAGGCCACTCCCGAAGATCTCCCGGTGGAGGTGCTGTACGAGGACGCGTCACTCATTGCCGTAAATAAGCCAAGTGGTCTCGCGGTGCACGCGGGCGCGGGATTGCATGAGGGGACGCTGGTCAACCGGCTGGTGCACCGGTTCGGAGCGCTCTCGCAACTGGGTGGCGAGATGCGGCCGGGAATCGTGCACCGGCTGGACAAAGGCACCAGCGGCGTACTGCTGGTCGCGCGGACGGATGCGGCTCATCGGGCTCTGGCGGCGCAGTTCGCCGGACGGACGGTGGAGAAGGTTTATCTCGCGTTGGTGCACGGGAGAGTGCGCGCGGATTCGGGAAGGATCACAAAGCCGATCGCGCGAGACCCTGTCCGGCGGACGCGCATGACGGCGCGGCTGGGATCTGGCCGCGAGGCGCTGACCGAGTATCGCGTGCGGAAGCGTTTCGACAAATTCACGTTCCTGGAGGTACGCATCGGGACGGGGCGGACGCACCAGATCCGGGTACATTTGTCGAGCATCGGGCATCCGGTGGCGGGGGATCGTGTATATGGTGCGCCGGCCGCGGAGAGACTGTTCCTGCATGCGTGGAGGATCGGGTTTATCAGCCCGGCAACGGGCGAAAAAGTGACCGTGGAGGCTCCGCTGGCGCCGGAGCTGGAAGCTTGGCTGGCGGGGCTATAATCCTAAGTGAGCCATTTATGAAACGCGCCATTGTTGCCCTTGTGAGCGTTGCTTTAGTGTTTGGGCAGAACACCAAACAGAAGGCGGCGCCCAAGGCGGCCCCTTCGGCCGACGACCTGAGCCGGATCACGGTGGACGTGACACGCGTGAACCTGCTGTACACCGTGACGGACAAGAAGGGCCGGTTTGTGAGTAATCTGACCAGGGACGATTTTGAGATTTTCGAAAACAAGAAGCCGCAGAAGATTCTGGAGTTCACGGCGGAGACCGATCTGCCCTTGCGGCTGGCGATCCTG
Source organism: Terriglobia bacterium (assembly GCA_020073345.1). Classification (GTDB taxonomy): domain Bacteria; phylum Acidobacteriota; class Terriglobia; order Bryobacterales; family Bryobacteraceae; genus Palsa-187. Next base: position 10,895 of record JAIQFI010000006.1, read on the forward strand.
ATCGACACCAGCAACAGCATTCGCGAACGGTTCCGCTTCATCCAGGAAGCCGCCATCGGGTTCGTCACCACGGTGATGCGTCCGGGCAAGGATAGGGCGCTGGTGGTGAGTTTCGACACGTCGCCGGAGCTGGTGTCGGATCTGACCGACGACCAGGTTGCCGTCACCAAAGCGATCCGCGACCTGCGGCCGGGCGGGGGCACGGCTCTGTACGACGCGATCTTCTTTTCCTGCCGGGATGTGCTGATGAAAGATCAGCCGCGCGACAAGTTCCGCCGCGCGGTGGTGGTGCTGAGCGACGGTGACGACAACCAGAGCCGGTGGACGCGCGAGCAGGCGCTCGAAATGGCGCACAAAGCCGACGCGGTGATCTACACCATCTCGACCAACATTACCCATCTCGAAACCAGCGGCGACAAGGTGCTGAAGCGCTTCGCGGAGGAAACTGGCGGAATACCGTTCTTCCCCTTCAAGGCGGAGGATCTGGGGCAGTCGTTCGAGAACATCGCCAACGAGCTGCGCCACCAGTACAACGTGTTTTACCGGCCGGAGCCGCTACGCACCGACGGACTGTATCATCCCGTGGACATTCGCGTGAAAGAGCGGAGAGAGCTTAGCGTGCGGGCTCGGCACGGGTACTACGCGCCAACACTTCCACTGGCGCCGTAATCCGGGCCGTAGGGGTCGCATAATAACCGTTACGCGTGCGGACCGTGGGGCGGCCGAAGCCGGTAACGGTCACCTTGACTTGCCGGAACGTCCCATCCATAGCCTGATTGGAGGACGTGTACCCGAGAATGTATTGATTCCGGATCTCATGGGCCACGCGCGGAGTGATCTCCTGAACATCGCTGATGCCCTTGGGGTAGTAGTCTTCGCCGCCCGAGGCATCCGTCAAGGCCTTCAGCGCCTTTTTGGCGGACCTCGCCTGACCTGCTTCTTCTTCATTCAACAGTCCAATGGCGTAGATCAGCACATCGCTGCTCTGCGCCTGGCGAAGAACCTGCTCCAGGGTGATATCGCTGGAATTGTCGTTGCCGTCGGTGATGACGACCAGGACTTTCTTGTCTTTCTTGCCGTTTCTCTTGACGTAATCGATGGACTTGCTCAGCGCGTCGCGCATGGCGGTGCCGCCGCGAGCCTCCATCCGTGCGAGCGCCGCCTGGAGCTTCTTGACGTCGTTGGTCAGCAGCTGATCGAAGCGCGTATCGTCGTTGAAATTGACGATGAAGACCTCATCGTCCGGATTGGATTGCTTCACCAGTTCCAGCGCGGCGGCGGCGACCGTGGCGCGCTTGCCGTTCATGCTCCCGCTGTTGTCGACGATGATGCCCATGGAGACGGGGACGTCCTCGCGGCGAAACAACCGGATGGGCTGTTCCACTCCGTCCTCAAAGATCTTGAAGGCGGATTGGGGGACGTTGGTGACCAGCCGTCCGCTCTTGTCGAGGACACTGGCGTGAAGAAGCACCAACCGGGCATCGGCCCGGTAGAAGGGAACGTCATCTTGCGGAGCAGCCTGGGCTTGTGCCAGCCGGGCGAGCCCGGCAAGGAGAAGGAACCCGAGATTGCGGGGGAGCAGCAACTGCTTAGAGTTTAGCAGGAGCGGTCAAGGGGAGCCCGGGATAGGTAACCGATTCTCCTTCGACTCGTGCAAAGGGCGTATAGGTGTGGGTTTTGCGACTGGTGGCGCTAAGGATGTGCTCGACGCCGATTCCGCGCGCCGCCAGGGCGTCGGCGATGAGCGAACGGTGGCACCGCCAGGGGACGGCTTCCGCGCACATGATCACCGTAGGACTGGTGGCGGCGAGCTCGATGAGCTTAGCCAGGTTTTCACCAAACGCGGCGGTCTGCATGTAATCCGCGTAGCCGCGAAAGCTCGCGTTCTTCCAGCCTATGTTGATGGAATCCTTGCGCGCATGCCGGAGTCCTCCGAGTCCAGGCAGGTGCAGGTACCGGATTCCGTGTTGTTCCAATGAGACAGCGAGTTGATCCTGGCCGAACTGAGGATTCCTGCGCGACTTGGGAATGGTGCGGACGTCGACGAGCTGTTGAACACCGTGCGCTCGGAGCATTTCGAGAAACTTCTCGACGGGGAGCGTGGAGTGGCCGATGGTGAAGATCGTCAGAGCTTTACTACCGCGCGGAGATACGTGAGAATCGCGGCCAACTCCGCATCGCTATAGGCGCTGATCACGGAAGCGTGGCGCCAAGTGCTGCCGTCGCGGGTTTGAATGGACGCGGAGGCTTCGGTCCGTAGCACGGGCGGCGGCGTGGTGAGATCGTAGAAAATCACGGCGTTGGCCTTCTTACTAACCACGAGAGCGGGCATGGACTCCGCGCCCAGGGTGGCGGTGGAAACCTGCGGAGTCGCCAAAATCTTCAACGCCGCCACGTCGGCGGGAACTTTCGCGATGGGCGTCGCGACGGGGATGCCAAGGCCTCCGATCTCATGGCACGTCGAGCAACGTCCGAAGCCGCGGACGGCGTCGGAGAACAGAGTTCGGCCGCGGGCAGCGTCGGCTGTGAGTTTAGCCGCGGCAGGGACGGGAGGCCCGCCACTACCTGCGATGGTCGGACTCGCGATGCCGTTGAGCGATGCCACGTAGGCCACAACTGCTGTCAGGTCAGCGCGAGAAAGCGTGGTCGCGAACGCCGGCATCGCGGTGCCGGGAATGCCGCGCGCGACGGTGCCGCCGATGAATTCTTGATCGAATCCACGCGCGGCCAGGCGGGGCGCGCCCCCGTTGGTCCCACGAGCTCCGTGGCAGTATCCGGTGGCGCAGGATTTGCTGAAGACGGCTTCGCCCTGCTTGCCTAGGTCCTGGGCGGGGGTAAGCGTGGTTATGGCGAGCAAAAGCAAAGCGTACTTCATCGCGATCCCTCCGGCAAGGCGAATACGACCAAGGTGGACCCGGCGCGGAAGTTTTCTTCGGGGAACAATCCGACTGCCGCGCCGCCGACCAAGGACTGCTGAAATCCGGTGGTCACCGCGATGTATTGCCGGCCGTTGACCGAGTACGAAATCGACCCTCCGCGGTGCCCGGCGCCGGCCTGGAAGCTCCACAGCTTGTTTCCGGTCCGCGCATCCAGCGCGAAGAAGTTGCCCTCGGGATCGCCGGTGAATACCAGATCGCCGGCGGTGGCGAGCACAGACGAAAGCAGAACGAACTTGTAGGGCATGCTCCAGACACGTTTTCCGGTGACGGGATCCCAGGCGTCCACATGACTGTAGGTGGTGCGGTTGGGCGGGAGCTTCATGGGGAAATCGCCATTCATGAAGAAGCGGCCCTCGGTGGGCTTGGTGTCGTTGGGCGTGATGTCGGTACAGATTTCGTTGGTGGGCGTGTAGAGGAATCCGGTACGCGGCGAGTAGGCCATGGAGTTCCAGCTCTTGGCGCCGGCCGCGCTGGGACAGAAGTTTTTCGTCTTGCCCATCTCGGGCTCGTTGCGTCCGACCAGCTTGCCGTCCTCGGTGACGCCGGAGATCCAGTTGGAAAGCTCGGGCACGTTGAACGAGCTGAGAAATTCTCCGGTGACGCGGTCGAACACGAAGGTCAGGCCGCTCTTGTTCATGTGCACCAGCAGCTTGCGCATCTGGCCGCGGGACCCATTACCAACGACGCGATCCATCAGGAGAACTTCATAGGAAGAATCGAAATCCCACACGTCGTCGGGGACTTCCTGGAAATACCAGCGCAGTTTGCCGGTGTCGGCATCGAGCGCGACCATGCTCGCCGTGTAAAGGTTCACATCCTTGGACTTACTGGTGCCTGCGGCGACGCGATCGGCATCGTAGAAATCGGCCGCGGCGTTGCCGGTACCCCAGTAGATCAGGTTGAGGTCGGGATCGAAGGAGCCGGTGAGCCAGGGGGCTCCACCGCCGAAACGCCAGCTGTCGCCTTTCCAAGTTTCATTGCCTTTCTCGCCGGGACCGGGTACGACGTACCAGCGCCAGGCGGCGCGTCCCGTTTTCGTATAGAACGCGGTGAGATAACCGCGATGGGCCTGATCGCCGCCGTTGCCGCCGACGATCACCTTGTCCTTGACGATGAGCGGCGCTCCGGTAATGTTGCATCCGCACTGCTTGGGATCGTCGACGCTGACTTTCCAGACTTCGTGGCCGGTTTTCTGATCGAGCGCGACGACGAAATTGTCTTTGGTGCCGAAGATGACTTTGCCGTCGCCGACGGCGACTCCGCGATTCTGGATGAAATCGGAATGGCTGCCGGCGATGCCGGGGCGAGGCGTGGGATAGCGGTACTGCCAGATCACGGTCCCTTTGGCCGCGTCGAGCGCGAAGACACGCGCGCCGGCGGAGATCAGGTACATGACGCCATCGACAACGATGGGCGTCGAGCCGAGATTCTCGGTGTAGTCGCCGGTCTGGAAAATCCAGGCGGGGAGGAGATTTTTGACGTTCGACGTGTTGACCTGGTCGAGCGCGCTGTAGCGCCAGGAGAACTGGGTGCCACCGTAGTGGGGCCAGTCGGCACGGGTGACGGCGGCGTCCTGAGCGGAGAGGGGCAGCAGGACCAAGGGGAGGAAGGCTAGAGTTCGCATCGCTCTATATCATACTTGGCAGACGGGCAGTTCGCTGCCCCGAGATATCCGGCAGAAGTAGCTGGAGCCCTGCCGCGTGACGGTAGGGGCTTAAGGAAATTTTCCAACAACCCGCTTGACTTCACGATACCCGAAGAGTACGATCCCAGGACAATAGATAGGCGTTCCAGGTTAATTCAATGCTATTGATTTGGAAGGGCGATGGTCATGCGTATATTCGTAGCATTAAACTGTTTGATTCTTCTGGCGGTAGTGGCCTTCGCGCAGGTTGGCAGCAACATCACCGGCACCGTTACCGACTCAACGGGCGCGGTGGTCCCCAATGCTCCGCTTCAAGTCAAGAACTCGGACACCGGCGCGGTATTCGCGGGTGGAACATCCGCCACCGGCAACTACGTGATTATTGTTCCGCCGGGTACCTACGAACTCACAGTGAAACAGCCAGGTTTCAAGCAGGTCACCCAAAAGAATTTGATTGTTGGCGCGGAAACCAGCGTTCGGCAAGATATCAAGCTGGAAGTAGGCGGCGTAACGGAAGTGATCGAGATCACGGACGCCTCTCCGCTGCTCAAGACCGAGAGCGCCGACGTCAGTCATAACTTTACCGTCGACAGGGTCGACAATCTCCCGGTGCTGACGGTCGGCACGGGCACCGGCTTTGGCGCTATCCGCAACCCCCTCCAGGCGGTGACTCTTCTGCCCGGCATGCAATTCCAGCAGGACTTCATACTCCGCGTAAACGGCCTGCCCAATAACAGCGAATCGATTCGCGTCGAGGGCCAGGACGCCACCAACGGCCTGTATCGCGGGCAAACGGGCATCATCCAGCAGGGCGTAGAAGCGATCCAGGAAGTGGCCGTCCAGACCAGCAACTATGCGGCTGAGTTCGGCCAGGCGGCGGGCGGATATTTCAACTTCACCATGAAGTCAGGCACCAACCAATTCCATGGAAGCGCCTACGACTACTTCGTCAATGAAATGCTCAACGCCGGACTCCCCTACACCAACGGGGGTACCTCCGACAGTAAACGATGCTACAGCGCGACTCCCGGCGCTACGGCTGTTACCGCTGCGAATCCTACTGGATCCGTCTGCACCAGCGGCAACCATGTCGTGAACAAGCAGCGCCGTAACGACTACGGCTTCACCTTCGGCGGCCCCGTCAAGATTCCGAAAGTCTATGACGGTCACGACAAGACTTTCTTCTTCTTTAACTTTGAACAGTTCCGCGAAAACCAAGGTTTCAACACCAGTACGTTTACCGTTCCGACTCCAGCCTATCGGTCCGGCGACTTCTCTACCGCCCAACAGGTCTGCCCGACTCCCCTCCCAGCTTCCTCCGCTGCCGCCTGTCCAGGCGGCGCCGGTTCGGGACAATTTCTGACGCAAGGCGGCAAACTCTTGAAAGATTCGCTGGGCCGTAATATTCCGCAATTTGGCGTATACGATCCCGCAACCAGCCGTATCGGGCCGGACGGTCTTCCCATCCGCGATCCTTACACGAACAATAAGATACCGTTGACCTCCATGGATCCGATCGCCCTCGCGGTCCAGAACTACCTTCCTCTGCCGAACAATCCGAATCCCAAACTACTGACCAACAACTACAGTGTGCCGTTCTACACCTCCTATAAACACACCACCAATCCATCCATCAAGATCGACCACTCGATCAGTTCCAAGATAAAGGTATCCGGGTATTGGTCCCTGCAGTCGACCGACCAGCCCAACCACAATGGTCTCAATGAGGTTTTTACGGGCGTTGTCCCCACCGACAACCGATCCACCACGGCCCGCTTCAATTACGATCAAACGCTGAAGCCCACGTTGCTGCTGCACCTAGGCGTAGGTTATCTCTATACCCATTCCCCATCGACTCCGCAGAGTTTTGATCTAAGCACACTCAATCCACCCGCGGGGACGATTTCCAGCGGAAGCGACGGCAAGGGCTTGCAGGGGTTTTACACCAATATATTTCCGAATTTCACCGGTCTGTCGGCAATCGGAGGCACTGGCGGTAACAGTATGTCGATAGGCTCGGGCACCGACAACGTGCTGTATGACGAGAAACCCACGGGGAACGCCACTTTGACCTGGGTCAAGAATAACCACACCTTCAAGTTCGGCGGAGAACTGCAGATGGAAGGTCTGATCGGCGTCCTATACACCCATGGGAACGGTAACTTCACCATCTCCCCTCGAGAGACCAGCAGCCAGTGGGAGGGTGTCCAATCAGGCGTGAACAGTAACAGTGGATTCGGCTATGCCAGCTTCCTCTTGGGTCAAGTCGACGCCTTTACAGTGCAACCGAACGCGGACGAGAGGCTGGGCAACCATGCCATCGGGCTGTTCGGCCAGGACACTTGGAAGGTGACTCGCAAGCTGACGCTGGATTACGGTATCCGCTACGATTACCAGACTCCGTTGAGGGAGCAATACGGCCGCCTGCAGATGGCGAACTTTAACAACATCAACACGGTTGTTGGCCGGCGGGGCACAGTGCAATATGAAGGCTATAACAAGGACGGTGTGACCGGACGCTGTAACTGCACCTTCCAGCAGACTTATCCCTGGGCAATCGGACCGCGGCTCGGAGTCGCTTATCAGATCAATACGAAGACAGTCCTGCGGGTGGGCGGCGCGGTCAGCTACGGGACCACGGCCAACAGTTCGTTTGTTTCGATAAACGCGGCCGACTTCTATACATTCAATGCCCCTGGATACGGCCTGCCCGCTATCCAAAATCTGAAGAATGGAAATCCATATGGGCCGGGGAATCCCTTTGGCAATCCCACTCTTAGCTGGCCGAACTTCGACCCGAGCAAATATCCGACCAGGACGGTTTGTCCGGGCACCCTCAATGCGACTTGCTACAATCCCCAGAGTCCCTTCATCATTTTGGACGAGGACGGTCGTCCGCCGCGAATCTTCACATTCAGCATCGGCTTGCAGCGTGAGGTCACACGCAACGTAGTGGTTGATGTCAGCTACGTGGGGAATCGCGGAGTATGGTTTAGCGCACCGGGGTTGAGCGTAACCGACACGAACGGCCTGGACATTACGGATGTGGCCAAGTTCGGCGGTTCTAACCCTCTCAACATTAACAGTACGGCCGACGGACAACTCCTACTTTCACCCATCAATACACCTGCTGTAATCGCCAGGGGCCTGGGAGGGCTGCCATATGCTGGATTCCCGACCACCTCGACCCTGATTGCGGCGATTCGTCCCATCCCGCAGTGGAACGCGGGCTTGGCTGGCACTTGGGGACCAGCATTCGGCAAAACCTGGTATGACTCGCTTCAGGCCAAGGTAACCAAGCGGTATTCGAAGGGTCTGGATATCCAAGGATCGTTTGTCTACAGCAAGGAGCTTGCCCTGGGTGTGAACTCGGACACTCCCTACTTCACGGCTTTCCCGCCCGTGTACAACGATGTGTTCAACCGCGACACCAACAAGCAGCTTTCAGGCTTCAGCCAGCCGTTCCAACTCACCATTTCCGGCACTTACACCACGCCGAGCGCCAAAGGCGACGGCATGGCTATAAGAGTGCTGTCGCACGTGCTGCGAGACTGGCAGATTGGCGCAGTGATGAAATACCAGAGTGGCGCGCTCATCCAAAGTCCCAACTCCACTAACGGCCTCATCGCCCAGTTGGGCCGGTCACCCTTCGGTGCGACTTTGTTTAACCTTCCCAATGGCAACCAGAATCTCTTCGCCCCCGGCGTGGATCCGAATTCCAAATCCTTCGATCCGACCGTGAATCTTGTGCTGAACAAGGATGCTTGGAAGGACGCGCCCCAGGGGCAGTTCGGGTCGAGCGCGGCGTACTACAACAACTACCGCTGGCAGCGCAAGCCTTCCGAGAATATGAACTTTGGCCGGAACTCCCGGATTGGCAAGGAAGGCAAGCAAGTCCTCCAGGTCCGGGCGGAGTTTCAAAACGTCTTCAACCGCCACTTCTATTCCGCCCCATCCCCTCTGGGTAATTCTCCGCTCACGACGCCGGCGTTTAACAACCCTGGAGGCACTTTATCCGCTGGCTTTGGTTACGTTAACTGGTTTAACGGGTTTGGAGCCACACCCCGCACCGGTCTGCTGGTCGCCCGGTTCCAGTTCTGATTCAGCCGCTGCACCGGTTGGTCTAACGCGCGGTGATAGCATGGTGGTCATGAAGTGCGCGGTGTTGCTCCTGCTGGCGGCGCCATGGGTGTGGGCCGCGAATGAAGCTGCGGATCGCGCGGCCATCGACAAGCTCATCGCATCGCTAAACGATCCCAAGGCACGGCCCGACGCGGGCGAAGTCTGGACAGAGATGAGCCATCCCATCCTGGTCACGCGCTCGGTTCAATTCCTGTCCCCGAAGGTTGCCAGAGTGGATGCTGCGCGCGTCCAGTACGGCTCGGTTATGACACACAGCGTACCGGTCGTCATACTGCTCGAGAAGAGGCGCGGGGGATGGAGGATTGTTTCGCTGAGGGAAGGAGCGGAGCCGTTACCGACCATCCAGCCGGTCAGGTTCCTGCCTCAATAGCTCTTCCTTAATAAATGAATTTTGAAGCAGCCCTGATCAATGTGGCGTTGTTATGGCTGCTGACGACTCCGCACGAGTTCGCGCACGCCTGGGTCGCGACGAAGCTGGGCGACGACACACCGAGGCGCGACGGCCGGGTCACGCTCAATCCGCTGGCGCACGTGGATTGGATCGGCACGGTGCTGCTACCGGCGGTGACGTCGCTGGTGGGCGCGGGATTCCTGGGATGGGGCAAGCCGGTGAGCACGAATCCCTCCAAGCTGCGGGGCGGTTTGAACGGGATGGCCTTGGTGGCGTTGGCGGGTCCGGCGAGCAACGTGGTGTTCGCGGTGGTGCTCGCGGCGGTGTCGGTGGCGATGGCGAACGTGAATCCTGCTGTCGCACGATTCACGGCGCAAGGCACGCGGCTGAGCCTGTACCTGGCGCTGTTCAATATGATCCCGGTGCCGCCGCTGGATGGGTCGAAGCTGCTGCTGGCGGCAAGGATCCCGGTCGAGATCTACTCGATGGTGGCGCGCTACGGATTCCTGCTGTTGATCCTGATGATGGCTTATACCCAGGTCGGGTACACGCTCTCGGCTTGGAGCGTCGAGGCCACGCGGGCGATGCTGGGATGGTTCCGGCCCTCTGGAGTCCTATAAATGTAGTCTTGAGAAACGCCGATATGCATAAGCATGAAGCGCCTACTCTTACCCCTGGCACTGATGGTGCTCGCGGCACAGACGAAAGCACAGACGCCGCAGCAGTTCGAAGCTACTCTCAGAAGCAATCCCAACGACCGGGAAGCGCGAAAGGCGTTACTCGACTACTACTTCCTTAACTCCAGTCTGAGTCCATCCGTTGCCATCCCGGCGCGGCGACGCCACATACTTTGGTTGATCGAGAACACGCCGTCGGACGAGCTGGCGGGAACTTCAGCGGCGACCATCGACGCCGCCGGGCATCGCTTGGCCGATCCAGTCGGGTTCAAGCAGGCATCGGAAGCCTGGCGGGCACAGACGTCGAAGCCAGACGCCAGCGCAGCGACTCTGGCCAACGCCGCCTATTTCTTCAAGCTTTCTGACAAAGCGTTCACGATTCGCCTGCTGGAGCGCGCCGTCGCGCTGGATCCCGGCAACAGAAACATTAGCGGGGGCCTGGGTGAGGCGTACGCGATGGCGATCATGGGAGTCACCATGATCAACAAAAACGGCTACCCGCTGGGCGCGGATCCTGCCCAGCTTCAGTCTCCCATCGCCAGGCAGGCGCACGACGCACTGGGAACTTCGAAAAACCCCTACGTGCTGGCGGTGGCCGGGTATCAACTCTCGTTTCAGGGCGCCATTCTGCTGGGTACGGGAAAACTAGCGCTGGACACCGGGCCGTTGGCGGAAAGCGTGCTGCAACGCGCAGTCGCGTTTGCCCCGAATGATGCGGATGTCGCGAATTACATGCAGCAGCACCGGGAGATCCAAGCGGCTATACACCGCCGGCGCTGACTCAATCGCTTTACTTGCCGGCTTCCGCCTTGAGCTGTTGGACCAGCGGGATATCCTTGGCTTCCGGTGAATCCGGAAGCGTCTTGATGTACGCCCAGATGTCGGCCAGCTGCGCATCCGAAAGTACCTTGGCGGAGTAAGACGGCATCTGGTTAGTGCCGGGGCTGCGGACGTAGGCCGTGAAGACGACCGTCGCCATCTTCATCGGAACCAGCCGCTTTCCAGGGCCGTTCTGACCCGAGAAGCCGTGGCATGCGTAGCAACTGTAGTCGACGAACATCTTCTTCCCACGAGTGGCATCGCCCTGCTGGGCAACCGCAGAGACGACCAGCAGGCTCGTAGCCGCCACGGGTGCGAGGAATCCGAAAATTAGCTTCTTCATATTCGTATCTCCTACCCGCGCGGCTGAGTTACAACATCGATCATCACGGGCTCGCCTTTCTTGACACGTTCGACGCCGCGCTTCAGAGCGGGCGCGAGATCCTTGGGATCGGTGATGGGACCTTCGCTGTACATGCCGTAGGCTTTGGCCATCATGGCGTAGTCGATGTTGGGATCGATCAGCCGCGTACCGATGTGCGAATTTTCCTGGCCGCGGTTGCGGATGCTGGCGGCGCGCGCGATGAACATCACTTCCTGGTGATACCCACGGTTGTTGTGCATGATGCTCAGCAGCGGGATGCGGTGATGCGCGGCGGTCCACAGAATGCCGGGCGAATAATTCATGTCTCCGTCGGTCTGGATGTTGACGGAGAGGCGTCCGTGCTTCTTGTTGGCGAGGGCGGCGCCCACCGACGCCGGTGCGCCGTATCCCATGCCGCCGGCTCCCTGCCCGCCCAGGTAGTGGTAGGTCTTCTTCATGTCCCACATGCGGCTGGGCCAGCCTCCCACGAAGCCTTGCGGGGAAACATACGACCAATCCTCGTTCTTGATCAGAGGCCACAATTCGCCGGCGATGCGAGCCAGACTGACAGGGCTCGCATTCCAGCCGACGGAAGCCGCTTCCACGGCTGCGGCACGCGCGGCGTGGTTGGCCTCGGCGTGTTTCTTCCCACGATCCTCGAACAATCGTTTCTTGTCGGGGGTCAGGAGCTTCTGCACTTCCTCGATCAGCGCCGGGAGAGTCGCCTCCGGATCGGCCGCGATGTAGACATCGCCATTCATGCCGTTCCCGTTGATGTTGAAGTTGGACGTGGCGAGCAATTCAGCCGTGCTGATGACGATGGTCTTCCCGCCGCCGCCGGGGCCGCCTCGCCCGCCTCCTCCGCCCCCGCCCGCTTCAAGACTCAGCGTGACATCCGCGGCTCCACCCACGCCGTTACCGGCCATAGGATGACGATTTGGGAAGGTCATCCGGTCGCCACCGCCGCCGACCGGGCATTGCAGCAGATCAGCGAGCCGCACCAGCAGGTCCATACCTTCCTGAGTACGTACGCGGCCCGCCGCGATGCGCGGATTGTTGGCGTTCACCATGTCCTTGGCGATCTGCCGCACCGACGCCAGATCGGCGCTGGGCATCGACGGCATGGTGAACTTGGGAACCTGCGGCCGGTTGGCCGGCATCGCGCCCATCTGCAGCTCGGCTTGCACGGTGATCAGTACGGGCGCCATGGGAGGCGTCATCGCCAGCTTATATGCACGAATCAAGGCTTGGCCAACGCCGGCAAGCGTATCCGGCTGGTGATCCCATTTCACGAAATCGCGCACCATGGCTCCGAGGTCAACGGCAGTGTGGGCGGGAACGGCAGTATCGCCGGTACCCGCGATCATAATGATCGGCACGCGGTCGCCGTACGCGTTGTAAATCGCCATGGCCGCATGCTGTACGCCGATTGTGCCGTGCAACAGGGCCAGCATCGGCTTGCCGTCGGCCTTGGCGTAGCCGTGCGCCATCGCGACGGCGTTCTCCTCGTGGGTGCAGGTGACAATCTCGGGATTGTTCCTGGTGTAGTTGATGAGAGATTCGTGGAGTCCTTCGAAACTCGACCCGGGATTGAAAGAGACGTACTCAATGCCGAGCGCCTTGATGACGTCGCACATGTAATCGGAACCGGGGTTCTCGACGATGCGCGAAACTGGCGCAGGCCGGGCCGTTCCATCTTCGCGAGCGATCACGGCGCCTTCAGGCTGGGCTGCACCGCCGCGTCCGCCGCGGCCTCCGCCCTGCTGAGCTTCGGTGAGCTGAGGGGTCACCAGCGTTGCAGCGCTGACGGCAGCTCCGGCGGCTGCTCCTTTTAGAAATCCGCGACGGCCGACGGAAGTGTGCTTGGGTTTCGACATGGTGAATATCTCCGTGGATCGGTTTAGATCACAAACAGGCCGGTATCGATTGTACACCCGGCAGCGCTCGATTTGACGGGTTTGCAAACCCGTCGCAGGTCTGGAGACCTGCCCTACTAGCCGCGGGGCTGAGTCACGACGTCGATCAGTACAGGCTCGCCCTTCTTAACCCGCTCGACGCCCCGTTTGAGCGCTGGCGCGAGGTCCTTCGGATCGGTGATCGGACCTTCGGCATAGAGTCCATAGCCTTTAGCGATGGACGCGTAGTTGATATCCGGATCCCACAGCTTGGTGCCGATACCGGCCCGCTCCGCGCCGCGATTGTGCGCGCTGGCCATCTGTTCGACGAACATCACTTCCTGGTGATACCCGCGGTTGTTGTGCATGATGCTCAGCAGCGGGATGCGATGATGGGCCGCGGTCCAGAAGACGCCGGGGGAATAATTGAAATCGCCGTCGGTCTGAATGTTGATGGAGAGGCGCCCGTACTTGCGATTGGCGAGCGCCGCGCCCACCGACGCAGGCGCGCCGTAGCCCATGCCGCCGGCTCCCTGGCCGCCGATGTAGTGATAATGCTTCTCCATGTTCCAGATGCGATTGGGCCAGTTGCCGACGAAACCCTGCGGCGAGACGAACGACCAGTCTTCGTTCTTGAGCAGCGGCCAAAGCTCGGCGGCGATGCGGCCGACGCTGACGGGGCTCGCATTCCAGCCCCAGGAGAGCGCTTCCACATCGGCTTCGCGATTCTTGCGATGCGCCTCGGCGAGCTTCGCGCCACGATCCTTGAGGGCGCGCTGGCGATCGGCCGTGATCAGCTTCTTACAGGCTTCAATCAGATACGGCAGCGTGGCTTCCGCGTCCGCGCCGATGTCGAGATCGATGTCGGCATAGTGGCCGAAATCCTGGATGTTGCTCTTGTGAGAGAGAGAAACCGAAGAAATTTGAATGACCTTGGCGTTGCGAGGCCGCGCCGCGCGGGCTTCCGTCAGGATGTCCTGCACTTCGAGAGCCAGAGTGACATCGGGCTGGTATCCTGCGCCGCCATTGCCCGCCAGCGGATGGCGGTTGGGGAAGTTCATGCGCTCGCGATTGTTGACGGGCGATTGCAGCGTTTCCGCCAGTTCAATCAAGAGTTTGATGCCCTCGGGAGTACGGGCGTAGCGTTCGGGGATGATCATGGGGCGCTCGGCCGCCACCAGCATGCGCGCGGCCTCGGCCACAGCGCCCATATCGCCGGCGGGCGGCGTGGTCATCACCAGCTTGGGAATGCGCGGGCGCTGCCCTTCCATGGCGTGCGACTGAATCTCGGCGCCCGCCACGATCAGGACCGGCCCCATGGGCGGGGTCATGGCGATCTTGTAGGCGCGCACAGCGGATTCGGCGAACGCGCCGAGCGAATACGGTTGGTCGTCCCACTTGGTGTAATCGCGAACCAGCGCGCCCAGGTCCTGGGCACTGTGATAACTCTGGACGCCGGGATTGCGCTCGGCGCCATCGGAGTGATTGCCGACCACGATGTAGATCGGCACGCGGTCGCAATAGGCGTTGTAAATCGCCATACCGGCGTGCTGCAGGCCGATATCGCCGTGGATCAGCGCCATCATGGGCTTGCCTTCGATCTTGGCGTAGCCGTGCGCCATGGCGACCGCGTTCTCCTCGTGCGTGCAGGTGAGGAACTCCGGCATCTTGTTATCGCCGTAGTTGATCAGCGATTCGTGCAGCGATTCGAAGGTGGATCCAGGATTGGCGCTGAGGTATTCGAGGTTGAGCGTTTTAAAGACGTCGACCATGAAGTCGGAGCCGGGGTTCTCGATGACTCGCGCATTGGCCGCGGGACGTGCCGCGCCGGTTTCTCGGGCGACGGCGGCTCCGCTGGGAGCCTGGGCTCCGCGTCCAGCGGGTTGCTGCGACGATTGCTGCGCGGGCGCCAGTTGCGGTTTGGCGGCCAAGGCAGCCGCGCCTACGGCAGCACCCTTCAGGAAGCCGCGTCGACCGACGGAACGCTTTGTGGACTTAGCCATATTGAATCTCCCTCCAACATCCTAGATTACTTAGATTCCGGATTCCAGCCCTGCCGGCTCAATCGGGTATTCTGAAGATGCCGTGGCAGAGCGCATTACCAAAGTTCCGGACGTTTGCGGAGGCCGTGCCTCGATCGCTGGTCACCGAGTGCGGGTGCTCGATGTCGTGATCTGGCACGAGCAACACGGGTTATCCCCGGACGAGATTGTCTCTCAGGTTCCGTCGATTACGCTGGCCGACGTCCACGCCGCGTTGGCGTACTACTACGACCATCGCGAGGAAATCCAGGAGGAAATCCGAGCCGAGCGGGAGCAGGCTGAGGAATTTCACCGCAGCAACCCATCCGCGCTGTCGGAGAGGCTGACGGAGAGAACGTCCCGCAGCCGGCTGGACGAAGCCTCCTGACAAGTGCGTGTCCGTTTTCATCTGGACGAGCACATCCCGATGAGCGTTGCCGCCGGTCTGCGGCGGCGGGGCATTGACGTCACTACCGCGGCTGCAGAGGAATTGACTGGAGCTTCGGACACGGACCAGTTGTCCTTCGCAACTCAGTCTGGGCGCGTGCTGGTGACCCAGGACGCGGACTTCCTACGTTTGCATCAAGCAGGCGTAGTGCACGCGGGCATCGCCTACTGCCGCCAAGGTTCGATCTCCATCGGCGAAATGCTCCGCCGACTCGTCCCGGTACATAACCTCATGACGGCGGAGGAGATGCAAACTCGCGTGGAGTATCTCTGAGGACAATGATAGACTTCGCAGTATGCCAGTCGCGAGACGAACCTGGAATTCAGAACTCGCGAAGCTCGTCGAGCAGAACTGGAAAGTAGGCCAAACCTTCGCCTTGGCCGATGTCTACAGGCTTGAGGCGCATTTCAAACGTCTCTATCCATCTAACGCGAATATATCGGACAAGCTGCGGCAGACGTTACAGCATCTTCGCGATAAGGGGCTTGTTGAGTTCGTCGATGACATGGGCACCTACCGCAGAATTTCAAGGTAGCCCCCAGCAGGCTTTAGCGTTAGGGCCGCGCGTCGACCAACTTATCGAGCGCCTTCCGCAACGCCAACCTCTGTCCCTCGTTTTCAATTAGGAAGTAGTCGCCTTTGGTCCTGACGGCTTGAGCCGCCATACGAACTCTTGTTGCGGACCCGTCGTTCGAGCAAACTAGAAAGCCTCTCATACTGTGATTTTATCATGCGTGGTCAAAGTAGCCCACTATCGAAATATAAGTTCAAAGTGCCCACTACTCGCGTTCTTTAGTTCTGGTAAGATCGGAGCGTTATGCGACAAGAATGGATTGCGCGACGCGCGAACGACAAGATCCGCACACAGATGCACTACGGGCGGCAAGGGCGGATCACGGAAGAGATGGAATACGTCGCGACACGCGAACGCCTGGCGCCCGACGTGGTACGCGACGAAGTGGCACGCGGGCGGATGATCATCCCCGCCAACATCCATCACACCAACCTCGAGCCGATGTGCATCGGGGTGGCGTCCTGCTGCAAGATCAACGCCAATATCGGGAATTCCTCGACTACTTCGGACGTCGACGGAGAGCTCGAAAAACTTCGCTATTCGGTGAAGTACGGGGCCGATACGGTCATGGATTTGTCGACCGGCGGCGACATTCCGCGTATCCGCAAGGCCATCATCCAGAACTCGCCTGTGCCGATCGGGACGGTGCCGATTTATGAAGCTCTGGCGCGCGTGCGCCGGGTGGAAGACCTCAACATCCACGTGATGCTGGAAGTGATCGAAGAACAGGCCGAGCAGGGGGTGGATTACATGACCATCCACGCGGGCGTTCTGGTGCAATACATTCCGCTGACCACCAAGCGCATCACCGGAATCGTCAGCCGCGGCGGTGCGATTTTAGCTGAGTGGATGGTGAAGAACCACAAGCAGAACTTCCTGTATGAATACTTCGAGGACATCTGCAAGATCTTCCAGAAGCACGATGTGAGCTTTTCGCTGGGCGACGGGCTACGGCCCGGATCGCTGGCCGATGCAAGCGACCGCGCGCAGTTTGCCGAGCTCGAGACGCTGGGCGAGCTGACCAAGATCGCCTGGAAACACGACGTGCAGGTGATGATCGAAGGTCCGGGACACATCCCCATGGACCAGATCCAGATGCAGGTGGAGAAGGAAGTCAAGATCTGCCAGGAAGCCCCGTTCTACACGCTGGGGCCGCTGGTGACGGATTTCGCGCCGGGCTACGATCACATCACTTCCGCGATCGGCGCGGCGATGATCGGATGGCATGGCGCGGCCATGCTGTGCTATGTGACTCCCAAGGAGCATCTGGGCCTGCCGAATCGCGAAGACGTGAAGCAGGGACTGATCGCGTACAAGATCGCGGCCCATGCGGCCGATATTGCCCGGCATCGTCCGGGAGCGAGAGACCGGGACGACGCGTTATCGCGCGCGCGATTCGCGTTCGACTGGAAGAAGCAGTTCGAGTTGTCGCTCGACCCGGAGACGGCGCAGGCGTATCACGATGAAACGCTGCCCGAAGAAGGGTTCAAGGACGCGGCGTTCTGCTCGATGTGCGGACCTAAGTTCTGTTCGATGAACCACTCGGTTAAAACGCAGGAGTTTACTGAGGCGGACGCCGAAGCGGTACTCAACGCGAACCTGACCCAGATCGCCAACGTCGCGGGCGATTAAACCATAAAGCCTGCTCCACGCATTCCGATGGGCTAAGGCGAAGCCTTGCCCCAGTTACCCCTCCGCCCTCCACGCGATCCCGTAGAGATTGCGCTGAGCAGTGCGCCACTAGCTTGACGAGAAAAACATCTCGGAAAGCAGGGAGCAATGAATGTTTTAGGGAAGGCTTGCGCGCCAGCCGCGCTGTTTCTAATTTTGGCATCTGGAGCCAGCGCCGCCGATGAAACAACCTGGACAGGTTTCTACGTGGGTGCGAATGTGGGCGTGTCTCTAGGCACGATGGATCTCAGCTCTAATACCGCCACCACGGTCCATCAGGACTTGTTCGACCATACGGCGAACGGCTCTCTGGTCGGGCTCCAGGCGGGCGCCAACTGGCAGTTCAAGAAACATCTGGTGATCGGATTCGAAGGAGATCATAGCATCGCGCGGATTGGAGAAACCAAAACTCTGATATTCGGTCCCAATGGAGCTCCGGGTGTAGGCAACGAAATCGATATCGAAACCGATGTGGATTACATCCAAACAATTCGTGGACGCATCGGTTACGCCGCTGGGCGAAATCTGTTCTTCGTAACGGGCGGAGTATCGGGCATGAAGCACTCCGGCTCGTCTCGCGCGAATCTGAACGGCGCTTTTGCGGCCTCCACCGACAGCGGATTCCATACGGGCGCGGTGGTCGGGGTGGGCTACGAGCGCAAGTTCACGGACAAATTGAGCTTAAAGGGCGAGTACCTCCGGCTGATGTCGGGTAACAGCAATTATGTGAGCGATCTCACCGCCGCCGCGTCCGAGGGGGGCGAGGTGGATTTGATCGGCCTGGAGTATCGAGCGAATATCCTCCGCTTTGGCGTGAGCTTCCACTTCTGACCTTATCCCAGCTCTGTAGGATCCGCCTGTAACTAGAACCGCACAGGAAGCGTGTTATAGATACGGGGGTGTTATCATTCGGATGGCCATGGTCCTGGAGCTCGAAGCCACGCACGCTCAGATCCAGCGGATTCTGCAGAGTAAAGCGTTCCGCACCTCGGAAATCCACCGTAACCTGTTGAGTTACCTGGCGGAAAAGTCCGTCTCCGGAACCGCGGACGGTCTCAAGGAATATACCGTCGGGCTGGACGTGTTCGCCAAGCCGGATTCCTATGATCCGCGCCAGGAGTCCACGGTCCGGATGCACGTCGCCCGGCTCCGGCAGAAGCTCGTCGAATACTACCGTACCGAAGGCCTAGACGATTCCATTCTGGTGGATCTGCCCAAGGGCGGGTTTAAGTTAACTTTCGAGGCTCGCCCCGAAATCCTGCCGGAACCGACGATGATCGAATCCTCGCGGCGCTGGGGCCGCAAGGAAATCGCGCTCGTGGCCGGGCTGTTGCTGGCGCTGGGTCTGGCCGCATATTTCGGAACGCGGCTGTGGCAGGTGGAGCAGTCCAATTCTCAGTCTGCCCGGGATTGGACACCGGAATTGAAGGAGCTCTGGGAACCGCTCGTTTCGTCCAAGCGGCCGCTTATCGTGTGCCTGTCGACACCCCCGGCGGGGTCGGGCGAAACTGGAACGGCGACTGGGGCGGTGCTGCTGGGGCAATTTCTCGGAATGCTGCACAAGCAGGACGTGCTGGTCACCAGCAGCGACCAGATTGGCGCTCCCGAGGTCGCCATGGGCAACGTCGTGTTCCTGGGACCGGTTGCGGGCAAGCAGATGCAGGCGATGTCGTCCGACCGGCCGTTTGTGCTCGAGCCGGAAGGGATTCGGAACATGAATCCGGGGCCGGGCGAGCCGGGGCTCTTCACTGATAAACTGCCTCGGGATCCGCAAGATACCGAGGAAAGCTACGCTCTGATCAGCCGCGTGCCGGGGCTCTACGGCAACGGCGAGGTGCTGTATCTGGCCGGAAACCGGATCTCGAGCATCACCGGGGAAGTCCAGGCGTTCACGGACGCTATGTTCGCGAAAACATTGGTTTCCAAGATGAAGAAGGCGGATGGCAGCCTTCCACGCTATTACCAGGTGGTCTTGAAAGTCAGGTCGATGGACACGATGCCCATCGAGGTCAGTTATGTGTTGCACCGGGAACTACCAGTACCCGACCCATCCTCGTCGCGTAAGTAGTTATAAGCATAGACATTCTTTGGTCACATCCCGGTCACTGACCACCTGTTGACCCCTCGCGGGGAGTAACCAAAGGCTCGCCATGTTAGTCTCCTGTTTGATGGCTCTACTTGAATTCTGTCAATGGCTCCAGGAGACTTCGCTCAGCGTATCTATCCGGGAGTCGATCCTCGCGTTTCCGCTGCTGGAAGGCGGGCACCTGCTCGGTATCAGTGTCTCGGCCGGAACCATCGCCATTTCCGATCTCCGCATGATGGGGCTCATCTTCAAAAAAGAGTCGGCCTCGGATGTGTTTCACCAGTTGATCCCCTGGACCACGGCCGGATTCCTGATGATGATCGTCACCGGGACTCTGCTGCTCATTTCGGAACCGATCAAGTGCTACAACAGCCCGTGGTTCCGCCTGAAGGTGCTGTTCCTGTTCCTGGCGGGACTGAACGTGCTGATCTTCCACTCGTCTAAGATCTACCGCAGTATGCATGAATGGGAATGGGCGGCCGATCCGCCTCGCGCCGCGAAACTGGCCGGCTGGATTTCGCTGATCAGCTGGGGCATTGTGATCATTGCGGGCAGAACCACCGCTTATAACTTCTAAAATGTGGCAATCCTTCAAGCCGTTTTTTGAGTGGAACGACAAGATGTGGCTCGGCCAGGCGATTTCGGGAACCGTCTGGGCTTTTCCGGTGATCGAAACCATCCACATTCTGGCGCTGACGATGATGTTCGGCGCGATTGTGATCATCGATATGCGCATGATGGGCTTGGGCTTGAAGAAGCAGCCGGTGACGGTACTGGCGAAGAACCTGGAACCCTACATGACCTGGGGGTTGGTGACCATGCTCGCCACCGGCTACATGCTGTTCACGTCCGAAGCCATGAAGTGTTTCGTCAATGAAGGATTCAAGTTCAAAATGGAGGTGCTGTTTCCGGCCATCATCTTCCAGTTCACGCTGTTTCGTTGGATCACGCACAAGGACGAAGATAAGCGCCCGATGCTGCTGGGCTGGGTGGTCGCGCTATTGTCCCTGATCCTGTGGTTCGGGGTCGGAGTCGGCGGACGCGCCATTGGCTTTGTCTAAAAGAGGGTGGGTTCGTATAATTTAGTCAGGATTCGCAGGAGGGCCGACCAATGAAAGGCAGGCCGCTCAGTATCGCCGCAGGACTGGCGCTAATCGTGTCCGCGGCGCCATTGCGGGCGCATCATGCGTTCGTAGCTGTATTCGATTTATCCAAGCAGCGGGATTTCAAAGGAACCGTGACGCAAATCGAATGGCTGAACCCGCATGCCCACTTCTTCTTGGATATCGTCGACCCGAGCGGCAAGACGGCCCGATGGGAATTCGAGCTGGGCAGCCCCAACGCGCTGATGCAGCATGGTTGGACGCGATACACCCTGAAGAAGGGCGATATGATCACGGTGACAGGCGATCTCGCGCGCGACGGTTCGAACTTCGCGCATGCCCGCTCGGTTATTTTAGCCGGTGGAGCGCGCGTCTGCGATTACGACCGGTTCAACGACACTGCGTGGTCGTGCAGCCCCAAGTAAGCTGATCCCAACACACACGTGCTGATTCTAGTCAAGAAAACGGCCATCCTGTGCCACCGCTGGATGGGGGTGGCTTTCTGTCTGTTGTTTGCCTGGTGGTTCGTCTCCGGGATCTTCATGATGTATTGGGACTACCCGTCGGTGAGCGACGCGGATCGGCTGGAGCGAGCGCCGTTTCTCGACCCGGCGCAGGTGAAGATATCAGCGGCGGATGCCTGGGCGAAGGCGGATTCCGATCAAACTCCCAACTCGATCCGGCTTGCATCCTTCGATGGGCGGCCGGCATATTACTTCCGCACCGGTCGCAGTGAGGCTATGGTCTATGCCGACACCGGCGAGCAGCAGGACTTGTTTCCTTCGGGACTGAACCTCAGAACCGCGGCTGCATGGTCCGGGCAGCCGGCGGGCGCGGCGACAGTCGACGAGGTGACCAGACCAGATCAGTGGACACTGGAGGGCGGCCTCCGCAATCTGCGTCCTCTGTGGAAGTACTCATGGCCGAACGGCGATCAGGTCTACGTGTCGGAGAATACGGGGGAAGTGGTCCAGTTTACGACCCGCTCTTCGCGCTTCTTCGCGCACCTGGGTCCGATCCCACACTGGCTGTACTACACACCGCTGCGAAAAAATGGACCGTTGTGGAGCAAGGTGGTGATCTGGCTGTCGGGGATCGCGACGATTGCGGCGCTGATGGGTTTGGTTGTGGGGCTGATGATGTACTCGCCGTCGCGGAGAGTCAGCATTCCATACACCGGCCAGAAGCGCCTTCACCACATTCTGGGTTTATTTTTTGGAATCGTCGCGTGCACCTGGGCGTTCAGCGGGATGCTTTCGATGGAGCCTTTTCCGCTCAGTTCGGGCAGACCACAGCAGGGCAGGAGTATTGCGGCCGCGCTTCGCGGCAAACGCCCTCCGCTGTCACAGTACGCCATGAAGCCTCCACAGGAGGCGCTCGCTCAACTGGGGCCGGCATTCCAAGTGAAGCAACTTGAGTTTTCATCCTTCGCCAGCGAGCCCGTGTACCTGGCCACCGGCGCGCGGGGGGAGACACGAGTCATCCGGATGCGTGGCGAGCCACTGGAGTCATTCAATACGGGCCGAATTCTCAACGTCCTGAACAGCGTAGCCAGGGTGGCAGAAGCGCGGCTGATCACCCAATACGACGCCTATTATCTCGACCGGAACAGACAACGGCCTCTACCCGTGTTGTTCGTGCAGTTAAACGACGAAGCCCATTCGCGGTACTACATCGATCCGAAGACCGCGCAGGTGGTGGGGAGCTATCGGGCGAGCACCGAGTCCTGGGTGAATCGCTGGCTGTACCATGGACTGCATTCGGTCAACTTTCCCTGGCTGTACAACTACCGTCCGGCCTGGGACATCGTGGTGTTGACGCTGATGCTGGGCGGAACTTCGCTGTGCGTCACGTCTGTTATCATCGGTTTCCAGCTTGTGCGCCGCAAACTGATTGGGCGGCGCGCGATGGAAGCTTCTCTGTTGAAGACAAGGTGAATAAATGGCACTCTTTTTGGCATATGATCCGTCGACCAATCCGCTGAATACAAATGAGTGGGCGTTCCCCGTATGCGAAGTGCTGCACATCCTAGGGTTCGCCGTCGCGATCGGGACCATCACCATGGTGGACCTTCGGCTGCTGGGCATCGGGATGAAGAAGGAGTCGGCCGCGGACCTATGGAGAGATACCTTCCCGTGGACCTTGGCCGGCCTCGCGCTGGTGCTGATCTCCGGTCCGCTGATTTTCTCTTCCGATCCGAACATGTACCTGCGCAACGCCTCGTTCCGGTTCAAACTCACCATGCTGGCCCTGGCGCTCATCTACAACTACACGATTCACCGCTGGGTGGCATTAAAGAAAGCGCCGGGCGGCTTGTCGTTTCTGACGGGCGCGATTTCGCTGGCCCTGTGGATCAGCGTGGTGTTCGGCGGAATCTTCATTGCCTTCGTATAAGGAGAAAATCCAATGCCTCCAGAAATCGTCCAATGGTTTCAAGATACGGCGCTAGGCACCGCGATTCGCGAATCGGCAATCGTGTTTCCAGTGATCCTGTCCCTGCACCTGACGGGGATGGGACTGTTTGGCGGAATGATCCTGATGACTGACCTGCGCCTGCTTGGAATCGCGATGACCAAGCGCCCGGTGTCGGACATCGTGAACGGGCTGCGGCCGTGGAAGCACCTGGGGCTGACGCTCACGGCGGGGTGCGGGATACTGCTGCTGTGGTCGAAGGCTGCGATCTATTATCCGAACCCGTATCTTCGGATCAAGCTGGTGCTGTTTGCTCTGATCATCCTTCACGCGCTGGTATTCCGGAGCGTCTATCGCAACGTAACTGACCTGGATCGCAGTCCCGTGATTCCGGGCCGGGCCAAGCTGGCAGCGGCGCTTTCACTGGCTCTGTGGCTCTCCGTGCTTACGGCGGGCCGCTGGATTGGATATTGGGAGCCGAAGGGCGCGCCGGCACAAGCGGCGCAGGTGGTCGTTAACTAGCCGCAGGCGCTTCGACGTCTTCCTCTTCGATGCGCGGCTGGACGTTGCGGCGGATGAGGATCGAAAGGACGATGGTGGTCGCTAGAGTCACAGCGCCGCCGGTCACATGCGCGGCCACGGTTGCGATCACCGGCGGGGCAGTGTCATCGGCCATGGTCTTCATAGTGAGCGCCGAGATGCCCAGGAACACCTGACCGAAGGCGACCCCCAGAAGGGTCTTCGCGGCTGGAGCCAGCGCACGATGCGTGGGGAACTGCTGCAGAACGAATATCGATTCCAGCAGAATCACCAGTGCCACAAACATCGCACCCAAAACGTGCGGCAGTAGCGTGAGGGCCTTCTGGCGGAAGGCCGCGCCGAGCAAGATCTGTAACACCACCAAAATCGGAGACATGATGGCCAAGGACCGCATGGACGGCCAGCCGTAATCGTAGACTAGCTCCGGGCCGCGGGACCATGCTCCCGACGTAAGCACCGCGATCGCCACGACGGCGGCAAAGAACAGCGGCGCCATCAAGGCGTGCGCAATTCCCGCCGTGCGCGGAAACATCGATAGCACTGCGGCGTGCCCCACGGAGTCTTGCAATATGGCGATGGCCAAGGTGATCCAGCCCAGACGGCGGGCTTGCGGCCGCGCGTCGCCAAAAATCAGCCACACGACCACTCCTAGGGCCAACAGGCTGACAGCCGTTGCCGCCAGGCGATGGGTCGACGTTGTGGAGGGCGCCGGCTGAGCTCCAGAGCTGACCATAGCGCCGTCGATAATCAGCAGCAGTGTGCACACTGCCAGCAGAATGGCGAGCCGGTGCAGCCACGGATTCTTCATGGATCTGCTTCCATGATATATGCGGTGACGCGAAGCGTAACCGGATTGACACCTTTTCGGACTTCTAGTACTATCGGCGCTAGGCTCGCGTTGGTTCTGAGAGGGGGGAGTATGCGCACACTGAGATCCTTGTTGTATCTCTTTGTTTTTGTTCTTGTACTGGGAACCTGTCTATGGGGACAAGCTACGTCCCAGATTCAAGGCGTGGTGCTGGACCCGGCGGGCGCCGCGGTTCCAGGCGCGGAAATCAAGGCTACTCAGACCGACACAGGCGTGGTGCGGACCACGACCAGTGGCAGCGACGGCAGCTACGCTCTGGCTAACCTGGCTATCGGGCCGTATCGCGTGGAAGTATCCAAGACTGGATTCTCAACGTACGTTCAGACCGGAATCGTGCTGCAGGTGGCTTCGAATCCGACACTGAACATATCGCTCAAGGTTGGCGCAGTCAGCGAGAGCATCCAGGTGGAAGCCAATACCACGCAAGTGGAAACCCAGGCCACCAGTATCGGATCCTTGATCGAAAACAAGCGGATTCTCGAATTACCCCTCAACGGTAGAAACGCGGCCGAGCTGGTGGGACTGGCCGGCGCGGCGATTCCGGGCGGCATCAACGGAACGGCGGGTTTCCCGGGAGGTTTGAATATCTCGGTTGCAGGCGGGCTGCTTTCGGGCATCGGATATACGCTCGATGGCACGATGTACAACAACCTGTTCGACGCCGTGAATCTCCCGTTTCCCTTCCCGGATGCCTTGCAGGAATTTAAAGTTGAGACCAGCACGCTCACAGCGCAGAACGGGACCCACTCCGCGGCGGCCGTCAGCGCAGTGGTGAAATCCGGAACCAACGAATATCACGGCGATCTGTTCGAGTTCCTTCGTAACGGCGACATGAACGCCCGGAACTTCAAAGCTCTCCGGCGCGACACGCTCAAGCGCAATCAGTTTGGCGGAACGTTGGGTGCGCCGATCATGCAGAACAAACTGTTCTACTTTGTCGGTTACCAAGGCACCCGGACCCGTTCCGATCCAGCGGACCGCACGGGTTTTGTTCCGACGGCTCAAATGCTGGCGGGAGATTTCAGCGGCTGCCCTACCTTCCCGGCCACAATTAAAGACCCTGCGGGCGGCACTTTCGCCAACAAACAGATTCCGATCACTCGCTTCAACACGCAGTCCCTGGCGATCGTGAAGCTGTTGCCCAAGTCCACCAGTCCCTGCGGCGACACGAAATTCGGACCAGTGATTCAATCCAATGAGTATCAAGTTCTGGGACGAATAGACTACCAACTCAGCAGCAAGCAGCAGATCTTCGCGCGGTATATGGCCACTACCTTCCTGCAACCCCCCTCATTCGATCTGAGTCACAACCTTCTGGACTCATCCTCCGGGGGCCTGGATGACCTGGCGCAGACGGTCGCCTTCGGTCACACCTACCTGGTCTCGCCCACCATCGTGAATGCGTTTCGCGTATCCATGAATCGCGTCGCTGTGCACCGCTTTAATGACGATTACTTCTCGGGTTGCGATATCGGCGTAAAGATGACTTGTTTTGTCCCGCATCAGACCGTGGTCACGGTCAGCGGCGGCCCCGCTATCGGCGTGGGTACAGCGATCCAGGCCTCATTCATACCCACCGACTACACACTATCGGACGACGTGAACATCATCCGCGGCGCCCATCAATTTGCATTCGGATTTGCGGGATATAAGTACCAGCACAGCCAACTGGCGAACGTCAATTCCGCGGCGGCGTTTACTTTCGCCACCACTGCTACGGGTCTGGGGATGTCGGACTTCCTCCTGGGCCAAGTAGGAACCTTGACGCAAGGCGTGCCCAATTCGACCTTTACTTACAAGTGGGGTTACGGTCTTTACGGCCAGGACACGTGGAAGGTTTCGCGGCGGCTCACTCTGAATCTGGGACTCCGCTGGGAGCCGTTCCTGCCTCAGGGGATTAGCAACGGCGCGATTTACAACTTTAGCTGGGATAACTTCAACAAGGGGATCAAGAGCAGCGTTTTCAAGAACGCTCCGGCGGGTCTCATTTACGCCGGCGATCCGGGGTTCCAGGGCAAAACCGGCGTCAATAATCGCCTCAACCAGTTCGCGCCGCGCATCGGCGTAGCGTTCGATCCGAAGGGCGACGGCAAGATGTCTGTCCGCGCTTCCTTTGGAATCTCCTACGACTTCCCGAACATCATGATTATGTCGACGGTGACCACGGCGCCGCCCTTCGGCAATTTCGTGTCCGCTCCTGGTCTACTCAACTTCTCGGACCCCTGGTCGACGGTTGCGGGCGGAGATCCGTTCGCGGGGACGTTTAACTTGTCTACTAATACGCCGTTTATCCAAAACGGCAACTACGTCGCGCAGCAGCCGGACGCCAAGGCTCCGACCACCGAATCTTGGAATCTGAGCGTTCAGCGGCAATTTGGCAGCAGCTGGCTGGTCTCGATCAGCTACCTGGGCACCGAAAGTTCTCATATCTGGGTGAGCAGACAACTCAATCCGGCAATGCCAGGGCCGGGCGCGACCACGGCCAACACCAATCAACGCCGTCTGGCCAATTTGATCAACCCGGCGGAAGGAAAATTCCTCGCCTTCGTGGACCAGTTCGAATCAGGAGGAACGGCGAGCTACAACGGGATGATCGTCGCCGTCCAGAAGCGCCTGAGCCGGGGCGTAAGCCTCAACATGAACTACACCTGGTCGCACTGCATCGGCGACGTTACGATCGCTTCGCTGGTGGGCGGCACCGGCGGCACTTACACCGATGTCAACAATCGGCGCTTAGATCGCGGCAACTGCCAGACCGGAACGCTAGCCGGGACGCAGGCTCTGGACCGCCGACATAATGTTGTCTTCACGCCGCTTCTCGAATCACCGCGCTTCAATGACAGAATCCTCCGCGCTGCGGCCAGCGACTGGAGACTTTCCACCAGCTACCGCTTTTTGTCGGGCGCCTTCCAGACGACCGCCGACGGTACGGACATCGCCCTGACCGGAGCGGCCGGGCAGCGGCCCAATCAGGTTCTTGCGAATCCTCTGTGCGATCATCCCAACGCGGCGTGCTGGATCAACCCGGCGGCGTTCGCAATCCCAACGACGCCAGTTCTCGGCAACGCGGGACGTTCGAATGTTCCCGGCCCAGGATTCTTTCAAATCGACATGGCGTTGTCGAGGGTTTTCCGGGTTCGTGAGCGGACGAACGTGGAGGTTCGTGGTGAGGCCTTCAACCTGACCAACAGCTATCGCGCGGGCGCCGTAACCACCGCGCGGAACAATCAGAATTTTGGGCAGATCCTCACGGCACTGGATCCGCGGATCATGCAGGTGGCACTCAAGCTGGTGTTCTAGGACCAGCTACTCATAATACTCGGGAGCTTTCTTCAGCTTGGCATTGTCGGCCGTGCCATGCTGGATCCAGAGTTGCGCCCCGGACTTCTTGATGAAGGCCTCGAGGTCAGCACGGGACTTGCGTGTCTGCTCGCCGTTGACGTCGAACCCTGGAACGATGCCCATGCTGCGTTCTTCGGGATAGTGATAAAGGTCGCCTGAGAGCACGACCGGGCCGGTCTTCGCGAATTTCAAGAACAGCGACTGATGGCCGGGCGTGTGACCCGGCGTGAACTTGATGACGACGGTTCCGTCGCCGAACACATCGTGGTCTTCGCTATGGAGCAGAGTCGTCTTGCTGTTCTCAAGCTTTCCGAAGTAGGCCGGGTTGGGAGCATTCGACCCTTTGGCCTTGCCGTCCTGCTTGGCGAACATGGCTGCGCGCTCGACATCCTGGACGATCCAGGTGGAGCCGGCAAAGGCGTTGGCGTTAGCCACGTGATCCCCGTGATAGTGCGAGAGCGCCAGGTAGGTGATATCGGCGGGCGTGTAGCCGAGCGCTGCGAGTTGTGGCAACAAAGGCCGGGTTATCGCGAACGCCCCTGCCTTGGTGGGATTGCCTTTGAAATCGGCATCAGGGATCTCGCCGGTGTCCCACATCAGCGTGCCGCGCGGATGCACCACCAGGTAGCAGGGCGTGACCATTCTGGTATCAGCCAGCTGGCCTTGCTTGAAGCCGAATTGTACTTCGCCGACGCCGGTAATGTCGCCGCAATCAAGGATGTACAGGCGCACCGATTTCGGAGCGGCAGGTTTCTTTTGCTGCCCTTTGACAGCGAACGGCACCACAGCCAGCGCGACTAGCGCTATTGCAGGCGGGACGATTTTGAAGATGTTTTTCATGGACGGCTCCTTCAGGGCCGCTCTAGATTCTACCGCTCTTCACGGGAGTTTGGATCAGCGGGCCGCCGCGGCGAGGACGGTTTCAAAATGCGGGGCTTCGGCTTCGCGATGCACCAGGGCCGTGCTGATGTCCTTGAATCCAGCGTCGCCCAGCATGCGGCGAAGTTCCACCTCGCTGAAGCCGAGCCATACATCGGCATAGAGAGCACGCGCTTCTTCGAAATGGTGCTTCAGCAAATCGAGGATGATGACGCGGCCGCCGGGTTTCACGATGCGAAACGCCTCGGCCAGCGCTCGGGGAGGATGCTGGGCGTGATGCAGCGACTGGCTGAAGATGGCCACGTCGGCCTCGCCTTTCTTGATGGGCAGCTCTTCGAGGTCACCCAAGCGGTATTCCAAATTCTTGACGTGATGAGCGCGGGCGAGGCTCGAGCCGAACTCGACCATCTTCTCGGAATTGTCGACGGCGATCACTTTCTTGGCGCGGCGGGCGAGCAGTTGGGATACGGTTCCTTCGCCGGCGCCCAGGTCGGCGATCACCAAGGGCGGCATCAGCAGAAGGAAAGTTTCCGCCAGTCCTTGCCAGGAGCGACCCGGAACGTACTGGCGTCCGAATTTCCCCGCCAGTTCGTCGAAATAGGACCGGACTTTGTCTTGCCGGCGACGAAGGGCCAGACGCAGCGCGTCGCGGTCCTCCCCGGCCTCGGGGATTTCCTTTACGGCATGCCGAAGTACGTCTAAAACCTGCTTTTGGGTGCCGTTGCCGAAGGCCTTGAGACTATATAAGATGTTCTTGCCGGTACGCCGGTCCTCGACGATGCCAGCTTGTTTCAATTGAGACAGATGCGTAGAGATGGTGCTCTGCCCCATGGCCAAGATTTCCTGTAATTCCGCGACGGAGAGTTCCTCGCGTTCGAGCAGCAGCACGATGCGGACCCGGTTCGGATCGGCCAGCAGCCTAAGGGATTTGAGGATTGACGCCATCGTCAGCTATTTAGTATTATATCGAAGTATCGAGATTTTACGATATAAAAGTTTAAAGGAGCCTTGGAGATGAGTACCGTAGCGAATCCGGCCACGCTGGCCTATAAAGTCGCGGACATGAAGCTGGCCGACTGGGGCCGGAAGGAGATCAGCATCGCCGAAGCCGAAATGCCCGGCCTGATGTCGATCCGCAAGAAATACGCCACTGACAAGCCACTGAAGGGCGTGCGCGTCACCGGATCGCTGCACATGACCATTCAGACGGCGGTGCTGATCGAGACCCTGAAGGACCTGGGCGCGGACGTGCGCTGGGCGAGCTGCAACATCTTTTCTACGCAGGATCACGCAGCGGCGGCGATCGCGGCGACAGGCACTCCGGTCTACGCCTGGAAAGGCGAGACGCTCGAGGAATACTGGTGGTGCACCTATCAGGCAGTCAGCTTCCCCAACGGCAAAGGTCCGCAGCTGGTGGTCGACGACGGCGGCGATGTGACGCTGCTGATCCACAAGGGTGTGGAACTCGAGAAAGGATCGGACTGGGTCAATACTCCTTCGGAGAGCCACGAAGAGAAGGTGATCAAGAACCTGCTCAAAGAGGTTCATGCCGAGAATCCGCGGCGGTGGAGCGATCTAGCCAAAGAATGGAAGGGCGTTTCCGAGGAGACCACCACCGGCGTGCATCGCCTGTACAAGATGCAGCAGGAAGGCAAGCTCCTGGTGCCAGCAATCAACGTGAACGATTCGGTAACCAAGTCGAAGTTCGACAATCTGTACGGCTGCCGCGAGTCGTTGAGCGACGGTATCAAGCGCGCGACCGACGTGATGGTGGCGGGCAAGGTCGCGGTGGTTTGCGGATACGGCGACGTTGGCAAGGGCTCGGCCCACTCGCTGCGTGGGTTCGGCGCGCGCGTGGTGGTGACGGAGATCGATCCGATCAATGCGCTGCAGGCCGCGATGGAAGGCTTCGAAGTGACCACGGTCGAGGATACGCTGGGACGCGGCGATATCTACGTGACCACGACGGGGAACGTCGACATCATCACGCTGGAGCACATGAAGAAGATGAAGGACCAGGCCATCGTGTGTAACATCGGCCACTTCGATAACGAGATCCAGGTGGAGCCGCTGAACACAGCGAAGGGCGTGAAGAAGACCGAGATCAAGCCGCAGGTGGACATGTACACCTTCCCCGACGGGCACAGCATTTTCCTACTGGCCGAAGGACGGCTGGTGAACCTGGGCTGCGCGACGGGCCACCCTAGCTTCGTGATGTCGAACAGCTTCTCGAACCAGACGCTGGCGCAGCTCGACCTGTGGAAGAACAAGGACGTCTACAAGGTCGGCGTGTACACGCTGCCCAAGAAGCTGGACGAGGAAGTCGCCCGGCTGCACCTGGACAAGATCGGCGTGAAGCTGACCAAGCTGTCGCCGAAGCAGGCGGAGTATCTGGGGGTGCCGGTGGAAGGTCCGTACAAGCCGGATCACTATCGGTACTAACGTAAATTTCGATTCTTGTTTTATGGCGGCGGGTAGAGATGCCCGCCGCTTTTGTTTTGATACAGTGACGCCGGGAGACACTCCATGAGCGAAGCCAACAAGACACTTGTCCGGCGCTGGTTCGACGAAGTGTGGAATCAAGGGCGGGAGGAGACCATCGACGAGCTCTTCGCAGCGCATGGTATCGGCTACGGTCTAGGTGACACGGAAGCGCCGATCCAGGGACCTGCCGGAATCAAACCGTTCGTCCGAAACCTGCGGGGTGCGCTGCCGGACATTCACATGAAGATCGAGGACATCATCGCGGAGGGCGATCGGGTTACCGTGCGAATTACAGCCGAGGGTACCCACAAGGGCGGCAATTCGGGGGTCGCACCGACCGGCCGGCGGGTACGCATCGAAGGGATCGTGGTGGTGCGCATCGCGAACGGGCAGATCGTGGAAGGCTGGAACAGCTGGGATCAGCTCGGGCTGCTGCGGCAGATCGGGGCGTTGCCTGCGGCCAAAGGTCCCGACCGCTTCATCAGCGCGCGCGCCTAGGGCGTACATCCCGATCCGCTAAAATCTAACTTCATGCAATTCCTCCAAGAAAGCCTCGTTGAACTCATTACCCAGACCGCCACCAACCTGCCGCCGGACGTGCGAGAGGCGATGGGAATCGCGATCGCCGCGGAGACGCCCCAGACGCAGGCATCGCAAGCGTTGGGGATCATCGCCACGAATATCGACATGGCCGCGGACGACCAGGGGCCCATCTGCCAGGACACCGGGATGCCGACGTTCGACGTTCACACTCCGGTGGGCGTGAATCAGATGGTGGTCAAGAAGGCGATCCGCGCGGCCGTGGCCGAAGCGACCAAGCGCGGCAAGCTGCGGCCCAACTCGGTCGATTCGCTGACCGGCAAGAACAGCGGCGACAACCTGGGCGTAGAGACTCCCGTGATCCACTTCGAGCAGTGGGAGCAGGACGAAATCGAGGTGAAGCTGATCCTCAAGGGCGGCGGCTGCGAGAACAAGAACATCCAGTATTCGCTGCCCATGGAGCTCGAACATGTGGGCAAGGCGGGCCGCGATCTGGAGGGCGTCCGCAAGTGCATCCTGCACGCCGTATGGCAGGCGCAAGGACAAGGCTGCGCGCCCGGAGCGGTGGGAGTTTGCATCGGTAGCGATCGCGCGCACGGATATCTGTTGGCGAAAACCCAGTTGTTTCGCACGCTGGACGATACCAATCCGATTCCGGAGCTGGCCACGCTCGAAACCGAAATCATGGCGGAAGCCAACAAGATCGGCGTGGGGGCGATGGGATTCGGCGGTAAGTCTTCGCTGATCGGGTGCAAAATCGGCGCGGCCAACCGGCTGCCGGCGAGCTACTTCGTGAGCGTCGCCTACGAATGCTGGGCGTTCCGGAGACTGGGCGTCAGACTCGATGCGTCCAGCGGCGCCATCACGAAATGGCTATATCGCGATCCAGCGCGGCCGGTGACAAGGATGGCTCGCGGCGAGGGATTCCCCTTGACGGGGAGAGAAGTGATCCTGCGGCCGCCGCTGACGGAAGAACAGGTTCGGGCTCTCAAGGTCGGCGACGTGGTGCTGATCACGGGCGAAATGTTCACCGGCCGCGATGCGGTGCACGCGCACCTGATGAAGAATCCGCCGCCGGTGGATATGCGCGGATCGGTGCTGTACCACTGTGGTCCGGTGATGTTGAAGCAGGGTGACGAGTGGGTGGTGAAAGCTGCGGGACCCACGACCAGTTCGCGCGAGGAGCCGTATCAGGCGGATATCATCCGCAACTACGGTGTGCGCGCGGTGATCGGCAAGGGGGGGATGGGGAAAAAGACGCTAGCGGCGCTCCAGGATTCAGGCGCGGTGTACCTGAATGCGATCGGCGGCGCGGCGCAGTTTTATGCGCGGTTGATCGACAAGGTGCTGGGCGTGCACCTGCTGGACTTCGGGATCCCGGAAGCCATGTGGCACCTGCGCGTGCACGACTTCGCCGCCATCGTTACGATGGATGCGCACGGGAACAGTCTGCACGCCAAGGTGGAGCAGGAGACCGGCGCGCATCTGGAAGAGGTCGTTTCCAATAAACTCTAGGGCGAGCGAGTCAAATAAAGAATGAACGGCGTGATCTCGAAGGGCATCTTCTCGCGCGGAGACAAGAGCTCCAGAGGACGCGTCTTGACCAGAGTAATCTGATCGCGCCAGGGATCCAGTTTGACGCGCGAGCCCAGCGGCAGCGCGGCGATCTGCTCCAAATGGCTTTCCTCAAGATCGGGCGCGGAGGCAGTAAACTCGGCCAGACGCCCCAGCGCCTCGGGGTTGGCCAGCTGGTTTCCAAGATTCGCCGCCAGTAGCCGAGGCAGCGCGCTGCTCCGGCTGCCCAGAGCTTTCAGAAACAAGCCGGCATTGGCGGTCTTTTGGTACGGTGACGCGCGCATGATTTCGACGGTTTTCTTTCCCGCTGCCTCGAGTTCGGGGGTCGTGCGCTCGAAGTGCAGGCGCAGAAACATTTCGGCGTCGGTAAGCATGGTCTGATTGCGGAAAGCGAACTGCGTGGGCGTTCGGTGCCCCAGCGCGATGTGAGAAAGCTCGTCCGCCAGTACCAGCGCCAGGCTGGCTTCGTCCGGCAGCACGTCGATGAGGCCCCGGCTGATGACAATGGTGTGGCCGATCGAAAAGGTCTCGAGCGGCGTGGTGAGCAGTACCCGGCAGCGCGCTTCGACGTTAAGATTGGCCGAAACGATCAGGTTGTTGACCACTGTGTTCAGCACATCATCCACCGGCCCGGAAGGGGCCAGCAGGCCGCTTTTTTCCAGGCGCGCCACCACGTTTTCTTCCGCCTGGCGTTCCCAGACACGCTGGCTTTCGAGCGGAGAGAGGTCCTTCGAGGGGGCGTGATCCTCGACCTGGGAGCCGGAATCGACCAGGATTTGCGTAAGCTCGTCCCATTTGTTGCTGGACGCCGCGGCGTATCCCCAGATGCGCGTTTGTGCCTTGAAGCGCGGAATGGAAGGGCGGCCTTCGACGGAGGAACCTGGTTCTTCCACGTAAATCTGAGACGGCGCCCATACATCGAGCGTAACGTTCACCCGCCAGCTATCGAACTGAAAGTAGCGAGCCGGTGGCGTGCGCCGGGAGGGAATCGCCGGCACGTAGGTTCCGTTGGAGCGAACGATTGAATTGCCAAGATCCTCCACCCAGATGCGGCCAACGAACCGGCCGGGGTCTTGTTTGCGCAGCGGCCCGTGTTCCACCCGGACACGATCGCCGGCCTTAAGATAAGGCCAGGGCGCCAACGGCAGCTTCGCCGCCACCACCCGCTGAATCGCGGCCATTTCAGAATCTTCCAGAGCCGCCGGTGCGCCCCCAAATCCCACGATTTTGGCGACGCCGGGCGTATCCAGCACCTGAATGCGGTCGCTCAGGTCGAAATGGCATGGGACGTATCCGGCGAAAAGCGGCAGGTCCACGTCTTTCACCCGATCCGACCACTGTCTCCGGCTACGGTACAGCGGCACTAGCGTCTCCAGCCCCTTCGACTGCAGCGCCTTCTCGGTTTGCCGTTCGTGCTGATACGGCACCGTCAGCGCGTACCATCTCACTTGTTCACGAGTCGCTCGTTCACAAATCGGTTGTTCAAAAGTCGTGTATTGAGGCATAGCTCGCGCTGCGTGAGTCCCAGGAATGCTTCCTTCCGCAGTCCGAAGGAACTGGCTGCTACCAGAGTTTGTGGAATACCGCTGGGGATTGTCTCAGGGAGAACCGGGGAAACCCTACCGCCAGAACTCGTACCACTTCCGTACGGAGAATTGACGATCCGCGTTTGGCAAATACATCTCGTCTCCGGACAGCGCGGCGCCCGGATTGGCGACGCACAGGGTTTGGGCCAGCCCGTCCCCATACTTTTTCCGCAGCCACGCGCGAGCTTGATCCATCACCGGAGGCCGCCGCTCGCAATCGTGGCCATCGCTGGCGATGACGTGCACCAGCCTGCGGTCCAGCAGCTCGCGCGAAAAGTCCTGCGCACGCCGGCCGAACGCGCCCGTCAGACTCTGTGCGGTCAACTGCACGCGCGCCCCTTGTTCCACCCACTTGGCGATATTTTCCACCCTCTGCCGCAAAAGCCCGTTGCGCTCCGGGTGGGTGATGATCGGAGTCATTCCCGCGTCCCTCAGGCGCGCGAAGATATCGTCGGTATTCTTGAAGATCAGAAGTTCGGAAAATTCCACCAGCAAGTAGCGCTGCTGGTTGATCGTGTATTTCCGCGGATGATCGATCGCGTCCTGAATATTGTCGAAACTCAGATAAAAATCGCAACCGGCGTACAGCCGCAATGCGCTGCCCGCGGCGTCCCGGACCTGCGCGATCCGCTCGGCGATCAGCTCGGGATCGAATTTAAAGTCGAGGTTGGCGTGGGGCGTCGCCACCAGGTCGGTGGTGCCGTGCTCGGCCGCCATGCGCACCATGGCCAGCGAATCTTCGAAGGTCCGCGGGCCGTCGTCCAGACCGAACAGCACGTGGCTGTGAATGTCGATCAATCCTCAATCTTAGCGTTGCCCGATTCAGCCTAGCCGCCCACCTGCATCCCGGCCGCGGCCGCCGCCGTCTTGAGGCATACATACAGAGCCCACGGCAAAGCGATACCGGCCAGAGCTTTTCCGAAGCTGATCTTGCGCGCCGCCGAAGAGACTCCGATGGCGAGCAGTACGATGATCCACAGCGAAAACAGGTCGATCGACGATCCCACCGCACGCAAGGCAGCGGGCGAGTCCGGACTCATATAGGCGCCTACGTTGAACATCAAGGGATTCTGCAGGTTGAACTCTTCCGGATCCTTTAAGAAGAGCACCACCATGGACAGCACCGTTTGTATCGCCAAGGGAAGAAACCCATAGGCCACGATCCCCATCATGCGTTTCAATCCGATACCGGCGCTCATCATTGTGTCAAAGAGGAACATCAGGATCACCGCGACAATAAAAACGTAGAAGAGTGCGATCAGCACGGAGCCGTAGCCTACATACTTGTAGAATCCGGCGGCGGTCTGAATCGCTTGTTCCCGCTGCTGCGTGGTCATGCTTTGTGCATTGGGTAGCCGTTCGATCGCCGGCCGGATCACCGATTCCCAGCCCACTCGCTGGGTGAACGCGTTCAAATACACCGTGGCGAGAATGGCGGATATAATCACGGGGATCCACCACCGCGGCTTCCGCGCGATATCCGCGAACGTCTTGCCGGGGGAAAAAAACACTCCGATGAGCCGTGCCCCTTCGTTCATCTGGGGCTGCTCGGGCTGGGTTGACAAGGGAGGCGGCGCGGGCGGCAGCTCGGGTGAGTGTTCAGAAGCGTGTCCGGGAGTCATTGAGACAGTCTATTCCTCGGCTCCCCGAAAGACAATGCTGTCAAATGAAAGGGGCCTGGTAAGTGGGCGCTAACGTACTTGGTGGACTATTGTCCGAACAAATACGAGCACCGGCAGCAAATGCAATCGGCGACATACATGCGCGGCTTCTCTTGTGCCGCCACCAGCGCCACGCCGCCAATCAGAAGCGCAATCACGACCTTGGTTGCTGTCTTCATGTCAACTCCTGGGGTGCATTATTGCACCGGACTGCACACCGCACAAGCCTGCGGCCCCTGACCCGGGGCCCTAGCCAATGATCTCTCTTCCGCCGGTCGCGACTTCAATCGCAAGCATGGCGAGCATCCGGCCGTCCCATATCACGTCGATCATTTGGTCTCCGTCTCCATTCGGATCCGCGAGGGTGCGTATGACCGCGCCAGCCGGAATGGTGATCCAGCCTTGTCTGACAACCGGATCCAGAGCTAGTGCGGGTCTGGTGAGCTCGAATCGCTTGTTATTGGACACGGGACCCCATGAGCTGTTCGAAGAAAAAGAGTCGCGAGCAAACATTCCGTTTCAATCATGAAGATTCTTACATCCAGGCAAGCCGAGTATAGCGGAAAGTCAGGCAGAGTACTAGGGGTATCCCTGGTATGCCGTTCGGCCACCCGCCGGGGCGCTGGTGCGCTCAGCGACGTGGCGCACCTAGCGGGTTCCCCAGGCGACTTATGGATAGAGTAACTTTGCCGGGGTCCCGTTACGGGAAATATTGCCGCCTGTGATCCAATCTATCGTGTCAAGTGCATAGTCACCTAATTATCTAGTTGACAGGGCTCCCCGTCGGGAGTATTCTGGCTCCCGGAAGTCTTAATTCTTTAGTTCTGAAGGGAGCGCCCCATTGGCCCGCAAGAAATCTCAGGACCTCACCGAAGCCGAACTTCGCCTCATGGACGTCATCTGGCGCAAGGGATCGGCAACTGTGGCCGAGGTAGCCGAAGCCCTGCCCAATCAGCTCGGCCTGGCTTATAACACGGTGCTTACCACCATGCGCATCCTCGAAGACAAAGGATATGTGCGGCATACCAAGTCCAAGGAAGGTCGGGCTTTCCTGTACCACCCGTTGGTCGGCCAGAAGGAAGCCAGCCGTAATGCGGTGCGGAGGCTGCTCACCCGGTTCTTCCGCGACTCACCCGAAGAACTGGTCCTCAATCTCCTGGAAGACGAGGAATTAAGCGAACAGGAACTATCCAGAATCCGTAAACGCATCTCAGAAGAAGTTAACAGCGAGCAGAGAGGACACCATGAGCGTTGAAACCATCCTCGGCACGGCTTTTGTAGCATTGCTGAACAGTCTGTGGCAAAGCGCTGCGTTGGCGCTGTTGGTTTGGGCCGCCCTCCGATTCCTGCCGCGGGTAAACGTGAGACTTAACGCGGCGACGCGTTGCGCCGTGTGGTGGGCGGTGCTGGCAGCAGTGGTCCTCCTCCCGATGGGCTTTCAGCCTCGGCGGCCTTTGGAGGCACTCACTGCAGCGCCCTCGGCGTCGTTGTCTCAGGCTCCGGCTTCGCCCGAATCCGTCGTTTTGACTCCGGCGCAAACACCGCTGCCTTCTCGCGGGATCGGACCTCTCCAAGTTACGGCCGGAGCCGGATTGCTTGCCATCTTCGCGATCTGGTCGGCGCTATCTCTGTTCCGGATGGCCCAAATCATCCGCAGTTACCGATACCTCCGCGGCATCAAGCAGCGGAGCCATGCCGTCTCGCCGGAGCGATTGGTCAACTTCAACTACTGGCTGCTGGCTTGCGGCGTCGATCGCACGGCGCGGCTGCTGGTGTCGAGTGAAATCGTGTCACCCATGGCCGTCGGATTCCGCCGCCCCGCCGTCATCGTTCCCGAAACGCTGCTGAACGAGTTCACAGCGGAAGAGCTGGATCATGTGCTGCTGCACGAGCTGGCCCATATCGCCCGCTATGACGACTGGACCAATTTGTTCGCGCGTTTGATCGGCGCGCTGCTTCCGATTCACCCAGTGGCAGTCTGGCTTCTCCGGCGCATCGAGCAGGAGCGCGAGGTCGCCTGCGACGATTGGGTGGTCGCGATGACCGGCGAGGCTCGCCCATATGCGGCCAGCCTGACCCGCCTGTTCGAACTGTGTTCCGCGCGGCGGCGGCAATTGCTGGCCACGGGCATGGCCGATCGAGCCTCGCATCTGGGCGAGCGGATCGAAGCACTGCTGCGGGCGGGGCGCGATTTTGCTCCGCGCGTCTCGCTGGTGCGCTTGGCGTTGGGCGCGGCGATTCTCGCGGCGTTAGTCCTGGCCGGAGCGCGAGCGCCCCAGTGGGTCGCGTTCGCGCAGGAGCCTCCGTTTCCGGTTTCGCCGCCAGTGCCGCCGCTACCACCACAGGCTCCTGCGCCCCCTGTCGCACCAGAACCTCCGCAATCGCCGGAACCGCCCGTAGCGACCCAGGGTCCCCGCGAATTACAGCACGATATCGAGGCGGTCCACGAAGAAGTAGCCGATCAGATCCGCGCAGCGGAGGCGCAGCTGCGTGCGCAACAAGAGCAACTGCGAGCTGCGCAGGCTCAATTGGCGAACCAAAGAGCACAAGGGCGCCGAGCCGAGGAGATCCGGGCGTTCGAGGCTCAGTTGCAGGCCCAGAAGGCGCAGGTGCTTGCGATGCAGGCCGCCGTGCGCGCCCAAAACGAACAACAGCGCGCCGCGGAGCAAAGCCGGGCCTCTTCCCCCGGCGGATCTTTTCTGGCCGCCCTGGTCGCCGCGGGATACGGCAACCTTCCGGTCGACGCGATCATCGAACTGCGCAACAGCGGCGTATCAGCCGAGTTTCTGCGTTCCGTCGCGGACGCCGGCTGGGGAAAACTTTCTGTCAAGGAACTGATGGATCTGGCCCACAGCGGTGTCTCGCCGCAATATCTGCGCGCGTTGCGCGATGCCGGTTTCAAGAACCTGACCGTTCCAGAAGCCATCGACGTCGCCCACAGCGGCGTACGGCCCGATCTGATCCGCGCGCTCAAGGATGCTTTTCCGCAGGTTACGATGCGCGAAATCATTGAAGCGGCCCACTCCGGCCTGAACCCCAACGACCTGCGGCAAGCCCGAGAGTATGGCCCCAACCTGACACTAGAGCAAATCATCCGGCTCAAGCACGCCGGTGTGATCTAGACAAGGAGCGATCTCATGGGCGACAACTCCAAATACTTCACCATCGTCGCGGTGATCCTGGGCGTCATGGCTGCAGCCACGCTCCTGGCGTTCAACGAGGATCGGCACGCCGGCTGGCAGCTCCGGCCGAGTCTCGACTTGAATCAGGTTCACTTCGTGGTTCGCCACTCCAATGGCTTTGACAACTGGGTCAGCGGCCGCGACGTGCCGCTCGACCGTTTCCGCGGATTCTCTTTGTCGATGCTCGCTTCGCCCGGCCCGGCAAAATTCGAGTACGTGGCCGAGGCCGGCCGTCTGATCTGCGAGGGCCGTTTTCTGGTAGGAACCGGATCTGGCAGTTATACCTTCGTCGCGGACCGCGCGTTCGTGTCCACGCTGCAGCAAATGGGATACGACACGCCTGATGACGATCAGCTTTTCTCGATGCTGATGATGGATATCGACCGCGCCTTCGCCCGCGGAATCCGCGATGCCGGTCTGCGCGCGTCTTCTCGAGATCTGATCGGATTGAAAATCCACGGCGTCACGCTCGATTTCGTGCGAGAAGCCCGCCAAGCCGGATACCAGAACTTTACGGCCGACGACTATACGCAACTCCGCATTCACGGTGTCGACACGAACTTTCTGCGGGACCTGAAGGACGCCGGGTACGACCTCCGCGCCGGCGACATCGCGCAATTACGAATTCATGGCGTCGATTCCCGTTACATGCGCGACTTGAGAAGCTACGGGTTGAAGCCCGAAGCGTCCGATCTTTCGCAGATGCGCATTCACGGCGTCACGCCCGACTACTTGAAGGGCCTCAAGGATGCGGGCTACGACAACCTTCATCTAGACGAGATCAACCAGCTCCGGATTCACGGCGTCGAGCCGCGTTTCGTGCAGGAGGCCAAGCGGCTCGGATACGATTTCACTCCCGAGGAACTTGCGCAATTGCGGATCCACGGCGTCGACGCGGCCTACCTCAAACGGATACAGGATGCCGGAATGCGCAATCTGAACGCGGAGCAGATCGCCAAACTCCGTATCCACGGCGTGGATTAATTTACCCGCCGATGGAATACATCGGCCGCGGCGGCGGGACGAACTTCTGCGTATTGATCTCGTGCCCGATCCACTTATCCGCCACGCAACTCCGCACGGCGGCGACGATCTCTGAATCCGGGGCGTTCGAACGCAGCAGCGCCCGCACGTCCGTTTCGTCGATCGCGAACAGGCAGTAGCGCAGCTTGCCGTCCGAGGTCAGGCGCACGCGATTGCAGTTCAGGCAGAACGGCTTGCTGACCGACGCGATGAATCCCACGCGCCCGACACCGTCCTTGAAACGGTACTCGGTCGCCGGAGCCCGCGGATCGCGATCCGGAATCTCTTCAAGCGGCCCGATCTCGCGCTGGAGCATTCCGATCATCGTGTCCATGGTCAGCACGCGATCGCACTCCCAGATCCCCTGAGCATCCAGCGGCATGAATTCGATGTAGCGGATTTCGATATTGCGCTCGCGGCCGAAGCGGGCGAGCGGGACGATGTCGGGCTCCACCAGGTTCTTCACCGCCACGGCGTTGATCTTAATCGGACCGTAGCCCAGCTTCCGGCAAACCTCGATCCCTTCCAGCACTTTTTCGAAATCGTCGCGCCGGGTGATGTGCTTGAACCGTTCCCGGTCGAGCGTGTCGAGATGCACGTTGATCCGCCGAAGTCCGGCGTCGTAGAGTTTCTGGGCGTGCTCAGCCAGCAGAACTCCGTTGGTGGTCAGGGCCAGATCCTCAACGCCGGGGACTGCCGCCAGCTTGCGAATCAGTTCGGGGAGGCCTTTGCGGACCAGCGGCTCGCCCCCGGTGATGCGCAGCTTGCGGATGCCCATCGTGACGGCAACCCTAACAAACCGCTCGATTTCCTCGAACGTCAGAATGTTCTCCCGAGGCTCGAACTTAACCCCTTCTTCGGGCATGCAATAGAAGCAACGGATGTTACAGCGGTCGGTGACACTGATCCGCAGGTTGTCGTGCACGCGGCTGAAGCTGTCGACGAGAGGGGTCACACTGGTCCTACAGCTCTATTGTAGTCCCGCCGGTCATTCCACTTCAGCAGAGCGTAAAGTGCCCCGAACAGCGCCACCGCGAAGGCGCCCATGTGCCAGGTGTGCCCCTTGATCCAGGCCGTGGAGTTTTCCCCCAATTGCGCACCCAGGTAGGCCAGACCCGCATAGCGGGGAATGCGCGCGGCGGCGAGCACCAGCATGAAGCGCGTGCGGCTCACGCCCATGGCGCAGGCAAACGCGCAGAAGACTTTTAACGGCAGGAACGGAATTGGCAGCAGAGCCGAGATGAAGACCGTCACCATGCCGTAGCGGTGCACCCACGCGCGGAAGCGCTGCCCGCGCCCCGAGAGCGTGTAGCGCAATAGAAACTTGTCCCCTCCCTTGCGCACAATCTCGTAGAAGACCGCGCTGCCAAGCAAGGATCCCACTGTCGCCAGCACCGCGCACAGGACGGCTACATCCGGCCGCTCGATAGCCACCAGCAATAGCAACGCGTCCGTGCCGCCCGGATTGGGGATGCCGAGCGATTCCACAAAGGACAGGACCAATACTCCGAGCGGCCCCCATGAGACTAGCAGCCGTCCGAAACTCTTCATCCTTTCCCCTCGGCCAGCTCTCGCAGGGCCGCTTCGTCGATCACTTTCACCCCCAGTGCATTGGCCTTGTCGAGTTTCGATCCCGGATCGGCTCCGGCCACCACGTAACTGGTCTTCTTGCTCACCGAACCGGACACTTTGCCGCCCGCGCTTTCGATCAGATCCGACGCCTCCTCGCGCGACATATTAGGAAGCGTGCCGGTCAGAACGAACGTCATCCCCGCCAGCGGACCTCCCGCTTTGCGCTTGGCCTGGTACTTGAAGGGTAGCCCTTCTTCACGCAGCCGTTCGACCAGGTCCCGGTTGCGCTTCTCGTGAAAGAACCGCCGGATGCTCTGCGACACCTTGGGGCCAACTTCTTCCGCTCTCTGCAATTCCTCTTCATCCGCATCCGCGATTTTGTCCAGATCGCCGAATGCATCCGCCAGGAATTGCGCCGTGCGCTCGCCGACGAACGGGATGCCGAGGCCGCTCAGGATCCGCGGCAGGGGCTGCTTTCGAGAGGACTCGATATTGGCCAGCAGTTTCTCGGCCGACTTCTCGCCCATGCGCTCCAGCTCGACCAGGTCTTCGAGCTTTAAGCGGTACAGATCGGCGACGTTTTTCACAAGCTTGCTGTCGACCAGCTGAGATACCAGGGCTTCCCCCATTCCGTCTATGTCCATGACGCCACGAGCCGCGAAATGGAGTACCGACTCTTTCAGCCGCTCCGGACAATTCGTGTTGATGCACCGGCTGATGGCCTCGCCTTCGACGCGCACGATCTCGCCCCCGCACGTCGGGCAATGCCGCGGCATGCGGAAGGGCACGCGATGCTGACCTTGCCGTACCACGCGGACAACTTTGGGGATAACATCGCCGGCGCGTTCCACCAGAACCCGGTCGCCGCCCTGCACGCCCAGCCGCTCGATCTCGTCTTCGTTGTGCAGCGTCGCGCGCGATACCGTCACGCCGCCGATGTTGACAGGCTTCAGCCTGGCCCAGGGCGTTACCGCGCCGGTGCGGCCCACGTTCACCTCGATGCTTTCAAGCAGCGTCTCTTCCTGGCGCGCCGGGAATTTATAGGCGATCGCCCAGCGTGGAGCTTTCGCGGTCCAGCCCAGGCGGTTCTGCTGCTCGACCGAGTCGACCTTGACCACCACCCCGTCGATTTCAAACGGCAGCGAATCGCGTTTCTCTTCCCACTCCTTGCAAAACGCCGCGAGCCCGTCGATATCCTCGAAGCGGCGGCTGTGAGGATTCACCTTGAATCCGAGCTTCTTGAGCGCCTCGAGCGACTCCCATTGCGTCTTGTGCACCGGAGCGCCATCCGCAAACAGAAAATACGGTACGTACTCCAGCTGCCTCGACGCCGTGATGCCGGGATCGAGCACTCGCAGCGAACCCGCGGCCGCATTTCGCGGGTTTGCAAACAGGCGCGCGCCATTCGCCACTTGCTCGGCGTTGAGCTTCTCGAACGCCCTGCGATTCAGCACCACCTCGCCGCGAGCTTCGCGATTGCCATGCTGTCCCTTGAACTGGAGCGGGATGCTGCGGATGGTACGCGCGTTTTCCGTGACATCCTCGCCGATGGCGCCGTCGCCGCGCGTCAGCGCCTGAGCCAGCTTTCCATCGCGATAGTGCACGGCCATCGACACGCCGTCCATCTTCAGCTCAGCGACGTAAGCGTACGCCTCGCCTTCCTTGAGCAGGCCGCGGACGCGCCGGTCGAAGGCCCGCAGTTCCTCTTCGCCGACGGCATTGTCCAGGCTGAGCATGGGACTCGAATGCGGGACCTTGACGAATCCCTCGCGCGGTTTGCCGCCCACGCGCTGCGTCGGAGAATCCTGGGTAATGAACTCCGGGTGCGCCTTTTCGAGCGCCTCCAGCTCGTGCATCATGGCGTCGTATTGGGCGTCGGAGATTTCCGGCGCGTCCAGCACGTAATACAGATGCTCGTGATGGCGCAGCTTCTCGCGCAGGGCCTCTATCTTTTGTGCGACGCTAGTCACGTATAATGGGCGAATTGCATTGTTTCGCCAGCCGGTCCTGATTTACAATCCCGCAGCTGGCGCGTTGCGGCGCAATCCCGAACGCATTCTCCAACGTACCATTGCGGCGCTTGCCCGGGGCGGTCTCGTTCCGCGTCTCTTGCCCACTTCCGCACCCGGGAAGGCGACCTCGCTCGCCC
Source organism: Terriglobia bacterium (assembly GCA_020073345.1). Classification (GTDB taxonomy): domain Bacteria; phylum Acidobacteriota; class Terriglobia; order Bryobacterales; family Bryobacteraceae; genus Palsa-187. Next base: position 55,484 of record JAIQFI010000006.1, read on the forward strand.
AAGAAGCTGTTCGTGAGGGCGCCGACCTGGTGCTGGTTCTAGGTGGCGACGGCACGGTGAACGAAGTAGTCCAGGGCCTGATCCATTCCAATGTCCCGCTGGGCGTTTTGCCGGGGGGAACGGCCAACGTTCTGGCGATGGAGCTCGGCCTCGGCACTCGATCGGAAACAGCCGCGCGCAGGCTCGCCGCCTTCGAACCTCGCCCTGTGGCCCTCGGCCGGATCACGGGCAGCTTCGGCTCGCGTTACTTTCTGCTCATGGCAGGGGCGGGTCTGGATGCGAATATCGTGTACGAGGTCAGCGCCGGCCTTAAGAACGCCGTCGGGAAACTGGCCTACTGGGCCGCCGGATTGTCGCGATTTTTTAAGCGCGTGGAGCAGCTTGACGTATCCGTCGTTACCAATGGGGACGACAAAGTTCACCGCTGTGGTTTCGCGCTGGTGAGCCGCGTCCGGAACTACGGCGGCGACCTGGAAATCGCCAGCGGCGCCTCCCTACATGACGACCATTTCGAAGTGGTCCTGTTCGAAGGATCGAACCCCTTGCGATACGCTTGGTACATGTTAAACGTGGCGGCCAAACGCGTGCAGCACGTCCGCGGCGTCCGTGTCCTGCGTGCGAACCAGGTGGAAATCCTGACCGAGGCTCCCGTCCAGATCGATGGCGAATACCTGGGCCGCCAGCCCGTCTTGATCGAAATCGTGCCGGGCGCGCTCCATCTACTTTTGCCGGTTAAGCCCCGCTAAAGTATGGATAACGTCACCCACACGCTGGTTGGCCTGATGTTGTCGCGGGCAGGCCTGAGTCGCGGAGAAAAGGGTACGCCTTTGATGCTCATGCTCGCGGCCAACGCGCCCGACATGGACACCTTTAACTTCCTCAACGACAACCTCGCCTATTTACAGGTCCACCGCGGCTACACTCATGCCCTGCCGTTCGCGCCGCTGGTGGCGCTGGTTCCGCTGCTTCTGGTGAAGGCATTCACCCGCACGCGGTTCACCCTGGTCACGCTAGCGACCTATGCAGGGTGTTTGATCGCCGTACTCAGCCACTTGCTGCTGGATTGGACCAATGTTTACGGCGTCCGTCTGATGCTGCCTTTCTCCGCGAAGTGGTACCGCCTCGACATCACCGATATTATCGACCCCGTGATCCTGGGTGTTCTGCTCTTAGCTGTGGCTGCACCGGCACTGAGCGGGCTGCTCACGTCCGAAATGGGCGGACGCAAGAGCCGGGGACCGGGACGCGGATGGGCCTGGTTCGCGCTGCTCGCCGTGCTTTTATATGACACCGGGCGTTGGATGGCGCATGACCGGGCGATATCGATCGTCGACGCCTACAGTTACCGGGGCGCTCCGGCCGAGCGCGTCAGCGTATTTCCGGTGCGGTTTACGGTCATGCGGTGGCGAGCCGTGGTGGAAGGCGAAGGCTTCATCTACGAAGTTCCCATAGATCTGACTCGCGATTTCGACGCGGCCGGGGGCCACACCGAGTATCCTGCTATATCCTCACCGGCCATCGACGCGGCCCGAACCACGCGCACCTTCCAGGTATTCGAAAGCTTTAACCAGCTTCCCTTTTGGACCCTGCTGCCGGTCGACGACACGCTGCGGGTAGAACTGCTGGACCTCCGCTTTGGATCGGTACAGCGTCCCGGCTTTGAGGCCGTCGCGTTCGTTGAACCCGATCACCGCGTCTCCCGAGCTTTCTTCAGCTTCGGCGTGCAGGTCCCTCGATAAATTCGACTGGGCTCTGCACTGACTGCGGTCCTCCGAAAACCGGTGAGCGCAAAGGGCGCGGCGCGTTCGATCGTACTGGAACCAAAAGGATCGCGCCGCACTCCGTTTTGCGCGGTGTAACTTAGAAATTCAATCGAAGCGAGAGCTGCACCTGCCGTTGCGCACCGAGCCCGACTGTGTTCGCCACGGTCGAGTTGAATCGCCCGAACACTCCGCCGGCCGCCGAAGACGTGAACGACTGGCCCGGCTGGACACCCGGCGGAGTGGGCTCGTTCCCCGCGGTCGCTGTATAACCGTTGGGAAGACCGACACCCAAGGTCGCCGGAGGATTGCTGAAGTTCGCCCGGTTCAGCAGGTTGTAAATCTCAGCGCGGAACTCCAGGTTGACGCGCTCTGTGACCGGGAGCCGCTTGTGGAGCGTCAGGTCTATCTGGGCCAGGTCGGGTCCCGCCAGTGGGTTGCGGCTCAGGTTGCCGTAGGTGCCAGGCGCCGGTACCGCGAACGCGGCGGGGTTGAGATAGGCCAGCCGGTCGCCGCCCACGATAAACGGATTGACACCAGGAATGACGTCGGGACGCCGGAACTGGCGCGATGCGCCGCCGCCGGGGGAATTTACTAGGGCATCGGTCTGCACAACGCCATCCACGATCACGGGGCTCCCGTAAACCTTGCCGTTCCGCCGGTCGCGATACACGATGTCGTTGCGCGTGATCAGAAGTTGGATGGGCAAACCGGTTCGGTAGTTGTAGACTCCGCCCAGTTCCCAACCGCCGGCAACGTAGTTTCCTACGCTGCCGAGATCGGCTTTCTTGCCTTTGCCCACCGGGATTTCCCAAAGGGCGGTGAAATTGAGCGAGTGCCGGACATCAAAAGTGTTGTTGCCGTAGTCGTAAGCAAAGCTCTTCAGACTGCCCGCCGTGACCGCTTCATTAGACCCGTTGGTGTTGCCGATGCTGCGGCCCCAGGTATGCTGAAGGCCGAACGTGAGCCCCTTCGAGAAGCGCCGGTTGATCGTCGTTTGCAGCGAGTTATAGTGGTCGTTCCCGCCGCTGGTCTTGTAGTCGACCTCAGCGAAGCGGCCGCCGAATTCCCGGATCGCGGTCCCTACTCCAGTGGTCGGATTCTGAGTAACGCCAATGATCTGATTGGCCAGACCGCGCAGGAACAAGTTCCGGCCTTGGCTGCCCACGAAAGCTGTCGTCAGGACGGTGTCGCCGGGGAGCTTTTGCTGCAAGGAGGCGGTGTACGACAGGACTCGTTCCGGAACCTTGTAGCCGGTTGAATACGCGCGCGGCTGGAAACCCAGGCTCGTAGAGTTGATGTCGTAGTTTGCGATGGTCGCGGGAATATCCAGGGGATACTGGATGTTGCTGCTCAGAGTGCGCGAGATGCGATCTGACTCGGCCGGCTGGATCGTGTCTTCCGGCTGCCCCGGTCCGTAGAAGAAGCCGGCTCCAATCCGGAATACCGTGTTCCCTTTGAATCGCGACGGAGCGTAGGCAAATCCTAGACGCGGGGCGAAATTCAGCTTCGAGGCGTCGTACCAATCCTGGGTCACGGGATCGATCGTCCCAGTTACGATGTTGAAATGCACAGCGCGATTGTCACGCTCGTGCATCACTCCGAAGTATTCGTAGCGCAAACCGTAGTTGAAAGTCAGTTCCGGGTTCACCTTCCATTCGTCCTGAACGTAGGTGATGAAGTATTGCTGTTCCAGATGGCGCGGGCCAGTCTGGCCGTTATTCCACGGGCTGGGGAGACTCGCAGGAGCGTTGTACTGGATCGATGAGGGCGTATTCGCAAGCAGGGCGTCGATGCTGCCGAAGGTGTACGTGGTCCCGCCGAACCGGTCGGTTTGAATGCGAATCGGCCGGAATTCGGCGCCAAACTTGATGTTGTGGCCGCCCTTGATCCAGGAAAGAGTGTCCATGATGGGCATCTCCCAGTTGGTGTAGGGCTGCTGCGAGGTATTGTAGGCGCTATTGGCGCGGATCAGGCCACCGAGTTGGGCTGCGCCCGCCGATGCGCCCTGTCCTCCGACGCCGGGGATCGCCACGCCGCCGGTAAAGCTCACCGTGAGGGGAGCGAGATCGAGCCCCGGAACGGGGTTGGTCACAATACCAGTGGAACGGCTCTTCGCGGCGTTGAGACCGATCTTGAATTCGTTGACCACCGTCGGCGAAACAACCCGCGTCCAGGACAGCATGGCGTTTTGCGGTACCAGCGTAAAGTTCTGGCCGCGGCTGGTCACATCCAGGGGCTCGAAGGAATCACCTTGATCGCGGAAGTAGCGGAAGGTGATCGTGTCGTTGTCGCTGAGATGGTAGTCCAGACGAAGGGATCCGTAGAACTCGTTCACGCGGCTGGCCGAGTTGAGTGAGGCAATATCCAAAAGTGCATTGGAGGAGTGCAGTTGCCCGACCGGATAGGCGGCCAGCAACGGAAGAATTGCTGCGATCTTGGGATTTGTCGCTGCATTTAGCTGCGCCTGAGCTTTGGCCGCCGCGCTTGGGACCGTGTTATTGAAATTAATGCCGGCCCGCTGGAAGAAGTTCTCCTGCGAGACGAAGAAGAAGAGCTTGTCTTTCTTGATCGGGCCGCCGATCGATCCGCCGAACTGATTCAGCTTTAGCACGGAGTTACCGGTAACGCGCGGGTCGGCAAAACCATCGAAGAAATTCCGGGCATCCATGTTGTTGTTGCGGACGTATTCGAACAGGCCGCCATGAAACGCGTTGGAGCCGGACTTGGTCACCACGTTGACCTGGCCGCCGGTTCCCGTTCCGTATTCCGCCGGATAGTTGCTGCTTTCCACGCGGAACTCCTGCACGTTCTCCAGGCTCGATTGCAGCCGGAACAGCGAGGAGCTCTCCCCGTTCAAATTGCCGGGCGACTGGTCGATCACGCCGCCTCCGGACACGCCGTCAAACTTGATGACATTCTGCTGATTCGACCTGCCGCTGAAGCGGATGTTGTCGAACGATCCGCCGCCGGCCGTCTGGGCTCCAGGCGCGAGCAGGTAGAGTTGCGAAATCTGGCGGCCGTTCAGAGGCAGACTGGCCACTTCACGCGCGTCCACCTCGGCTCCGATACGTGCCGAGCTCGTGTCGATCGTGGACAGTTCGCCCCCGGACACCGTTACTTCGGTCGTCACGGTAGCCGGTTGCAGAACGATATTGAGCGAGCGTTCCTGACCGACGGTCACGCGAACTTCCGTGTATTGCGCAGGAGCCAGGCCGGTGCCATTCGCCGTGAGGTCGTAGCTCGACGGCGTAAGGTTGTTCAGAACGTACAGCCCCTTGTCGTCAGAGGTTGCCTGGCGTTGTTCGCCTGTCCTGGTATCTTTCGCGGTAATTTTGGCTCCTTGGATCACGGCTCCGGTTACGTCCGCCACGGTTCCCACGATCCGGGCCTTCTCGGATTGCCCCCACGCAGTCAGCCCGAGCAATAGAAATAGCGATAGTGTAGTCTTTTTCATTTCGTCAAAGGTAACAAGGATTCCATTGCAGAATGATGAATATCGCGCAACAACTGCGCCAATTTACCAACTGCAACTGGTTCCTTCTACCAGTGTTCTGGTAGATCCCAGCGGCTGTTCCTGCGCGGACGGGCAATGACAGTCGCCAAGTCAGTCATCGAATCGTAATACTTAATTCATTACAGCGCCATGGACACCCCATACGCTTGTAGCTCCCGTGCTCCATGGTGCTCTGCTTGTCGCGGAGGAGGCAACGAAATCTCTAGGCGCGGAAATCTTACCCAACGATTTACTAAAACCAACTAAGGAGTGACTTGATGTTCATGAGAACAATCGGACGGCGCGGAATTAAACCGTTCCTCGTCTGTGCTTTGAGTTTTGTGGTCCCGTTGGCGAACGCTCAAGCCCCCGTAACTCCCGCGGCTTCTGAAGCACCGGCCTCGAGTTCCGAAATCGAACAACTGCGACGGATGATCCTGGAGCAACAACGCCAGATCGACGAACTGAAGCGCGTAATGGCCGGCGAAAAGAGCAGCGATTCGACTGTGGCAGCGAAGCCTGCCGCTGCCGCAACATCGGCTCCTTCGCGCGGCATCGGGCAGATCGCTTCCACAACGCCGATTCTGCCGCCCTTGCCCGCTGTAACAACACTGGGCACGCCGCTCCCGGTGCCGCAAGCCGCAGCCAGCGCGGCCACTGCGGCCGCGAATCCTTGCGAAGCCGACCCAGACAAAACCATCCCTACTTTCTTGCGGCTCGGCAACATCTGTATCGTCCCCATCGGTTTTATGGATTTCACTCCTTTCTGGCGTGACAAAAACGCCGCATCGAGCATGGGTTCCAACTTCGGCGGCGTTCCGTACAACAACTCAGCCGCCGGTAACCTTTCGGAGTTCCATTTCAGCCAACAGAACTCGCGTCTTGGTTTCCGTATCGATGGCAACTGGAAGGGCGCCCACTTCATTGGTTACAACGAGTTCGACTTCAACGGAACCAGTGGATCGACCGCACTGGCAGTTTCCAACGGCGCGATTGTCCCGCGCCTCCGTCTGTATTGGGCGGATGTCCGCAAGAACAAATGGGAGTTCCTTGCCGGCCAGAGCTGGAGCATGCTGGTGCCTAACCGCAACGGCATTTCCGCTTTGCCTGGCGATCTCTTCTTCAGCCAAGTCGTCGACATCAATTACATCGCGGGCCTCACCTGGACCCGCCAGCCCGGATTGCGCGTTCTGTATCACCCCAACAAGAAGGTAACCTTCGGCTTCTCGGCCGAACAACCCGATCAGTACATCGGCGGTTCGGCGGGCGGCTCGGGAATAACGCTGCCTAGCGCTCTTTCGGGGCTTACCTCAACACAGCTCGACGCCGCGGGGAACATCAGCGGTGCCAGCTATCTGGGGCAACCGGGCTACACACCGGACTTTATCGCGAAACTCGCTTTCGATTACCCTCGCGTCCATTTTGAAGTCGCCGGCATCGAGAGTAACTTTAAGACCACTAGTCTTTCCGCGCCGTTCATTTCGCATACCACCCAGGGTGCCGGAATTGAGGTCGGCTTCAATGTCCTGGTCACCAAGAACGCCCGTTTCATATCGAACAACTTCTTTAGCGATGGCGAGGGCCGGTATCTGTTTGGACAGGCGCCTAACCTCATTGTTCGAGCCGACGGCTCCCTTAGTGCCGTCCACTCCAGTAGCACCATCGAAGGTTTTGAGGCCAGGATGAACAAGAATAACCTTCTTCTGTACGGCTATTACAGCGCAATCTACATCGGCCGCAATGCCGCGTTTGACACCAACGGTACCAGCAAAATCGGCTATGGCGTCACACCCAACACCCAGAACCGCGTGATCAACGAAGGTACGTTCGGGTTCAACCAGACCATGTGGTCGAGTCCGCGCTACGGCGGAATCAATGTGATGGGTCAATATGAATATCTGGAACGCAGTCCCTGGGCCATATCCGCAGGGAACCCGAAACAGACCCACGATAACACCATCTACTTCAATATCCGGTACACTCTGCCGGGAGGCATGCCCAACTTCTAAATGGCCCGTTTAAGTATCTAACTCAATGAGCGGCTGGGCGGGCCTCGGAACCCGCCCGGGACCGTAATCTGTTTGTAACACAAGACTGAGATGATAGGAGGCTGGAAAAATGACTCGAAGAATCTTCATCGTTAGTGCCGCGCTGGCAGCCGCTCTTACAATGGGAGTGGCATCCGCGCAGCAAGTTCTGATCAACGCGGGAGGGGCGACGTTCCCGTACCCGATGTACTCCAAGTGGTTCGATGAATACCACAAGAAGTTCTCGAATATTGCGATCAACTACGCGTCGATTGGCTCCGGCGGCGGCATCGCGCAGGTGACGGCGGGTACGGTCGACTTCGGCGCCAGCGACGGACCGATGACCGATATGCAGTTGAAGGACTTCCAGGACAAGCGGGGATCGGCAATTCTGCACTTCCCCACCGTTCTGGGCGCGGTGGTGCCGACCTACAACATTCCTGGAGTCACCGGGAGCCTCAACTTCACTGCGGAGGCATTGGCGGGAATCTTCCTGGGTAAGATCACCAAATGGGACGATCCGGAATTAACCAAAGCCAACCCCGGGATCAAACTTCCGAGCAACAACATTGTTGTGGTCCATCGTTCCGATGGCAGCGGCACGACCTACGTGTGGGTGGATTATCTCTCCAAGATCAGCAAAGAGTGGGAGACGAAAGTCGGCAAGGCTACTTCCGTAAACTGGCCAGTCGGGCTGGGCGGCAAGGGCAACGAGGGCGTTTCCGGATCGGTCCAGCAGACCGCGAACTCCGTGGGATACGTGGAGTTGATCTATGCCGTGCAGAACAAAATGACGTACGGAAAAGTGAAGAACGTGGCGGGTGAGTTCGTCCAAGCCAGCTTAGCCAGCGTGACGGCGGCCGCCGCTGGAATGAAGGACATGCCCGAGGATTTCCGCGTCTCGATTACGAATGCGCCCGGCAAGGGAGTCTATCCGATTTCCAGCTTCACCTGGCTGTTGATTCCCTCCAAGATTGCCGACCCCGCGAAAAAGAAGGCCATCAAGGACTTCCTCACGTGGATGCTGGCGGACGGGCAGAAGATGACCGAGGCTCTTTCCTACGCCCAGTTGCCCAAGGCGGTCGTCGCCAAAGAGGTCAAAACGATCGACAAGATCCAGTAGCCGCTTCAACACAACCGCGAATGTCAGTTACCGCACCCAACGTTTTTGACGCCCGCCCTTCGGGGCGGGTGTCTGCGTTCTTGCGTCGCTTGCGAAGTGGTGACGAAATTGCGTATGTCGTCACACTGACTTGCGCGTTGACCATCCTGGCCATCACGGCGCTGCTGGTTTTCGAGCTTTACGCGAACTCAGGCCAGGCGCGGCATAAGTTCGGGTGGTCATTTCTCACCACCTCGACCTGGGACCCGGTCGTGGAGCAGTTCGGCGCACTTCCGTTTATTTACGGTACGGTGGTGACGTCCGCGCTGGCCTTGCTGCTCGGGATCCCGCTGGGCGTGGGGGCGGCAATCTTTCTGGCCGAGCTCGCTCCCACTAGGATTTCGAACGCTCTTACCTTTCTGATCGAATTGCTGGCCGCCGTCCCCAGCGTGATTTTCGGATTGCTCGGAATCTTCATTCTGGTGCCTGCTTTGATCTCCTTGGAGCCGGCGATTCGGGCAGTTTTGGGGTGGACGCCTTTGTTCTCGGGACCGTTCTACGGTGTCAGCATGCTTTCGGCCGGCGTGGTGCTGTCGGTCATGATCGTTCCGTTCATCATCTCGATATCGCGCGAAGTGATTCTCGCGGTCCCCACTGAACAGCGCGAAGGAGCGCTGGCGCTGGGGGCGACGAAGTGGGAGACCACGTGGGATGTGGTGATCCCTTTCGCGCGAAAGGGCATTATGGGCTCGATTTTCCTGGCGCTGGCGCGATCTCTGGGGGAAACCATGGCCGTGACAATGGTGATCGGCAATGAGCCAAAGATCCACCAATCCCTGTTTGCTCCAGGCTATTCGATCGCTGCCATAATCGCCAATGAGTTCGCCGAAGCGCCGGGCGAGCTGTATCGGGGCGCGCTCATTGAACTCGGCCTGGTTCTGTTTGGCTTGACTATCGTCATCAACGGGCTGGCCCGCATGCTGGTTGTCAGCACGACCAAGAAGGGAGCGAGCTAACTGATGTTGAGCTTGCGCAGGAAAGCAGTGAACGCGGTCATGCTGAGTCTCACGGGTGTTTGCACCTTCTTGGCGGTGGGGACGCTGCTGTTTGTCCTGGGGTATCTGTTCTTCCACGGCGGCACCAGCTTGACGACGGATTTCTTCACCAAACTGCCGACGCCGGTCGGCGAACCGGGCGGCGGCATGGCCAATGCGCTGCTGGGCAGTGCCAAGTTACTACTGCTGGCTACCTGCATCGGCGTGCCGATCGGATTTTTGGGCGGAGTATACCTGGCGGAATTCGGCGGGTCGGCGTTTTCCTTCGTGGTCCGGTACACCACCGACCTCCTCAACGGCGTGCCCTCCATCGTGATCGGGATATTCGCCTACACGCTGATCGTGCTTCCGCAAGGGCATTTTTCGACACTCGCCGGCGGGCTTGCTCTGGGCGTCATGATGATCCCCATCGCCATCCGCAGTTCGGAGGACTTTTTGCGCGCCGTGCCGGTGTCGTTGCGTGAGGGTGGAATGGCTCTGGGAGCTTCGAAGGCCAAGACCATTCTCACCGTGGTGATTCCGGCCGCTAAAGCCGGCCTCATTACAGGCATTATGCTGAATGTGGCTCGCGTGGCCGGAGAGACAGCGCCGCTGATCTTCACCAGCTTCGGGAACCGGTTCTGGAGTCCGGGCTGGGATCAGCCGACCGCCTCGCTGCCGGTGATGATCTGGACCTATGCCATTTCTCCCTACCCGGACTGGAAACAGCAGGCTTGGTCCGCGGGCTTCGTGCTCTTGATGCTGGTACTCGTGATCAACGTCTTCGCGCGAATGATTTTGTCGAAGAGAGGATCTGTTTTAAGATGACTCCCATGCAAGCGCCAAGCCCGCAACCCACCCCGGAAATTAGAATGAGAGAGCAGAGCTTTCCTATGCAGATGGGCGAGGAAAAGAAGCCGGCGGTAGGCGAACAATCCAAGTTCAGCGCGACCAATCTAGTTTTTCACTACGGATCGTTCAAGGCGCTGCACGGAATCTCGATGCAGGTGTACGACAAGAAGGTAACTGCGTTTATCGGGCCCTCCGGATGCGGCAAATCGACGTTCCTGCGGACGCTGAACCGGATGTACGAAACCATTCGGACCGCCCGCGTGGAAGGCGAAATTCTCCTGGATGGCGAGGATATTTTCAAGCTGGAAGTTTCCGCACTGCGCCGGCGCGTCGGCATGGTGTTTCAGAGGCCCAATCCGTTCCCCAAGTCGATCTTCGACAACATTGCTTACGGGCCGAGGATTAACGGCTCGGTCAGCCGGTCCGGCATTAAGGACCACGTGGAGCAGAGCCTGCGCCGCGCGGCCCTGTGGGAAGAAGTAAAGGACAAGCTAAATGAGTCGGCTTACGGGCTTTCCGGCGGCCAACAGCAGCGGCTGTGTATCGCGCGCGCCCTGGCTGTGAATCCGGAAGTCCTGCTGCTGGATGAACCGTGCTCCGCTCTGGACCCCATCGCGACCGCAAAGATCGAGGATCTGATCTTCCAGCTCAAGGACAGTTGCACGATCGTGATCGTCACGCACAACATGCAGCAGGCCGCGCGCGTGGCCGATTACACCGGGTTCTTCCTGATGGGCAAGCTGATCGAATTCGACAACACCACGGTGATCTTCAAGAATCCGGCTAAGAAGGAAACCGAAGACTACATTACGGGCCGATTCGGTTGATGCTGCGCGCTGAGGTCATACGACAATGCAAACGGGAGCCAAAATCGTGCGCCACTTCGAACTGGAGTTGGAACAGCTAAAAGGCAAACTGCTGGAAATGAGCGCGCTGGTGGAAGCGGCCGTTCAGCGGAGTGTCGCTGCGGTCACCCAAAAGGACCGGAGCGCGGCGGAGCAGGTCCTTCGCGACGAGGCCCGCATTAATGAACTCGAAATGGAAATCGACGAGTTCGCCATCACTCTGTTGGCGACCCAGCAGGTGGTGGCGGCGGACCTGCGCCTGGTAGTCGCTGCTCTCAAGATCAACACCGATCTGGAGCGCATGGGAGATCTGTCCGTCCACATTGCGCAGAGGGCGGTCTCCTTGCTTTCCGAACCGGTGATCAAGCCCATGGTGGACATCTGCCATATGTCTTCCTTGGTGGAGTCCATGGTCCGAAAGAGCCTGGACGCCTTCGTGCAGAACGACGCGGACATGGCTCGCAGCGTCCTGGCTTCCGACGATGCCGTGGATAGTCTCCGTACGGCCTCCTACCACGAACTGGTCAGTTTCATGGAAAAGGACCCGCAGAATATCCCGCAGGCCCTCGATCTGATCGGGATCACCAAGAGCCTGGAGCGAATCGCGGACCACTCCACCAACATCGCCGAGGACGTGCTGTTCCTGGTCAAAGGAGTCGACGTCCGCCATCACGCCGAAGCCCGCCAATAGTGTGTTGCTGGTGTACGATTGTGATGGACGACCCATACGGGTAGATTTGGCTAAAGAGGTATCTGGCTTTGCGTCACTTTGCAGTCGAGCTCGAGGAACTCAACCAAGCCATTCTGGAGATGGGGGCCTTGGTTGAGTCCACCATCCATTGCAGTGTCCAGGCGCTGGTCGACCGCGATGAGCGCATGGCTCTCCGGGTCATCGAAGACGAGAACCGTATCAATCAGATGGAGCTGGACGTCGACGCCCGCGTGACGCGCCTTCTGGCGCTCAACCAGCCCGTTGCCGGCGACCTTCGCCTGCTCATCATGGCTCTCAAAATCAATACTGATCTGGAACGCATGGGGGACCTGGCCGTCAATATTGCCGAGCGGGCTATCTCGCTCTCCAAGGTTCCGCCGGTCAAACCCCTGATCGACACGCCCCGCATGGCTTCCTTAGTCGAAGACATGCTGCACCGGAGCCTGGATTCCTTCGTGAAGCGGGATGCCGCACTGGCCGCCAAGGTGCTTCCGGCCGACGATGAAGTGGATTCCCTCCGCGATAGGATTTATTCCGAGCTGCTGGAGGTCATGCAGCTGAATCCTACCGTCGTCCCTGCCGCGATTCACCTTATGTTCGTGGCGCGGAACCTGGAGCGCATCGCCGATCACACCACTAACATCGCCGAGGACGTTATCTTCCTGGTGCGCGGCATCGACGTCCGCCATCACGCCACCGAAAACAAGGTCTAGCCGGAAACCCGCAGTTACTCCGATTTCGCCAGCTTGGTGGTGATCATCCACTTCAATACTCCCCGTGGCGGCCCCAGCTTTCCGTGTGTCTCGATCCGCACCAGCGTGCCCTTCTTCAGATCCACCACGATGGCAGCCTCCAGCAGCAGCCCGATCAGGCTTCCCAGGTGGGGCTGATGACCGGCCAGCAGGATGTTCTCCGCCTTGTAGTCGGTGCCGATCTCTTTCCATATCTGCTCCGGACTGGCGCCCGGAAGCAGATTCCGCGTTTCCACGACGTCCTTGCAGCCCAGGATCTCCGCCGCGATTGCCGCCGTCTCCTGAGCGCGCCGGAGCGGGCTGGTGAGAATCACATCGGGCGCAACGCCGGCCTTCCGCGCGACCTTGAGCACGTCCTTCAAGTCCCGCTTGCCCTTGGCGGTCAGCTTCCGGTCGCGGTCCGCAAGTCCCGTTTCCCGCTCTTCGGCTTCCCCGTGCCGTAGAACATAGATGTCCATTTCACTTTTTCCTGTCCGCCGCGCCCAGCACGGCCATCCATCGCACTTTTTCCCGTGGCCCGAAGTGCTTCTTCCAATACGCTCGGAACTCCGCCTCCCGTTCGGCGGCCAAACTCCGCACCGCCGCTGCGGCGCCCCGGTCCCGGTGGACCATCTCCAGTGTGGTGGCGCAGTCGTTAATCGCGCCCAGCTTTTCTTGCAGCCCTTTCAGCGACTCCATGACTTCTTTGGTCCGCTTTGCGCATACCGGTTCGAAGAGTTCCAATGTGTACCGCACTTGCTTCGTCTTCAGCCGGAACTGATGCATCCTCTGGCGGCTGGAATCCGGCTCCGCGGCGGCCTGTCCCGCGCGAAACAGGTCCTCCGTCATCGCCTGCAGCATCCGGCCGGCGACCTCCGCAGCGCTCTCCTCGGATTCGGACTGTTTCACTCTCAGCTGTCCGGGCCATTTCCGGACTCGGCCCCGCCGGCGCCAGCTTTCGAGCTTACGAGCCAGTTCCTCGCGCGTGTGCCGGCGCTCCTCCCCCAAAGCCGCAGTCAGCTCCCGGTCCTGCCACCGGGCCGTCCGCAGCACCTTGACGGCGATATCGCAGTTTCGCACGGCGGCACACTGGTCCATCAACTTCTTTAGACTCCCCCGGATTTTCTTCACGTGCCCCGGCTCGAACCACGCCTCAAATGCTCTCAATACTTCCGTCAGCCGGCGGATCGACACCCGCAGATCGTGGATGGCGTCCGCGTCCCCGCGTTTGCTCGCACCACGCGGAAGCACACTGCTCTTCAGCTCGGTATCCAGTTTCTTCAGCCGCTTCGCGGTCTGCGATCGTACTAGCTGTCTCATCGCTTGACCCGCACCGCCAGCGGCAGACCATACGCCTCGCGAAACACCGCAGCTACCTGCTCCGCCTGCCATTGCTCGATGTCCACGTCGTGCTCGGAAAACAAACGCAGTTCGACGGTGTTCTCCTGCACGGCCGCCTCCACCCGCTCCACTCGTTGTTCCTGGCTCTGATCCAGCGCTACTGCCAGCCGCAGCAGCGGCGTCATCAGCACGACGCTGTTCCGGTCCTCCGGATCCAGCGCCTGAAACGTTTCATGCGAGACCTGCGGCATCGACTTGCGGTGGTACCGGCACAAGGTCGCGATCACCATCCGCTCCCGATCCTCGAACCCCGGCAGATCCGAGTTCGCCACCAGGTACTGCGAGTGGCGATGATGTCGCGATTCGTTCACGAAGTGTCCGATGTTGTACAGATACGCCGCGGCTTCGAGCAGCCGCCCCTTCGCCAGCGGCAAGCGATGCAATGGCCGCAGCCCTTGGAAGAGCATCCCCGCCAGATCTGCCACCTTCCGCACGTGCAGCGCCGATACCCCGTAGTGGCGCCCCATGGCGCGCACCGCCCTGCGCTCATCGGCAGTCAGGCGAGCCTGCTCCATCCCGACCTGGCGATGCGAAAGATCCGCGATGATGCCCTCGCGCACGCCCGCCACTGAATAATACAGACGACTCAGCCGCAGCTCCTGCACCACCTCATTGAGCACCGCTACGCCCGCCACGATGATCTCCGCTCGCTTGGGACCGATCCCCGTGATCTTGGCGCGCCCTCCCGAATCCCGGGAAGAGACATCGCGAAACAACTGCCGCAACTGCGGACCAGTAGCCTGCAGCCGGTCCGCGCGATCGCGCCGCGAGCGGCGTACGTGATTCACCGCGCACACCGCCGCCGCCGCCGTGGCCGACGTCGCGATCATCCTATCGACACGCGAGGTCCCGAACCGTGCCACCGGACCCGCGATTCGCTCCTGGATATATTTCTGCATCCGCGCCAGCTCGCGCGGGTTGGGTGGATCGCTCTTCAGGAAGACTTCCGTCAGCCGCAGCGCGCCCAAGGGTTTCGAAAACGCTTCTACCAGCCGTCCGCCTTCGCTCAGGATCAGCTCCGCGCTCCCGCCGCCGACGTCCATCATCAGTACCCGCTGCTTGGGATGCGGCCACACGCTTTGCACGCCCAGATGAATCAGCCGGGCTTCTTCCAGCCCCGAGATGACTTCCACTGGATGCCCGATGATGGCCGCGGCCCGCGCCAGGAACTCGTCGCGGTTGGACGCATCCCGCAAGGCCGCTGTCCCCACCGCGCGCACACCCATCACGTCCAGCTTGCGGTACTGCTCTGTCATGCGCGTCAGGACCTGGCACGCCAGCTCGATTTCGGAGGCCGCCAGCCTGCCTTCCCGGAATACCGTTTTCCCCAAACGCACCACTTGCCGATCCGCTGCCAGCACGTGCATCAGTTGCGATGAATGCACGTCGGCGGCCAGCATGCGGATGGAATTGCTGCCGATATCGATGGCTGCGTAACGGGACATGTTTTCGTAGTATCCTAATGAGCCAGGGGCTGTAACGCATTGTTCACAGGCGCGTCGCTGCCCCTCTCGTTATCATAGGGAACCTTGGTGCCCTTCTTCTTGCCTAATCGTGGACCGGGCCGATTAATCATCGTCGAAGGAATCGACGGCTCGGGTAAATCCACGCAAATCGCCCTGCTTTCGCAGTGGTTGCGCCTCCGCGGCTTCGCTGTAGCCTTCAGCGAATGGAACTCCTCTCCCCTGGTGAAAGAAACCACCCGCCGCGGCAAGAAGAAGGAGATGTTCACGCCCACCTCCTTCAGCCTGATCCACGCCACCGACTTCGCCGACCGCATGGAGCGCTACATTCTTCCGCTACTCAAGGCCGGCGCGGTGGTTTGCGCCGATCGCTACGCCTACACCGCCTTCGCGCGCGACGTAGTCCGCGGCGTCGACCGGGCCTGGGTGCGTAACCTCTATCGCTTCGCGCTCAAGCCCGACCTGGCCTTCTATTTTAAGGTGCCGCTCGAAACCGCCCTCGGGCGCATTTTAGGCGGGCGCAACGCTCTCAAGTATTACGAAGCCGGCATGGACCTCGGACTCAGCCGCAACATCGAGGAAAGCTTCCGGATTTTTCAGGGCCGCATCCTGGCCGAATACGAATCCATGATCGAAGAGATGGGCTTCCACGTGATTGACGCCACCAAGTCCATCGAATCGCAACAACAAGAAATGCGCCGCATCGTGCTGCGCGAGTTCGGACTGGTGCGGCCGCCCGGTGTCCTCGGGGTGGACCTCAACGCGGCCCGCTTACATGCCTGATTACCATGCCTGATTACAAAGCCCGGCCGCCGCTGTCGTACTACCGCACGGCGCTACCCGGCGTCGATTACTCCGAGCTCCAGGGCAAGCTGATCGTCATCGAGGGGCCGGACGCTGTCGGCCGCAGCACCCAGATCCGCGGCTTGAAACCGTGGCTTGAAGAGGCTGGCCACGCGGTACTCGATACCGGAATGGCGCGCTCCGCCTTGGCCGGCAAGGGGATCAAGGAAGCCAAACAAGGCAACACGCTCGGGCCCGTCACTATGACGATGTATTACCTGACCGACTTTGCCGACCGTCTGGAAAACGAAATCATTCCCGCTCTCCGCGCCGGCGTCGTCGTTCTCACCGATCGGTACATCTACTCCGTCATGGCCCGCGCCATCGCACGCGGCGAGAATCGCGCCTGGATCGAGAAGACCGCGGGATTCGCTCTGGTGCCGCACGCGGTCTTCTACCTGCGCGCTGAAGTGCAGGATCTGATCACGCGCGTGGTGGTCGGCCGCGGCGCTTTCGATTATTGGGAAAGCGGCCTCGACAACGGCTTTGGCCACAATATGTACGACAGTTTCGTCCGCTACCAGTCGCGTCTGATTCGCGTGTTCGACAGCCTGGCCGTTCCCTACGGATTCGAGGTCATCGACGCAACCCGCCCGCCTGTCGAAGTCTTCGAATCCCTGAAGACTTCCGTCTCGCGGATCTTCGAGCCTCAGGAGAAATCCCAGGCCGAGCATCCCCGCAAACCCGCGCAGCGGGTCGATGCTCTCCCCAACGTCAAGTCCGCATCCGGCCGCAAGTAGGCGGGTCTCCGAACCGCGCGGGACTCTAGCCCCGCCTTTCCAATGCCATAATGAGGTTTGACCGCTCGCATCTTCAGTAAGCTCATCCTGAGCCTCGTGGCGGTTCTCGCCTTCGCTCTCATCGCCGTCGATTATCTCGTCACACAGCGCGTAGAGCACGCTTTTTTCGATCAACTCCGCCAGGAGCTCGCCGAAAAAGCCCGTACCGTTGCGCTCATGCTTCCCCAGCAGGAGAGTGAATTCGATCGGCTCGCCAAAGCCACCGGCGCCCGCGTCAGCTGGGTCGACGCCACCGGCCGCGTTCTGGGCGAGTCCGATGGGGATCCTGCCGCGATGGAGAACCACAGCGCACGTCCCGAAATTGCCGCCGCAATCAAAGGGCAAGTCGGCTCCAGCCTGCGCCTCAGTCCCACCCTTGGCGTCAGGCTGTTTTATGTCGCGATTCCTTACCGGGGCGGCGCGCTTCGCCTGGCCGTGCCGGCCGCCGCCATCGACGCGCAGGTCCACGCCATCCGCAATGAGGTCCTGCTCTCCACCGCCCTGGCGTTCTTGCCCCTCGTGATCTTGGCTGCCGTCTTTTCCCGCTACGTCTCCGGCCGTATGGGAGCCATCATCGAATTCACCCGCCAGTTGGCCGAAGGCAACTTCCGGGCGCGCCTCCCCGGATCCTCCCGCGGCGTGCTCGGATTACTCTCCGCCAAGCTCAACGAAACCAGTGAAAAACTCGAGTTCATGCTCGACCGTCTGGAAACCGAGCACACCGAACTGGAAAAACTGGAGAACATCCGCAAGGATTTCGTCATCAATGTCTCGCACGAGTTGCGCACGCCCCTCGCCTCCATCCAGGGCTACACCGAAACGCTCCTCGACGGAGCTATTCATGACCCCGTCAACAATCTCAAGTTTCTGAACATCATCCGCCAGAACGCGGAGCGGCTCGCCCGCCTCACTGCGGATCTGCTCACCCTTTCCCGTGTCGAACTCGGCCAGCAGGAATTCAAGTTTGCTTCCTACTATGTGAACCGCATCCTTACCGATAACCTCGACGGCATGCGGCCGATCGCGGCGCGCCGCGGCATTCAACTCGTTTTGGATCCCGTGGAGCCTGAAAACGCGGAGGTCTTCTGCGATGCCGAGGCCGTCCACCAGATCCTGACCAATCTCCTCGACAACGCCATTAAGTACACCCCCGACGGCGGAACCGTGACCGTCGGCGCCAGGCAGCGGGGCACCCCGGGCGAGGCTCCAGGTGGGCCAGCGGGCCGCGTCGAGTTCTTTGTGCGCGATACCGGCTCCGGCATTCCCGCCGACGATCTACCCCGCCTCTTCGAACGCTTCTACCGCGTCGATAAAGCCCGCTCGCGGGCTCTCGGCGGCACCGGCCTCGGCCTGGCGATTGTGAAACACCTGGCCCGCTCCCAGAACGGCGAAGTTCGCGTGGAAAGTCAAGTAGATAAAGGGTCTACGTTCTTTGTGACCCTGCCCGTCCAGGACCTGGGCACGGCCGGGGGAGCCCCCGATCAGACGCTTGTTCAACGAGAGTTAACTACGTAGTAATCAATTTGTAATGGCTTCTGCGTTACTGTGGATCTAGCGATTGGAATTAGCGCATGAAGAAGATTGTACTCATCGAAGATGACGCCGACCTGTTCTCGCTGATCCAGTACAACCTGGAGAAGGAAGGCTTTGCCTTTGCGGGCTCCAGGACGGGCAAAGGCGCCATCGATCTCTGCCGGCGTGAAAAGCCCGACCTGATCATTCTCGACATCATGCTCCCGGATTCAGATGGCCTGGAGATCTGCAAGTCCATTCGCGCCCATCCCGAGCTTTCGCACACGCCCGTTATTTTCCTGACAGCGCGCGCCTCGGAGACCGACCGCATCGTGGGTCTGGAACTCGGCGCCAATGACTATATCGTCAAGCCCTTCTTCGTCAGGGAACTGGTGGCCCGCATCAAGATTCATTTCCGCGGGCAGCCGTCTTCCAACAAGCTTCTGAAGATCGGAGATCTCGAGCTCGACCGCACTCGCTGCCAGGTGCGTTTGGGCGGCCACGAAGTCTCGCTCACCGCCACCGAATTCCGTCTGCTCGAATTTCTCATGAGCCGGCCCGGCGTGGTCTTCAGCCGCGAGCAGTTGCTCGATGCCGTGTGGGGCCACGATCGCGCAGTGACCGACCGCACGGTCGACGTCTACATTTTGCGTCTGCGCCAGAAGATCGAAACTCCCGATGGCGTTGCCTTCCTGCGCAGCGTCCGCGGCTTCGGCTACAGCTTCGAGCCCGGCGTCGCCCAAACGGCTACCACCTAGGAACTGGGGGGAGGTACCACGGCCACTCCCTCCCGCCGCCGTCGATCGCGCTGCAGCTCCTTGCCCGCGGCCGCTTCTTTGGCCCGCTGAGCCCCCAACTCCTCTTCGCTCGCCACGCGGTGCGATTTCGCCAGCAACAGCTGCGCCGCCCTCGCCGCCGACACTTCTACCGGAGCCGAACCTTCCACATCCACCAGCCAGACGAACTCCGGCAAGGTCGCTTCCAGATCCCGCACTTCTTTCCAATAGCGCCGAATATCTCTCACCCCGCCCTCCGATCGCCGTTCATAACGCCGTGCATAACGTGATACCCCCGCTCGATCCGGTCGGCATTCTCGGAAACCTGCACCGCCAGACGCTTCAGTCCCGCCGCCCGCGCCAGCAGCGCCCCCGCGACTCCCTTGGACATGTCCACCGGTAGCACCATTTCCTCGCTGACCGCGCCGCGAAGCTGCTCCAGCACCTTCTCCGCCCGCTCCTGCGCGATCCGTTCCAGCGCCCGAGCCCTCGCCTCCAGCGCGTGCGCCTCCTCCCGAAGGCTCTCGATCTGCGCCCGCGGAATCAGGTGCTCGGCGAGTCTTCCAATAGCCTGCCCCAGCGTCCGGATCTGCGCTTCTCCCGCCGAAACCTCGTCCAGCTTCTTGAATTCCAGCTTTTTCCCGGAGGCTGCCGCTTCCACTAGGTTCTCCAGCGCCTTCTCAGACAGCACCGCAATCCGCTCGCGCGATTCCTTCGCGGACTGGTTCAGCGCCCGCTCCGCCGCTCGTAGATGATCCAGGCGATCCTGCGCCTGCTGCTGGGCGCTGGCTGCCTCGCATACCAGTGCTTGCGCCTCGGCCTGCTGAACTGCTTCGGCTACGCGAGTCTGCAGATCCTCCGCCAGTACCCGTTCGTCTTCCGTCGCCACCGCCTCGAGCGTGGGCGTCTCCGCCAGATAGAAACTCATGACGCCCTATCTTGCGTTCCTGCAGTGGAGGAACCCGCGGGACGCGCCGCTAACTTGTTGACACTCGCTCTATTTGCGTCCGGTTTAAGAGGTGATCGGAGGGGGACAACGCGTTTCTGTTAAGCTGGCCTGAAACCGCCCCGTGAATCGGAAATCGTCGGCCCTGTACTGTATACTCGCGCTGCTCGTTCTGAACGTCGGTATCTCAGCCCGCTTGTTCCGAACCGAGTTCACTCCTTTCATGTTCTCGATCGAAGGCTCATACGTCGGCCTCGCTCGCTGGCTCACGGTGAACTGGGCTCACCCCGGATGGTTCCCGCTCTGGTACGGTGGCATCCCCATTGAAAATGCCTACCCGCCTCTGCTTCCTCACCTCGTTGCCCTGTTCTCGCTCGCGACAGGCATGACCGTCGCCCGTTCGGTCCACGCCGTAACGGCAGCGTTCTACTGTCTCGGACCAGTGGCTCTGTTTTCACTTGTCCTGCGGCTCACGCAGTCGCAGTGGAAGGCGCTCGCCGCGGGATGGCTCTATAGCCTGATTTCGCTTTCGGCCTTTCTCCTTCCAAAGGAGCTGGAATGGATTCGCGTGGGCGCCGTCTGGAGTCCGGTGAGACTTTTCGCTCTCCTGACACACGACGAGGCTGCGAATATCGCTGCCATCGCCCTCCTGCTCGCCGCGCTGGCGGCCATCCACGCCGCACTCGAATATCCGCTCGGCTGGCGAACCGTCCTCGCGATCCTGGCGTCGGCCTCCGTCGTGCTGACCAACTGGCTAGGTGCGGTGGCGCTGGTCTGCGGTGCGCTCGCACTGCTGATCGCGCGAAAACGCGGGGAACACGCTAAGCCCGCGTTCGGCCGCCTGGTCCTGGTCGGCCTGCTCGCCTACGCCGTCGCGGCCCCGTGGGTTCCGCCATCCGACGTCGCGGTGGTGCAGAGAAATGCACAGGCTCTCTCTGGAGTATTTCCCATGGGCCGTCCGCAGTACGTTTACCTGGCGGCGTGGCTCGCCGCGGCCTTCGCGATCGGCCTGCTTCTGAAGAGAAAGACGTCTGTTCCGGAAGCTGGCCGCTTTGCTCTTGTTTTCCTCTTCCTGATGGCAGTTCCGCCCCTGGGATTTGAATACCTCAAAATTTATCCGCTCCCGCAGCCCAACCGCTACTTCCTTGAAATGGACGCCGCCTTCGCCTTGGCGGCCGGCATCGTTCTCGGGTCGCGGCGTCTCTGCTCGAAGTGGGCGTGGTCGCGCGTGGTCACCGGGATGGTGCTCGCATGTCTGGCCATCGTTCTGGTCCCACCCTCACGCAGGGAAGTTCGCACCCGGCTTCCGCGGTTCGATATTACGAAAACGGTGGAGTACGAACAGGCCGTGTACATCAACGCGCACTATCCCGGCCAGCGCGTCTTCGTCGATGGTTCGACTCGATACTGGTTCAACGCCTTCGCCGACAATCCCCAACTCGGGGGAGGCGTCGACCAGGGCCGCTCCAACCCCGCCATCGCCGCCATCACCTTCGGCATTCCTTATATGCTCGGAAACGGCCCCGACACCGTGGCGCTGCTCAAAGCTTGTGGCGTGCGCGCCATCGCCGTAGGCGGCGAACACACTCGCGACGCCTATCGCGACTATCGCGATCCCGCGAAATTTGCCGGCATCGTCCCCGAAGTCTGGCGCGACGGCGACGACGTCATCTACGAAATCCCCGGTTCCGGCTCCCTAGCCCACATCGTCAGCAAGGGCGCTCTGGTCACCACCGACCCGCTCGACTATCCCGCTCTCACTCGCTACGCGGCCGCTCTCGACGCCGACGCCAATACTCGAATCGTCTGGAGCGGCCCTAACCGTGCAACAATCAAGGGCAGTCTGGCCAGGCCCCAGGTCCTCTCCCTCCAGATCAGTTACGACCCGGGCTGGCGCGCCACAGCCAACGGAGCCGCCATCCCCACGCAGAAAGATGCGCTCGGCTTCCTCGTCCTCAAACCTGACTGCCACGGAAGCTGCACAATCGACCTCATCTACGACGGCGGCCTGCAGCGCCGCGTGATGGATTTTCTGTGCGTCCTCGGCTTCACCGCCTGCGCCTGGATGTTGTATCGACAATATAGGCAGGCATAAGAGTCGGCCGTGCGGCCGTCGCGATCAGTAAACTGAAGGGAACGGCTTAGCCTCCCATGGGATCTCCCCGCCGGAAACAGCTCGATGAAGCAGTGTCCTCCCGCATCCCGCGGCACCAGTAGGCGTACAACCAGACCAGGACGGCCACATAGCACGTGGTCAGCGCCTGCTCCCGTCTCGTCATGCGAGTTGCTTGCGGAGGAATCCGCGTGGTCCGTTTCCACTCAGGTCCACTGATCATTGAAAACGTCCTACCAGCCCTGAAACCAGTATCTTTATCAACCATTGCCCCGGGAGTCCATCAGGTTTCAGCCTGTGTGGGGCTGTGATACGCTCGATGGACAACTATGCCGTTATCCGCAGGCGACGCTCTCGGCCCCTACGAAATCCTCGCTTCCATCGGCAAAGGCGGCATGGGTGAGGTCTACCGGGCGCGCGACAAGCGTCTCAATCGCGATGTCGCCATCAAGACTTCCGCCGAGCGGTTTACCGAGCGCTTCGAGCGGGAAGCGCGTGCCATTGCTTCCCTCAATCACCCCAACATTTGCCATGTCTACGACGTCGGGCCAAATTATCTGGTCATGGAACTGGTTGAGGGGCCGACGCTGCAAGAGCACCTCAAGCAAGCGGCGCTCCCTCTCGAGGAATCCCTGAATATCGCCCGGCAAATCGCCGACGCGCTCGAGGCCGCGCACGAGAAAGGCATCACGCACCGCGATCTGAAGCCCGGCAACATCAAGATTAAGCCCGACGGAACCGTAAAGGTGCTCGACTTCGGCCTGGCGAAAATGGGCGGCACACCGACCGCGTCCAGCGACCACTCGCCCACCATCACCATGGGCCAGACCGAGGCAGGCGTGATCCTGGGCACCGCCGCGTACATGTCGCCGGAACAGGCCAAGGGCAAGGAGGTCGACCAGCGCGCCGACGTTTATTCCTTCGGCGTGGTGTTGTATGAGATGGTCACCGGCACGCGCCTGCATCATGGCGAAACCACCACCGAGGTGCTGGCTTCGGTGCTCAAGGAAGAGCCGCAGTGGCAGAAGGTTCCCCCGCAAGTGCAGCGTCTCCTGCGGCGGTGCCTCGAAAAAGATCCGCAGAAGCGGCAGCGCCACATCGGCGACGTGATGGGGCTGGTGGATGAGGGTGGGGCAGGCTTTCAGCCTGCTGCCGGACTCCGGTCCGGCTCGCGCCGCCGGTGGTTATGGCCGAGCGTGGCCATTGCCGGGATCGCCATCGCTGCTTCCGTGGCTCTGTGGGCGCCCTGGCGGACGACCATCAGCGGGCCGGCGATCCGCTTTGAGATCCAGCCCACGGAAAAGATCACCTTCATTAACGGCAGCTATCCCATGGTCTCGCCCAACGGCAAGTGGGTGGTGTTTCCCGCCATCGGTGCCGACGGCGTCAGGCGGATGTGGCTGCGCTCCCTGGACTCCGTGGAAGTCAGACCACTGTCAGGCACGGAAAGCGACAACCCCATTCAACCGCCAGTGTACTGGTCTCCCGATAGCCGATTCATCGTGTTCTCCTCGAACCCGGGGCCGTTTGCCTCGGGACAGCTCAAGAAGCTCGATATTTCCGGCGGACCCCCGACCATAATCTGCGATGTGCGCGGCGTTACGGTGGGCGTCACATGGAACCGTGACGGCGTAATCGTTTTCGGAGACAATGCGATCGGCGGCCTGATGCGAGTTTCCGCCGCGGGCGGGGTTGCCACGCCGGTAACGGTGAGAGACCCGTCTCGAGGCGAGAACTTTCATCTCTATCCGCAGTTCCTGCCGGACGGCAAGCATTTCCTGTACTATCGCAGCGGGAACAAGCCGGAATACCAGGGGACTTACGTCGGCTCCATCGAGGCCAAGCCGGAAGAACAGAGCTTGAAGCCGGTGATGCTGAGTGACCGGCAAGCAACGTACACGGCTTCGCTCATCGGCGGCCCCGCGAGGCTGCTGTTTCTGCGCGAAACCACGCTTTTCGCGCAGCCGTTCGATCCAGGCAGCTTCCAGCTTACGGGCGAGTCGGTTCCGGTGGCGGACCAGGTGGGCTCCTTCGCGCCCGCGAACGCCGGTTTGTATTCCGTTTCCGAGAACGGCGTGCTGGCGTACCGGGTGGGCCCCGGAGGGGACCACGTGCAGCTCACCTGGTACGATCCACAAGGCAAGGTAACGGGCACACTGGGCGACAAGGGCGCTTACCGGAATCCCGCGGTGTCTCCGGATGGAACGCGGGTCGCTGTCACACAGCTTGACCGCTCGACGAGCGGGGGTTCCAATATCTGGGTGCTGGATATCGCGCGCGGGAATAACATCAAGGTCACGTTCAATGCGGGCCGGAACGACTTTCCCGTTTGGTCTCCGGATGGAAAGAGCATCGCATTTGCTTCCAACCGCGCCGGCCATATGGATCTGTATCTGAAAGGCGCCGACGGTTACGGCGAAGAGCGCCTGGTGCTCCAATCCGAAGTAGACAAGCGTCCGACGAGTTGGTCGAAGGACGGCCGCTTTCTGCTTTTCCAGAGTGTCGATCCGAAAACCCGCGAGGATATTTGGGTACTGCCTGATCCGTCCGGCTCCGCGGGCAAGGCGAAACCAGTTCCTTACCTTCGAACCGAGTTCCAGGAAGGGTTGGCTACATTTTCTCCGGATGGGCGCTGGATCGCCTACCTGTCCAGTGAGTCCGGTTTAGTGGAGGTGTACGTCCGGCCATTCTACCCGGATAAGATTGCCGAATCTGCCGCCGGAGGCAGGTGGCTGATTTCTAAAGGCGCCTTTGGCCATCTCCCGCGATGGCGCAGCGATGGAAAGGAACTCTTGTATCGCGCGCCATCTCTGGAAGTGATGGCCGCGGAGGTTCGCACGGAAAAGGCCTTCGAGAGCAGCCCGGCGCGGCCTTTGTTTTCGACGCCGCTCCAATTCCCTGGAGATGTCACCTCCGACGGCAAGCGGTTTCTGTTTCCCTCGCCCGAAGGCACGAACGCTCCATCGCCCTTCACGGTGGTGACCAACTGGCAGGCGGCGCTGAAGAAGTGAAAGCTGCCCAGCTAGACTGAAACTAGACGATCCCGTCCTCGCCCCATGGAAATTTCCCGTCGCAAGCTCTTGGAGGACGCCGTGTCCTCGCGCATCCTGATCCTGGATGGCGCCATGGGCACCATGCTGCAAGCCCGTAACCCCACGGTTGCCGACTTCGGCGGCGCGGGCCTGGAAAACTGCAACGAAAACCTGTGCCGGACCCATCCCGAATGGATCCTCGAAATCCATCGCGCGTACATCAACGCCGGCGCCGACATCCTCTCCACCAACAGTTTTCAAGCCTCGCCGATTGTGCTCGAAGAGTTCGGTCTTGCGGATCAGGCCCACGCGTTAAACGTGCTGGCCGCGCAACTGGCCCGCCAGGCAGCGGGCGAACACTTTGTCGCGGGCTCGATGGGGCCGACCACGAAATCGCTCACCCTGCGCGGCGACGTCAGCTTCGATCAACTCTGCGCCAGCTACGAAATCCAAGCCCGTGCGCTGGTTGAAGGCGGCGTTGATCTTCTGCTCATCGAAACCGGTTTCGATACTCGCAACGTGAAAGCTGCCCTCGTGGCGATTCAGGACCTCCACATTCCCACCATCATTTCGGGAACCATCGAGCGCTGGGGCGCCATGCTCGCAGGCCAATCTGTCGACGCGTTCTACGCCTCGGTGGCTCACGCGAAACCCTTCGCGATCGGACTTAACTGCGCCACCGGCCCCGATCTGATGACCGATCACATCCGCACGCTGGCGGGGATGGCTGCGATGCCCGTGTCCTGCTTTCCCAACGCCGGCCTGCCCAACGAAGACAACCAGTACCTGGAAACACCCGAATCCCTCACCGCGCAACTCGAGAAATTCGTCAACCAGGGCTGGCTGAACATCGTCGGCGGATGCTGCGGGACCACGCCGGCCCACATTCGCGCCATCGCCCAAATGGCGGCAGGCCGCCCGCCGCGGACGATTCCCGCGCCGTCACATCGTTCTTACTACTCCGGCGTCGATCTCGTCGAGGCCGACGAAAGCCTCCGCCCGCTGATCGTCGGCGAGCGCACCAACGTGATCGGCTCGCGCCTCTTCAAGAACCTGATCGCGGAAGAGAAATGGGAAGAAGCTACCGAAATCGCGCGCTGGCAGGTGAAAAACGGCGCGCACGTTATCGACGTCTGCCTCCAATCCTCGGAGCGCGAAGAGCTGAAGGACATCGACCCCTTCTACTCCAAGCTCATGCCCAAGATCAAAGCTCCTTTGATGATCGATACCACCGATCCCCGTGCGATCGAAGCCGCGCTCAAATGGACCCAAGGTAAGAGCATCATCAACTCCATCAACCTCGAAGACGGTGAGGAGAAATTCGAGCGAGTCTGCCCGCTCGCTCGCGCCTACGGAGCCGCGCTCGTCGTCGGAACCATCGATCAAGATAAACAGCAAGCCCAGGCCTTCACCCGCGAGCGCAAACTTGCCGTCGCCCAGCGCTCGGTCCAGTTGTTGACGGAGAAGTATGGCTTCGCGCCCGAGGACGTCATTATCGACACGCTGGTCTTCCCTTGCGCCACCGGCGATGAAAACTACATCGGCGGCGCGGTCGAAACCATCGAAGCGATCCGCCTGATCAAGGCCCAGATTCCCTACATCAAGACCATTCTGGGCGTCTCCAACATCAGCTTCGGATTGCCCGCTACGGCGCGCGAAGTGGTCAACTCGGTATTTCTCTATCACGCCACCAAAGCCGGCCTCGACCTCGCCATCGTCAATGCCGAACGCCTGGAGCGCTTTGCCTCGATCCCCATGGAGGAACGCCGCCTGGCGGAGAACCTGTTGTTCAACACGCCGCCCGCCGACGCGATCGACCCGCTCTTCCGCACCGCTTCCGAAGACTGGCGCGAGCAGTCGCGCCAGCAGAAAATCGGCATCAACCAGTTCCACATTGCGGCCATCACCGAACGGTTTAGGAAAACCGTTCCCCGAGACAAAAAAGGGCCAGAGGCCCCAATCGATCAGCGCCTCGGCCGCTACATCATCGAAGGCACTAAGGACGGTTTGATTCCCGATCTTGACCGCAAGCTGCAGGAGGGCGCCGCGCCCCTGGACATCATCAACGGCCCGCTCATGGCCGGCATGACCGAGGTGGGCCGCCTGTTCAACAACAATGAGCTGATCGTCGCCGAAGTGCTGCAATCGGCCGAGGCGATGAAGGCCGCCGTCAACCATCTTCAGCAGTTCATGGAGAAGGCCGACACAGCCACCCGCGGCACCATCGTGCTCGCGACGGTCAAGGGCGACGTCCACGACATCGGCAAGAACCTGGTCGAGATCATCCTGGCCAACAACGGGTATCAGGTGATCAATCTCGGCATCAAGGTGCCGTCGGATGACCTGATCCAGGCCTGGCGCGAACATCATCCCGACGCGATAGGTCTTTCCGGCCTTCTCGTCAAAAGCGCGCACCAGATGGTGACCACCGCGCAGGATTTCAAGGATCAAGGCGTCGCAGTGCCCCTGCTGGTAGGCGGTGCGGCGCTCTCTGAAAAGTTCGCGACCACGCGGATCGGCCCGGCCTACGGCGCGCCAACCTTCTACGCCAAGGACGCGATGACCGGGCTCGGCATCATGAACCAGCTGATGGATCCCGCCCAGCGCGATGCCGCCCTCGCGTCCCATGTATTCACGGCGGCCGTCGCAGTGGCGCCGGAGTCCAAACCCGTCGCCCCCGCCGGTGTCGAACGCAGCCCGAAAGTCCGGACCGATATTCCCATCCCGCCGGTTCCCTATCTCGACCGCCGCATTCGCGAGATCGCCGATTTGCGCGAGATCTGGAGTTACGTGAATCCGTTCATGCTGTACGGACGGCACCTCGGCTTCAAGGGCAATTTCGAGAAATTGCTGGCCGAGCGCGATCACACCGCGATGAAACTCTACAACGATGTGGAGCAAGTGAAGCTCGAAGCCGCGGATTTCACGAAAGTTCGCGCGGTGTGGCAGTTCTTCGAGGCCGAGCGCGACGGCAATTCCATCCAGTTGTTCGCGCCCGGCGCGAGCGAGCCGTTGCACACGTTTCACTTCGCGCGCCAGCCTCTAGGCGACCGTTTGTGTTTGAGCGATTATGTTCTGCCGCCAGAACCTTCCGGCCGCGATCACCTGGCATTATTTGTCGTCACCGCGGGCGAGGGCATTCGCGAGCGTTCGGAGGGAGCCAAAGCCGCGGGCCGTTTCTTCTTCGCGCACGCATTGCAGGCTCTGGCCTTGGAATCCGCGGAAGCATGCGCCGAGTGGCTCCATCGCCGCATCCGCGAAGATTGGGGATTTCCCGATCCGCCCACGCTCGCCATGCGTGAACGGTTCGTTTCGCACTATCGGGGCAAGCGCTACAGCTTTGGTTATCCGGCGTGTCCGAATCTCGAAGATCAAAAAGGATTATTCGATCTGCTGAACCCCGAAGATATCGGCGTCCAGCTCACCGAAGGATTCATGATGGACCCCGAAGCCAGCGTCAGTGCGCTGGTATTCCATCACCCCGATTGCTCATATTTTTCAGTTAATATCAGCTAATATGCCCTTAACGGCGGGCGATCGTCTGGGCCCCTACGAGATCCTCGCGCAAATCGGCGCGGGCGGCATGGGCGAGGTGTATCGCGCGCGCGACACGCGCCTGGGCCGTGAGGTCGCCATCAAAGTTTCCGCCGAACAATTTAACGAGCGTTTCGAGCGCGAGGCGAAAGCCGTAGCGGCACTGAATCATCCCAACATTTGCAGTCTCTTCGACGTCGGCCCGAATTTCATCGTGATGGAGCTGGTGGAGGGTCCCACCCTGGCCGAGCGGATCACCGAAGGCCCCATGCCGATGGACGAAGCGCTGCACGTGGCCGGGCAGATCGCCGACGCCCTCCAGGCCGCCCATGACAGCGCGATTGTCCATCGCGATCTGAAGCCCGGAAACGTGAAGATCAAGCCGGACGGCGTCGTAAAGGTTCTCGATTTCGGTCTCGCGAAAGTCGGCCCGACTCCCTCGGCTCCCTCCGAAAATTCGCCGACTCTCTCCATGGCGGCAACGCAAGCGGGCATGATCCTGGGCACCGCGGGATACATGAGTCCAGAGCAAGCTCGCGGCAAGCCCGTCGACAAGCGCGCCGACATCTGGGCCTTCGGCGTAGTGCTGTACGAGATGCTCACCGGCCATCGCTTGTTCGAAGGCGAGGACGTCGTCGAGACGCTCGCGGCCGTAGTGCACAAAGAGCCCGATTGGAAACTGGCCCCGCCCCGCGTCCAGCGTGTGCTACAGCGCTGCCTGGTGAAAGATCCCAAGAAGCGCCTGCGCGACATCAGCGGCGTGGGTCTGCTGCTGGAGGAGGGCGAACCCAAAACATCACGCGGGTGGAGTCCCGCTCTTCTCTGGGGAGGCTGGGCCGCTGCGGCCGTGGCGGCGATCGCGGCCATCGTCGTTTGGGCGCCCTGGCGCACGGCAGCGACACCGGAAGTCGTCCGCTTCCAGGTTCCGCCGCCGGAAAAAGCGACCTTCCTAACCTCCCCGCCGGTTCTCTCGCCCGACGGCAAGAAACTGGCGTTCATCGCCAATAGCGGAACGCAGATGGTGTGGGTCCGGCCGCTCGATACACTCGAAGCCCGCCCGCTGCCGGGAACCGAAGGTGCAGCCGCCGCGCTGTTCTGGTCGCCGGACAGCCGCTCCATCGCCTATTGGAATACTCCGGCGCCCTTCAAGCTCAAACGGGTCGAGGTCGCCGGCGGCCCGCCGCAGACGCTGTGCGAGACTCCCGCGGATCCGTCGACCGGGGCGTGGAGCCCGGACGGCGTGATTATCTTCCATAACCGCGGGCTCATGCGAGTCCCCGCGGGCGGTGGCGAGTGCACCCCGCTGACTGCGCTCGACGCAGTCCGTGACGAGGCAGGGCACCGTTTCCCTTCCTTCCTGCCGGACGGCCGCCATTTCGTGTACCTGCGCGAGTCTGGCAAGCCGGAGAATGCCGGCATTTACGTCGGGTCGCTTGACGCCAAGCCTGAACAGCAGAGTTCCAAGCGGGTACTGGCAGCCGACGGCACCGTTGTCTACGCCGCGGTACCCGGTTCGAAGAATGGCTACCTGCTGTTCCGCCGCGAGGGCACGCTGATGGCCCAGCCCTTTGACCCTGGGCGGCTAGAGCTGTCGGGTGACGCTGTTCCGGCGGCCGAACAGGTGGGCGGCGGTAATAACTTTACTGGCGGGTACTTCTCGGCCTCGGCAACCGGCGCCCTGGCGTTCCGTACCGGCGCAGCAGGCGGCGTCGGGAACCTGCAAGTCACCGTCTTCGACCGGCAAGGGAAAGTTACCGGAACGGCGGGAGAACTGGGCAATTACACCGAACCGGCTTTCTCCCCCGACGGAACTCAGGTGGCGTTTGTGCGCTTCGACAACTCGGGCGGCGCCGATATCTGGCTGCACGAGTTCGCCCGCGGAGTCAGCACCCGGTTCACCTTCGATCCCGCGCGGGATCGGCTGCCGGTGTGGTCTCCCGATGGCAAACAGATCATCTATTCGTCCGAACGCGACGGCGGACGCAACCTGTACCGTAAGGTGGCCACAGGCGCGGGCACGGAGGAGCTGGTGTTCAAATCGAACGAGCCCAAGCAACCGACCGACTGGTCCCGAGACGGCCGCTTCCTGCTGTTTACCAACGTGGATTCAAAGACTGTCGACGACATCTGGGTGTTGCCCGTGGGGCAGACGATCTCCTCGTCTGCCAAGCCGGAAGTGTACCTCAAGACAGAATTCCTGGAAACCAACGCCAAGTTCTCTCCCGACGGGCGCTTCGTCGCGTATCAGTCGAATTCGTCCGGCGGTGCGGAAGTCTACGTACAGACATTTCCGGACCCGAAGCGCGGAAGGTGGCAGGTATCGAAGGGCGGCGGCGTGCAGCCGCACTGGAGGCGCGACGGCAAAGAGCTGTTCTATCGCGGGCCAGCCGGGGGCGGAGGCGCGCTGATGGCCGTGGACATCATGTTGGCTCCCGCCTTCAAGGCTGGCATCCCCAGAATGCTGTTTACGTTTCCGCCGGGCCAGAACCCCTGGGACGTGACCGCCGACGGCCAGAAGTTCATCAGAGCGGTGCAGCCCACAGCGGCCGCTTCCGGCGCGCCGCCCGAACCCATCACCATCGTCCTGAACTGGGCCGCCGGGTTGAGGAAGTAATCCACGCTGCTTCCGCAATCCTGATGCGCCTCACGGTGGGGCAGGTCCTAGACTGTCCTAGACCTGCGGCGGACTCTCAGTCCGCCAGACTTCCTCGAAGCATCACTATTGCGGGACGCAGTAGAACGGGAATGAAAGCGCCGCAGTCATGCAGATGCCCGGACGATAGAACGTCAGCATCCGGCCCGCGATGATCACGCCGATCCACATCGATAGCGACACCGCACCGATCAGCTTGGCCGAGAGCGGCGTGCTGACGCCCGGCGGCAGAACCCGCACCTTCCAGAACACCACGGAGTAAAACGCCAGCACATTCAGCCCCGCCACCGTCATGAACAGAATCTTGAAATGGAACGACGGGTTGTAGATGTACTGATCCGGCTCGGTCATCAGGAACATCAAGCCGGTACAAATGTTCAGAACGTATCCCGCGATCCCCCAAGGAATCACACGATGCAATTCGGCGATCGGGATCTTTTTCCCGATGCCCATGAGCCGCAGATCGAACGTCCCGATGGCGCCGATCAGCATGGATAGCCCCAGGAAGTGCAGCGACTCGCAGATCGGCCAGGCCCAGTGCGTGCGCATCAGGTGCGCCACGGGTTTGACGCTTCGCAGGGTATCCACAAGCCAGGGTTGGAAGGCTTCCATCTAGTGCTCCGGCTCAGCCATGCTCGAGCGAGGTTAACTTCGAATAAGTGTACGCCAGAAAGCGGCCCGCAAAGATGACGGCCGCCCAACTGAAGATCGACCATCCTGCCAGCCGCCTCTCGCTAAGTGTCGGGACACGGGGATGAGGCGGTGTTTCCGCGAATACCTGCCGCTGGATGCGTCGGAGAAGCACCACGGCGACCGCGATGAACGCCAGCTTGACGTAAAAGAGCGGATTGGTCAGCGCCTTGGTCGGATACCCGATCAAAAGTGCGACGCCCGAGACCGCATTGAGCCAGAATCCGAACCACATCACCGGAAAGTAACGCCGCATCTCGAACAACGGAACCTTGGGCACGACGCCCAGGATTCTCATATCGACCAGGGTGTTCATTCCGGCCACTAATCCCATGCCGATGGTATGAGCGGTGAGGATACCTGGGAACGCAAACATCGAAAGCGACTCGCGCACCCACACGCTGAAGGCGCTGGTTTCGATCCACAGGAAGAATTGGTGCATAGTCAGCGGGATGTCTGTTTAGCCGCTTCCTTGGCCTGCGCGATTTGTTCGGCCGTCAGGCGCTTGGCCACTTCTACTAGCTGCTTGCGCGCATCCAGATTGCCTTGCGCGGCAGCGAGGCTGAACCACTTGTAAGCCTCGACGTCACTTTGCCGCGTCCCCTTGCCGGCCGCGTACATCCGTCCCAAGTTAAACTGTCCGGCGGCGAATTTCTGTTCGGCGGACTTGCGATACCAGTTCACCGCTTCGGCGTCAATCTTCAGACTCCCCCATCCTTTTTCGTACGTGAGTCCGAGCTCGTTCTGCGCGGGAGCGTAACCTTCTTCGGCCAAACCGCGGAGGCTTTCTTGTCCCTGGGAAATACCCTGCTGCGCGGCCTTGCTCGACCATCGGACCGCCTCGGCCGGATTCTTCGCGACGCCCAGGCCGATGGCGTAGGCCATTCCCAGATTCGCCTGCGCTTCCGGAACTCCTTGCTCGGCGGCTTTGCGGAACCAGTTCATGGCTTCGGCTTCATTCTTCGCGACGCCCATCCCGTTGGCGTACGCCACGCCCAAACTGTATTGGGCTTCCGCCATGCCCTGGTCGGCCGCCTTGCGATACAACGTCACGGCTTGCTGCGGGTTCTTCGGAATGCCCTTTCCGCTGGCGTACATCGACGCGAGGTTGGCCTGCGCTTGCGGATCGTTCTGATCGGCGGCCTTGCGCAACCAGTTCAGCGCCTCGGTGTAACTTTGCTTCACGCCCTGGCCGCTCAGATACGCGAGGCCGAGGTTGCCCTGGGCGACGGGATGCCCCTGCTCGGCGGCCTTGCGAAACCAGTTCACCGCCTCCGTGTCGCTACGCGAAACTCCAAAGCCGAGCGCGTACATGCCGCCCAACATGGCTTGCGCCGTGGGATCGCCACCTTGAGCCAGTGGCCGGACGATCCGCAAAGCGGTGGCGTAGTCCTTGCGGCCGATAGCGGATTGCACATCCTGAAGAGGCTGCGACGACTGGGCGATGGCCAGACCTGCCAGCAGAAGTAAACTTGCCGCCCAGAATTTCATCAGCCCTATTGTACTCTCTGCAATCAGTCGTACTTCTCGAGTTCCAACTGGTCGCCGCGCACGGTCCCGGTCTGCTCCAGCGTCCCGGCGGGGAGTTCCAGCACCGAGTGCGCCAGCAGGCTGAGGGCGATCCGGCCGCGGACCATATTCGGCCGGATCTTGAGAATCTTGCGCTTCTTGCTCAGAAACACCACATCGATCGCGAACTTCATGGCAAAGGTGTGGACGCCTTCGCACGGGACGATCCACAGACCTTCGCCAGGAGCCAGCCCCTTATGCTTCAACAGGCCCGTCCGGCGCTTGGCGCTGGTATCGGCGATATCGGCCCGGTTGGCCAGAATTCGCCCGCGTGTCTGATTGGTTACACGAAGCTTCGGCAAAACCCAGACTATCGGAGCGGGGGCGGTACAATCAAGGTATGGAAGCGCAACTCAGCAAGGCCAGTTTCGGCGCCGGCTGTTTTTGGGGCGTGGAAGCCGCGTTTCGACGCCTGGCTGGAGTGAAGTCGACGCAAGTCGGTTACATGGGCGGAACCATGAAGAATCCCACCTACGAAGACGTCTGCACCGACCGCACCGGCCATGCGGAAGTTGTCGAAGTTACCTACGACCCGCAGGTGATCAGCTACCACGACCTGCTCGAAGTGTTCTGGAGCAATCACAATCCCACGACGCTCAACCGCCAGGGTCCGGATGTGGGCGCGCAGTACCGCTCGGCCATTTTCTATCATTCGCCGGAGCAATTGGTGGAAGCGCGCGCGTCGCGGGAAGCGGCGCAGGCGAAGTTCCCCAAGCCGATTGTGACCCAGATTGTCCCGGCCACCGAATTCTGGCGCGCGGAAGAATATCATCAGCAGTATCTCGAAAAGCGCGGCCTGGAGACCTGTCATTTATAAATGACAGTTTGTCGTCCATGAAAATTGGTTTCGTTAGTCTGGGCTGCCCCAAGAACCTGGTCGACACCGAGGTGATGATGGGTCAGCTCACCGCGCAGGGTCACGAACTGACGCCGCATCCCTCCGATGCCGACGTTATCGTGGTCAACACCTGCAGCTTCATCGATCCGGCCAAGCAAGAATCAGTGGACACGATCCTGGAGATGGCGGAGTA
Source organism: Terriglobia bacterium (assembly GCA_020073345.1). GTDB lineage: Bacteria > Acidobacteriota > Terriglobia > Bryobacterales > Bryobacteraceae > Palsa-187. Next base: position 90,385 of record JAIQFI010000006.1, read on the forward strand.
CAAGAAAACCGGCCGCGCGCGGAAGCTCATCGTAGCGGGCTGCCTGGTGGAACGCTACCGCGGCGACATCCAGAAGAACATGCCCGAGGTGGACGCCGTGATCGGCACCAATGAATTGGAGCAGATCACTAGTCTCTGTGAGGGAGTGGAGCCGGCCGAGCGGAATCCGTTCGAGCCGTACCTCTATCACGACGCGACGCCGCGTGTGCTGGCTACTCCTCGTCATTACGCGTATATCAAGATCGCCGAGGGCTGCGATCATCCCTGCACGTTCTGTGTGATCCCGCAGTATCGCGGCCAGTTCCGCAGCCGCCGCTTCGAGAGCGTCATTTCGGAGGCCACGCGGCTGTTTTCGCAGGGCGTGCGCGAGATCAACCTGATCGGCCAGGACACCACCTGCTACGGCGAGGATCTCGGATTAAAGGACGGTTTGTCGCTGTTACTCGCGCGGCTGGCCGGAATCGAGACAGAACACGCCAAATGGGTCCGGTTCCTGTATTGCTACCCGAACAAGGTCACGCAGAAGCTGCTGGATACCATCGCGGAGCACGCCGCCCTGGTGAAGTACATCGACATGCCGCTGCAGCATGCCAGCGCTTCGGTGCTGAAACGCATGAAGCGCGGATCACATGGAGACATCTTCCTTCGACTACTCGAGAGGATTAGGCAGACCATCCCCGGCGTTGCCATTCGCACCAGCATGATCGTCGGATTTCCGGGCGAAACCGAAGCAGATTTCCAGGAGTTGTGCGCGTTCGTCGAAGCCGCTCAGTTCGACCGCATGGGGGCCTTCTCCTATTCGGACGAAGACACCAGCAAGAGTTTCGCGCTGGACGCCAAAGTGGACGGGCGCACAATTCAGAACCGCAAGCGGCGGCTGATGGCGATCCAACGCAAGATTTCCCGCACGCGTAATCGGGAGCTGGTTGACCGCGAAATGGACGTGCTGGTGGAAGGTCCGTCAAACGATTCCGAACTGGTCTGGCAGGCGAGACTTTCGACGCAGGCTCCTGATATCGACGGCGTCTGCTACATTTCAGACCCCGGCGAAGCGCCTCTGCGGGCAGGCGAATTCCGGCGCATGCGGATCACCAAGGCGCACGACTACGACTTAACGGGCGAACTGGTCGATACAGCCGGCCTGGAGGCCGGCCCTACTGCCCGTCCTGCGTTGGTAATGATTAGATAGGGCTATGCAGTGCCCGATCTGCCGGAAAGAAGTCCCATCTGACTCTCCCTTCATCCCCTTTTGCAGCGACCGCTGCCGGATCATCGATCTGGGCAATTGGGCGTCAGAGAAGTACATGATCTCGACGCCTGTTGATACCCAGACGCTCGAGGAGATTCCCGATCAGGAACTGGAAGACGACAGCGAATGAGCGCTCTGGCTCGCCTTCTTGGAACGTTCTTCTATTTTGGATATTTTCCGAAAGGACCCGGGACCGCCGGGTCGCTGGGAGCGTTGGCGATTGCCTCGGCCTTGCACACTTACCTCGGCACTTCCGGAGCATGCATCGCGCTATTCGGGGCGCTGCTGATCGCTCCGTCCATCTGGGCCGCCGGGCGGATGGCGAAGGACACCGGTAGCAAAGATCCACAAATCGTGGTCATCGACGAAGTAGTCGGCCAGTGGATCGCGCTCGCAGGAGCTTCCACGCTCAACTGGAAGAGCTGGCTCGCTGCCTTTGCGCTGTTCCGGTTATTCGATATCTGGAAGCCGCCGCCGGTGCGCCAGCTGGAAAAAATACCCGGGGGCGCGGGCATTGTGCTCGACGACGCGATGGCCGGAATCTACGCCGCACTTGTGTTGTACTTCGCTGGGTGGTTCAATCTGTATTAGCTGCTCGCTTATGGCCCTTCGCAAGAATTCCGAATCCCGTCCGCAGATTTCAGACGTTTCCCCGCCGGCGGCTATCCCGGGCGGCGAGTTCCGCATCCGCGGCAAGGGCCTGGCCGGCGCGGAACGGCCCACCGCGCGATTCGGTGAACTGTCAGCGCCGGTCGTGATCGGCTCGGATTCGCTGGTGATCGTGCGCGTGCCGGAAGGCGCCTCGCGCGGCGAACTGAAGCTCGGCAAGGACGAAGATACGGCCTGGACCTGCGATATCGGAATCCAGATCGCGGAGGGGATGCATCCCGTTTCCAACCCGGCCATTGACAAGCTGGGAACCATCTACACCACCTTCAGCGGATCGGCCGGGCAGAAAACCGCCGTTTCGATTTACAAGATCGACACCAGCCTGGTGGCCAAGCCGCTGGTCACGGACATGATGAACGCCACCGGCCTCGCGCTGGACGCCGAGGGAGGGCTGTACTGCTCCAGCCGCCATGACGGCATAGTCTACCAGGTGTCGCCCTCGGGCAACACGTCGACTTATGTCGAGGGCATGGGTGTGGCCACCGGGATCGTCTTCGACCGCGACGACAATCTGTTTGTCGGCGACCGCAGTGGAACGGTTTTCAAGATCAGCCGGCAGCGGCAAATTTACGTGTTCGCCACGCTGGAACCATCGATTGCCGCGTATCACCTTGCATTCGGTCCGGATGGCTATCTCTACGTCACCGGCCCAACCACTTCGAGTTTCGATGCCGTCCATCGCATTGACAAGGACGGCCATGTGGAAACGTTCTATCGCGGGCTGGGACGTCCGCAGGGCATGGCGTTCGATGTTCACGGAAACCTGTACGTAGCGGCATCTCTCGGTGGGCGTCGCGGTGTCGTGCGAATCTCTCCCGATCGAAAGGCCGAGCTGTTTCTATCCGGACCGGCCATCGTTGGACTGGCGTTTTCGCCGTCGAAGTCGGTGATCGTGGCCACCAACAACTCGCTGTTCAAAGTGGACGCCCGCATCGAGGGCTGGCCGGTTCCTTAGGCGGTCTCACTAACACCGATGCAGGACGCCGAGATCATCGCGGTGGGGTCGGAGATGCTGACCTCGCAGCGCATCGATACCAATTCGCTGTACATCACCGATCAACTGAATGCGCTCGGCATCGAGGTGCGCCGGAAGCTGATCATCGGCGACGATCGGGAGCTGCTGACCGACGCCGTGCGCTCCGCCCTGCGTCATCCGGAAACAGGCATCGTGATCCTCACCGGCGGCCTCGGACCCACCGAAGACGACGTGACGCGCCAGGCGGTGGCCGACGCTTTGGAGCGCGAACTGGTCTTCAGCCAGGAAATCTGCGACGGGATCGAAGAACGGTTCCGTCGCCGCCAGCGCAAGATGGCCGAGATCAACAAGCGGCAGGCATATCTCGTCGCCGGCGCGGAAGTGCTGCCGAACACCAACGGAACGGCGCCGGGGCAATGGATGGTAAACGACGGCCGCATAGTGATCATGCTTCCCGGGCCACCGGGCGAGCTGAAGCCGCTGTTCGCCACGGAATGCGTCCCGCGGCTGGAGCGGCTTCTCCCGGCGCAGGTGATCCGCGCGCGATTCTACCGGGTCACAGGGCTGACGGAATCCGATCTCGACGCGCTGATCGCGCCGGTGTACACGAAATACGCGAATCCGTCGACGACAATCCTGGCGTCGCCGGGCGACATCCAGATACACCTGCGCGCCCGGTGTAGATCGGAGGAAGAAGCCGAGCGGCTGCTGGCCGAGGTTGGCGGACCCATCGAAGAACTACTCGGAAGGCATCTGTTTTCTCGTAACGGCGATCCGCTTGAGGCAATTGTCGGCACGTTACTTCGCGAACGGGAGGCGACCCTTAGCATCGCCGAAAGCTGCACCGGAGGCATGGTGGGCGAGCGCGTCACATCTATTGCGGGGAGTTCAGACTACTTTCTGGGCGGTTTTGTCACCTATACGGACCGTATGAAAACGGACCTGCTGGGCGTGGACCCGAAGCTGATCGCGCAGCACACCGCGGTGAGCAAGGAAGTCGCTCGGGCGATGGCTGAAGGTGCGCGAGCACGTACGGGCTCGACATTTGCCATCTCCATCACGGGGGAAGCGGGGCCGGAGTCGGGCTCGGGCGCTCCGGTGGGCACCATCTTCGTGGGCTTCGCGGGTCCCGACGGGCCGCCGGAAGCGCTGCGTTTCGCGATGCCCGGGGATCGGCCTCGCATTCGCGGATTCGCCACGCAAGCGGCACTCGATCTTCTGCGCCGGCGCCTGCTGAAACTGGATTAAAACGGCCTGATGCCAGCCACTCGATTCATTTTGGCGGCGCTGGTGCTCGCGACCATTCTGTTCTGGGCCATCCCGCTGTTTCAGCCTCACGCGACCATCCATTGGGATCTGGCCGACGTCAGCTATCCTGCGCAGAAGTATTTCTCTGATTCCGTGCACGCTGGCCGGCTGCCGTACTGGACGCCATTCCTCTATTCGGGGACGCCGTTTCTGTCGGATCCGCAGACCGGCGCGTGGTATCCGCTGCATTGGCCGTTTTACTTGATCGGAATCACCCCGCGCATCCTGTTCTGGGAGCTGGCGCTGCACTCGTTCCTCGCGCTGGCCGGAGCGTTCTTGCTCGCTCGCAAGCTGTTCGAAGATCCCGTGGCCGCCGTAATCGCGGCGATGTTCTACGCCTGGGGCGGGTTCTTCGCCGCGCACAGCTCGCAGCTGGGAATGTTCGAAGCCGCGGCTCTGCTGCCTTGGCTGTTGTGGGCATCACTGGCCGACCGGCGGAGTTGGCTGCTTTCCGGAACATTCGCCGGGCTCATCATTCTAACGGGCAATTTCGATGCAGCCGTGTACTGCTTCTTAGCGTCTGCGTGCTTCCTGATAACGCGGCCGTGGAAACGTGCGGCGGTGCTGGTAGTAGCAACGCCCGCCATCGGATTTTGCTTGAGCGCGGTGGTGATGCTGCCCTGGCTCCAGATCGCCCATTACACCACGCATCCTCTCACTTCGCCGGCCGCGTCCTTGCGGCCGATCGCGCTGGCCGCCGTGATGTCGGCCGACTATTTCGGTCTGATCTCCGGGAACTATCGGGGCCCGGAAGAGATTCGCCAGTTCTATCTGTACGGCGGTTTGCTGCTGCTGCCGCTGGCCATCGCCGGACTCATGCGGAAGTTGCAAATGCGCCCGATCATGGCCTTGATCGTGCCAGGGCTGTGGTACGCGTTCGGTCCGGCCGGGGGGCTCGCACGCCTGCTCAAAATGCTGCCGGGGTTTCGCGACGCTCACGCGCCGGTCGAGATCTGGTTCGTGCCGGCGCTCGGCCTCGCGCTCGCAGCCGGGTCCGGAGCTGCATGGGCGGCGGAAAAAATGGGGCAGAAGCGCCTGCCCTTCATCCTGATGGTGATCATCGCGGCCGATTTGTGGCATTTCAATATGTACAAGAGCCCGCTGGTGTACGCCTCCACCACGTTCGAGGAACTGTACGGGAAACGCCAGGAGAACTTCGAGGACCGGATTCGCGAGGTCAAACAGCAGCCGTTCTACCGGTTGTGGATGTCGAACCCCAGCATCACAATCGGCGCTCTGGACGGATCGCTGGCGACGCGCACTGAAGTGAGCTGGGGCGCGGGATTGCTCGAATTGAATCGCTATGCCGAATATACCCGGGCGATCCCGTCGAATCCGCTGTTGTTGCACGGACTGGGCGCGAATTATCTGGTGGACTCGCGGGGACGATTGGAATTGAATCCTTCCGCTCTGTCGCGCGTTTCGGTGCCCCAGAGAGTGACTTCAGGGGGCTATGCAGAGCTGGCTTCCCTTGATCCAGCCCGGGGTTCCGTGGTCGAAGGTTGGACCAAAACCCTGACTCAGCAGCAGCCCTCGGAGCTGACGGTCACGGGTTATCGCGAGGATTTCTATCAGATTCGTTATTCCGCCGCGGCGGACACGCTCATCCGCATTGCGGTTCCATTCGCGCCTGGATGGCGCGCCGCTGTGGATGGAATGCCGGTGGCAGTCTTGCCGGTCGACTACGCGCTGAGCGGCGTCCTGGTTCCGGCCGGGCAACACCAACTGACACTGGAATTCCGACCGAAGTACTTCCTGGTTGGGGCTGCGCTGAGTATCGCCACGGCCATTGGCGTTATCCTTCTTTCTTTGTGGTGAGATAAAGATATGCGAATCCGAAAAGCAGTTTTAGTCATGGTCGCGTTGGTTGGTGTTTCGCAAGCGCAGACGCCCGCACCAGCCAAGGCGGCCGCCAAGGCCCCCGCGCCCGTGCGCCAGAATCCTGCGACCCTGGCCCAGCTCATGAAGGGGAGTCTCTATCCCAGCTCGAACGTGATCTTTGCCGCTCAGGGCGACAATCCCGCCGATGTGCCGCCCGCCAAGGATCCGGCGACGTCCGTCAATCCTCTCGCCAGCTCGTATGGCAAATGGGAAGCGGTGGAAAATGCCGGCTTGGCGATCGCGGAGGCCGCCAACCTTCTTACAACTCCTGGACGCAAGTGCTCCAATGGCCGGGCGGTTCCCATGACGAATGCAGACTGGCCGAAGCTGGTCCAAGGGCTGCGGGATGCGGGAATGGCGGCCTACAAGGCAGCTCAGTCGAAGAATCAGGACAAGATCCTGGACGCCGCCGACGTGATGACTACGGCGTGCGCGAACTGCCACGACAAATATCGCGAGAAGCCCACTCTGGCAGACCGCTGCAAATAGGGCAGATCCTGACGCTGTAGTATTTCCTGGTTTCGGCCGATAGTGAAGGTAAGTCTCATGGTCGAAACGACTTCCGCCCAAGCTGTATCAACTCCGGATGCCAAACTGTCTGAACGCGCGATGGCGGCGCTGGGCAAACTGCCCCCCTTTTCGCCGATTCTGAACAAGCTGCTGGCCTCGCTGGCTGGCGAAGACGTATCCTTCGCCAAGCTGGGGGAACTGATCGAGAAAGACACCGTGGTGGCGGGAAATATCCTGCACCTGGTGAACTCGGCGCTGTACGCACGCCGCGCAACCATCACGTCCGTGCGCCACGCGCTGGCTCTGCTGGGAATGGACAAGGTCCGCAACACGCTGCTGGGGATGTCGATCTCGCGCATGTGGGGCCAGGTAAAGACACCTCCGACGTGGTCCATGGCGCGGTTCAACCGGCATTCGGCCGCAGTCGCGATTCTTAGCGATCAGATCGCGTCGCGTATACCGGTGGTGTATCCGGAGGGAGCGTTCGTGGCCGGGTTGCTGCACGATCTGGGCCGGTTGTTGATCGCTTTGGGCCTGCCGGACGAATTTGCGCGACTGTTGAAGATTCACGAGCAGTCCGAGCGATCCTGGACGGAATGCGAGCGCGAACTGCTGGGGTTCACGCACGCCGATCTTTCAGCCCAAGCTCTGGCAAAGTGGAAATTCCCAGAGCAGGTGCAGATTGCCGTGCGCGATCACCACCAGACACCGGCGTTTCAGGCAGGCGGAATCGTGCCTGTCAGCGTCGTGATCCATGCCGCCAATCAATACGTCAATTCGACGGGCGAATCGATCGTCGCCAGCAAGCTGGTGGCCGCCGAGGACGCGGGAGCACTCGCGGCGCTGGGCATCTCGGAAGAGAACGTCGGCCGGCTGCTGGCGGACTTCACGGCCGAACACGCGGCCATGGCGGCATTTTTCAAATAAACATCGCGCAAAACGGAGCGCGGCGCGATCGTTTTTCTAGTTCTGCAACGTGTGCGCGCCGCGCCCTTTGCGCTCCGGAACAGCCGTCAAGTCTTTGGTGTAGCCTTAGAGTATGCAGCTTCTGGAGACCATGAAGGCTGCGCTCAAGCGCATCAGCCGGAATGAGTCCGAGCGGAAGGAGCCCGAGCATCCGGACGATCCCTACGCCTTGGTGGGCGCGCCCAAGAAACCCCGCACCCCGCTGCGCAGCTCGGCTGCGACCGTTCCCCTTCATTTCGAACAGCCCCCTGAATAGCTTGCGGTAAACTTGAAGTAACAGGACCTCCCCCGTATGCCGGCCGTTCAGTCCATCGTCGACGAAATACTGGAGTTGAAGCAGCAGCGCCGCGCCATCATTCTGGCGCACCACTACCAGGACTCCGAGATTCAGGAACTGGCGGATTCGATCGGCGACAGCCTGGAACTGGCCCGCAGGGCGCGCGACTTCGAAGGCGACGTCATTGCGTTTTGCGGCGTCGTGTTCATGGCCGAAACGGCGAAAGTCCTGAACCCCGCGCGGACCGTGGTGCTGCCCGATCTGGATGCCGGATGCAGCTTGGTGGATAGCTGCACGGCCGAGCAGGTGCGGGCGTTCCGCCAGCGCCATCCCGACCACGTGATCGTCAGCTACGTCAACACCTCGGTGGAAGTGAAGGCGGAGAGCGACATTCTGTGCACTTCGCGCAACGCTGTGCGCATCGTGAACTCGATTCCGGCGGACCAGCCGATTCTGTTCCTGCCCGATATCAACCTCGGCAACTACGTAAAACAGCAGACCGGCCGCGAGAACATGACGATCTGGCAGGGCGCCTGTATCGTGCATGCGACGTTCGCGGCGCGACGGCTGACAACCGCGCGGGCGGAGCATCCGCAGGCCCTGGTAGCGGCGCATCCGGAATGCCCGCCGGACGTTCTCGCGATGGCGGATTTCATCGGATCCACCAGCGCGATCATCGACTGGTGCGTATCGGCCCCCGCCAAAGAATACATCGTGATGACCGAGAGCGGCGTGAGGCATTCTCTGGAGCGGCTGGCTCCGCATAAGCGCTTCCACTTTGTTCCCAACGAAAACTGCAACTGCAGCGAGTGCCCGTACATGCGGCGCAACACGCTCGAGAAACTGCGCGATTGTCTGACCAACCTGACGCCGCGCATCGAGCTTTCCGAAGACATCATCCGGCGCGCGGCGCTGCCCATCGAGCGGATGCTCGCTGTTCGCTAACGGGCCCGGTAGTGGCCTTCGACGTTTCGCACCCCGAAATCCAGAACGTAGTGCGGCTGGCCTTGGCTGAGGATATCGGCTCCGGCGACCTGACTACCAACCTGTGCGTCCCCACTGGCACTACAGCCACCGGTCGCATGATCGCGCGGGAATCGCTGACGGTTGTGGGCGTAGAACTGCTGCCGCTGATCTTTGCCGGCTGCATCGTGAGTCAGACTCGCCGTTCTGGAGATCCGCTTAAGAATGGCGATGAAATCGCCGTAGTGCGAGGTCCCGCACGGGCGTTGCTTACGGGCGAGCGCACTGCCTTGAACTTTCTCCAGCGCCTGAGCGGCATTGCGACGCTGGCCGCAGCTTATGTCCGCGCTGTGGAGGGGACGCGCTGCCGGATTCTGGATACTCGCAAGACCACGCCGGGGCTGCGGCGCCTGGAGAAGATGGCGGCGGCGGCGGGCGGAGCGGTGAATCATCGCATGGGGCTGTTCGACGCGGTGCTGATCAAGAACAATCACATCACCGCAGCGGGCGGCGTCCGGGCAGCACTGGAGCGCACGCGAAACGCAGGGGTTCCGGTGGAGATCGAGGTCCGGACGCGTGCGGAACTGGATGAAGCGCTGGCCTGTGGCGCCACGCATTTGCTGCTGGACAATCTTTCGCCGGCGGAAGCGAAAGAGTGGATCGCGCATATCAACGGACGCGCGACGGTGGAGCTGTCCGGAGGCATCACGCTAGAAACCGCTCGAGCTTACGCGGAAACTGGCGCGGATTTCCTGTCGAGCGGAGCGATTACGCACTCGGCACGGGCTGTCGATATCAACTTCCGCATCGAGTAGGCTTATCTCAGAAGTTCGTTCGCCAGAGCCTCCGCGCCATACAGCTTCCGCAGCGCTTCCGTAATCGCGGCCGTGTGGACCGCCACCGCACGATTCGTTTCACCCTCGTAAACGAAATCTCCCACCAACGATTCGATGTTGCCATCGAAGATCAACCCCACGATCTCGCCGTTCTTATTGACCACGGGCGAGCCGGAGTTGCCGCCGATAATATCGTTGCTGCTGACGAAATTGAGGGGCGTCGACAAATCCAGCTTGTCGCGGCCCTCGACATACCGCTGCGGCAGCTCGAACGGACCCTTGTTGCCGAAGCTGGCCGACCGGTCGTACAGCCCGAACATCGTGGTCATGGGCGGAGCGATGGTTCCGTTCATCGGATAGCCCTTCACCTGGCCGTAGGACAGGCGCAGCGTAAACGTCGCGTCCGGATATGTGGATTTTCCGAACGCCGCGAAGCGAGCCTTGCCGAGCTGCTCGCCGGCGCGCTGCTCCACACTCTGGACGTTGTCTTCCAGCCACTTGGTCAGCTCCCGTCGCACCGGGTCGAGCTTGCGCGCCAGCACGATCATGGAATCGGTGGACGCGGCCACGGCGGACTCGCCGCCTTCGACCAGTTTCTTGCGCACCTCCGGATCGGTTAGCTTGGTTCCGTTAACCAGCTCCGCCGCAACGTCACGGGGTGACTTCCCGTTCATCACCAGCTTCACCCACGGGTCGTTCGAACCTGCCTCGGCCAGATCCAGCTCCAGGGCGCCGGTGATACGTGCGATCTCCATATCCGGGTAAATCGGCGCGGGAGAAAACATCCCCAGTCTCAGCGATTCAAGCTGCGATTCGTGGTAGCCCGCTAAGCGCTCGCCATCCGGCTTCTTGATTTCGGCGACGTACTGCACCACCTGCTGCGCCAGGTTCGCCAGGGACGAGTTCAGGCCGTGGAAATATTGTTCCTTGAAGCGAGTCTGGGCCTTTTTCTCGGCTGCCGCGATCTGATCCCAGGCGTTCCCGTAGGCCGCTTTCCATTGCGGATTCGCCGCCACCTGGGCCTTGAACTTGGCTTCGTCGGCTCGCTTGGCATCCATCACGCGTTTATCCTGCAGCCCTTTGAGGCGTCCGTCGTAGGCCTTCAGGGAATTCTCCAGGCTGAAAATCTGGGCCATAGCGCGCCGGGTGGCCTCCGGGCCAGTGGCCGAATACTTCTTCAGAACGTCGATGCGGCTGTGATAAATCTTCAAGATGGAAGGTTCGTACAGGTCGCGCTCGGCTTCGAGCTGCGCCAGCGTGTCCAGCCTTTGCGTGGATCCGGGATGGCCGGAAACAAACACCAGCTCACCATCGGCCGCGCCCTTCGGATTCCACCTCAGAAAGTTCTGGCTCTGGATGGGCCGCCCGTTCTCATACACGCGGAACAGCGCGAAGTCCAGGTCGTAGCGGGGATAGGTGAAATTGTCGGGATCGCCGCCATAGAACGCGATCTGCTGCTCCGGCGCGAACACGATCCGCACATCCGTGTATTTCTTGTAGCGATACAGCCAGTATTCCCCGCCCTGATACAGCGTGACCACATCGGAGCGGAAGCCGGTCTTTTCCAGACTCTCGCGCTCGATGGCGGCGATCACGTCCTTGCGCTTGGCGAATTCCTGCTCGGCGTTGCGCGCTCCCTTCAGAGCATCCTGCACGCGCGCCGTCACGTTCTCCATCGAGACCAGGACGTTCACTTCCAGATCGGGCGACTTGATTTCTTCTTCGGACGTGCGCGCATAGAACCCCGACTTGACGTAGTCGCGTTCGGGCGTCGAATTCTTCTGCAACTGTCCCAGCGCGACGTGATGGTTCGTGAGCAGCAGACCGGTGGGGCTAACGAACGATCCCGATCCGCCATCGTTCAACCGGATGCTCGATAGCCGGACGTGATCGAGCCACTGCGGCGTGATGGCGAAGTTATATTTGTCCTGAACCAGCCGGGTAGGAGGATTGTCAAACGTCCACATCCCTTCCTCGGCTTGAAGAGTGGTAAAGGTAAGCGCAAGCAGAACAAGTCGCTTCATAGACACCATGGTAGCGCGCGCTAAAATGGGAACGCTTAAGTGACACCCGCCTGGCGCCGCTACGTCCGACCGCAGGATTTTGTCTGGTTGCTATTCTTCTCCGCGCTGGCGATCTTCAGCCCGGAGCGCCATCCCATCACCCTTGCCGCCCTCGGAGCGCTGGGAGTTGTCCAGGTCCTGGACCCGAGGCTCGGCGCGATTCCATCGGTGGTGCTGAAGCTGGCGCTGTGTTATCCGCTGATCGGCTACGGAGGCGGGATATCGAGCAGCTTTTACCTGGTTCTATTCCTGCCCGTGATTTCGGCTGCCACCAGCTTCGGCCTGCTCGGAACGGTGATCTCTTCACTAGCGGCTTGCGCCATGTATTTGTCGTTTCTTTTCTTTCTGGGTCCGGAATATGAGATTGACCAGACATATGAGCTGATCCTGCGCGGGCTTTTTTTACCCGCTGTCGGATTCCTGACGAACCAATTGGCCCAAGCCAATCGTGACGAAATACGGAAGTCGCAGGCCGCCGCGGAAAAATTGGCGGAAGCCAATCGTCACCTGGAGGAAGCCGAAGCCCAGGTGCGCCGCACGGATCGGCTGGCCGCGTTGGGGCAGTTGACCGCGGGGCTGGCCCACGAACTGCGCAATCCGCTGGGCACCATGAAGACCTCGGCCGAGCTGCTGGAGCGGAAGGTGTCGGCCGACAACGAGATCGCGCGTGAAATGGCGGGATACATCAAGCAGGAAGTGGACCGCATCAATTCCCTGATTACCCGCTTCCTGGATTTTGCGCGCCCGCGGAACCTGCGCCTGGAAAAGACCGACCTGCATGACATGCTGGATCACGCCATCGAACTGTTTGACCGGGAAAAGTCGGGCGCAGCCGCGGCGGTTACCGTGTTTAAGAACTATTCGCCGGACGTGCCGCCGGTGCGCGTTGAAGCGGAGCTGATGCAACACGTGATCACGAACTTGCTGTCGAACGCCGCGCAGGCCAGCCCACCGGGAGGCGTCGTGACGATCAAAACCCGCCTGGCGGAAACGGGGGAAGGGCAGAAGGCAGAGATCGCGGTCATCGACCGCGGTTCAGGAATTGACCCGAAGCATCTCGAAAGTATTTTCAACCCGTTCTTCACAACCAAGGCCGAGGGTGTGGGTTTGGGTCTGGCGATCGTGTCCAAGATCGTGGATGAACACGGCGGCCAGATCACCGTCGAAAGCACGCCTGGTGAAGGCAGTGTGTTTCGTGTGTACCTGCCTGTGGCAGAGTAAAAGCAGACATGGCCGATAAGCAAACCGTTCTGGTGATTGAAGACGAAGAAAAACACCGCCGAGTAATCGGCCTGCATCTGTCGTCAGATGGCTATGGCGTGAAGGCCGCCGGCACGGCCGAAGAAGGGTTGAAACAGGCTGCGGACGTGGATCTGGTGCTCACCGACCTGAAGCTTCCGGGCATGGATGGCCTGGCTCTGCTCGAGCAATTGCAGGCGCAGAACGCGCATCTGCCGGTGATCGTGATGTCGGCCTTCGGAACGGTGGAGATCGCGGTGGAGGCGATGAAGAAGGGCGCCGTGGATTTTCTGCCGAAGCCGTTTTCTCTGGATCACCTGACGGTGGTCGTGGAGAAGGCCCTGGAAGTCCGCAAGCTGCGCGACGAAAACCGCGAGCTGCGCGAAGCTTTGGGCCAGCGCTATAAATTCGAAAATATCATCGGGGGCAGCGCGCCCATGCAGGAGATTTTCGCCACCATCACGCGCGTGGCGCCCACGCGTGCCACGGTGCTCCTAGCAGGGGAAAGCGGTGTGGGCAAGGATATGATCGCGCGCGCCATTCACCAGCATTCTCCGCGCAAAGATCGTCCGTTCGTGAAGATCAATTGCACCGCGATTCCAGAAAACCTGATGGAGAGCGAGCTGTTCGGATACGAGAAAGGCGCGTTCACCGGCGCCAATACATCGAAACCCGGCAAGTTCGAGCAGGCCGATACGGGTACCGTGTTTCTGGACGAGATCGGCGATGTGCCTGGGTCGGTGCAAGTGAAGCTGTTGCGCGTGCTGCAGGAGCGCGAATTCGAACGGCTGGGCAGCAACAAAACGCAGCACACCGATGTGCGCGTGATCGCGGCGACCAACGTGGATTTGCGGGCGGCGCTCGAGCAAGGGACGTTTCGAGAGGACCTCTATTACCGCCTGAACGTCGTGCCGATGAACATTCCTCCTTTACGCGAACGAAAGGAAGACATCCCGTACCTGGTGGAGCATTTCGCCAAAAAGTTCGGCGGCGAAATCAGCGAAGGCGCGATGGAGCGGCTCATGAGCTACCACTGGCCCGGAAATGTCCGGGAACTAGAGAATGTGGTGGAACGCAGCGTCCTGCTCGCCCAGGGACCCAGGGTGGAAGAAGGCGACGTGAAGATCGATATGGCTCCCCGCCGTTCTACCGCCGCGGGCGGCGGGGATCACTTTCTTCCCGAAGGAATGACGCTCGATCAATACGAGCAGTCGGTGATTCGCGAGGCGCTCAAGCGCGCCAATGGGAACAAGAGCCAAGCCGCACGGCTGCTGGGGTTGACGCGCAACGCACTCCGTTATCGTCTCGCGCAGATGGGAATGGAGTGAGTGGAGCAGGCTTCGGCCTGCAACGGGTGCTTCAGCACCCGCGCGGAATCGGAGGCTAAAGCCTCCGTTGCAGGCTGAAGCCCGCTCCACCAAAACCGATTAGGTTGTGTTTAGTATTTAGATTTTAGTTTTCAGAATATCCACCAACTCCTGCACCGAAGCGGCGCTCTTGGCGAGCATGCCCTTCTCTTCCTCGGTCAGCTTGATCTGGTAGATCTGTTCGATGCCCTTCGCCCCCAGCTTCACCGGCACGCCGACGAACAATCCGTTGATGCCGTATTCGCCTTCGAGATAAGCCGCGCAGGGTAGGACCTTCTTCTTGTCCTTGACAATCGATTCGACCATCTCCACCGCCGACGCCGACGGAGCATAGTACGCGCTGCCGGTCTTCAGATACTTGACGATCTCGGCGCCGCCGTTGCGGGTGCGGTCGACGATCGCCGCGAGCTTGTCGGGCGCGATCAATTCCGTCAGAGGAATGCCCGAGACGCCCGATAGCCGGACCACCGGCACCATCGTATCGCCGTGGCCGCCCATCACCACCGCCGTGACGTTCTCGACCGATACATCCAGCTCCTGCGCGATGAACGTGCGGAAGCGCGCCGAGTCCAGCACGCCCGCCATGCCGATCACGCGGCTTTTGGGAAGCTTCGAGGTTTTGAACGCGGTCCAACACATCGCGTCGAGAGGATTCGTTACGAGCACGATGATGCAGTTGGGGGAGTATTTTACGATCTGCTCGGTAACACCCTTGACGACTTCGTGGTTGGCCAGCAGAAGATCGTCGCGGCTCATGCCGGGCTTGCGGGCCAGGCCGGCCGTGATCACCACTACGTCCGAATTCGCCGTGGGCGCGTAATCGTTGGCGCCGGTGATGCGGACGTCGTAACCCTCGACGGGACCCATCTGGAGCATGTCCAGTGCCTTGCCCTGAGGCACGCCCTCGACCACGTCCACCAGAACGATGTCGCCCAATTCTTTATATGCGAGGTTGACGGCGCAGCTCGCGCCGACATTGCCCCCACCCACTACCGTAATTTTTTTTCGCATTGATTAAGATTCTTGTTTCTCAGCTTCCTTGCCGGCTTCTTTACGAGCTTGCTCGAACAGGAAGCCGAGTGTCTTGTCGGTGCGGATATGGCCGGCGATGCGGGCCAGCGCTCCCTCTTTCTGGAGCTTCGCCCGCGTCACGGCTGCAGCTTCGCGCTGCTGGCGGGCGATCCGCTGTACTTCGCGATCCATTTCCTCCTGCGTAGCACCGATGGCTTCCCGTTCACCGATCTTATCCAGGATCAATGACGCTTTCACGTCACGCACAGCGCGATCTTTCTGCGATTCGCGCACTTTCTCCCAATCCAGTTTGATCTGCTTGGGATCCACGCCCTGAGCGGCCAGCGAGCGCAACTGATTTTCGACGTTGATCTGGATCTGCCGGTCGATATACGCGTCGGGGACCGGGAACTCATGCGCGTCCACCAGCTTGTCGATGAGCTGGCTCTTGGCTTCTTCCTGGGCGCGGTGCTCGCGCTCCTGAAGGATCGATTTGCGGATGGTCTCTTTCAGCTCTTCGAGCGTCTTGAAATCACCCAGGTCCTTGGCGAACTCATCGTTCAGTTCGGGCAATTCCTTGCGGCGGACGGCCTTCACCACCGCGCGGAATTTGACCGTCTTGCCGGCCAGCGCTTTGCGCTCGTAATCCTCCGGATAACTGACCCCGAATTCGCGCACGTCCTCGGGAGAGGCGCCGCGCAGATTGTCGCTGAACTCCTTCATGGTGGCCTCGTCGCCGATCTTGAGCATCAGCTCGTCCTGCGAGACCTTCTCCTCGACGCCCTCCAGGCTTTCGAGCGATACGACTCCGTAATCGCCGTCAACCAACGCGCGCGGCTCTTCGTTAACGTACTGAGCTTTCTGGTCGCGGATCTGCTCGACGCGCGCGTCCACGTCGGCGTCGGTCACTTCAGGTTCGTTGTAGGTGATGGTGATGCCGCGATACTCGCCCAGGTCAAAAGTCGGCGCGACCTCGAATTCGGCCTTAAAACGGAGCGGCTCCCCGGCATGAAAATGGACATCGGAAATCCCCGGCCGGCCCACCAGCTGGAGATTCTCCTTCTCCACGGCAGCCTGCAGGAAGCGCGGCACCAGAGCGTCCAGGACCTCCTGGCGGATATCGCCAGCAAAGCGGGTCTTGACGATCGAAAGCGGCGCCTTGCCCGGCCGAAAACCCGGCAGGCGTGCCTTACCTTGAATCGCGACGGCGGCACGCTCGGTTTCCTGGTCCACCTCGGCTACGGGAACAGAAATCTCCAGAGCGTGCTTGCAACCTTCAACTAGCACGGAATTCCGGCGCTCAGCGACGGGCAGCACCGGCGGGCTGCGCGGCTTCTTTAAGCGCGTGCGCCTTGTCGGTAGCTTCCCAGCTGAATGTGTCTTCGGTACGGCCGAAGTGGCCGAACGCGGCGGTCTTGCGGTAGATCGGGCGGCGCAGCTTCAGCGTGTCGATCATACCTTTGGGCGTGAGGCTGAAGTTGGCCCGAACCAGTTCCACCAGACGCTCTTCGGGCAGCGTGCCGGTGCCGAAACAGTTCACCATCACCGATACGGGCTCGGCGACGCCGATCGCATACGCCAACTGCACTTCGCAGCGCTTGGCGAGACCCGCCGCGACGATGTTCTTCGCGACGTAACGCGCCATATAGCAGGCCGAGCGGTCCACCTTCGTCGGATCCTTGCCGGAGAACGCCCCGCCGCCGTGACGGCCCATGCCGCCGTAGGTATCGACGATAATCTTGCGCCCGGTGAGACCGGTGTCGCCATGAGGTCCGCCGATCACGAACCGGCCAGTCGGGTTGATGTGATATTTGGTGTTGGAATCCACCATGTTCGAGGGAACGATGGGATCGATGACGAACTTCTTCACGTCGGCGCGGAGCTGCTCGGTGGTGACGTCGTCATCGTGCTGGGTGGAAATGACCACGGCGTCGATGCGCTTAGGCTGGCCGTCCACGTACTCCACGCTGACCTGGCTCTTGCCGTCGGGGCGCAGGTAAGTGAGCTTGCTGGTGCGGCGGATGTCGCTCAACTGCTTCACCAGGTGGTGCGCCATCTGGATGGGGAGAGGCATCAGCTCGGTGGTTTCGTCGCAGGCGTAGCCGAACATCAAGCCCTGGTCGCCGGCGCCGCCCGTATCCACGCCCATGGCGATATCGGGCGACTGGGTCTGGATCACGTTCAGGATTCCGCACGTCTTGGCGTCGAAGCCCATCTTTGCGTCGGTGAATCCGATGTCGGCGATGACCTGGCGCGCCAGCTTGGGGACGTCCAAAGTCGCTTTGGTGGTGATTTCGCCAGCCACCATGCAGATTCCCGTGGTGACCAGCGTTTCGCAGGCCACGCGGCTGGTGGGATCCACGGTCAGCGCCGCATCCAGTACGGCGTCCGAGATCTGGTCGGCCATCTTATCGGGGTGACCTTCGGTCACCGATTCCGACGTGAAAATATGTCGCATTCGTTCAGACACTTGCAATATCCTCCAAAGGGGTGTTTATGCAGTATTGGTGAGGAAAACCAAAACTGTGAGTATAGCATGGCCCCGTCCGCAGCGCGCTAGAGCCAGGCGGGAGGACTAAATCCGAACGGGGACGGCCGCCGGCGGCTGGACCTTGCCCGAATCGGCCTTGCGCTCTTTCCGGAACCGCGCTGGAGGCGAGCCGAATTCCCGCTTGAACGCGCGGTTGAAGGACGCTTCGGACTCGTAGCCTACCTCCCGGGCGATCTCCGCCACGCTATGCGAAGTGGATCCGAGGGCGCGCGCCGCCAGTTGCAGCCGCCACCGGGCCAGATACGCCATCGGGGGCTCGGACAGGTAGCGGCTAAAGCGATCTACCAGCGCGGAGCGGGACAAACCCACTTCCCGGGCCAGCTCGGCGATGGTCCAGGGGTGCTGCGGCCGTTGGTGCAAGATGGCCAGGCTCTTGCCGACGATCGGGTCCCGGGTTCCAGCCAGCCATCCGGTCTGTTCGGCAGGCAGGCTCGCGACGTAGCGCCGCAGAGTTTCGACAAAGAGGGCCTCGGACAGTTTCGCCAGCATGGCACTGCTGCCCGGGCTCCCGCTTTCGGCTTCCTGGACCAGATGCCGGATGGAATTCTCGAGCCACTGGCCCGATGCATCGGCGTGAATGTTGACCTTGATCACGGCGGGCAAGCCTCCCAGAATGGGCTGGCTAAGGCGCGGATCGCAGGCCATAAAACCGCACACAAAGCGGGTGACGTCGCCGCCCCCGCCCGTGCACCTGGGACCCGGGTCGCGGCAAAGAATCAGCTTCAGAACGGCATCCTGGTCCATGAGCTGCGGCGGCGAACCGCAGGTCAGGTAATGAGGATCCCCATGCGGGATGACCACGAGGTCGCCAGGAATCAAGGAAACGGTTTCACCGCTCTCCGTGCGTACGCTCGCCGACCCTTCCAGAACGAAGTGATAGATCACCAGTCGTTCGGC
Source organism: Terriglobia bacterium (assembly GCA_020073345.1). GTDB lineage: Bacteria > Acidobacteriota > Terriglobia > Bryobacterales > Bryobacteraceae > Palsa-187. The sequence continues at coordinate 109,148 of JAIQFI010000006.1, forward strand.
GCCCGGCACCAGGTGAGGCGCCAGGAAATCCGAACGGGGAGACAAGAAACCCCAGGGAGCCGAGAATTCAGCGTTGAAAAACAGTGCGCCCTGAAGCTTAAGGGTGCTCAAGACTTCCGAGAAAGCATCCACGGAGCAGCTCCTTTCGGCCTCCCGGCAAAAACTCGCGGACGATCCGTCAACTGCAATGCGGCCGCCGGACGCCCGGACAAAAACTCCGGACTCTCGGACGGTCTGTAACCGCGGGCGGTGAATCAAAACTATCACGATCCCACGGCCCCGCGGCAAACGCCGCTAGCCGGGGTAGAAGAGGAGAACTATGAAGAAACTTCTGTCAGCGGTTTATAGCGTCGTGGCGTATGTTCTGTTTCTCGGCGCATTTCTGTATCTGATCGCGTTTTCCATGAATATTGGCCCGAGCCTGATCAACGGACCTGCGTCGCTCCCGCCACTCGCGGCGGGCGCAATCGACCTGGGACTGATCACGATGTTTGGCTTACAGCACAGCATCATGGCCCGGCCGGGATTCAAGAGTTGGTGGACGCGCATCGTTCCGCAGCACCTGGAGCGGAGCACGTATGTTCTGATCTCGGCCGGCCTGGTTGCGCTGGTCCCGGCGGCTTGGCAGCCCATCGAAGGCACATTGTGGATGGTGAGCGGCGCGGGGATGATCGCCTTGCACACCCTGGCCCTGCTGGGATTCCTGATGGTGCCGCTGTGCAGTTTTCTTACGGACCATTTCGAACTGTTCGGCCTGCGTCAGGCCGCCGAGCATGTGTTCGGCTGGCAGCAATCCAAGCCCGAGTTCAAACAGCGCTCTCTGTACAAGAGAGTGCGGCACCCCATGATGGTGGGATTTCTAGTGGCGTTCTGGGCCGTGCCCTTCATGACGGTAGGTCACCTGTTGTTCACCGTGACGATGAGCGCCTACATCCTGGTGGGGATCCACTTCGAGGAGCGCGATCTGGCGCGCAAGCACGGTCAGGCCTATCGCGACTATCAGGCACGCGTGCCGAAGCTCATACCAATTCCCTCCGCCCAAGGAGCGGCCCTGGCGACGGGAACGGAAGCCACACGAAGCAACTAAAAGGACTTCGCACGGGGCACCAGCCCGCACCCGCATCTGTAGCGCCGGCCAGGAATTGCCGATGGAAAGAGCGTGGAATCGGGCAAATCCCTGGTCATTCTGATCCCTAGCTACAACGATTGGGAATCGCTGCGCCTGCTGCTGCCCCAACTCGACCAGGCCGTCCAGAATCAGGACCGGCGGGTGGCCGTCCTGGTGGTGGATGACGCCTCCAGCGATCCGATGCCGGAGGGCTGGCCCGGACTAAACTTCACGACGCTCGATTCGGTGGAGGTTCTTCACCTGCGCGCGAACCACGGGCACCAGCGCGCGATTGCGCTCGGACTGTACCACATTCACGAGTTCACGGACGCCGAAGCCGTGGTGGTGATGGACGCCGACGGCGAGGATCGTCCCCAGGATGTAGCCGAACTGCTGCGGGTCTTCTCGACCGAGGGCAACCGCAAAGTGGTGTTCGCCGCCCGGACCAAGCGGATGGAGAGTCTGGGGTTCCGGCTCTTCTACCAGGCGTATCGCTTGGTCCATCACGCGCTGACCGGCGTGGTGGTTCAAGTCGGAAATTTCAGCGTGGTTCCACGGCATGCGCTGGCGCGGCTGATGGCGGTTCCGGATCTGTGGAATCACTATGCGGCTTCGGTCTATCGCGCCAAGCTGCCGCGAACGTTGGTTCCCCTGCCCCGCGGCAGGCGCTTGGCCGGCCAATCCAAGATGAACTTCGTGAGCCTGCTGATTCACGGGCTGAGCGCCATGTCCGTATTCAGCGATCAGGTGAGCGCGCGGCTGTTGACCGCGGCCGTGACCTTCGCGGCGCTGGTCATGGGGTTGATGGGCGTGACGGCGGGCGTCCGCTGGTTTTCGGATCTGACGATTCCGGGATGGCCTGCCTTCTCCGTCGGCGTGCTTCTCTTGCTGGTAGTTCAGTTACTCAGCTTCGCGGCGCTGTTCGCGTTCCTGATCGCCGGCCGCCGCAGCTCGTTGAACTTTCTGCTGCCGCGCGACGCTCCCTATTTCATCCTCGGAAAGACCGTGGTGTACGGTAACGCAACGGGTCAGGAGCTTCGACAGATGAGCCGGGCGGTGGCGGATTCCGAACTCACGAGCATTACGCCGCGCGAGGCATAGCGTGACGCGCCCCGATACCGCCGTCCATAGCAGGGTCGCGTTATTTATCTTTGCCGGGGTTGCCGCGCTGCTGCTCGCGATGCACGGCCAACGGATGGTGCTCACCAACGATGAGGGCATCGTGCTCGAATCCGCGCAGCGCATGGCGGCCGGCGGGCGCATTTACGTCGATTTCTTCGGCTACATGAGCCCGGGGAGTTACTGGATACAGGCGCTGGTGTTCCGGCTGCTGGGAGTCGCGCTATGGACCGGACGCCTGATCGTGATCCTGGATTTTGCGTTCCAATGCGCATTGGTGTATTGGCTCGCGGCCAAACTCGCGTCGTGGCGAGCGGCCACGGCGGTGACGCTCACGTTCGCCGGGTTTCAGCTAGCCGACCCGTCGTTCCTCACTTCGGCGCATCGCTGGGATAGCGCCACGTTCGCGCTCGCGGGATTGTGTCTGGCGGTGAGTGCGTTCATGAACGGCGCGGGACGCGGGCGATGGCTCGCGAGCGGAGCTGCACTGGCCGCAGCCGCGTGGTGCACGCCGTCCATGGCGATAGTGCTGGTGGTCGTGGCAGCGTGGCTGGCGGTTTCTCGCGAGCGCCGAAGTAGTCTTGTTCCTCTGCTGGGAGGCGCCGCGGCGATCGGATTGGCCGGCGTCGCCCTATTGATGTCAACGGGAAGCCTGGGGGCGTTCTTCGCCCAGATGGCCTGGCTGCGCCAGAACTATTCCGGTGTGAACGTGCTGCCCTACGGCTCGATCATCGGTGGCTACCGCGCGCTGCTCGATGGCAGCCACGGAATTCCTGAAACCACCGTGCGGCTCGTCCTGATCGCTTGCGTGGCTCTGCCCGCGATTCTTCCTCCCTTGGCGATTCTGCTGGGCGGGCTCACCCTGTGGCTGGGGAAGGCACGACAACAACGCGAGGTTCTGTTTCTGCTCTTGCCGGCCGTGGCGGCGCTGGCGATCACCGCATTTCCGCGCGCGGACGTGATGCATCTGGCGTTCATCGCGGCCCTGCCTTACGTGCTGGTGAGTTGCGCACTTGCGAGCTTGTTACCCGCGCGCGCCGCGAGCTGGCTGTCGATCGTCTCGATCCTGCTGGCCGTGGTCTTCGCATCGAACGATGTCCGAGGCTGGCGGGAGTCATCGCCCGTGTCTTCGCCGGCCGGAATTTTGCAAGTGGCCCGCGATCAGGCGCCGGACGTCCAGCGACTGATGCAACAAGTGCATCCCGGCGATAGCCTGTTCGTGTATCCCTACATGCCGGTGCAGTATTTCCTCACGCAGACGCGGAATCCCACGCGATTTCCGTATTTGCAGCCGGGAATGATGACCCGCAGCCAGGAGACCGAGGCACTGGGGGAGTTAGAGGCGCGGCCTCCCGAGTGGCTGCTGTATATGCAGCTTTCCCGAGAGGAACTTCTGCGGGTGTTTCCGAATGGAGCCGGCCGCGACTGGCGCTTTGCTGAGATCGAGTCCTGGATGCAGCGCAACTACGTTCCTGTAGAAGGACCCTCCGTGAACGTGGGCGGGTATCGGCTGTGGCAGCGCACGCCCGCGCCCGAAGCCGCCGCGCTCCAGCGCTAGATTCCGGCCCGCCGCTTATCCCTCTCTCCCAGCTATCCCTGCGTAAAAAAACCCACTTACGATGGGCTGCCTCGCGCAGACCAGCAGCAAAAGGCGTGTTTTAGTCCTTTTTGCCTATGTTTTGCGTTGCGGCACTTCCCGTGCACTAGAGATGGCCAGAGACATCAAAATGACCACCTCAACACTTACCGCAACCTCGGGAATCCTGGATAGCCATGCCATGAAGTTTCTTGCCGGATGCCGGGGTCCCTGCATCACCATTGTGGTTCCCTCCCATCATCCGGGCGCACAGGAAGGCTCCCGCAAGGCTCTGGTTCACGGCCTGGTCCGCACAGCCGGTGAACAAATGGCACGCGGAAAACTAGCCGGCCGCGCCTCGGAATTGCTGGCTCCTCTCGAAGAAATCGCCCAGGAATCGGGCGCCGAGGCAGGCGGAGCCGGATTCGCGATCTTCCGCTCACCGGAGTACACGGCGCGATACTACCTGCCGGACAAGCCGGGGAAGACGCCGGCGGAAAAGATGGTGATTGCCGATCACTTTTATCTAACACCCTTCGTTAGCGACGCGTTCGCGCCGCACGAGTTCTTCGTTCTCGGGCTCAGCATAAAACATCTGCGGCTATTCCGTTACCTGAATGGAAAGTGCCAGGAGTTGCCCCTGCCGGCCGCCGTTCCCGCAAGCCTGGATGCCGCGGGCGGATTCGACAAGCCCGATCATCAATTGGAGAACCGGTCCGCCTCCGGGCCATCGACCGGCGCCATGCATGGCGTCCATGTTGGTACTCTTTCGGATCGCGAGGCGTTCCCCGAGTATCTTCATCATTTCTTCGAAATCGTGGACCGTGGGCTGAAGGCGACCGTAGACGGCAAGCCGCTCCTGCTGATGGGTGTCCACGAGGAAGTGGCTGCCTACCGGCGAGCCGCCAAGCACCCGCACATCCTAACGCCCGACTGCCTGGGCAACACCGAGTTTCTAACGGCCTCGAACATCGCCGTTAGTGCCGCGGACGCCTGCGGCAAGCACTATCAACTCCTGGCGGAGCGCGTTCTCGCGGAATATCTGGAAATGCCGGACCGCGGGCGAACCCTGGCCGACGTCCCCGCCGTTCTGCGGGCGGCCGGCGAAGGCAGAGTACACCGGCTGTGTGTGCGCACCGGGGCGGAGATTGCCGGCCCGGGCGGCGAAGATCAGATCAATGCCGCGGTCGTCGAGACGTTGCGCAATGGAGGAGAAGTATTCATGCTGCCGCAGGATAAGATGACGGCCGCACAGCCACTGGCCGCAATCTTGCGCTATTAGCACGTCTGAGCGAATCGTCAGGAGCCAGTCATCATGAAGCTCTCAAAGATTCTGGTCCCGGTGGATTTCTCCGAGCAAGGAGCAATCGCCGCGCAACACGCAGCGGCGCTGGCGCGGCATTTCGGCGCCGGACTGGTTCTGTTGCACGTGAATCCGATCCTGGTTCCCGTGCTGACAGTGCCTGGCGACTTTAGCGGGGCGATCGATACCGGCTGGATCACGGCTCTGGAAGCCCAAGGGCGCAAAGAACTGGAGACCTATGATCAGGCCGAGTTTGGCGGAGTAGACGTGAGAAGGATGGTCGTGACGGGCGATCCTGCCGCGAGCATCGTCGAAGTCGCCCACATCGAAAGACCCGGCTTGATCGTGATGCCGACACATGGATACGGCCCCTTCCGCAGATTCCTGCTCGGCTCCGTTACCGCCAAGGTTTTGCATGATGTCGAGGTTCCCGTGTGGACGGGCGCACACCTGCAGAAGACTTCGGCGACATGGAAGCGGATCGGCAGAGTGATCTGCGCCATCGAGCTCCATAGGGCCGAGCCGGCTTTGGTCTGGGCGCGCGAATTCGCTTCTGAATTTGGAGCGGAACTGATTGTAGTCCATGCCGTTCCGGAGTCGGAACCCCGGGATCCAGCGGCCATGAGCGCCGGCCCCATGGGTTCACAAGCGCGCGAATACATCCGGTGCCTGCAACAGAAACTTTCCGCGGCCGGTGAAATTCTGATCGAGGAGGGAAATCCTGCCCAGGTGGTGCAAGCCGCGGCCACCCGGCGCAATGCCGATCTGGTCGTGATCGGACGAAGCCCGCGGGAGGGAGTTTTGGGGCGTTTGCGGCCAAACGCCTATTCGATTGTGCGTGATGCTCCGTGTCCTGTTGTGAGTGTATAAGCGGATGCGGACGGATGGAAGTTTGAAGGAGGAATTATGCGTATCAAAGCAATCCCCGTCTTAAGTAGCTTGCTGCTGTTGGGAGGAATGGTTTTCGCCAGCGACTACGACAAGCGGACGGAAGTTAGATTCAATGAGCCGGTGATGATCGCCGGTGTTCCCGTGGTGACACTGGAACCCGGTCTATACGTAATTCGTTTGATGAACCACGATCATAACCGGAACATCGTGCAGGTCTTCAATGAGCGCGAAGATCACTTGTTCACGACGGTTCTCGCGATTCCAAACTACCGGCTGTTTCCCAAAGACAAGACTACGTTCAGTTTCTGGGAAACCCCTCGGGGCAATCCGACCGCCCTCAAGGCGTGGTTCAGCCCGGGTGACCGTTGGGGCCAGGAGTTTGTCTATCCCAAGGGTCTGGCTGCGACCATCGCACGTGACGCCGGTGAGTCCGTTCTAACCACAACCGCGGAAACGGTCGCTGAATTCGATACCTCACCGGTTGCCGAAGTGACCAAGACGGGCGAGGAGCAACCGTTGGAGGAAGCATTTACTGCGCCGGAGCCCGTAGCAGCCGCGCCGGAACCGGCACCTGCGGTGGCAGAAGTTGCTGTAGCCGAGCCTGCGCCAGAGCCGGAAGCCTTACCGGCAACCGGAAGTCCCTTCTTCGCGATCGGACTGGTCGGGTTGATGGCGGCCGCGGCCGGCCTATCGCTCAGGCGGCTGGCGTATCGCAAGTCGTAAGAGAGTCGTGAGTCGTTAGATCGGTCATAAGGAGTTGTTGTCATGGTCGTGCGGGTCCGCCTTCAACCGGTATGGAAGCTGTTCCTACGGGTGACGGCGGACCTGCTTGTTTTGGTGGGCGTCGCCGGAGTCCTGGTGTGGCTCTGGGGTCTCTCAGACGGGGTTATCTATCAGTACACGCAAAGCGTGCATTTCAGTAAGGATGTCGGGAACGGCGACGCCGGGATTGCGGGGAGTCCAGCGATTCCTGAAGTCAGCCCGCTACCCGGCGTCGCACGGTGGATAGGCCCTGCATTACCCCAGCGCGATCCGCTGCTATTAGGCCGTCTCGAAATACCGAGCATCCAATTGACCGTGATGATGCGCGAGGGCGTCGATGAGGCGAGCCTTCGCAAAGCGGCTGGACATTTGCCATCCAGCGCGCTTCCCGGTGAGTCCGGGAACGTCGTTGTGTTGGGCCATCGCGATACATTTTTCCGGCCGTTGCGCGGCATCGCACAGGGCGATCCCATTCGGGTGAAAACGCGGAGCGGCTCCTTTGATTATGTTGTGGACTCCATCCAGGTCGTAGCGCCGGAGCAGTCGCTTGCGTTCGATCGAGATATGCCTGCTAAGTCGATCACTCTGATCACCTGTTTTCCTTTCAACTACGTGGGGCCGGCCCCTCGGCGCTTCATCGTGCGGGCCCGAATGACTGCTTCTGGAAATGACCGCTCTGAAATGGACCCCGCCGTGCACGGAAACCTTCCGGAGACTCGTTCACTGGAGAAGATGCCATGAAAGTTCTGATGGCCACCGACGGATCGAAGCATGCGGCCCGCGCGCTGACGACGGCTTGCCGTATCCTATCGCCCCAAGACCGTGAAATTGACTTGTTGTGTGCGGCGCCGGCCGTGGGCGCGAAAGAGCACGCCCACCGCGCGAAGCTTTGCCGCCGCGCCACGCGTATTCTGGACGCTGCCCGGGCAGCCTTAGCCGCCGACGGCGTCAGCGCAAAACCAGTCGTTCAAATCGGCTCGCCCGCGCGAGTATTGGTGGCTGCTTCTCTGAACTACGACGTCACCGTGGTGGGCGCGCAGAGCCATAAGAACGGATCCTCGGCGGGCCTGGGCCCCGTCGCAAGCCGCCTGGCCGAACATTCCAACGCCACTGTTCTCATCGGCCGGGGACTTCGCAGCGATACGGGCGTGAAAATCCTGGCGCCGGTGGATGGATCGGAAGGATCGCTACGGGCGCTGGACAAACTGGCGGCCCTGGTGGACCTATCCACGGCCGACGTGACTCTGGTCCACGTCATAGAAACGCCATGGCTGCATGCGGGCGAGGATCAGGAATGGATCGGATACGAAGAAGAGAAAGAAGAGGAGATCGATCCGCAGGCGCAATTCGAGCGCGAGTTCGAACGGGAAGGCGATGAAATTCTCGAAAACGCCCGTGCCAGGCTACCCGTCCGGACCACGGTCACGACGCTCATCTATCGCGGGATTCCGTCTGAAGAGATCCTGGGGGAAGCCGAAACGGGAGACTATGACCTGGTGGTGATGGGCGCCAGCGGCGTCGTGGATCTGAAACACCAGATGCTGGGCAGCGTCTCGAGCAAAGTGGCCTGGAACGCGCCGTGCTCGGTGTTGCTGGTTCGTGCCACGGACTGACGCGAGATCGAACGGGACGTGATAAGCTTAGCCACGCATGTCAAGAGCCGCGTCCGTTTCGTGCGCTGTTCTCATCCCGCTTTTGGCTGCCGCCGCCGCAGGGCAGGTTCTCACAGCGAACTGGGATAACGTGAGGATGATTGCCGCGGGGACGGACGTTCGCGTGGCCGCCGACAATTCGAAGCCGATTCAGGGAAAGCTGGACAGCATCACCGACAACAACCTCGTAATCAAGCAAGGGACGGGCACGCAATCCTTCGTGCGGGCGGAGATCCACAGCGTTGGTATCAGGAGAAACGGGCACCGCTTGCGTAAAGTACTCATTGGCATCGGGGTCGGAACTGCGGCCGGTCTCGCCATCGGGGGCGCGACAGCGAACAACTGCACCGGTATCGGGTGCGGGGGAATGAGAGTGGCTACCGGCGGGCTCGTCGGACTCATTGGCGGAATGATCACTGGCCTGGTATGGTCCAGCGGCGAATGGCGCCAAGTCTACGCGCAGTAGGACGGAAATTTTGGCGGGGACGACGGGGCTCGAACCCGCGACCTCCGACGTGACAGGCCGGCGTTCTAACCAACTGAACTACGTCCCCGCTATTTGGGCGCCGCGGAAGCGCGGCGTACGCCAGGTCGGCGATTTCCAGGATAACACAGGCAGCCACGACCCCTCAGAATTTAAGCCGGATTCCGCCCCAAGCGCCAATCGGAGCGCCCGGCGCGTAGAAGGTGGCGCGCACCACAGGGAATTCCCCGTTCACGGCCGGAAGGGGGCGTGCAATGAACGTGCCGCTGTCGGTGAATCCAGTCGGCCCAAGCTGCGCCCCCGTATAGTAACGATGATCGAGCAGGTTGTTGATCTCGACGAACAGCTGCACCCGCGGGTGCACCTGGTAGTGCCCCCCGAGATTGACCACTCCGTATCCAGGCGACGTTCCGGGCCCCAGATAGTATTTTCCGTCGGGCTGGCTCAAGTTGTTTTCGTTCCCGCGTGCGTACGATGTCGATGCCGCCTGGAAATTGAGATCGATGGAAATCTTCTTGGTGGCCTGGAGCGCCGCGTAGGCCTTCAGCATATGGCGCGGAACCAGCGGAATGCGATCGCCTGGCAGGATCTGGATGGTGCCGTTCAATCCGCTGCTTCCGGCTAAAGCCTGGTCATTGGCGCTGTTGCTCGAGCCGTCCACGGTCTCAGGACTCTGGTACGTAGCGTCCAGAAAAGTGTATCCTCCACCCACAGTGACCCGCCAGATTCGGTCGCTGATATCGACCTCCAGCCCCTGGCGGCGCGTCGCGCCGAAATTCTTGAAATAGCCAAAGCCGGTCTGCGTCGATGCCACAAAAAGAATGTCGTCGTGGTTCTCGGCCCGGAACCACCCGGCGCTCCAGGTGAAACGGCTTTCCTGCCCACCTCGCAGTCCCGCTTCCAAGGTCCGGGCGACCACCTGTTGAAGCGGAGGATCGCCGGCCAGAGCGTTGGGCAGCTTGCAAGGCTGGTCCGGATCCGCGCAACCGAGCTCGATGGAAGTCGGCGCGCGGCTGCCTTCGCTGTAGCCGAAATAGGCATTCAGCATGCGCGCCGGATTGAAGGTCACGCCGGCCGCGGGATTGAACCGGCCAAACGAATTCGTGCCGGTAAGCGAACCGCTGCCACTGGCGGGCTGGATCCGGTCATGGTTGACGATGGTGGTGCGATTGTAGCGCCCGGACACCGTAAAATTCCATTTGCCAGCCGAAAGAGTGTCGGTCGCGTAGACGCTACCGGTGTTGATTCGTCCGTGCAGATCCACGCGCGTGTCGAACGGCTCACCATCGACGGTGCCCCCGCTCACGCCGTCACCGAACGCGTTGACACCAGTGATGCTGCGATCGGGATTGAGATAACCGAGTTGAGAAGATTGCTGGAAATTCACGACGCTGCCGTCAAAAGCCGCGCCGGCCGTGAATTGATTGCGGCTGCCCTTGGGCGATCCCAGCCAACTCATTTGGGCGGACAGCCCGTAGTTGTTCTGTTGGGAGTGGGTGCGGTTGAGAAGTCCGTTGCATTTCTCCGCCGGCTCGTCGTTCTGAAGCGCTTGCGCGATGCAGCGCCAGGACGGAAATGGTGTGTTGGTGGCATTGGCTCCACTGGTGGGGAATCCCGTGTAGCCCGCGGCAGTCAGCGTCCGGATGTCGGCAGCGCTCGGCTGATAGACCTGCTGATCAAGCGAGTCTTCGTTGAGATCGCCATTCAGAGTGTTCGTGCGAATGTAGCGGTAGTAGGCGTTCCCGGCAATCGACAGCGTACTGCGGAAACTGTGCGTCCCGTTGACGCTCAAAAACGGAGCGCGGTTGGCGGTGATATCGGGCAGCGTATAGATGCTCGCGTAGTCGCGGGCGAGAAATCGCTGTTCCTGCAGACCATTGCCAATCAGCGCATTGTTGGCGTAGGCAAGAGTCAGCCCGAGCGTCGTCAGCCCATGTTGCCAGCGCAATTTGCCAAAGAATTGCCGCACGTCGGAAGGAGAGGCAGCTCGCCATCCATCCTCGAAGAACATATTCGCGGCGAGATACCAGTTCAGTCCTTTGGCGTTGGAGCCTCCATGCTCGAATTCAGCGGCTTTGCGCCCGAAACTGCCTCCGCTGATCTGGAGTTCGGTCCCCGGATTACTGAGACCGTCGTTGGTCTCGATCGCAAGCGCACCGCCCAGGGTGTTGAGCCCGAACATCGGATTCGATCCCGGCATCAAGGTGGCTTCCGCGATAGCGACTCGCGGAATCAGGTCCCAGCTCACCACGTCGCCAAAGGGCTGGTTCAGGCGCACTCCATCCATGTAAACCGAGAGACCCTGCGGCGTCCCGAGCAGGGGCGAGGCGGTGTAACCGCGATAGTTCACATCGGCTTGGAACGGATTGCCCTGGACTTCATTGACGTGCACGCCATCCAGGCGCCGGTTCAGAAAGTCCGAGAGATCGAGCGCGCCGCTGTTCTCGATGTCCTGCTGGTTGGCTGTTTGGACCGGCGATGCTACTTCATTCGGCGCCAGATCGACTCCGGGCAGAGGCGTGGTCCCCACCACGTCGACTTTGAAAGACGCGGTGCCGAGCGCCATCGTAATGTTGCGCGATACCGGCACCTCGGAACGCACGTCCACTAAGACCGACTGCGTGGCGAATCCGTCCCTGGAGACGGTCAGCCGGTAACGGCCGTAGGGCAAAGTCTCAAAGGTGTATTTACCCTGGGCATCGGTGTCGAAGCTCCGATTCACCCCTGCGGCCGGATCTTGCAGTTGGCCCGATGCTTGCATCGGTGCGCCGGAGGCGTCCTTGACTTCCAGTCGTATTTCACCGGCGGGGCGCTGCGCGGGCAACCTTCCGGTCACTGCCAGAAGGCCCAGGAGGATTGTGACTGAAAAGACCAAGCCTCTCCGGAAGCCAAGTTGAACTGAACCCATAAACATAGAGTCCCGGAACACGCTTATTGTTCACACTTTGTTCGGCCTATTTTCGCTGTCGACCGAAACCGTGAACAGAATGGCGGCAAACGGAATACCTACTTAGAGCCCGTTGCACGAGAATCGGGAGAAGGCTACATTCGAAGATATTCCATGCCGACTGGTCCAGCAGCCTCGACCGCCTTGCCCGTTCTCGCGACGGCGAGCGATCCCAACGACCACCGCTCGCGGTTAGAACAAGAAGTCGTTGCTCTCTTCGATCAGTTCAGAGACCGGTTGCTGCGGTATCTTGTCGGTTTCGGCCTCACGATTCCGGACGGAGAAGAAGTCGTCCAAGAGGTATTCCTTTCCCTGTTTCAACATCTGCAACGCGGCAAATCGCGCGAAAATCTTCGTGGCTGGGTGTTCCGGGTGGCGCACAACCTGGCTCTGAAACGGCGTTATCAGACTCGCCGGAGTCTAGAAGTCTTGACTGAGGAGGGCGCCGCGGAAGCATTGGCCGTGGACCCGGCTCCGAATCCGGAGACACAGATGGTAAACAACCAGGCTCAGCAGCGGCTGCGGGCGGTTCTTCAGGCGCTGCCGGAACAGGCTCGCCGCTGTCTTGCGCTGCGGGCGGAAGGCTTGCAGTACCGGGAGATCGCCCAGGTTCTGGACATGTCCCTTGGCGCGGTATCGCTTTCCCTGGCGCGATCGCTGGCCCGCATGGCGCGGGCTGTCGAAAGGTGAACTTTATGTGGCAATCGAATTCCCATCTTTCCGACCAACAGTTGCTCCTGGACGTGGAAGGAGAACTCTCGGCGCACGATGCGAAGCAGGTTCGGGCGCATCTTGAGGCGTGCTGGAAGTGCCGCACGCGCCGTCAGGAACTCGAGAGCGCCATTGCCGATTTCATTCGCGTTCACGAACGTGAGATGGACGTGGAGCTGCCGCCGATCGCCGGTCCGCGCGCGTTACTCAAGGCGCACCTGGCTCAACATGCGGCGGCTGCGCCGGACCGCCCTTCGCTGTGGTTTGCGGGGACCCGCGGATTTGCGTGGGCGCTGGGTGGGGCCGCCTGCGGGTTGCTGGTTCTTGGTTTATGGCTGGGGCGTTCAGGTGTGACACGCCCACGGTCGCGCCCGCCGGCTGCGGTGGTCTCGATTCCGGATTCCAGACTCACTCCCGGCGCAGCCCTGCTGGTGAGCCGGCCGGCCGTGTGCTCACAAACGAATACGAATAACAAAACGGTTCCGATCGTGCTGCAGCGAAGAGTATTCGAGGAATACGGGATCGCGGGGGCGGAACCGCGAGCTTACGAGGTCGACTACCTGATCACACCGGCGCTAGGAGGGGCGGATGACATTCACAACCTCTGGCCGCACTCTTACTCGGCTACGGTTTGGAACGCACAGGTGAAGGACGCCCTGGAGAACCGCCTCCGCCAGATGGTTTGCGACGGGAGCCTGGATTTGACGGAAGCGCAGCAGGAAATCGCCACGAATTGGATCGCTGCTTATAAAAAGTATTTCCATACCGACAAGCCGCTATCGGACCACTGAAAACAGCGGCTGCCCGCATGAGATTTGCGTTCTGATATCCTGGTATTGGATGTTGTTCTTGCCTCCGCGCCCGCGGATGTTCGCCCGCCTGGACCTGACGAAGTTCGGTCCCAAAACGTCCCGCCTCGAATGAAGTCTATTGTGCAGATCAGCCGCGGAATTGAGTCCTTGTTCGGGACGCGAGACGAGAATATCCGCCTGATTGAAGGCAGCCTGAACATCCGCACGCGGCTGCTGAACGACTCCCTGGAAATCGAAGGCGAGGAAGCCAGCGTAGTCCGGGCGTCGCAAATCCTCAATGACTATGTGACGCTGGTGCGCGAAGGGTACACCTTCAACAACGGCGATCTCAACAGTTTTCTGCGCGTCGTGACCACCGACGCCGACACCTCGCTTCGCAATCTGGTCGAAAGCGGGAAGCAGCGCACCTTCGGCAAGAAAGTGATCGCGCCGAAGAGCATGATGCAGCGCCGCTACATCGACGCCATCGAGCGCTACGACCTGGTGTTCGGCATCGGTCCGGCGGGCACCGGCAAAACCTATCTGGCGGTGGCCATGGCGGTTTCGGCGCTGCTCTCGAAACGTGTCAGCCGTATTATTCTGACGCGGCCGGCGGTCGAAGCCGGCGAGCGCCTGGGCTTCCTGCCCGGAACCTTTCAGGAAAAAGTGGACCCGTATCTGCGCCCCTTATACGATGCGCTGTTCGACATGCTGGAAGTGGAAAAGGTTGAAAAGCTCCTGGAGCGCAACGTGATTGAGGTGGCGCCCATCGCCTTCATGCGCGGCCGCACGCTCAATGACAGCTTCATCATCATGGACGAAGCGCAGAACACCACGCCCGAGCAGATGAAGATGATCCTCACGCGCCAGGGCTTCAATTCGAAAATGGTAGTGACCGGCGATATCACCCAGATCGACCTGGCCATGGGACAGCGCAGCGGATTGATCGAAGTTGCCGACGTGCTTCGCGGAGTGGAAGGCATCCAGTTCGTCCAGTTCGACGAAAAAGACGTGGTGCGCCACAGCCTGGTACAGAAAATCGTGAAAGCGTACGAGCGCTATAACGAGGTGATCGGCGCGAATCGCCAGTTGTCGCTGCGGCTGGCCGAACCCGCTACCGAGGTCCCACCGGCAGATCCGGCCTCGCAGTTCCCGGTCGCTTAAAGACCGTTTCATGCCCGCCTACACCACGTCCCTTCTGTTTCAGCACCCGTCACCTAAGGTGCGGCGAGCAGAGCTGCGCCGGTTTCTGAAAGATCTGGCGAGCAATGTCTTGCCCGGACAGAGTGTGTCGTGTTTGATTACTTCTGATGCGGAATTGCTAGATCTGAATCGGAAATTTCGCGGGAAGAATGAAGCTACCGACGTCTTGTCGTTCCCTCCCGAGGACATCGCGATTTCGTTCGATCGCGCCGCGGCACAGGCGTTCGAACTGGGGCATAGCGTCGAGGACGAATTGCGAATCCTGATGCTGCACGGGCTGCTGCACCTGGCGGGTATGGATCACCATACCGATCATGGCGCTATGGCACGCGCCGAAGTTCGTTGGCGCAAGCGTCTGGGGCTGCCTTCCGGGCTCATCGAACGGGCTGGGGCAAGCGCATGACGCTGCTGCTGACATTGGCGGCCGCAGCCGTCGCTCTTCTCGTCACGCTGGTCACCTGCATCCAGCTCCTGTATCTGGAAAGCCTGCGGGTCCGGACCCGCGAGCTGCCGGCTTTGCAGTTCTTCCGGGAAACGCTGGAACCGCGGATTGGCCTCGAAACCGAACGCGGCTCGCTGACGTTTTCCCTGATCAAGCACATCGGCCTGGGCATTCTCGGCTGCCTGATCCTGGCCATCACGCTGCCAAACTCCCCGCTCTGGGAAGCGCTGGCGGGCGCGTTCCTGGTCACCGGCGCCGCTACGGTGTTAGGTGCGCACCTGATACCCCAGATCGTGTATCGCAAGACCGCGGGGCACGGGCTGAAGGCGCTGGTGCCGGTGTTCCGCGTGCTGGCTGTATCGGCGCTCCCGTTGACCTGGATCGTGGAATTCCTGCAATCGCTGTTCGAGCTGGGCCGCCCGGCGCCCGATGAGGAAACCGCGGCCGAAGAACATATCGAAGCCCTGATCAGCGCCGGCGAAGAAGAAGGCATCATCGAGGAAGGCGACCGCGAGCTGATCCAATCCGTGGTGGCCTTCGGCGACAAGACCGTGCGCGAGGTTCTGACGCCGCGGCCGAGGATCGTCGCGATCAGCCAGGATGCGACGCTCGACGAACTGCGCGAGCTGGCCATCAACGAGCAGTACTCCCGCATCCCCGCCTTCGACGGCGATATCGATTCCATCACCGGATTCGTGCATGTCCGCGACATGTTCGAGCTGGACGAAGAAGTTCGCGCCAAGCGCAAGGTGCGCGACATTCTGCGGCCCATCCGCATGATCCCGGAAACCAAACCAGTCAACGACCTGCTGAAGGAAATGCAGGAAGAAGGCGCGCACATGGCTGTGGTGGTGGATGAGTACGGGTCCACTGCCGGCATCGTCACTCTGGAAGACATGGTGGAGGAGATTGTCGGCGAGATTCACGACGAACACGAGCCGGAGCGCGATTTTCGCGAGGATCCCGACGGGAGCTTCGTCGTTTCGGGCAGCTTCGACCTGGGCCGGTTGGGTGACCTGCTTGAATTCCGCCCGCAGGAGGGCACCGAATCGACGACCGTCGGCGGGCTGATCACCGAGTGGCTCGGGCACGTGCCCGCAGTGGGCGAGGAAGCCGAGCGCGACGGCATCCAGATTAAAGTGCTGGCCGCCAACAACCTGCGCGTGGATCAGGTGCGGGTGGCGAAGGCCGCAGGCAAGTGAAACATCGAGCCGGGTTCGTTGCGATTCTAGGCCGGCCCAACGCCGGCAAATCGACGCTGTTGAATGCCCTGTTGGGAACCAAGCTGGCTATCGTCGCGCCGCGCCCCCAGACCACGCGCACCGCGATTCAAGGCGTGTTGAAGCTGCCCGGCGCGCAGATCGTGTTCGTGGACACGCCGGGAATCCACGAGTCTTCGACGTTGCTCAACAAGCGCATGATGGATCAGGTGCGGGCGTCGGCCGACGCGGACGTGGTGCTGTTTCTGGTGGATGCGACGGCTCATTTCAACGACGAAGACGCGGGCGCCGTTGACCTGGTGAAAAAAACCGGGGCCCCGGCCATCGCGGTATTCAACAAGATCGACAAGCTGCGCGAAAAGGCGAAGTTGCTGGCGCTGATCGAGCGGTACCGCGGGATGCACGATTTCGCGGCGTACATACCCATTTCCGCGCTCAAAGGCGACGGCGTGGATCTCTTGCGGAAGGAGATCCTGGCGCGGCTTCCGGAAGGTCCCGCGCTCTATCCCAAGGATCACTTAACCGATCAGCCGGAACGTTTTCTGGCGGCGGAAATCATTCGCGAGAAAGTTCTGCACCTGACACGGCAGGAAGTGCCCCACGCCGTGGCCGTGATGATTGAACAGTGGGAAGATACCGCTACGTTAATGCGCATCGCTGCGACCATCTATGTGGAACGCCCAGGACAGAAAGCCATTCTGATCGGCGCGGGCGGCGCCCTGCTCAAGAAAATCGGCACGCTGGCGCGGAGGGAAATCGAAACTCTGGTAGGCAAGAAGGTCTTCTTGCAAACGTTCGTCAAGGTGCGGCCGAACTGGCGCCAGGACCCGGAATTCCTGGCGGCGACGGATTGGCGCGGCATGGCGGGCACATAGGTAGAATAAGAGCATGCTGCCGAGGCTTATAGCTCTCTTGCTGTTGGTAACTCTGGCCATGCCGATGCTGGTGGCACAACAGAAGGCTGTGTCGGACGATGCGATTTCCGACAACGTGCGCCAGCGGCTCGCTAGCGATGCGGACGTCCGTGGCGCGGCGCTCGACGTTACTGTCAAAGGCGGCGTCGTCACCATCAAGGGCAGGGTCCACACGGACAAGGGCCGCAAGAAGGCCACCGAGATCTCGAAGAAGGTCAAGGGCGTGGTCGACGTGGACAATCAGCTCAAGCTGTATAGCGATAAGTAGGCACAGGGCGATTAATGCCGGAAGTGGCGCACGCCGGTGAAGACCATCGCCAGCCCTAAGCGGTCGGCGGCGGCGATCACGTCGTTGTCGTTGACCGAGCCCCCGGGCTGGATCACTGCGGTAATTCCGTGTTGGGCCGCTTCTTCGACACCGTCGGGGAATGGGAAGAAAGCGTCCGACGCCACGATCGAGCCCTGGAGCGGCAGCACGGCCTTCATCGCGCCGACTTTCACGGAATCCACGCGGCTCATCTGGCCGGCGCCGACGCTGATCGTTTGCCCTGCTCGCGCATATACGATCGCGTTGGATTTGACGTGTTTCGACACTTTCCAGCCGAACTCGAGCGCGATCCACTCTTCTTGCGTCGGAGCGCGACCAGTCACCACCCGCGTCTCCTCACGAGCCAGAATATGCGCGTCCGGCGTCTGGGCGAGGTAGCCGCCGCTGATGGACTTCACCACCAGGGTGGGAGGCTCCACAATCACTCGCAACAGGCGAAGATTCTTCTTCGAGGTAAGAATATTGAGCGCGTCACCTGAAAAATCCGGCGCGGCGATAGCTTCCACAAACGTCTTGGCGATTTCCTTGGCGGTTTCGGCATCGACGGTCTTGTTAAACGCCAGTACGCCTCCGAACGCCGACACGGGATCGGCCTCAAATGCCCGGCGGTAGCTTTCGGCCAGCGCGGAGCCTTTTTCCCACGTAGACACTTCCGCGCAACCGCACGGATTGGTGTGCTTGATGATCGCCGATGCGGGCCGGTCGAATTCGAGCACCAAGTGCCAGGCCGCATCCAGATCCACCAGATTGTTGTAGGAAAGCTCCTTGCCGTGTAGCTGCGCTGCTCCGGCGATCCCGCTCTTCCCCGTCGCGTATAACGCTGCCGACTGGTGCGGATTTTCCCCATATCGCAGCGACAGTGTCCGTGGCGCGCGGATATCGAGCGTAGCCGGCAGAGGATCGCCGGTGGGAGGAATTTCGGCCAGGCGGGCGCTAACGGCTCGGTCATAAGCCGCCGTAGTCGCGAAGGCCTTCTTGGCCAGCCGCCAATGAGTTTCCTCTGGAAGCGAGCCGCCTCCGGCGGTTAATTCAGCAATGACTCCCGCGTATTCAGCGGGAGAAGTGATGACTGCCACATCCTGCCAGTTCTTGGCCGCGGCCCGGATCATGGTGGGGCCGCCGATGTCGATGTTCTCGATCAGCTCTTCAAGGGATGCGTCCTTCTTCGCGGCGATCTTCTCGAATTCGTACAGGCTCACGGCCACCAGGTCGATCCGGGAGATCCCGTGCTCGGCGAGCGCCCGCATGTGCTCGGGTTTGGAGCGGACGGCGAGAATGCCGCCGGCGATGCGCGGGTGAATGGTCTTGACCCGGCCATCGAGCATCTCAGGAAACTGGGTAACTTCGGCGACCTCGCGCAAGGGGGCTATGCCCGCTTCCTGCAACACGCGGAAGGTGCCTCCCGTGGAGAGAATCTCGACGCCCAAAGCCGTGAGCGCGCGAGCAAATTCGACAATCCCTGTCTTGTCAGTGACGCTGAGGAGAGCACGCTCGATGCGGGGCATGAACTCTCATTATGGTGTACTCTGGAACGTCTATGCGACTGGTGACATTTCAGCAACCGGGGTCCGTTCCGGAAGCCGGCATTGTGGAAGGAAATAAAGTTCAGGGCCTGGGGGTCGACATGCTGACGGTGTGCGCCGCGGGGCGCGTGCCGGAACCGCGTGGGCCGTCTTTCGATCTGGCTTCGGTCAAACTGCTGGCGCCGGTGCCGCGTCCTCCGAAACTCATCTGCGTGGGATTGAACTATCGCGATCACGCGGCGGAATCGAGGTCGGAAATCCCCAAAGTCCCGACCATCTTCAGTAAGTTTTCGAACGTGGTGATCGGCCCGGGCGATCCGATCGTGCTGCCGAAGGCGTCGCGCAAGCCGGATTACGAGGCGGAATTCGCCTTCGTGATCGGCCGCGGCGGCCGCCATATTCCGGCCGCGAAGGCGCTCGATCACGTGCTGGGATATACCATCGTCAACGACGTCAGCGCGCGCGATTTTCAAACCGCCACCACGCAGTGGCTGATGGGCAAGACGTTTGACACCTTCGCTCCCATGGGCCCCTGGATCGTGACCAAGGATGAGATTGCGGACCCGCACGCGCTCGATATTTCGCTCGAAATCGGAGGCGAAACGCTGCAGAGTTCCAATACGCGGGAAATGGTATTCCGCCTTCCGGAGTTGATCGAATACGTCTCGACCGCGGTGACGCTCGAGCCGGGAGACGTGTTCGCCACGGGCACTCCGGCAGGCGTCGGATTCGGCCGGAAACCGCCGCGGTGGCTAAAACCGGGCGAAGAAGTGATCGTGCGCATCTCGGGTATCGGCGAGTTGCGGAACCCGACAATTGCTGAGGTCACGACAGCCGAGGAGTAATGCAGTCGCTGTTCCAGGACATTCGCTTCGGCGCCCGAGTGCTTCTGCGCTCGCCGGGAATGACCCTGGCGGTGATTCTGGCGCTGGCGCTCGGCATCGGCGCGAACACGGCGATGTTCAGCGTGGTGGATGCCCTGATCCTGCATCCGCTGCGCTATCAGAACCCGTCGGAGCTGGTGGTGGTGTGGGACCGCGATCCGCAAGGGCAACTGCGGGGATCATCGTCGGGAAATTTCCTGGACTGGCGCAAGGCCAAGTCTTTCTCCGGGCTGGCCGGCTGGGCGCCCTCTACCTATACGCTGAGTGGCCTGGATCGGCCCGAGCAGATTTACGGCGCGCGCGTCACCGCGGGATTTTTCAAGACACTCGGCGTGAAGCCTGTTCTGGGGCGGACGTTCCTCGATGGCGAGGACGGGCTGGACGGTGCATCAGCAGCCAGCAAGGTGATCGTAGTCGGCTACGACACGTGGCAAAACCTTTTGAACGGCGATCCGAATGTGCTGGGCCGTACGATCCGCCTCAATCAAACTCCCTACGCCATCATCGGCGTGATGGCGCCGGATTTCCAGTTCATGTCGCGGCGTCACCAGGTGTGGGTTCCGGCCGTGCTGGACCTGGCCAATCGCGACTACCGTTACCTGATGGTGGTGGCGCGGCGGAAAACATCGCAGGCGGGGGCGGCAGCGGAGATGACGGTGCTGGCCCGGTCGCTCGCGGAAGCCTACCCGAAGAGCAATACCGGCTGGACCATTCAGGTGGACGACTTCCAGGGATGGCTGGTGAACGGCAAACTCAGAACACGCCTGCTTTTACTATTCGCAGCGGTCGGCGCGGTGCTGCTGCTGGCTTCGACCAACGTCGCGAGCCTGCTGCTGGCCCGGGCGGCGGGGCGCGGGCGTGAGATCGCCGTACGCGTTTCCATGGGCGCAACACCCTTAAGGGTGGTCCGGCAGCTTCTCACCGAGAGCGTGATGCTGGCGCTGATGGGAGCAGCGCTGGGACTCGGCCTCGCGGCATTGTTGATCGGCCTGGCGCCACGCTTCGTTCCTATCGATGCGATTCCGATCACGGCCCCGATCCAGCTGAATTTTCTGGTGCTGGGTTTCACGCTGGCGGTGGCGGTTCTTACCGGCGTCTTGTTCGGGCTGGCGCCGGCTCTTTCGCTGGCGCGTCCGGATGTGCGGGAGACGCTCAATGACTCGAGCCGTGGATCCACCGGCGGGCGCGGCCGCCAGCGCTTCCGGCAGGCCATGGTGGTGATCGAGGTGGCGGTCGCTTTGGTATTGCTCGCCGGGGCGGCGCTGATGACGGAAAGCCTGCGCCGCATGACCGAGATCGAGCTGGGTTTCGATGCCAACCAGGTGCTCACATTACGGGTGTTTCTTCCCGTGGCGCGTTATAACGGAGCTCAAGCGCTTCAGTACAACACGCGCGCGATGGAGAAAATCGCAGCCCTGCCTGGCGTCGAGAGCGTGGCTGCGGGCAGCAACCTGCCCCTGGCGCGGCTCAACATGTACATACCCTTCGATCTGGATACTGCGCCTCCACGGAGTCCCTCGGAGCGGCCCGACGTCGGCTACACCACCATCAGCCGCAGCTACCTGCACACGCTGGGGATTGCGCTCAAGCGCGGACGCGATTTCACCGATTACGACCGGGCCGGCGCTCCGACCGTGGCCCTGATTAACGAGGCATTCGCGGCGCAGTATTTCCCCCATCAGGACCCGGTGGGCCGCCACCTTCTGATTAATCCGCCGCTCCTGGGCCAAAACGGATTTACGGATACGATTCGGGCGGAAATCGTGGGAGTGGCGGGCAACGTCAAGCTGGGAGATCTAAGTGCCCCGCCGGAACCGATTCTGTATGTGCCCCAGGCGCAGAACGTCTGGTCGGCCGTGACGTATCTGACGGTGCGGACGCGCGCTAACGCAACTGGCTTGGCGGCGGCGATTCGGCACGAGATGGCCGATCTGGACAAAGAGCAGCCCGTCGATCAACTGGGGAGCCTGGAACAGACCTTCTCGGATCAGTTCGCGGAACCGCGATTTCAATCGCGGCTGATGGAAGCCTTCGCCGGGCTGGCGCTGATTCTGGCGGTGGTGGGAATCTACGGCGTCAATGCGTACGCGGTCACGCAGAGACGGCGCGAGCTGGGAGTGCGGATCGCTCTGGGCGCTCGCCCCAGCGACGTGCTGCGGGAAACGCTGGTCGAAGGCTTGGGGCTGTCCGCGCTGGGAATCGCGCTTGGGCTGGCGGGCGCCTTCGCGCTGAGCTCGCTCTTCCGCAGCGTGCTGGTGGGCGTGACCGGAATCAATCCCGCTACGCTGCTGGGTGCGGCGGGAGTGCTGGCGGGCGTGGCCCTGGTCGCTTGCTACATCCCCGCCCGGCGGGCTACCCGCATCGACCCGGCTTCAGCGCTGCGGCAGGAATAGCCGGCAGCGGTGATAAAATAGGAAAAGTCTACTGGGACGTCGTCTAACGGTAAGACTGCAGACTCTGGATCTGCGTATCGGGGTTCGAATCCCTGCGTCCCAGCCAATCGAAATCCGTCGCTAGAGGAAGACGAAATAGCGCTTTCCGCGTCTATCAGACACATGGATATCGAAACGACGATTCGCAAAGCGGCCCAAATCGGGGCTATCTGCCTTTCCATAGGGATCGCTTTGGGCCAGCAGCAGACGCCGCCTCCGGAAGTGGATCAAGCCCTGCGCGCGCGTGTCACCGAGTTCCTGCAGCTGCACGTCGACGGAAACTTCCGGAAGGCTTACGACATGGTCGCCGAGGATACCAAGGACGAGTACTTCAACTCCGGCAAGGCCTTACTGAAGGACTTTAAGATCGACGGCATCAAGTATAACGACGATTTCACCAAGGCCGCAGTGACCGCCACGATGTCGAAAAATATCACCATCGTGGGCCAGGATATGCCGATCACCATGCCTTCAACGATCACCTGGAAGATCGAGAATGGCAAATGGGTCTGGTACAGCGAAACCAAAACTGTGTGGGGGACCCCCATGGGGCCGCCCCTGGGCGGTCCGGAGGCCATCGCTGCAGCCGCGTTGAAGAACACCGATAAGGGCGTTGTGGAGCTGCCGAAACTTGACGAGAAAACCATGGCGGCCGCGGCACAGGAGATCACCCAACGGATCAGCGTAGACAAGAAAGAAGTCACGCTGGCAGCCGACAAACCTTCCGAAGACAAAGTTGTTTTTCACAACGGCATGAATGGCGGGGTTCAACTTGAGCTAACCGGATTCGAAGTTCCGGGGCTCACCGCGAAGCTCGAACAAACGATTATGAAACCGGCCGGAAACGTGGCCGTGGTGTTTCACTACGAGCCGGGCGCTCCCGCCGGACCCAGAGATCCAGTCAACATCCAATTGACGGTGCAGCCTCTGAACCAGATCTTTACAATCCGGGTGAACTTCGCGGCTTCGAAGTAAAGTTGGCCACCGGGTTGCATTTCCCTTAGCGGAGGCAACACGGAATGGTTAGTTCTATCACTGGCTCGCAATCGTCGCCGATCTTGGCGGGTCTTTCTCCCCAGCAAACAACTCCTTCAGGATCAATGGCTTCGTTCACTGAACAGTTGACTGCCGCGCTGGAAGGATACCTGGCACAATCCGGCAACAGCTCAAACCTGGAGATCGATATTCAGGCGAGTCAGAGTCAGAATTCCGGCGTTCGTCAGTTTATTGTCACGGTGAAGAACCCCGATAGCGCGGCGGGACAGGCTGGAACTGCGGCCAGCCTTACGCCGCCCGCGGCTGGGACATCGAAGCCTCAAGCGCTTGCTTCGGTGACGGCCAGCACGCCGGCGAGCACTCCTTCGACCAAGGCCACGCCCTCGAACAACCCGCAGATGGACGCAGCCGACGCATACTGGGCCGCACAGCCCGAGGCAGTCCAACAGCTGCGCGACATCAAGGATTTCGGCGAGCGCTCCCTGATGGCGCAACAGCTAGCCGATCAAGGCTACACCATCGACCTGCCGATCATGGCGTGGGGCTGGGATCCATTAACCACCATGCAGACGCGCCAGACCTACGGCTACACTTGGGTGCCAAGCATGAACCAGGCGCCGGCGTCGACACCCGGTTTGACGGTCGCCGACCAGAAGCCCTACGACCCGGCCAAGCCGCCTGCCGGCTCGATCGCCGTGAACACGGACTTCGCAAAAGGGTTAGGGATCACCACCTAATCACGGCTCGACGGAGTAACTAAGCATCGGCGCGTGCAGCGGTTGCGACTTCGCCTCGGAACGGGCTGCGTCCATGGGTGGGGCATGATTGCATCAGGAGATTGCCCCCATGTCCAATTCAATCGGACCGGTCAGTGAGCCGATGGTTCCCGCCCAGCCCAGCGCGGAATCTTACAGCGTCCAGGATCTGGCGCTGTTTAAATCGTATTCTCGCCAGAGCTACCGGGCCGCGTTCGGAATAGAAGCCCCGGCATACGATCCGTCCCGCCTCCGCAAGAGCTGGTTCGACTCGACGGTAGACGTCTCCGATCCGAGTAACGTGGCGGTCTACCGTGTTGCTTCGCAGGACCAAAATGGCAATGCGATCCTGCGCCAGATCGTCATACCGGCGCAAGAGGCGGCCATGGTGAATTTGCCTGGCGCGATTCAGTATCCGCCCTACATCGTGGCGCCCACGAGCGCCACCCGCGACGGGTCCAGCATCAACCCGGTCTATCTCAGCTTGGAGAGCGACGCCCAAGACCTCATGAAGGAACTGGGGGGGAACAACCTGCGGCAGGAAGAACTGCCGCCGTTTACGGCGGATTATTCCAGCGACGAGCCTCGGCGGCCGTGGGAATTTCTGGTGCGGGGATCGCCTGTCAATGTAGGCGCGCTCTTGCTGAGCCGCAATGCCCAAGGCATTGGATCTCCCGGGCATTGGGACCTTTCGTCCCCCCAGCCGGTGTGGATGCCCGACCCTCCCGCTCCGACCGGAGCAGACGACACGCGCTCTCCCCGGGAAATGCCAGTTCGCAACCTGCTGCCGAACGAAAAACTGTTCACCGGCCTCATGGGGATTCAGGGCGTGCAGCGGACGGATCTCCAGCTCACCTCCGACGAGGCCAGCGGCAAATTCACACCGGACGACCGGGCGACGTTGCGCCTGATTTATCAGGCGGTCAGCAAGCTGTCGAGCTGACGCGAGTGGTTACGGCACGGCGATTACACCCGGCAGGAACACCGGATTGCCGAATATGTACGTCCCGTCCGAGAACGGCCCCGCCGCCACCGCCAGAGCCTGATCCGGCCCGATCGGGGAATCCAACGGAACCTCGAATTCGACCAGGTATGCTCCGATAAATCCTGCCATATAGCGGGCAGAAATAACCGCTATGCCGTTATTACTCAAGCCGACCACGGTCGGCAGAACCACGTCCTGGGATCCTGTGCCAGCCGCATTCGTGACAGTCGCCGGCGTAACCAGACCGAGACCGGTAACGACCACGAAGTACCGCTCGCCTCGCCGCGCGGGGTTGGACGGCGTGACGTAGCTGCCGTCGACGGCGCTGATCACCGCGCCGTATAGCTTGTTGTTGGGCCCCGCGTAGGAGAAGATGCCGGGCTGAACCAGGTGCACGGGCACGGAGACGGTTGTGCTTGCGCCGTTGGCTGTGACCACGACGGTAGCATTGGTTCCGGGAGTGAGTTCACAGGGAGCCTGGAAATTGGCCCGCTGGCCGAACTGGTCGTTGGCGATCGAATGCAGCGGGACCTGGACGCCGTTGGCCGTGATGGAAAGCCCGGCCAGGGTGGTGGGCCACTGCCCGAAGAAGAGGACTCCGGGGATCACACCCGTAACGTTCGGCGCGATGCCGTTTCCGGTGACGGTAGCGATTCCGCAGGGAGTCAATCCGAGCGCCCCGCTGGCGGCGTTCGTGAAGCTGGTGGTAGTGATCGTGGGTCCGGCTAAGCGCGACGATAGCGTCGCCGTCGCCGTGACGTTGCCGGTCGTCGATGCCGTGACGATGATGGTTCCGGCGGTCGCACCGGCTGTCACTGTAGTCTGCACCTGGCCTTGCGCATTCGTGGTCGCACTAGCCGAACCCACCGTGCCACCCGAGGCAGAAAAATTCACCAGGATGCCCGGCACCGGACTGCCATTCGCGTTGCGGGCGACGAAGACCACCGGATTCGGGAAAGCCTGCCCGACGGCCACCGTTTGTCCACCGCCGCTTACCAAAGTCAGTCCCGAGACGAGGATTTGGGTGGTGAGATTGAAGACGATCGGTGTCAGGCCCGGACCGGAGAGCTGGACCCGCACGGGGCCGGCGGCCGCACCGAGGCTAATTTGCGCCTTCACGATCCCGGCACCGTCCGAAGTGGTTTGCACCTGGGAAAGCGTGGCGGATCCCTGCAGGGTCCACTGCAACCCGCTGAGCGCTGCCCCGTTGTTACATCCGTCGGTCACCCGCGCGATCAGCGTAAAGTTGTCGCCCGGGTTGCCAGTCAGGTTATTGGTCGGGAAAACCGGGGTCAGCAACGACGGAACACCGTCGATGACGGTAATCGTCAGCGCATAGGTTGAGAATTCCCCAACTTCAAGAGTCGCGCGGAAGTCTCTCGGCAGGGTTACATTGGGCTGGCAAGCAGCCACGACGTCGCACGAGGAAATTCCATTGTTGTCTCCACGCGAAAGGCCCTGGCAAGAGACGACCGGGGATAGAGCGCTGATATTGTCGGGATTCGCGAGCCTAAGACCAATGTTGGGAATAGGCAGGGCGGCGGTGCCGGAAATCGTCGAGGCGGTGATCCCTCCGATTTTCAATCCGCCCTGCGAAATGGTTAAATGCCGATCGCCCGGCGTGAGAATTTGCGTGTTGGGCTGGAAGGGAGCACTGGGAGAAGGACGGTCATGGGTGGTCTCGTAGAACTCCACGTTGCCGATTGCGGAGCTGGCGCTCACCTTACTGAGCGCGAAGTGGGTACCGCTGGGGAGAGTTCCCGTGCTGAAGTTGGTCGCCGCCAGACCACTGGCATCCGTCGTAGCGGATTGGGGGTTGACTTGGCCCCCGCCGTCGGTGACGGCAAAGTTGACGGCGACATTGGCCAACGGATCTCCCGCAGCATCGGTGATCAACACCGTCAACGGCTCGAGCGTTGAGAGAGTCGAGTCGCCACCCTGCCTGAGGAGCTGGCCATCTCCAGTGTAAATAGAAATCTGGGAACTGCCGCCGCTGCTGCTACCTCCAACGAGGAGTTGAAAGTCGGCGGTGAGGGATCCGGCGGTTAACGTTACGGTGCACGAACCGGTAGTGGCCGCCGCCGTTACAGCCGTCTGCGCCCAGCCTTCCCCGGTGGTAACCATGGAGGGAGTCGCGATCGTAACTCCCAGGCAAGTGTTCGCGGAGAAGGACACAGGAACTCCCAGAACCGGACGGCCGACGGCGTCAAGAACTTGCCCAATGAGCGCGGTTGTCCCTCCAGGAGCCACATTCTGGTTCGGGTTGACTTGAAATATACTGTTGGCGCCCGACTGAGCCGGGATCGGAACGAACGACAAAATGGTCCAGCTGGCCGGGTCCAGGATACTGCTCCCGTCGACGACGTTGGTCGCCAGATTCACGCGGTAGAAGCTTTGGTCGGAAATCGACAAATATAGGTATCGCGCGGAAGGGCGTTCATTGGAAACGGCTGCGGCTCGCACGTTGCCGGTCGGGATGGCTCCCAGGATGGTGGGCGACAAACCCAGGGGCGATGGGGTGACATCCCATAGTTGGTTGGAAGCCAAGGTGAGTGCAAAGATCCGATTATTTCCCGCCACCAGGATCTGGTCCAGTGGGGGGGGAGTGTTGCCATTCGGCGGCAGCCAGCCCGAAATCGCATGAGCCTGAGCGTTGAGCTTGAAGAAGGCCGGGCAAGTTGGGCAAGAGGTACGGTTCAGAAAATAGGCGGTGTTCCCATCTGGAGTGAATTGGAGCGGCCCGGCGATACCGTTCGGAACCGTCATCTGGCCGTTGGTGGTCACAATCAAGGACAGGGGGTCAATCTCATACACACTCGCTCCGCTGTCCGCCACGTACAGGAGATTACGGGAAGAGAGCACCATGGATGAAGAGGTGGTCAGCAAGCTGAGTGTGGTGACGGCGGTGTGGAGGGTCGTTAGATCGACCGTCGTCACGATACTGCCCGAAGGCGAGTTAGACAAAACCCACGCAGTCTTGCCGTCATGACTGGCCGCCACGCTAATGACCGTGGCGCCGCTGGGTACACCGGTGTTCGGCGGCGCGGCCACGCTGTCGGTGGTTGTATCGACGATATAGAACTGGTCGGCGACGACCAGAAGGTATTTGCCGTCAGGTGTGACCTGAGCGACTTTGGCGCCTCCCGGAATCCCGCCCACGGGGGTTAGTGCGGATAACGCCGCGTTCCCCGAGAACACCCCGCCCGGAGCCAGAACGTAAAACTTGTTGCCCTTCGGTGTGGCGATGACTCCAGATGCCGCGTTGGGGCCGCTGTTGGCGATCACCACGCGGCTGAAGTCATTGTCGCCCTTACCTACGATCTGGGTTGTCAGACCCGTCTGGCCGGGCAATTGGAAAACGTAGCTAGTCTGAGCAAAAGCGCCCGCGGCAGCAGTCAAGTACGCGCACACCACCAGGGACAGACGCGGTTTCAGCATGGAAGGACCTCTCAGGGATATTCGGATGGACGCGGCGGGAACATCAAACAGTATAGCATTGGATAACGCCAAAGCAAAAACCAAATTCGAGAGAATACGTTCGGCGGCACGAACCGCTCCGGAAACAAAAAAAGGGAGGAGCCGAAGCTCCTCCCTTTCTGTACTGCTAGACGTACTTCTTAGTGCGCGTCGTTCTCACCGATCGAGTTCGTACGCGGCAGCGCGGGCCGATCGAGCACAATGGCCAGATAACCCATCGCGTTGTTGTCATTGGTAAAGGTAGAGCCTTGCTTCGTAATGTACGCGAAGCCATGGCAGTACTGGAAGCCAGTCTGAGCGATCATGTAGCCCGTGAAGCCCGGAGTGGGCGCCAGGACTGGGCCCGCTGGAGTGGCACCCGGAATAGACCCGCCGAAGGCGAGAGTAAACAGGAGGATTCCACCAGCAGGTACGTTGCTCAGCGGCGGGACACAGCTTCCCGGAGTGGTAACGTTGGTGCACTGCGTGTTGATCCCACTCGGGAGTGGGGGTGTCACGCCAGGCTCCGCAGGCGAGGCCGCGTTGTTGCGGTTGTAATACCACAACTGGACGGGACCGGACTGTGCAGACGCCAGGAATCCGTAAACTGTGGGAGACAGGTTACCCGGATCCTTGGAGGTGTTGGCGATGGCGATACCGGTATCGAAGTTACCACCGGTGGTCGGCGCGTTCGTCACGAACGGGAACAGCAGGTTGCAAGAGCAGCGTGAGATCGCGTAGAAGTCCACTGGACCGACGGTCCGCTGGAATCGGGGGATCGCCAGCGTCGCCGGATTGAGGACGGTGTTTTCGACACCCGCAGCCCATGCAGTTTGGCGGATATTCGGCGCGGCAGCGTAGAAGGGCGCGAAGCTGCCCTGGATCTGCGAGACCACGTTAGGCGCAGGCAGGTTGGACGGCAGGTTCGGATTCCCGTGTACCGTCAGGGGTACTGCCATCTGTTCCAGTGCATTGGGGTTCGAGAAGAACACCTCATACACGGCCAGGTTGGGGGTGGCGATTCCGCCCACGACACCCGCGACGGTTGTGCTTCCTCCGGAGACCGTCGGGGTTCCACCGAAGCCGCTAGAGGTCGTGTTCGTAATCAGCACCGCGACGCCAGTTACGCCGCTGGCGATGACGTTGGTCAGGTTCACGACATTCGGCACGCTTACGGTTGAACCGGCCGGAATGTTCGTAAAAGTGATCATCAAGCGCGTGCCCTGCGTGGCGATACCGGCAAGCTCAGCGTGGAGATTGGCCGCGCCGCCGGTGTTTGAGAACGGAATCCCATTACCCGCGCCGCCGGTCGGAGGACCGCCAGTTTGAGGATTGGTGGGAACGTCGCCCGCCGCTGCGGCCAGGCCGTTGGTAAAGCCGCTTTCCGTGTCATATACGGTGCCTGGGACGTTCTGGTTGTTGAGGACACCCTGAGTGGTAACGGGCGTTAAGCCGTTGGCATAGAAATAAACCGGCTTAGCGGTGCCGTTCAATAGCACTTGCGTCAGGCTCTGCGGTTTAAACGCGTTTTCAAAGCCCTCCCGGAACGTATAGATCAGGTTCTGGTGCTGGCTGGAATCATCCAAGGCGGTGCATTGAATGAAGTCGAGTTTGGGGGCATTGAGCGCGGGACCAACCAAGCCGAGCTGGACGCGAGCCACGACGTGGTCGGGGATGTCCACCGGAAGACCGGAAGCCGGGTTGATGAGGAAGCTAGCCGTGATGGGCTGAGTCTGATTGGCTGCGGCCACGCCCTTAGTGGATGCATCGCCGCGGATGTTGGTGATGCGGATAATGCGGTGGCACGTGCCGGGAACGAAGGTCGCGAGGTCCCCGCTGGGATTGGTGGCCGGGCAGATGGTTCCCGGCGGATCGATCGGTACACCAGAGAAGAGTACCTGGTTCGTCTGGCCGGTAATCAGGATAAACGAACGTCCCTGAAAGACGTTAGGATGACCGGGATTAGCGGCATTCACAAACCCGGTCCCATCGTAGCTGTTCTGAGCTCCGAAGGATCCTCCTCCAATGATCGTGCAAACGCCGGCATTCGCCTGACTTCCGTCTGGCGCTTCCGTGCGGCCGCAGTTCAGGAGCCTTCTGGCCGGGTGCGTGCCGGAATTGGGCTCGTCGACGATGAGCAACGACTCAAGGAACTCGACCTGATTCAGAACCTGGGTGACCTGGCTCGATACCGGAACGTCGAGGTTCACCGCAATGTTGACCGGCGGGACGGTTTGGTTGGGAGGGGTGGGAATACCACCGGTGCAGTCAAGCACCAGGTCGCCCATCAGCTCCGTATAGCCTTCCGCCCTGACAATTGGAGGAACGCCCGTCGTCTGAGTGCAATTAAACCCTGATTGGGCACTGGCCGTCATCGTGAACCCCGCGAGCAGGGCCACTAGGGCGAGCGCATAAAGACATCTGCGAAAATCTGCCATTTCCTTCTCCTTGTGAGATCTGAAATTTGAATTGATGGAAGTTCTTTTTGTCAACCTGAGCCTCAATCCTGTCGTCCCGTACGCGGGACTCGAGCCTCTTGATAACCGGGTCTCGGCCGCTCCGTGCTCGTCACTCTCTTAAAGCTCATTTGTTTCGACTTCTTTTGTTGCTGCCATGTGCTCGCGGGATTCACGGTCAATGAATGCCGCCTTAAAAACGCTAAAACTGTTACACCCTGGACGCAGTCAGAATATAGATAACACCCTCGGGCCGTTCAAGTCAAGCAAAAAGTGATACTTGCGCTTCTATGCCTAGCCCGTTAACCCGATGAGGACTGTCTCAATTGATAACACTCGGCGGGTTCGGAAACAAACTTTAGCAGCGAAGAACGATGGAACGGCACCGAATGGAGAAAAAACGGGCGTGAACGGAACGGGTTCCCCTGTTCGGGCGCGTTATCCGCTACTCTTTGATGTACTTGCGAAGCTTTCGAACGCGGGTCTTGAGTTCCTGGCTGGCTTCTAGGAGATCGTTGATGTCGTAGATGACGTGAGGGGTCATGAAAATAACCAGCTCGCTGCGATCGTGGCTGTAGGTCTTGCTTCCAAAAATCCCACCCACGAAGGGGAGGCGATTCAAGCCGGGGATGCCGCTCGAGCCGCTATTGGTGTTTTCCGAGATGATGCCGCCGATGGCCACGGTGTCGCCATCCTGCATGGTGATCTGGGTCTGCACCACCTGCTGATCGAAGGACGGCGTGGGGATGCTGGCGCTCTGGCTACCGGAAGGTTTACTGACTTCCTGGTTGATGATCAGCGTGACCACACCGCTGGGATTCACGCGCGCATTCACCTGCATCGTGACGCCGGTATCGCGCGAGCCGATGCCCTGCGTTTGCGTATTGGTCCCGCCGCCCGGAGTTATGACTGTGCCGGTCAGTACGGGAACCTGCGTGCCCACATTGATGGACGCGGGGATGCTGTCGGTGGCGATCAGACTGGGCTCGGAGATAATCCGTGCGTTGCCCGCGTTATCGGACAGGCTTAAGAAAGCCAGCAGTTCCTTGGCTTGGCCCACCAGGGTTCCGGCTGAGAGCTGCGTAACGTTATTCACCAGGGTCCCCAGCGGCTTGCGCTCTTTCCCGCTGACCTGTTGATAGTAGTAATTCACCCCCATGGAAAAGCTGCCGGTCATGGCCACCGAGTAGATTTTTGCTTCGAGCAAAATCTGACGCGGCATGATATCGAGCTCCTTGAGCAGTTTCAAAATGGCTTGGTACTGCTGGGCGTCGGCTTGAATCAGCAGGGAATTGTCGAGCGGATTGGCGACGATGCGGGGCGGGTTCTGCGAGCTTCCGGAGCTAGCGCCCGCGGCGGAAGCTTGCGCGCCTCCGGCCGGAGCAGAAGCAGCTACGCCAGCCCCCATGGGTCCCGAGACAGCCGAGACAGCCACTGGAACCGGCACTGGCGCTTGCGCGGCATAGCCTCCGAAGGAGGGATACCCGTATCCGCCACCGTAGCCGCCGCCCATCCCGCCCATAGTGCCCATCGTTCCGCAGGCTCCCGCGCCGCCGAATTGGCTATTGAAGGCGTTGGAGCTGCCGTATCCTCCGCTGGTTCCTCCAAACCCACCTTGTTGCGGATAGCCGCCGTATCCGCCGCCATAGCCGCCACCATAGGCGCCTCCGCCGTAGCCGCCACCGTAGGGAGTTGCGCCGGCGTAACCGCCACCGTATCCGTATTGTCCGGCGCCATACGCGCCGGCGGGCATATACAGTTGATTGAGCGCCATCGCCAAGCAATCCGCGCGGCCGAAGCGAACGTGATAAACGTAGGTGTCAATCACGCCGCTGGATGCGGAAACCGGCACATCCAACTTCTTGATCCAGGTCTCGACCGTATCGAACACGCCGGTGTTGGGCGCCACCGCGATCAGTGTCCCGATGCGGTCCACCGGCAGGAATCGCACGGTGGCGGTCTTGCTGTCGAGCGAAATGGATTTGAGGATATTCTCGAGTTCCTTGACCAGGTCGGAGGGACGCGAATTGTGGAGCTCGTACAGGCGGACGCGTTCACCGGCGAAGGTATCGCTATCAAACAGCGCCACTAGCTCCATCAGGCGCGCCATGTTCCGGCGGCTGTCCAGGATGAACATCAGATTCGCCGGAGGATAGACCTTCACTACTGCGTTCGGGTCGGTGAATTCCTGCAGCACCTTGCTCAGTTCCTCGACGGTGACGTATTTCAAAAAAACCAGGTTGAGCATGAGCTGATCGTCGGAGGGAATATCCTTCCCATTTACTTGAAACGGGATCGGCTGGCGAACGACGTCGGCTAACGGAACGATGCGGTAGATCTCGCCTTCCTGCACCATGCCGAAGCCGTTGACGCGCAGGATCATATCCAGCAGATTGCGCGGATCCAGGTTGCGCGTCTCGCCATAGGTGTTGAGC
Organism: Terriglobia bacterium; assembly: GCA_020073345.1. Classification (GTDB taxonomy): domain Bacteria; phylum Acidobacteriota; class Terriglobia; order Bryobacterales; family Bryobacteraceae; genus Palsa-187. The sequence goes on from JAIQFI010000006.1 coordinate 142,521, forward strand.
GTGATCGTGCCCTTGACGCGCGGGTCGATCTGAATATTGATTTTCAACTGGCGCGCCAGCTGGTCGACCACCTGAGTGAGCGATGCGTCCTGCAAGTTCAGGACCGGCCCAGGCGTCGCAGCTTGGCCCGCTTGTTGAGCCGGTGGTTGTTGCGCGGGAGCCTGCTGGGGGGGCGCTTGCGCGACGGCTGAGCCCATCAGAACCAACATCGAAATCCCGATTTTGTTGCCTGCGCTCTTACGGATCATGTTCATTTGACCAGCTCCCACTGGCACAGCTCACCGAACGGACTTGGCACAATGGACTTCCGGTAGCCGTCCTTGACAGTGCCGGCGGGGCTCTTGTCTCCCGCGGCGCATAGGCGCGTTTCGCCGTTCTGCATCCCGAACACCGCACTATTAGGATTCTTTTCGTCGCTGGCGCCGATCACGGCGCTAGAGGCACCCCGGTTGGGGGCGGGGGCGGCCGCGGCCACCGGCTGAGCCACTGCCGTCTCTTTGGGCTTCAGTTCTTCGAGCGGGTATTCCAGCGTCTTGTCGTGCCATTCGAAGGTTACGGTTTGACGATTGAACGCGACCAGCTTGAACGGTCCCACCTCATCGCCCGCATGAAACCCCTTCTGGCCGACTTTTTCGACGCTGAAAAATACAACGGGCTCGCCCAGCCCCATCTGGCCGAAGTAGACGGGCCGCGGCGGCGGAGGTTCCTCGGGCTTCGGAGGAGGAGGCGGAGGAGGAGGCTCGATAATCACGTTCGGGTTCCGGTCTTTCGAGAACAGCATTTTCTGCGCGACGTCCAGATAATTTGCCGGTACGGCCGGCTCGGGCGGGACGGGCGAGGGCGGCGCAAGCTGCGCGCCGGGGCGGACCGCTTTCGAAAGCGTCGCCAACTGGCGCGCACGGGCTTCCTGCCAGTGCACCCGCAGCATCCACCCGAGCGCCGTCAAGAGCGCCAGCAGTCCGAAATTCAAGGCCAGGATCTTGCGGTTCATTTTTTTTACGCTCCGCCTACGCTCCCTTCTTTTGGGGGATCAGATTCTTCGGCACGATGCCGGCCACGGTAATCCTGACGTTCAAGATTTTTTGTTTCGGATCTCCGGCTACCACACGCAGATCACGGGTGGCGATCAGTTCGGGCCGCGCCGCTAGAGCGGCCAGAAAATTAAGAAGTTGCTCAATGCGGCATTCGATTTGAATCGAGACATTCACTGCGCCGTAATCGTCGCCAAACGGGGTGATGGCGCCCAACTCCTGGGCACGGATTTCGATGGTCGGCGCCTCGGCCGCGCCTAATCCGCGCAGGATCGTGATCACCTGCGCCTGGGCCTGCTGCGCGGTTTCGGCACGGATCAGGCCTTTCTCACGGGTCTCGAGGTCGGCGGCGACTTTCTTGAGAATTTCCTGTTTTCCCGGAACCGAGGCGGCGGTCTCGCGCACCCGCGCCAGGCGCTGTTCCGTCTGCGGAACGGATTGCGCGGAAGAAGCGTTCACTACAGCGACGGAACTGGCGGGCCAGAATTCGTAGATCAGCACCACGGCGGTGAGCGCCAGCGTCACACCCAAAGCCATCACGGCCTTTTTTTCGCGGGGTTCGAGGGCTCTCATGGCAACGCCCCCTGACGGCTGGCCTCGCGCGTGGTCCGGATGCGGAACGTTTCGCCCGCCGCGCTGCGCACGGGCGGCGATACGAATTCTGAGGACTCGAACTGCGGCGAAGCATCGATGGCTTTGAGCAACGGCGCGGCCTGATCCGTCTCGCCACTCACCGCAACCTGCTGGGCGTTCAGCTCGAGCGACGTGAGCCAGGCGGGCGCGGCCAGCAGCCGGGTCATTTCCGCCAGCACGTCCATATCGGCCTTGCTGCGCGCGCGGAAGGAATCGAGCAGAACCGTGCGCTTGCGGGTTAGGCCGATTTCACGGTCGATGGCCGCGGCGCGCGCGGCCGCCGGCTGGACTTTTGCGATTTCCGCGTTCAGCTCGCCCAGGTAACGGCGGTTTTCGAATCCCGGCAGAGCCGTGGTGGCGCCGGCCGCCAGCAGCACCAGCACGGCCAGCGCGGTGGAGGGAACCCACACCATGGGAGAACTCGTCTGGCGCTGTTCCAGAGGCAGCAAGTTCAGAGGAAGGCACAGGCGGGGACAAGCCGAAGCGAGCGCGGCCGCGTAGGGCAGCGCGGGATTGGCTCCCAGCAGCTCGTCGAGAGCATGCAGGGGGGGCGCGGATTCAAAACGCAGTTCCCCGGAAGCCAGAGCCGCCGCGCGTTCCAGCTCCGCATTGAAAGAGGCCGAAAAAATAGGTTTAGAGGGGCTTTCGCCGTAAATCTCCACCCCGCTTTCGCCCGCTTCGTACGCCAGGATCTCAGCCGGCGGAGTTTTGCCGAACATCCGCAGGGCCGAATAGGTCGCCGCGGCGGAACAGGTGAATCCGGCGATCTTGATGCCGGCTTCCGCAAACAAAGTCGCGTAACGCTGAACCACATCACCGCGCACGATGGCCACCAGCACCGTCGAGGAGTGCTCCAGGCGCGTCCAGCTGGAGACCACGTCCTCTTCGTTGTAGGGATGCAGGCCGTCTATCTGGAACCGGACCGCGCCCGCCAGGTCCTGGCCGGAAACTCCTGGCAGCGTAAGCTGTCGAATGATCACTTCGTGCCGCGGAAGGACGACGTTCGCCGCCACGTGACGAATTCCCAGCTTGCCCAGAAACGCCGCGTAATCGGCGCCCCAGGCCGCCGCGGGTTGGTGCTCGAAATCTTCCACGGTGAAGCTGCCCAGCACGCGCGCGCCTTGCGGTCTCACACGCACGGCGGAAACGCGCAGGGACTCACTCCCGCGCGGGCCCGCGATCTCGAGACCGGCGCCACTTCCGATGGCAGCCCATTTCCGGAGCGTTGCTGGAATCACGGCAACAAAGCCCCCGCCGCCGGAGCGGGCGGAGCGGCCGCGAACTCCGACCATGCGTCTTCGTAAAATCGCAAAACCTTCAGCCGGATCGGATCGCGCCGGCGATTCTTCGGCGGCAGGACCAGCGTGGCAACCGCGGAGGCGGAACGGACGACCTCCGATGGCGATCCATCCGGCCGGCGCAGCCGCGCGGTGGCGCGGATGTTCCAGATGAGGTGCTCTCCGTTAACTTCCAGGTGATCGATGGGAATTCCCAGCGCGGCCACTTCTCCCAGATTGCGGAAGGGCTGCTGGGCACGCCTCTGGACCAGTTGGGCGATAGCTCCAGGCGAGGCTCCCAAGGCTTGCAAGAGCGCCGGGCTCACGGCGTTGGCGTCGAACGGGCCCTGCGATCCCCACACCGACAAGCTATCGCGCAGGCCCCCGCGGGGGGACAATCGCCCATTCCCTTCCGCCACGTAGTTTCCGTAATACAATTCCGGGGTCATGCCGCGCACCAGCAATAATTCTTCGATCTCTTCAAAAGACGCACTGCGCGACTGGAAAGTCGGACCAAGCGTCTGAGAAAGCAGGTCCGGGGCGGCCGGGGCGCCCCCCCGCCAGCCGAGAATGCCATTCGTGATTTCCCGAGCGCGCGTTGAATCGCCGGTCACGACCGTGACCAGCCGCAGCAGATCGTCACCCGAGGCGCGATTGATATCGAGTTTGGCGGCCTCCGGCGTCATTTCCACCACCACGTCGCCGGTCGGATAGGAAAAATTCAAACGTGGTTTCTCACTGTAGTAATGGCGATCAAAGAAGTTCCCGGCTCCCGTTCCCCACAGCAGCCACTGCACCCCCCGGTCGACCGAGCCGGTGGCGAGATACATAGCGCGAAGGCCATCGGCGGCCGTACCGGCCCGGTCGGTCTCGGCGCGAATCGACATGGATACGGAAAAGGCAATGGCGGCCAGCGCCGCGGAAACCCACAAAACCGTGAGCAGAGCACCGCCTTTTTCCGATGTCCTACTGCTGATCGTCATAATGCAGATCCTCGAAGGAACGATTGATGTGCAGGGGCGCGGTGACGTCGACCACCGGCAGCCGCGAGGGATCGGGCGCGGCCGGAGCCATGAGGATCCGAACCGATCCCGGCAAATCCGGCTGATTCCAACTGTCCACCCAGGCGCCTCCGCGAAACTGCGTGTCCGGATTCATCTGGAAATAAGAAATCCGGCAGTAGGCCAGGCGGCTGGCCGCGACCAGGGGCTGAGGAGACCCCTGCAATGCCACGTCGGTACTGCAAAACCCAGCCGTGCCCGCCGGCGTGTAAAGGCGCTCATTCACGATCAACTGCACCGTTCCACCCTCGTCCGGCGCGACTTGATATTCGACGATGTGAGGAGCGCCGCGAGAGCCCTCGGTGATGGAGTAGGTGCTCACCATGGCGAGCACCGAGTTCGTACCCCGAAACGCGAAACCGCTGATAGGCCCGCCACATCCGGTACGCACCGGCATTGCACCGCCGAGTTGCAGCGTGAGGATCCGCTGGATCCCCAGAGCGCGGCGATTCTCTTCCAGGCGCGTCTGGGTCCTGCCCAGCGTAAGCAGGCCGCCGCGCATGGCCATCAGCATCCCTGTGGCAATGGCCGCCACCAGGGTGATGGAGATCATCAGCTCCATCAAGGTGAACCCGCGCAGATGTTTCCGGCGCGCACCGCGAAGCACTAGATGCCCACTCCCGGGGGTAAAAGCGACCGGCGGTAGCCTTCCAGAGAAAAACTGTGGCGCGTCGCGCCATCCATCCACCAGATTTCGAGCTCGATGCGGTCGATCACCCAGTTGAGGTCAGTGGCACCGAACGCGGATTCTACTGCTGTGACGCGGGCCTGCCAGCCGGCGATCGTGCCGCCCGCCTCGGCCGCCGAAAAGGGGCCCCCCATAAACGTTTTGCGAGGCAAGGCGTCGTTAGCCAGAAGCTCGTCCATCTTGGTGCGCGCCAGCAGCACGGCGCGGTCGGCTTGCGTGAGCCGGACGACGTTGCGGGAAGACGCCGCTAATGCGTTCAGGATTCCGGCCACCGCGACGCCCATGATCATGGTCGCGACCAAGGCCTCGAGCAGCGTGAATCCTCTCTGCTGCACTCTCACTGCACAACCTCTGCGCGCGGGGATCCCGTGACGGGATCGACACTCACCAGCCGCCTGCGACCCTGCAGCGTGGAAATCTCGATGGCAATTCGCGGCACCGAGCCGCCGGGATAGAGCAGAAAGCGGCGGGGCTCGTCCGGATCAGCCATGGCAGGCAGGGCGGGCTGAATCGAAACGATTCGAAGCTGAGGGGGAATGTCTAGCACGCGCGAGAAACCTAAATCGGCCGTGCGGCTCAACAGAATGTTCTCGCCGGGCGAGATGATCACCTCTACCGCTTGCTGGCGGCGGTCGGCGTGATCGAGCGCGATGTTCAGAAACGAAACGATGGCGTCGGAGGTGGAGCGAAGCCGCAGTGTATCGAGTCCGGAACTGATCGCGGGGTAGCTCAGGCCGGCCATCATCCCGATCAGCGCCACGACGATGAGGGCCTCAAGCAGCGTTACGCCACGCTCTCGTGGGGCAGACGTCCACGTCTGCGCCGGATCTCCAGATCCGGCTCTCAGAGCCTCAGGCAGGCCGGCGTGGACGCCGGCCGCAGGTCTGGAGACCTGCCCCACTTATTTATTGCTCCAGCTAACGATGTCCGCATTATTCCCATCCCCGGCCGGCTGGCCGTCGGCGCCGAGCGAGATGATGTCGGGGTCCTCGCCGTGGTCGCCCGGATATTTGTATTCGTAGGGGCGGCCCCAGGGATCGAGAGGCACGTCTTTCGGGAGATACGGTCCGGCCCAGTTGGGCATTTCACCGGGCTTCTCCCGCAAGGCCTGGAGACCCTGGGTGGTGGCTGGGTAGACGCCGGTATCGAGCTTATAAATCCCCAGCGCATTCATGAAGGAACTGATCTGCGCGCGCGCCGCGGTGCGCTTGGCGCTTTCACCCTGGCGGATGACGTTCACCGTCACCAGCCCGGCAATCAGGCCGATGATGGTGATCACCACCAGCATTTCAATCAGCGTGACGCCTCGTTCGGATTTCCTGCGTTTAGTTTTCATATAGCGATGTCGTTGATGCTTGTGATGGCCAGCATCAGGCTCATGATCAGGCTTCCCACCACCAGGCCCATCACCAGGATGATGAGGGGCTCAAACAGCGCCGTGAAACGCCGGATGGCGGTTCGCGTTTCGCCGTCGTAAATATCGGCCATGCGGTTGAACATGGTATCCAGATGTCCGGTCTCTTCGCCGACGCTCAGAAGGTGTCCGGCCAGCGGCGGGAATTCCCCGGCGCGGGTCAGCGGGCCCGCGATTCCTTCTCCGCGCTTCACGCCTTGCGCGACCTGCTCCAGAGTTCCGGACATGCGGCGGTTGTTCAGAATGCCGCGGGCGATCCCCAGCGCTTGTACCAGCGGGACGCTGGCCGCGACCAGGGTGCTCATGGCGCGCGCGAAACGCGCGGTTTCCGCCTTGCGCAGCGCATCGCCCAGCAGGGGCATCTTTAAACGGATCGTGTCCCACCACAGGCGGCCGGTCACGGTACGAATGTAAACCTGAAACAGAACCACGCTCACTAACAACGCCAAAGCCGTTGGTAGCCAGTAAGCTTGCACGATGGCGCTGACCTCGAGCAGAATCAGCGTGGGCGTGGGGATCTTCATGCGCGGGTCGGAAAAGATCAGGGCGAAGCGCGGGACCACGAAATTCAGCAGCACGAAGATCGATCCCAGGCCGACCAGGGTCAGCAGGATCGGGTAAATCAGCGAGCTGACGATATAACCGCGCAGGTCGTCGCGGGTGCGTTCGAACTCAGCCAGGCGATCGAAAATCTGCGCCAGCGATCCGGAAGCCTCGCCTGCGCGGACCATGTTGATGTACAGTTCGGAGAAATGGGACGGGCGGGTGGCTAAACTTTCCGCCAGCGATTTGCCGCCCTTGAGGATGCGCGTTACATCCAGCACCACGGCGCGAAAATCGCCGCGAGTGGTGAGTTGGGCGACAATCGAAAGCGCGCGGTCGAGCGGCACACCGGCGTTGAGCAGCGTGGCCAGCTCCTGGGTGAAGAACAGCACGTCCTTGCGCCGGCTGCCTCCGCTGAACGACGGCATTTTGAGTTGGAGCTGGAAGCCGCCGCTCGACCCCTTACTAAGCCCGATGTAGACCGGGATCAGGCCTTGGCGGCGCAGCTCGCTGGCCACCAGTTTGTCGTTCTCGGCGGTGAGAGTGCCGCTGCGGGGCTTGCCGTCGGAGGCGACTGCGCGGAAGAAGAAAGTGGTCGCCATGACTTAGAATTCCTGCGTCACGCGAATCACTTCATCGGGCGTAGTGACGCCGCGGGCGACCTTATCCCAGCCGTCATCGCGCAAGTTTCGCATGCCGTTCCGCCGCGCGGCCGCGGTAATGATGCTGGCATCTTCATTTCGCATGATGATGGCGCGTAGCTCTTCGTTGAGCTCCATCAGCTCGAAAATGCCGACGCGGCCGTGATAGCCGGTTCCGAAACAATGCTCGCATCCGGCGCCGCGAAAGGAAGGAATGCGGTCACCGCTGGGCGCCGTCACGTCGCCCGCCGCTTGACGGCAGTGGCTGCAGATCACGCGGACCAGCCGTTGCGCCAGTACCGCCACCAGCGACGAGGTCAGCAGATAATTCTCGACGCCCATGTCAGTGAGGCGCGTGATAGCGCTGGGCGCGTCGTTGGTGTGCAGCGTCGAATACACGAAATGGCCGGTGAGGGCAGCCCGAATGGCGATATCGGCGGTCTCCTGGTCGCGGATTTCGCCCACCATGATGACGTCCGGGTCCTGGCGTACGATGTGCCGCAAGCCGCCCGCGAAGGTCAGCCCGATCTGCGGATTCACGTGGATCTGGTTGATCCCGTCCATCTGATATTCCACCGGGTCTTCGATGGTGATGATCTTTTTATCAGTCTGGTTGATGCGCTTGAGCGCGGAGTAAAGCGTAGTCGACTTCCCGCTGCCGGTGGGGCCGGTCACCAGGAAAATACCATGCGGCAGCGAGGTGTAGTATTCCATGCGCCGCAGCATGTGATCGTCGAAACCCAGGCGCTCCAGATCATAAAAATCGCCGGCGGAACGGTCGAGCAAACGCATGACTACGCTTTCGCCGTACAGTGTCGGGAGAGTAGACACGCGCAGGTCGACTTCGCGCCCCAGCGTCTTGATCTTGATGCGGCCGTCCTGCGGCAGGCGGCGCTCGGCGATATTCAACTTGGCCATCAGCTTGACGCGCGAGATAATCGCGGCTTTCAGCTCGCGCGGCGGGGGACTCTGATTCGCCAGCACGCCGTCAATCCGGTAGCGGATGCGAAACTCTTTCTCGAACGGCTCGATGTGGATGTCACTGGCGCGCTGCTCAACAGCCTGCCCGATCATGGCGTTCACCAGCCGGATCACGGGAGCCTCGCTGGCCATGTCCCGGAGGTGCTCGAGATCCTCCGATTCGCCCTCGGGAGACGCGAGCTCGGTTTCATTCTTGGCTGTCTGGCCGTAGTACCGGTCGATGGCGTCCAGAATTTCCTGCTCTAGCGCGATCCCTGCCAACACTGTCAAACCGGTGGACGACTCGACCGCGTTGCGCGTCTCGAAATCCAGCGGATCGGCCATGGCGAGGGTGACGGTGTGGTCGTGCAGGGCGACGGGAAGACAGCGGAACTGGCGCAGGAAGCGCGGCGCGAGGTTCTCGATTTCAGGCGAGACCGCGGGCGGGCCATCCAGGGTGAGCACCGGGACCTGCAACTGCTCGGCCAGCGCGGACAGCACGTCGCGCATGGCAATGAAGCCCAGATCCACCAGGATCTTGCCCAGTTTCTCCCCGCCGCGCTCTTTCTGGATATCGAGTGCGCGGGCGAGATCGTCCGGAGTGATCAGCTTCCGTTCGATCAGGATCTCGCCCAGGCGCATCTCGTTAACTTAACGGCCTTAGTTTTCCGTGACGCGGATCAGCGCATCGAGAGCAGCGCCCTTCGATTCGAGCAGCTTTCTCTTGGTTGCCTGCACGGTCATTTGGGCCGGCACGCCGGCGGGATCTTCAAACTGGTAGCGAGGTAGAATCAGCGCGATCACCACTTGCTCGTCGGGCGGAACTGTTTCGAGCGCAGCGGCCGCGGATACCAGCGCGTCCTTCAAGACTCTCCGCAAAATGGGGATCCGCTCGAGCTTCTTCTTGCGCATCTGCACGACTTCTTCCTTGGTGGGAAGCGGATGCATGATGCTGACCTGCGCGTTCACCACGATCACCTCGGCCGTGAAGATCGCGCCCACGCCATCCAAATAAACCCCGCGCGTGAGCCCGATCAAAGTATGGGAATTGTCGGTGGTAAAGCGCAGAAGCGTGTCATCCAGGATCTTTTGCACTTTTTCCATCTGAGTCCGGTCCACACGCGGGGCCTCTCCCGCTGCCGCGTACGCAGCGGATACCAGGGTCACACAGGCAAAGCTCAGGGGCAGAACAATCGATTTCGTAATTTTCATGGCAGCTCTTTTCTTGGAACCTTTTAACGTCTTAACGTCGCGCTGTATATATTCGCGACTTGCTTATCGCGTTGTTCGATCATATCGGCCATCGCCCGAATGATCTGCGCGTCCTCTGCGTGCCGCGCTTCCACCTGTGCGACTGCTTTTGTCACGGCAGCATCCACCTGGGCTTGTCCTGGCCGCAGGGAGCCGTGCACCAGGATGGCGGCCGCCACCAAGGCACCCGCGGCGAACGTCGGACTGAACACGCGCTGCCACCAGCGCGGCTCGAACACTTTGTCCGAGACGAAAGCGATCCGGCGAGGCATCTCTTCCTCGCGGAGCGTCGAGAGGGTATCGAGCGTCAGACGCAACGTGGCCACCTCTTCGTGGCAGGTCGAACAGGTGGCCAGGTGCGCTTCAGCCTGGCGATGCGCGTCTTGACCGAGTTCGCGCAGCACGTAGGCCTTCCAGTCGGGTTTCGATTCGGGGGAGACACAACTCATGATTCACCTCGCATGCTTTGTTTAAGAAAAGCCGGTTTTTGCATCGGAGCTAGAGTTGCCTTGAGCAAGTCGAGCGCTGTGTACAGCCGCGATTTCACGGTAGACACCGGGCACTCCAGGATTTCGGCCATTTCTTCGAACTTGAAACCCTGATAGACCTTGAGCAGCACCGCCTCGCGCTGGTCGGCACTTAACCGGCCGAGGGCCGTTTCGACCGCCAGGGACAGCTCCATCGGCAGCAGCCGCGGGCTGAGCTCGGCCGGACGGGGTTCCCCCGCCAACTCGGTTTCCGGCCGCCTGCGGCGCAGCAGCGAAAACGCTTCGTTGTGCGCGATCCGGAACAGCCAGCCCGAAAATCGGGCCGGATCGTCCAGTTTCGGCAGGCTCTGGTAGGCTTTCAAGAACACGTCCTGGCTCACATCCAAGGCATCTTCACGATTCGAGACCAGCCTGAGGAGATAGTTAAAGACACGCTTCTCCCATCGGGATACGAGGAGGTTATAAGCCTCCACATTCCCGCGCCGCGCTTTGGCGATCAGGTCTGGATCTTCGACTTCGCGAAAGATCAAGTCATCGCTCCAATTTCCTGGCTCTGTCCGTAAAGACGCCGCAGGGGCTAAAAAAGTCGAACCAGGCGAAGAAAGGCTCTCAAATCGACTATACTTTAGAAGCAACCCTTTCCAGCCGGGGCCGAGCAGAACGAGGAGTATGCAATGGCCTTCGGCTAAAGCTAAAACGGCATTGGCCGCCCTCGTCCGAATCGGCTGGCGCATCAAACGACAAAAGGGATCCCATCGCACCTTGACGCGCGCTGGCTGGCCGGATTACGTTTTCGCGTATCACGACAAGGTAGAAATCGGGTCGGTTGCACTTAAGAAACTTGGAAAAAAGACGGGCCTGAAGCCAGAAGACCTGTGAGCTATGCCGCGAAGGAGACTCTAACTTCGCCGGGCACGGCCTCCCCGTGCTCCAGGCGATCCGCAATCACCCGTAACGCGAGCGCCTCGACTGCAGTCAGCGCTTCCTTGCGGGTGCGGCCATAAACCGTAACTCCAGGCAGCGCCGCAATATCAGCGATCCAACGCCCGTCCGTTTCGCGATCGAATTCGACCTGGAGATTGAACGCGGCTGGGCGCTTCGTTCTTGCTTTCGGTCGCTTGGCTTGCATTCGCAACCATTATCGCGGATTCGTCGCTCCCAATGCCATAATGCTTCTTGGCTCCCACCTGCCAAGGCCCAAACAACAAGGAATGACCCATCTCAAGCGCGAACTCGGCCTGCGCGATCTGACCCTGTTCGCCATCGCGTGCATCGTCGGGCCGCGCTGGATTGCGGTAGCCGCCAGCGCCGGACCAGGCTCGGTGATGCTATGGATCGGCGCGGCGATCCTGTTCGCCGCTCCGCTGGGGGTGGCGGTAGCGGCGCTGATCCACAAATATCCCGACGCGGGCGGCCTGTACGCCTGGACGCGCCACGATTTCGGCCCGTGGCACGGATTCCTGTGCTTCTGGGTGTACTGGTTCAGCATCGCCCTGACGCTTCCTAACTCGGCCATGTTTGCCATGAGCATGAGCGCCTACGCACTGGGGCCGAAATACGCGTATCTGGGCGACAACCAGACGTTCGTAGTGGTCGCGACCTTCGCCTCCATCTGGATCGCGCTGGGCACCAACATCGTCGGGATGAAGATCGGCAAGTGGACCGAGAACCTGGGCGGCCTCACCGCATGGATGCTCGGATTCCTGCTGGTGGGCGCGGGCGCGGCAGCGTGGATCCAGCGCGGCAGTGCCACCCCCATGAGCACATCGATGAACTTCGCGCCGGCTTGGAGCTGGGAGACGCTCGGATTTTTCGGTGGGATCGCCTTCGGCCTGAGCGGCATGGAGGCGATCGGCCTGATGGCCGCGGAAATCCGCCAGCCCCGGAGGACTGTTGTGCCCGCCACCTGGATCGGGACAGCGTTCACCACGGTGTTCTACGCCGCGAGCACCCTGGCGCTGCTGGTATTGATCGCTCCGGCCTCCATCAGCGAACTGCACGGCCTGGCCGACGGCAGCAATGTCGCCGCCGGCTTGCTCGGATGGCGCTGGCTGACCCCGCTGATCGCCGTCATCGTGCTGGTGAATTCGATCGGCGGATGGGGCGGCTTGGGGTCGGCCGTATCGCGGATGCCGTATGCGGCGGGCGTCGATCACCTCCTGCCACGCGCTTTCGCGCGACTTCATCCTCGGTGGGCGACTCCGTATCTTTCGATCCTGGTGTTTGGCGGAGTTGCCTCGGCGCTGCTGTTCGCGGTCCAGTTGGGCGATTCCCTGCGCGCCGCGTATCAGGCACTGCTCTCACTCATGGTGCTGTCGGGATTCATTCCGTATCTATACTTATTCGCGAGCGCGTGGAAAGCCGGCCGGCATGTGGCCGCCGTGTCGGGAATCGCCATGACTGTGCTAACCATCGTTTCAAGCGCCGTGCCCACGGGCGAGGTTCGAAGCATCTGGCTGTTCGAGGGAAAGCTTCTTGCCGGAACTGCACTCATGATCGGTACAGCGTGGCTGGTGTACCGCCGCAGGAGACACTACAGATCGTGAACTATCCCGATTCCGTCCAGTTCCTGTACGCGCTGGGCAACGAAATCAAGTCCGCCAAACTCGGTCTGGAACGGATCCGGGCCGTACTCGAGGCGCTGGGAAATCCCGAGCGGGCGTTTCGCGTGGTGCACGTCGCCGGGACCAATGGGAAAGGTTCTACGTGCGCCATGATCGAGGCCGGATTGCGCGCTTCGGGCATCCGCACAGGCCTGTTCACCTCGCCGCATCTGATCGAGCCGACCGAGCGCATCCAGATCGACGGCATTCCGGTGAGCCCCGCCGATTTCGAACGCGCGTTCAACATCGTGCATGAAAGCGCGGAGAAACTCGACCTGGATTGCCACCCGACCTACTTCGAAACCGTCACTGCGATGGCCTTCTGGCTATTTAGGGAGATGCACGTCCACACCGCAGTTATAGAAGTGGGCCTGGGCGGCCGGCTGGATTCGACCAACGTAGTCGAGCCGGCGCTCACTGTGATCACGCCGATCGATTTCGACCACGAAGCGTACTTGGGGCATACCATCGAGGCCATCGCGGGTGAGAAAGCCGGGATCCTGAAGCCCGGCGTGCCCGCCGTTTTTGCTCCGCAGCGGCCAGAAGCGCTCGCCGTGCTCTTGGCGCGAGCCGCGGAGGTGCGGGCGCCCATCATAGGCGACCTAGAGATCCGCGACCTGCACATCGATGCGCGCGGCTCGCAATTCTCCGGCATCGTCTGCCCGCTTGCTGGCGAGCATCAGGTGGACAACGCGGTGACGGCGGCCCGGGCGTTGGGCGTTTTAGGGGTATCCCCGGATGGGATAAGAGACGCGCGCTGGCCCGGTCGCATCGAGCACGTTTCCCCGAATCCCGACATCATCCTTGACGGCGCCCACAATCCCGCCGGCGCGCGCGCCCTGGCGCGTTATCTCGAACGGTTCTACGGCGGCCGCCGGATCTGGCTGGTTTACGGCGCGATGCGCGACAAAGCCATCGACGAGGTCGCCGGCGTCCTATTTCCCATTGCGACGGAGCTCGTTCTAACCGCGCCGAACACGTCGAGGGCGCTACGACCTGAAGCTCTGGCTGAATTCGCCGGCCGAGGGCACATCGAGCCCACAGTGGAGTCGGCCATCGATCACGCGCGAACGCACGCCGCCGATGAGGACGTCATCGTGATCACCGGTTCGTTGTTCGTGGTCGGCGAAGCCCGCCGATTATTTCTCGCTCCCACTGGCGGGCGTTGGCAATAATGAATAAACCCATGGCCGTCCTGTGGAGCTGGATCTACGTAATCCCTCTGATCATTCTCTCCACGGCTTTCTTCGGAGTCGTCAGCTTCGTGATTTCGCTGTTCGACCACACACCCGCCCGGCAGCTCAAAGTGGCTCGCGTCTGGGCCCGCTCGTTGCTGCGTATCGTCGGCGTGAAAGTGACCGTGGAAGGCCTCGACCGAATCCAGCCGGGCGGCAACTACGTGTTCGTCTCCAACCACGTCAGCTACATGGACATTCCGGTGGTGCTGGCGAATATCCCGGAACAGTTCCTGTTCCTGGCGAAAGGGGAACTGTTTGAGATTCCCCTGCTCGGCACGCACCTCAAGACCGCGGGCCATGTCCTGGTGCCTCGGGAGGATCCGCGTTCGGCTATCAAGACTCTGCAACACACCGCCGCGCTACTGCATGACGGGCGCAGCACGCTGGTCTTCCCCGAAGGCGGGCGCACCGAGACGGGCGAACTACAGGAGTTCAAGGACGGCGCTGCGTTCCTCGCCATCCGCGCGCAGATTCCAGTGGTGCCCCTGGCGATGCTCGGCATGCGCAGCATCCTGCCGATCCATTCCCTCACGTTTCACCGGGGGCCCGTGACGCTACGGATCGGCGAACCCATCTCGACCGAGGGAATGACGACGCACCAGCGCGCGGAACTTACTGCGGCCGTGCGCCAGAAAATCGTCGAGATGCTGAGATGAATTTATCCCAGCTTCCAGAAACGGAGCAGCACTTCGGCCGGATACCGCTCGCCCGTGCCCACGAAGATCGATCGCATCAGCCAGGCCAGTTCCGGCGCCGAGGTTTCGAACTTCGGAACCGTGCGGAAGTACACCAGCGACGGATCCACGGGCTCGCCTTTCATGAGCTTCGCGGTGACTTCGGGCGAGGCATGACGGATGCCCGCGTTCTGGACATAGATGAGCTCGCCGTCTTCGGTTTCGAGCGTGTAGCGCGTATCCAGCTCGCCCAAGCCGTCCGCGCGCACGATCTGCCAGTCGGCGCCGCCCGGCAGCACGCGCCCGCGCATGCCGGAGCCCTCGAAAGAGCCGCCGAGAATCGGGACGATGCGGCGGCGTCCTCCCGGGATCGGGCCGACGTCGAGAGGCAGGCCGACCTGCACGCGGGCTTCAAAGGCGAAGACGAGTTCAGGAAGCTTGACTGGGTCTGTCACTTGGAAGTCTTCGAGAATAGCCCGAACAGTCCGCCCAGCGAGCTGCTCTTCTTTTCTCCATCGCCGCCGCGGACGCCCAGCCGTTCCACCACCTGGGTCAGGCCCTTGCCGAAGGCAGTATTGGCGGGTACGGGTTTGCCTTCCATCAGCGCCTTCTGCACCGCTTCGTAATCGCTAGGGATACTGTCGAAGATTTCGGTATGGAGCGCCGTGCCGATCACGTCGCGGCTGAGACCGACCTCGCGCTGGTAACGGTTCACCAGAAGCCGGATCTTCCACCTGCCCACGCGATTGGCATCCAGATAGGACAGGGCACGCTGCGCCGCCTGCAGCGCCGGCAACTCATTGGTGGTCACCAGCAGCACTTCGTGAGCCGCGCGCGCCTGGTTCAAGTTCCAGTCGCCATACACGTTGCCCGCGTCGAGGATGATCACATCGTAGGCGTGGCGGGCATACTCGAGGATGGGTGAAGGATCCGTCAGCTCGGGCGGGTTATCCGTAATCAGTTCGGGAGCCAGCAGGACATCCACACCGTTCACATTGGTGACCATGGCCCGCCACAGATCGGCATCCAGCTCATGGGAGCGCTGCAGCGCGTCCAGGAAACTGAAGACGGATTTGATCTTCAGCAGAAAGGAAAGAGTGCCGGTGAGCGGATCCAGGTCCGCCAGCAGGACCCGTTTGGCGCTCATACGCTTCCAATAGAAAGCGAGATTGCAGGCGATGGTGGTGGCCCCGCAGGCGCCTTTGGCGGGCATCACCGCGATGATCTTGGTGGGGTCGGCTCCCGCCGTCTCCGCGGCGGGCTGCAGCCGGGCGATCTTAGCCAAGACCCCTTCGAGTTGTTCCGCCGTAAACGGTTCCAGTAGAAAGTCCGCCGCCCCGGCTCGCAGGCAGCGCAGCATAAGATCCGGATCGTTGCCGGGAAGCAGCGCCAGCACTTGCACCTGGCCACCTAGACGCACCATCTCGGCCAATAACTGGAGGGCTCGTTCCGGATCGGAAGCCAGATCCAGAAAGACGAGTTGCAGCGTTCCGCCGCCGAGGGCGCTGCTGATGTCGCGCGGTGCAGGGTAGCTGTTTACGAAGTTGATGGAGCTGCCGGCCAGATGCGATTCGAGGAGCGGGGCTAGCTCCCGCACCATGCGCGAATTAGGGCTGATGACAACACCACGCCTCAATACGTCAGCACGGGAATCACGGTTCTGCATTTGGTCGCCTAGACCAGATTGGAAAGCGTTCCAAAGAAGTAAATCGACTAGAAGTGATCATATCATGAGAGACTCCGCACCTTACCTGAACTACTTACTGAAGTTTGAGAGAGGTACTCCCAGTTGATGAGTACTCCCCAAACGGCTTAGTCCGGGCTGCGTACTTAAAGAGGCTGTGTACCCTGTGTGCCTAAAGATGGCAGCGTACCTAGGCTGGAGCCAAAGAAAGTAACAGCCCTGGTAAGTTGACTCGGATAAAGGTGATTGGGATTTAAGGTGGTTGGGATAGAGGAAGGCCGGCATCCATTGAAACACCGGGAAATGAGAACAAACATGAACGTCACCAGTAGCGGGAGTGCAACAGGCATGGGGAGCGTCAGCGCCCCTGACGCGAAATCCATTGCGATCTGCGATACCCAGCCTGTAACGGCAGAGGGGGTCCGGAACCTGTTGAGAGGCATCCCGGATCTGAAGTTCCTTCTCGCGGCGGAATCGCTCGTGCAGGCCGCGGAGGTGGTCCGTAAGCAGCATCCAAACGTCTTGATTCTGGACAAGGGATTCGGAATTCAGGCGATTCTGGACTGGCTGGTGGAAATCCAGGCGGGGGACGGGACGCCGTTGCAAACCGGCATCGTCGTGTGGGGTGTATCCGTTACGGAAGCCGAGGCGTTGCGGTTCCTGCAAGCCGGCGCGCGGGGAATTCTTCGGAAATCGGCGGGCGTCCAGGCGGTGGTCGCCTGCCTGCACGCGGTAGCAGCTGGGCGAAGCTGGATGGAAGACTGTGTGTTCCGTGATTCGAGCCGCTCCGACCGCTATCCCCGCAGTGAGCTGACCGGGCGCGAACAGCAGGTTCTGGAGCTGGTGGAACAGGGGTTCAAGAACAAGGAAATCGCCACGGAACTGGGCATCCGCCCCGGGACCGTCAAGATCCACCTGAAGCACATTTTCGAAAAAACCGGCGTGCGCGGCCGCTACGGCCTGGCCCTCAACGGCTTGCGCGATCGCGGCCTGGTTTCCGTGCCGGCCTGATTGCATTGAAGCGGTGAGACATGCCTCGCCCCGCGGTAGCGATAAAATGGCCGTGGCATGGTCTGGCCTGCGAACGCCTGTCTTGGAAAACTCGGCCTGCTGCTTTTCTGCGCAGGCGGTGTGCTCACGGCGCAAAAGGTAGTCAGCGCCCGGGCTGGCTTGATCACCTATCTCCAGGGACCCGCCTTCGTAGACGGAAAACGGGTGGTCCTCAAGACCGCGCGCTTCCCGCAGATGCGCAGCGGAGAAACCCTTTCTACCAGCCGGGGCCGGGCCGAATTGCTCCTGGCGCCGGGCGTCATCCTCAGGCTGGCCGAAAATTCCCAGGTGCGAATGGAAGATACCCTGCTGTCGGACACCCGCGTCACACTCCAACGTGGCGAAGCCCTGATCGAGGTCGTCCAGTTGCCGGAGGGCAACCGGATACAGGTGGGGCTAGCCGAAACCAGTACAGAACTCGGCCGCGCTGGCTTGTACCGGTTTGGGATCTCCCAAAATGACACGGCAAAAAACACGCTGCGAGTCTATGGCGGGGAAGCGTTAGTTCGGTCCGGCATCAGTTCCGTGTCCGTAAAACGCGGAATGGCCATAAATCTCGCCCCCGGTCTTGACACGACAAAGTTCGACCGCAAACAGACGGATTCGTTGCATGCCTGGGCAGCCCGCCGATCGTTTGACCTGTTCATGAGCGACCCCGAGGCCCGCCAGAAGCAGACCCATTGGCAATTCTCCGGTGGGTACGCAGAGAATAAGAACTTTGGCGTCGAGTTCCGCGCGGTCATTCGCCGCGTGCTGCCGTCCCCTGCGATTCGTCCAGTTCCCCCCGCCGAAATTGGACCCGAAGCGACTCCCGCTCCGGGGCGCTAACACCGGAGCCCGGTTGCCTCATCCGTCTCTTCATCCTTCCATCCTTGGTATGCTGAGGGGGTCGTGCGCTCACTAATCGCTCTATTTGCACTCGTTTCCAGCTGCGCCTTCGCGCAGACTCCCCTGGTGAAGATCCTCTCCGACGAACTGGACCGCAACTTCACTGTTCTAAAGCAGAAGGGCGATCCGGCGCCCTACTTCATGTCCTATGAAGTCACCAGTACGGATTCCTACGCGCTGGTGGCCAGTCGCGGCTCGCTCGAAACCCAGCAGCACAATCAGGTGCGCTACCTGGATGTGACCATTCGCGACGGAAGCTCGCAGTTCGACAACTATCACCTGGTGGCGAATGAAAACCGTCCGCGCTTCACGGTGGCCACGCCGATCGCGCTCGAGGACAATGCAGCCGCGATCCGTCAAGCTGTGTGGCTGGCAACCGACCGCACATATCGCGGCGGCGCGCAGCGCCTGATCCGGCTGAAGGGCGATGAAAAGCTCCGCACCCAGGCTACCGACACCTCCGACGACTTCGATAAGGAAGACCCGCAGGTTTACTTCGCTGCGCCCGCGGCGCTGAAGTTCAATCCCACCGAGTGGGCCGGCCGCCTGCGCAAGCTGTCCGCCGAATTCTCCAAGTATCCGGGGGCGCTCGATTCGACCATTCAGTTCGAAACCCGGACCGTCACGCAGACGCTGGTGAGCACCGACGGAACCCGCCTCGAATTCGGCCGGCCGTTCACCCGCATGATCATCGTGGCCAATGGCAAGGCCCAGGACGGGATGGACCTGACGACCATGGAGAGCTTCGAAACGGACGATCCCGCCAAACTTCCCAAGGACGCCGACATTCTGGCCGCGGTGCAGAAGGCTGGAGCCAATCTCACCGGCTTACTGAAGGCGCCGCTTTCCGATCCCTATGTCGGACCGGCGATTCTTTCCGGGCGCGCCGCCGGCGTGCTGTTTCACGAAATCTTCGGGCATCGCATCGAGGGCCACAGGCAGAAGGACGAGTCCGAAGGCCAGACCTTCACCAAATCCGTCAACATGCCGGTTTTGCCGGATTTTCTCAGCGTGATCTTCGATCCGACGCGCAAACAGTTCGGCGACGTGGCGCTGAACGGCTATTATCTTTACGACGACGAGGGCGTCAAGGCCCGCCCGGTCACGGTGGTCGACAAAGGAATCCTCAAGACTTTCCTGATGTCGCGCTCGCCCATCCAGGGCTTCGGCAACTCCAACGGCCACGGCCGGAAGTCTCCCGGCAACGAAATTGTGTCGCGGCAATCCAATCTGATCGTCGAATCCACCAAGCAGGTGAGCGACGCCGAACTGCGCCGCATGCTGATTGAAGAGGTCAAGCGCCAGAACAAACCGTACGGGTTGTTCTTCGACGAGGTCAGCAGCGGGTACACCACCACGGGGCGGCGCGGCCTGCAAGCCTTCACGGTGGTCCCTCTGGTGGTCTATCGCGTTTATCCCGATGGCCGTCCCGATGAGCTCGTGCGGGGCGTGGACATCGTCGGCACGCCTTTAGCGAGCTTCGCCAAAATCGTCGCGACTTCCAACCGCACCGAAGTATTCAACGGCATCTGCGGAGCTGAATCCGGCAACGTTCCGGTGTCCGCGATCGCCCCCGCGCTGCTGGTCTCTGAAATCGAAGTGCAGCGCAAGGACAGCTCCCGCGACCGGCCGCCGTACTTGTCGCCGCCGCCTGCGGGAAGCCAGGAGCTGCGTCCGTGAACCTTCGTCCTCCGATGTTGCGCGGGACAATCCTGCGGGGAGTCGCGCTGGCCGCGGGCTTGGCCGCCTCGGCTGCGTGGCTGATTTCGCAAAGCCCCTCGCTCTCGATTCCCGCGGACGAAACGCTTCTGCGGGCCATGCGCGATGAGCTGCAGCGCTCCAAGCAATTGGCCGTCGTGGCGGGCGAGGACGCGCCCTATTTTTTCAGCTATTCCCTTACGGATGCCGAGACGCTCCGGATTTCCGCCTCGATGGGCGCAGTGGTGAACGTATCGAGAAGTCGTTTCCGCTCGCCCTCGACCGAAGTTCGCGTAGGCAGCTACGACTTCGATAATACTGGCCACGTTTTCAGCGGGATCTACTCGGGCTCGCGGTACGACGGGAACTGGCCGCTGGACGACGATTACTCCAGCTTCCGTACCGAACTATGGCTGAGCACCGACCGCGCTTTCAAGACTGCCGTGGAATCCATGGCTCGCAAGCAGGCTTCGCTCAAAAACTCGGCTGCTTCCCCCTCCGAACCTCTTCCCGATTTTTCCAAAGTGGCGCCGGTGGTGAGTATCGGGAAGGTATCCCGGCTAAAAGTAGACGACGAAGCATGGACGGCGCGCGTGGCGCGTCTGGCTGCGGTCTTCAACAACAATAAGGACGTACTGTCCTCCGGCCTCGAACTGCAACTGATCCAGGGTCCCACCACACTGATGAATTCCGAGGGGACGGCAGTCCGCTACAACGACGACCTGTATTGGGTCTACGCCAAGGCGGAAGGGCAGGCGCCCGACGGAATGCTGCTGCACGACGCGGTGTCCATCCAGTCTCTCGAGCTGGACAAGTTTCCGTCCGAAGCGGACATGCGCAAATCTCTGACCGAGGTTGGCGAGAACGTTCGCGCGATGGTTCACGCGCCGCGGGGAGAAAGCTATAGCGGCCCTGTACTGCTGGAACCGCGGGCAGCCGCACAGTTATTCGCGCAACTTCTGGGCGATAACTTGCGCGTACCGCGCCGCCCGCTATCCGATCCCGGCCGGAACGTTCCTTTCGCCCCCAGTGAGCTCGAGAGCCGCATCAGCGGACGGGTCCTGCCGGATTTCTTTGATGTGACCGACGACCCGACCCAATCCACCTTCAACGGAAAGCCTTTGGCGGGATTCTATCCGTTCGACATGGAGGGCGTGCCGCCCAAGCCTGTGAGCGTGGTGGAAAAAGGCGTCTTGAAGAATTTCTTGACCACGCGCCAGCCCGTTCGCGGATTCCCGCTGTCCAACGGACACGCGCGGTTGCCCGGTAATTACGGCACTTTCGCGGCTGCGATCGGGAACCTTTTCGTGAAGTCCAGCGAAACCAGTTCCCTGGCCGATCTGAAGAAGCGCCTGATCGAAATGACCACCATGCGCGGGAAACCGTACGGGATGCTGGTGCGCAAGCTTGATTACCCTTATTCGGCAAGTGGTTCCGATCTGCAGTCGCTGGCCCAGGCCAGTTCCCAATCCGGCGGTTCCGCCCGGCCGGTGAGCCCGCCGCTTCTGATTTATCGCGTGTATCCGGACGGGCGCGAGGAACTGGTCCGCGGGCTACGGTTCCGTGGTCTCACCAGCCGCACATTGCGCGACATTCTGGCGGCTTCCACGGAAACCGAGATGATCGACTTCGTCAACGTGGCGGCGCCCCTGGCGATCCTCGGCGCGGGCGGGTATCTGGCGCCCGCCAGCGTGATTTCGCCGGGCCTTCTGTTTGACGAGCTCGAACTCGAGCCGCCCCAGGACCAATTGCCGAAGCCGCCCACGGTCCCGCCGCCCAACGCGAATTGATGTACCCGGCGCGCTCGAACAATCCATGCGCCTGCTAAGCCGCACGCTCTTCCTCGAAATCTTGTTCAGCGCGGCGCTCGGTTGCACGCTCTTCACCTTCGTCCTGTTTCTGGACCTGACACGGCCGCTGTTCGCATTCCTGGTGCGCGATTCCGGGGCACCCCGGCTGGTCGCCGACCTGTTCGCGTTGGTGCTGCCGCAAGCGCTCCCCTATGCCATTCCGCTGGGTGTTCTGGTCGGCACACTCATCACGCTGAGCCGCATGTCGAGCGACGGTGAGATCACCGCCATGCGGGCCGCCGGCGTCTCGGGCCGCCGCGTGGCTCCGCCGATTCTCGCCTTCGGTTTCGTGATGACGCTGGTGGCCGCGGCGGCCTCGCTGTGGCTCACACCCTGGGCCATCCGCGAACGCTTTAAGATCCAGAATCAGCTCATCGGCGGCCAGCTAACCGCCGAGGTCCAGGCCCGGGTCTTCCAGGAGCAGTTCCCCAATTCGATTCTCTACATCAGCGACATCCCGTCCAGCACCACCACCCGCTGGCACCGCATTTTTCTCGCCGACGTCACTCCTTCCAGCGATCGCGGCGATAGCCCTCGTGTGACGCTCGCTTCGGAAGCCATCGCCGTTCCGGACGCCGTCCATAACCGCATTCAACTCTCGTTGAGCAATGCCAGCACGTACGATGCCGGCAAGGATCCGGTGGCCGAGTACAGGGTGACCTCCTCGCCGGCCCGCGATCAGCTTCTGGAAGCGCAGCGGCCAGGGCCAGTGGAGCCGTCCAGACCCGTGATCGAGATGGACACCGGGCCTCTCTACAAGCTCGCTTACGGCGACGGGACGGATCGCGAGCGCACTCTGGAGGCGCGCATCGAATTGCACCAGCGCCTGGCGTTGCCGTTCGCGTGCATGCTGCTGGCCCTGACCGGGATTCCGCTAGGAGTCGGATCGCGCCGCTCCGGAAAATCCTCGGCGTACGTGCTCACGGTCGCGCTCGCGTTCCTATACTTCATGGGGCTGATCACCGCGATCCATTTCGGGCGGGAAGGATCCGTCCCGGCCGGCTTCGCTGTGTGGATGCCCAACCTGGCGTTCGCAGTTCTCGGCTTTGCGATGCTCGCGCGGCTGGAAGCGCCCGGCGACCGCGATTACATCGGCCGCCTGACCCGGCTGTTCCGCTCCGCGAGCCGCAAGCCGCAGGAACAGATCCCGCGACTGCTCGACCGGATCCAGCCCAGGATGTGGATGGGGCGTTTCCCTCTGCTTCCGCAGGTGGTAGACACCTACCTGCTCTCCAGCTTCCTGTTCTACTTCGTGCTGTGGCTGACCAGTTTTGTACTGATGTTCCACGTCTTCACGTTCTTCGAGCTGCTGAGCGACATCATCAAGAATCACATCGCCATGGGCCGGGTGTTCACGTACTTGTTTTTCCTCACGCCGCGCCTGATTTACCGCTTCACGCCCATCAGCGTACTGACGTCGGTTCTGGTGGTTTTCGGCGTGCTCACCAAGAACAACGAAGTCACCGCGTTCAAGGCCTGCGGCGTGAGCATGTACCGTCTGACCGTGCCGATTCTGGTGGGCGGCTTTCTGCTGAGCGGCGGCCTGTTCGCTTTCGATCACTATTGGGTTCCGGAGGCCGACCGCGTCCAGGACGCGATTCGCGCCGAGATCAAGGGCAAGCCCGCGCAGACGTTCCTCGATCCCAACCGCACCTGGTTCTATGGTCTGGAGGATCGCATTTTCTACTACAAGTATTTCGATCAGAAAGCGCGCGTCATGGGCGGAGTGAATGTTTTCGAGATCGATCCGGAAACCTTCCGCCTGAAGAAGCACATCGCGGCCGAACGCGCCAGCTGGGTGCCGGCCCTGAATGCGTGGGTGTTTCAAAATGGCTGGAGCCGGGAGCTAAAAGGCTATGAATCGGGCGCGGTGAGCAACTTCATGGGCGGAGTTGGCGTGTTTCCGGAGCTGAAGGAAACGCCCGACTACTTCGTCAAGGAAGCCCTGCAATCGCATCAGATGAACTTCCTGGAACTGCGCTCCTATATCGGCGAGCTGCAGCAAAGCGGATTCGACACCATCGCGCTCCAGGTCCAGCTTTACAAGAAATTCTCGGTGCCCCTGTTTGCCTTCATCCTGGCTCTGGTTTCGGCGCCGTTCGCGTTCCTTGCGGGCAATCGAGGCGGGATGGCGGGCATCGGCATGAGCTTCCTCATTTTCATCGCCTACGTTTCGGTCGACCAGTTTTTCGAACAGTTGGGGAACTTGAACGAACTGCCGCCGCAGTTGGCGGCATGGTCGCCGGATGTGGTCTTTTCACTTGTGGGACTATATTTTCTGGCCCGCATGCGGACTTGAGGCGTGCGGCCTTAGGGGGAATTCGGGAATCATGGCTGAATCGCAAACCGCCGCGCGGACACGGCCCTTCACCGGCCAGGAATATATCGAGAGCCTACGGGACGGCCGCGAGATCTGGATTTACGGGGAGCGCGTCAAGGACGTCACCACTCATCCGGCCTTTCGCAACACGGTACGGATGCTCGCGCGCCTGTACGATGCATTGCACGATTCTTCAAGCAATGCCCAGCGCAAAAGCGTGCTGTGCACCGAGACCGACACCGGCAGCGGCGGCTACACGCACAAGTTTTTTCGCGCCTCGCGCAACGCGGAAGAACTGGTGGGCGCGCGAGACGCGATCGCCGAATGGGCCCGCGTCACCTACGGCTGGATGGGCCGCAGCCCCGATTACAAGGCTGCTTTTCTTGCAACCCTCGGCGCCAACTCCGATTTTTATAAGCCCTACGACGAGAACGCCCGGCGCTGGTACAAGAAGGTGCAGGAGGAATGCACTTTCGTCAATCACGCGATTGTCAATCCGCCGGTGGACCGCAACAAGCAACTGGAAGAAGTCCGCGACGTCTACATGCACGTCGAAAAGGAAACCGACGGCGGCCTGATCGTGAGCGGCGCCAAAGTGGTCGCCACCACTTCGACTCTCACGCATTACAACTTCATCGCCAACAACGGCGCACTGCCCATCAAGACCAAGGATTTCGCCTTCGTCTGCATTGTGCCCACGGACGCGCCCGGTGTAAAACTGTTCTGCCGGCCGTCCTATGAGCTGGCAGCCGCCGCCACCGGCAGCCCTTTCGATTACCCGCTCTCCAGCCGCCTGGACGAAAACGATTCGATCATCGTCTTCGACAAAGTTTTCGTACCGTACGAAAACGTATTCGCGTACGGTGATATCGATAAGGTCAACAACTTCTTCCCGCGCTCCGGATTCCTGCCCAGGTTCATGTTTCACGGCTGCGTGCGTCTGGCCGTCAAGCTGGATTTCATCGCCGGCCTGCTGCTCAAGGCCGTGGATGCCACCGGAACGAAGGAGTTCCGCGGCGTGCAGGCGCAAGTGGGCGAAGTCCTGGCATGGCGCAATCTGTTCTGGGGATTGACCGACGCGATGGCGCGCGCCACAGTACCCTGGACGCCCGGCTACGTACTGCCGAACCTTGACTACGGACTGGCGTACCGCGTGGCGGCCAGTACGCTCTATCCGAAGCTCAAGGAGATCGTCGAAAACGTGCTGGCCAGCGCGCTGATCTATCTCCCTTCGCACTCCAGCGATTTCAAGAATCCGGAAATCCGCAAATACCTGGATCAGTTCGTGCGCGGCTCAAATGGATACGGGGCCGAAGACCGAGTCAAGCTCATGAAGCTGATGTGGGACGCCATGGGCACCGAGTTCGGCGGACGCCACGAGCTCTATGAGCGCAACTACTTCGGCAGCCACGAAAGCATCCGCTTCGAAGTGCTGATGGTGGCCGAGGCACTGGGCCAGGCCGCCAAGTACAAAGGCTTCGCCGAGCAGTGCATGTCCGAATATAATCTTGACGGCTGGACCGTTCCCGATCTGATCAATCCCGACGATGTCAGCATCGTAATGAAGAAAGCCGCCGGGAAGGCCTAGAGCTTCGGTGCCGGATTATTGGCGATCCCACGCCGTGCGCATCTTGAATTGCCGTAGTTGGGTGTCGTAGCCGAAATTGTCGATCGTCATCGACTTTCCATCCGCCGATACAATCTTGGTCGCGCCGCCGACAGTCGATCCGTCTTCTCTTCGGGCCTCGACCGTCAAGGTGTTCGAGTCCGCCCGTGTCGCCCGGTATCGCAGCCCAGGCAAATCCGGGACGGGATGGTCCTGGCCGTCGGGGATGTATCGCTGCGGGCGCTCCGCGACTCTTTCCCCTTTTTCGCTGATGCCTTCCGACTTCTGCAGATAGTAGCCTTCCTGGTCAATTTCAAGAACGATCGTTCCGGCCCGGGGCCGATGGTTCGCGTCGAATTGCGACTTTGCGACGTTGAGTATCCATGTCCCAACGAATGGGTCCTGCATGTGCACCTCCTGGTTTGGTTGCGTCCTCACAGTAACCGCAGGCAGGCAGGAGAGTCCTGAAGATTCTGCTAAGATTCGCTTAAGATTTTATGGCCCCACGGGAAGCCTACGAATTCGGGGAGTTCACGTTGGATGTCTCCGAACGGCGGCTCTCGAAAGGCGGCAAACCGATCCCTTTGGAGCCGAAGGCTCACGAAGTTCTGCTGGCTCTCGTTCGCAACGCAGGACGCTTACTGACCAAACGCGAGCTCCTCGATGCGGTCTGGCCGAAGTCTTTCGTCGAAGAGGGCATTCTGGCCGTGCATGTCTCGGGCCTGCGTAAAGCGTTAGGCCAGACCGGGCAGCGATACATCGAGACTGTTTCCCGCGCGGGATACCGCTTCACTTGTGCAGTCACGCCAAACGTCCGGCGAACCGGTGCGAATGACGCGCGGCCATGGCTATGGTCCTTTGGCGTGCCGCCGGCGGTGCGCCCCGAAGTTTACGAGTTGATCGGCCGCGGGCGATCGCATTTGCTGAAGGCTTCCATGTTCGAGGTACCCAATGCGGTGGCCGCGTTCCGGGCGGCCATTGAACTCGATCCGGGTTACGCTCCTGCCCACGCAGGCCTGGCACTGGCCTGCTGCGCACAAGCCAGACTTCGCATCGTGCCTCCCGCGGAAGCCTACAACGAGGCCAGAGCCGAGGCTCTCCGCGCGCTGGCCATGGATGACGCCTGCGCTGACGCTCAGGTCGCGCTCGGATCGGTGTTGTTCTTCAGCGAGTGGAACTGGGAGGGCGCGGAAAGGAGTCTGAAACGGGCGCTCCAGCTCGACCCGCAGCACACCGAAGCATATTTGCTCTCCGGGCAGTTGCAGGAGGCGCTGGGCAAGCTGGAGGAAGGTCTGGAGATGAAGTTGAAAGCCCTGGAACGCGACCCGTTCTCAGCGCTGGTGCATCTGCAGATCTCGATGTCCTACTGGAACCAGCGGCGCTACGACAACGCGATCGAATGGGCCAACAAAGCTCTGGCGCTCGACCCACAGCATCCTCACGCGCGCGAGCACCTGGCCGGCGCTTATCTGAAAAAGGGCGACTTCGACCGCTACCTGGCGGAAAACGTCAAGCATGCTGAAACGCACGGCGTGCCGGCGGCTGCATTCGAGCCGCTCAAGCAAGCTTACGCCGCCGGTGGACGTGCGGGCGTGGTCCGCTTATTCCTTGAGCGCGCGTCCAGCCAGCCGCAGGCTTTTCCAGCCATGCAGTTGGCGTTGTTTTACGGCGAAGCGGGTGAAATGGATCGAGCCTTCGAGCACCTGGAGAGGGCCATCGGACTCCACGACCCGGCTTTGGTTCATCTCGCCGTCGCGCCGCAATGGGATAGCTTGCGCGCCGATCCACGGTTTACCCAATGTTTGTCACGGATGGGTCTGCCAGCCGAGGCTCCAGGACGCACCCCTTGACACAAGGTCAACTCTAGACTAGGTTATTAGTCACGGAAGCCGTGATCGTTCGATTTCTATTGCTTTTTCTTGTAGGCGTCGTCGCCGGCATGTTTGCCCAGACTGGCTTGTTCGGACCCGTTTCCAACCGGCTCAAAGCCGGAGACGCCGCAGCGAGCTTTCATTTTCCCCGGTAATCCACACGAACTGAACCGGCCTGCCGGCGAACTGTTCGGTCAGCGCGGAATGGAAATCCCGTCGGCCGTGATCATTGGAGCTGATCGTAAGATTCTGGGATTCGACGCCATGATGGTGCCCCAACCCGACACCGTGACAGCGGCGCTCGAGGGCCGCATCACCACCACTCCGCCGCAGCGAAATATGGCCGAGTTCAGGGCGTTCGCCGAGAGCCGCAAGGTGCTTCTGGCAGCGCAACCCCGGCGGATGCCCCGCTTGGACGATCACAAGCCGGGTTTTCCGCCATCCTACACCCTGCATGTCACGCCGGCAGGGAAAGAGGGCGAGAGCGGCAACTATTCTGGCCCGGACTACTGGAGCTTGAACGGTTTCGATCTGAAGAAGCTCGTCGCGGAGGTGTACCACCTCAATCCGATTCGGATCCATCTGCCCGCTTCGCTCGACCGCGGCACGCGCTACGACTTCTCATTGGTTCTGCCGGAAGCGGAAAGCAAGCAAAAGATGTACGAGCGCTTCCGTCAAGGCATCCAGGACTACTTCCATATCACCGCGACTCGCGAGGAGCAGTTGCTGGACGTCTATGTTGTGACGGCTCTCGATCGGAAGCCTCCGGCGGCGAAGACTCGGCCGGAGGAGGTTCTCGGCATTGTCTCCAACATCGATTTCGAGGTGTTCGACGACGCCGGCGGTGCTGACTTGTTCGCCGAGCCGAAGGCGGCGGGAATCGACGGGATCCGCGGCATCGGTATGGAAGGGACGACAGACGATTTCTGCCGCGCGCTGGAGAGCATGCTGGATCGGCCTGTGGTGAATGAGACCCATCTGGAGGGCCAGTTCGAGTTCAAGGTTAAGGCCAGCGAAACTAAGCAGAACGATTTTCTCGAACGCCTCCGCGAGCAATTGGGTCTGGTCGTCACAGCGGCCCAAAGAAACGTGGAAGTTCTGGCGTTCGAGCCCCGCAACTAAAGATTCCGCTTGACAGCGGCCTCACTATAGACTAATTTATTAGTCAGTCGCGATGAAGCCCAAGAAAACCGTCCCCACCGATCAAGAGTTGGAAATTCTGAAGGTCGTCTGGCAGCGTGGCCAGGCTACGGTGCGCGAGGTCTACCGCGATCTCGCGGCTCGCCGCAAGATCGCTTACACCACGGTGCTGACCATGATGGGCATTCTCGAGCAAAAAGGCCATTTGAAGAAAACCGCTGGCGATCGCGCGTACATTTATAGCCCGACCAAACCCCAGCAGCAGGTGGTCGGCTCGATGGTGACGGAATTCGTTCACCGGGTCTTCAATGGTTCAGCCCGGCCGCTGCTGGTGCATCTGGTGGAGGACCCGCACATCCAACCCGACGAGCTCGCGGCGCTCGAAAAACTGCTTAAGGATCGGCGCAAGAAGAAATGATCCTGGACACTGCACTGCGGAACCTGTTGCCGTGGATGGCGCAAGCGACAATGATCGCTCTGGTGGCGGCGCTGCTGCCAGCGGTGTTTCAGGTGCGTCATCCGCGCACCCAGCTCGCGTATTGCCATCTGATGCTGGCCGTGTGCCTACTGTTGCCGTTTCTGCAGCCGTGGCGTCATCCCGTGGTGGTGATTCCGGAAAACAATCCAGCGGCGGACGACACGCTCGTCGCCGCAGTTTTGCCGGCTGCACAGACATCGACAGAAACCTCCGAAGCCGCAGGTTTGCGCTCTGCGCAGTTCTCATCTCCTCCGGTGCCCCAGCCGTTTTGGCGGAAGCTACGTGCAGATGAACTGCTGCTGGGGATTCTTGCCGCCGGTGTGCTGGGACGACTGTCCTGGCTGCTGGCGGGATTGTGGCACATCCGGCGATACCGGATCGCCGCCACGCCCCTCTATCCGATTCCTGAATCGGTGCAGGCGGCCTCCGCGGTGACCCATGCCGACGCGCTGTTTTGCATTTCGTCCGATGTTTCAGGACCGGTCATGCTGGGCATGTTTCGCCCCGTGGTTTTGTTACCGGGGTCGTTTCTGGAGCTGGACGAAGAAGCGCAATGCGGCATCGCCGCGCACGAGCTGCTGCATGTGCAACGCAAGGACTGGTTGGTAACCGTATTGGAAGAACTGGCGGGAGCGTTGCTGTGGTTCAACCCGGCAGTGTGGTGGCTGCTGGCTCAAACGCGACTGGCGCGGGAGCAAGTAGTGGACTCCGAAGCTGTCCGCCTGACCTCGGCGCGCGAATCTTATATCCACGCGCTTCTGGCCATGGCCCGCCCGCGTCCGATGCTGGACTTGGCGCCCGCCCCGCTATTCCTTCGAAGACGCCACCTAACCCAGCGGATGCATTCATTGCTTAAAGAAGCTTCCGTGTCCGGATTGAGGCTTGTTTCCTCGTACACATTTATCGCTGTGATTCTGGCATTGACGGGATGGCTGTCGTTCGCGTCGTTCCCGCTGGTTGGACGTCCGCAGTTGCAGCGGATCGCCGCGTACGCGCCCGTGGTTTGAGCGAGTTCGTCCGTGCCCAGTCCGGCAGGAGAACCGCCGCAACCGGTCGCGCGGGCGCATCCCGCTCCGGTGCCCTTGGATGTGCAGGAGCCCGCCACTGGCGCAATTCAGGTTCCGGCAACTCCGGCGGATCGCGCGGCGGCTTTGTCGCTGTTGGAACGCGCTCGCCAAAACAGCGATATGCACATCGCGGGCACACCGCCCTTCCGGCTAGACGCGACTTTTCTCGCCAGCGGCGATGTAAGCTATGTCGGATCGGGAGCGCTTTCCGAGACGTGGCTTTCCGGGCAGCAATGGCGTTGGACTGCGAACTTGGCGGAGTATTCTCAGTCGCGGATCGGCCGCGGGCAGATCGGGTTCGACGAACAGCGTGTTCCCGCGGTGCCCATGCGCGTGCACATGTTGCGGGAGGCGATCTTTTGGCCTCTTCAGTTCGCCGCCAACCCCAGGCTCCGAATCGCGGCTACGCAATGGAACGGGAAGCCGGCTACCTGCGTGCTGCTAGGGGGAGAATTGGGATCGACGGTTCAGTCGCGGCTGTGGAACGAGCAGGAATATTGCATCGACAATACCTCGGGTCTATTGCAGGTGAAATCGCCCGCTCCCGGAACCTATCTGGTTTACGAATACGGCAAGAACCTAGACTTTCACGGCCGTTTTATCCCGCACCGGATTACGGGGTTTGTCGGCGGCATTCCCGTACTCGATGCACAGGTTACGATCGCAGACGCGGGTTCCGTAGATGAGAAAACGCTAACGCCGACCGCTGAGATGCTGGCCGCCGGGCCGGGCATCACTCTGGCGGCGGGACAGAAGTTTCTCATCAACGCTCCGGACAGCTTCGCATCTGATGTGATTCAAACCGTAATCGTGCATGCGGAGCTGGCGCCCGCGGGCAACGTGCTGGAAGAAGAAGTTTCGACCTCCGCGGATCCGCGGCTGAGCCAGACCGCGTTGGATCTTGTAAGGCAACACGGGTTCCCGCCGGCGTTAACGCAGCGCGAAGTCTACGTCAGTGTCGGTTTCGTTCCCGTCGCCCAGTAAAGGAGCATCCTTGTGCGAAACGCATCCCTAATGATTCTGTCGGTACTGACATTGTTGACTCATGTGTCCGCCCAGGAACTGCCCGACGCCAAAACGCTGCTCGATTTTGAAAGTAAAGCGCTCCAGAGCTATGTCAGCTATCAATACACCGAAGAGACCACCACGCAAGTGACGGTGATGGGGAACAGCGTGAATGTCCCCATGGCGATGCAGGTGCAGGCGGTCAATCCGAACAAGTCGCGCATGGAGATCAAGACCGGCAACCTGGTCAGCTCGATCATGATCTCGGACGGCGACAACGCCTGGATGTACAGTCCGATGCTCAAACAGTACTCGAAGCTTTCGGGAGGCGACACGGCCATGGAAACCATGGGATCGACGATGGTGATGGATGCGGCCCAGATGGCCGCCAACGCACACACGATCCGGTCCGAGTCTGTGGAAGTAGACGGAAGTCCGCACGACTGCTGGGTGGTCGAAAGCCGCATCGACAAGCAGTCCATGGGCGGGATGGAGATCCAGGACGCAGTCTATACCACGTGGATCGACAAGCAACTCGGCATCACGCTGCAACGGACCATGACCGGGAAAATGCAGGGCGGGCCGATGCCGGGGCCGACGGAGATGCGGACCAAGTCGATTAAACGGTCGCTCAAATTCAACGAGCCGTTGCCGTATTCGTTATTTACTTTCGTTCCGCCTCCCGATGCTAAGGAGACAGATTTGTTGTCGGGCGCGGGTGGCGTGGGTGCCGGGTTCGGGGCGACGCGCGGCGCCATCGCTGCACCGAAGCCGCCGCAAACGTTGCAGCGGCCACCGGTGGCGCAGCCGAAGGCGCCACAAGCCGGCGAGCCTCAGGCCTTCGTGCCGTTTCTGAGTCCGGTCCAACGCGACGAAGCCGAGTGGCCCGAATCGGCTCGCGCGCAAGGAATCCAAGGGATGGTTGAGGTGCTGGTCACGGTAGACCCTCGAGGTTCGGTCGCAAATGCGGAAGCGCTTACGGGTCCTTCGGTCCTGCGGAAGCCTGCGGTCGATGCCGTTAAGCTGTGGAAGTTCCGCCCGGTGCTTCGGGACGGCCGCGCCGTATTCGCCTATACCCAAGCGACCGTGGATTTCTTGGATCACTCAAAGCCGGTGACGGCGGATTCCTTTGGCTTGAACGTCGGCGAGGAGATGGCGGCTCAGCAGCGGATTCAGGAGATCCAGAACAGGTGGCCGCGTTCGCCCGCGCAGGTACTCGCGGACCTGGAACAAGATTTGGGAGACAAAGAAGGCTGGGAGAGGGCCTGGACACTCCCGCGATTGGCCAAGGCAGCGGTCTCAGCGGGAGCTCTGGATAAAGCCAGCGTTTACGCCAGCGAACTCTTGTCGACAGTCGGCGCGGGTCACGGGGACGACGGTACGGCGATCCACGACGGGAACATGGTGCGCGGACTGGTCGCTTTGCGCAGCGGCAATGTGGAGCAGGCGGCGAAGGATCTGATAGAGGCGGGCAAGACGACGGGCGGCCCTCAGCTAAACTCGTTTGGACCAAATATGATTCTTGCGAGCGAGCTCCTCGAAAAAGGCCAGCGCGACGCGGTCCTGGAGTATCTCTCGCTGTGCAAGAAGTTCTGGACCATGGGCGCGTCCAAGCTCGATGCCTGGATCGACGTCATTCGGGCCGGCGGAAAGCCAGACTTCGGCGCGAACCTGTTGTACTGAACCGCTCGCTACGGATCGGTGATGGCGCCGCCCATCATCAGCGTGTCGCCGTTGGGGCGCTTGGCGTCCACCCACGTACCGCCCTTTTCGCCGGTTTTCAGGGGATGCAGCGTAACGCTAATCTTGTCACCGGGCTTCAAGGTCTTCCGGTCCCATCCCCGGCGAGCCAGATAATTGGGGCTCATTCCCTCGATCCCCCAGGTCTCCGTCACGCCCTTGTCATTCACCACGTCGATCCAAATCCAGGTATGCGGATTGGTCCAGTCGAATTTCTTAATCGTCCCGGTGACGGTCTTTAGCTCGGCCATATCGAAGGCCGAGTAGGAGTGGTGTGCCACTGCCAGGCTGGTACCGCCCGCCATCAGACTCGCCCCGATGATGATTCTCCACGCCGCCTGTTTCATGTTGCGTTTCATAAGGGTCTTTCTACCGCGCCGATGCATTGGGGTTGGCCAGGTTGACTCCCGCCTTGCCCTTCTCATCCACGGAATTGCGGTTGTTCTCTTCGCAGATATACTCCGCGATGGTCCAGTTGCGATGCCGAATCAAAGATCGTGCGCCCATCGAGTAGGGGGTGGTCAGAGCCTCGGGATCGACGATGGTGGTCTCGATGCTCATGGTGTCGGGCGCGGTTAGATGGAAGCGCTCGACGATCTTCATTCTGTCGCTGTACGGGAAGGTAATCCCGCGCGGGACCTGCGCAAATCCCACTGTCTCGGCCACCAGCGTATCGCCCTCCCAGTGACCGACAGAAGTTCCATAAAAGGTTGGATCGGGATCCTCGGGCAGCGGGCGGCCATCGGTGTAGATATGACGGATCTGATTGTAGGCCTCGATCACGATGGTGACCTGACCAGGCGTCAGCAGAAATTCCATCGGATACGGTTGGCCCATAATCCCGGGCATTCCCGGAGGCAGGCAGTTGGCGGTCAGGTTTTCTTCCGCGGGAGGGGTCGCGGGCTGTGTCTTCGCCTTGTCGGCATATGCCGGTGTGAGAGAAGGACCGCCCCCTCGGCCCGCGCCACGTCCACCTGCCCGTCCCGCGGCCGGCGCGGCTCCAGCTCCAGGAGCGGCTGGCGCTGCAGGCGGGGCTCCGCGTCCCGCTCGTCCAGCTCCGCCTCCGCCACCTAAGCCGATTTCCCAGACTCCGGTGAAATCCGGGAGCTTGGCGAGGGCTGTCCAATCTTCCGCCGTGGGAGCCTTGCGCGCGACCTTCTGGCCGACCGCGACGGTTCCCATCGCCACGGCAGCGGCGAGGAACGCAAAGCCAATCCGGCGTGGGCTCTTCATATAGTTCAAATCAATCCTGGATCTTCACAAATTCTAACCAAATCCCGGCTCCGCCGCCACCCATTAGAATGAGAGTAAGCCCTTATGCACCGTTTTCTGCTCCACAACGACGAGATTCGCGACACCGGAGCGCAGGATCTCTCGGCGGGGCAGGTCGGATTGCTCAACGGCTGGGGAGTCTTCTCGACCATCCGCGTCTATGACGGCGTGATGTTCGCCTGGGAGCGCCACTGGGCCCGGATGCATGCCGACGCCTCCCGCATGCGGGTTCCGTTTCCGCCGGAACGAGATTGGCTGGCGCAGCGATTGCACCGCCTGATCGAGGCTAATCAAGCCTGGAACGCCACGTTGCGCGTAGCGGTGATCCGTAACCGCGGCGGCATGTTCGAAGGTCCCGGCCCGATGCGCGAGTTCGACGTAGTGGCCTTCACCGCCGACGTAAAGGCGTGGGGAGACAGCGTGAAGCTTGGCCTGATTCCAAACGCGCGGCTCGCCGCCAGCGAGTTCGCCGGCACCAAGAATCTCTCCTGGTCGGAAAATCTCACCTGGTACGAGCGCGCGCATGAGCAAGGGCTGGATGAGGTCGTACTCCTGAATGAGCGCGGCGAGGTTTGCGAGTGCACCTCGGCCAACATTTTCACGGTCTTTCTCAATGCACAAGGCGGCGAGGTCTGGACTCCGCCGCTCGATTCAGGCTGCTTGCCCGGCGTCACCCGGGCGCTCCTGCTCGAGGAAATCCGCGTTCCGGGACTGCACATCGGCGAAAAGAGGCTTCTACCCGCCGATCTGGAGGCCGCCGACGAGATCTTCATCAGCTCTAGCACGCGCGAACTCCTGCCCGTGGTTTCGATTGAGGGATTGAAAGCCGGGCTGCGGGTCCGGCCGGGCGGCAAGGTTCGTGAGCAACTGCAGCGAGCGTTCACCGCATACGTAGAATCCTATGTCGCGGCACGAAAACGTGCCGGTATAATCGTCTAGGCTGCGTCCATGCAATTAGCCTGTCCAAGCTGTGGGACACGAGAGGTGCGCCTCTCGCATCCCCAGGGGTTCGGCGAATACCTGAAGAGTCTAATAGGCGTTTCGCCGCTCCGCTGCCGCCGCTGTAATAACCGGTGGGAAACCAGTGTCTGGTCGGACGGATCCTGGAAATACGCGCGCTGTCCCCGCTGCTACCGGCAGGAACTGACCAGTTGGGCGGCGCAGAAATATAATCCGAAGCGATGGACCCGGTTCCTGTTACGCCTCGGCGCCAGTCCCCTCCGCTGCCCGGCCTGCCGATGTAATTTTGCAACCTTCAGGCCGCAGAGGGGACTCTTCGCCTGGCGCCACCAGACTCGTGCCGAAGCGGGTCCTCGAATTCCAGATCCGCAGGCCGCCAGGCTGCTTGAACAAACCCCGCCCGGGGAGGAATCTGGGGAACAGACGCCATAACTGGCCGCGCGCGAAGCGGGCGGTAGGGCGGGCGGGATAAAAAAAGGTTCCAAGTGACCGTCCGGCAGCTTGCTCTCCGACGGGCATGCACCGTCAGAACGTGGCATCCGGAACTGGCGAGACGTGAGCCCTTTGCTCCCCGCCGCTGGTTTTAGCCAGCTGCGGATCAGTGCGCAGGTGCGCGTCTGCTTTCCGTTCCGGTAGAAGCCTGTTTCTCGATACGGCCTTTCGCTCTACAGCCCCGAGGACTGGCCTTGCGACCGATCCCCGTAATTGCGTCAACGCTCCCGGCCTACATCTTCGAAACGATCCTCAGATCTGATCCTGGCCCGTTCGGTCCCGCACTCCCGTCCCCGCTCCGCCTTTTATAGCTTCGCGAGGCACGATCCGCATACGGAACCCGCTGCCCGATCCGATCTCAGGACTCATGATTCGTCTTCAAACCTCGGCTCCCCTCCAGGATCTCTCGATCCCTCGGGATCAAAACCTCGACCTGACCTGCGAACCACAAAGCTTACCCTTGCAGGTTGCCCGATCTTCCTTCGCTCCCCGCAGCGCGGCAACAATTTTATTCATCACTCGCGCCGCGGATCATCGTTCCAGATCCGCTACTTCCTGCCAGGCTCGCTGTCCTTCGAACCTCTTGGAACCACAGTCATCATGCTCCCGAAGCAGGTTTACCGTCAATAAGAAAATCGCGCTTTCCTCAGGAAATAAATAGCCTGAAATGTGTGACTTAGACCGCACCAAGCGTGGATGTTGTGTGAATAAAGCAAGCAGGGCGAATTCTGTTTCCGAGGCCTGTCAGTCTGCGACTGCCGGCGGTCAACCGGGACCTACCGGGCCTGTTGCGACCCAGAAAGCTTTCGACGCACCTCGGCGGCCTGAGCGTTCTCTCCGCGCGCGCTATACACGGTCGCGAGCGTATCGAGATATCCCGCGTTATTGGGTTGAAGCTTCACGGCTTTGAGGGCCCAGTCCAGAGCCTCGTTCAGGTTCGCCTTCCGCTCGGCGGCCAGATAGGCCAGGTTGTTCAGCGCGGCTGCATAGTTCGGATCGAGAGCTAAAGTCGCGCGGAACGCCTGTTCCGCAGCCGGGATGCGTTTCTTTTCCAGATTGGCCAGACCGATCCGGAATTGCGCTTCCGCCAGCTTTGGATCGATCGCCAGCGCCGAACGGTAGTCGTTGATCGCGCTCTGATCGTCGCCGCGAAGCATGTAGGCGTTCCCGCGGGAAACTAGGGCCGCAGTAAACTTCGGGCTGACCTGCAGAAGCTCACTCAGCGTTTTCAGGGCCGGATCCACCTGCTTGGTTTCCACGTAAAGCAGGGCCAAGGAATACTTGTTCATATCGGTCGGGTTGAGTTGGATAGCGCGTTTGAACTCCACCTCGGCCTGCTTGAAATTCTGATCCGCGGTGTAAGCGGTGCCCAGTCCCCGGTGTAACTCGGATGCCGACGGCGCCACGGTGATCGCTCTCTGGAGTGTTTCGGCCGCCTCTTTCGGCCGGTTGGTGGCCAAATACAAGTCGCCCAACTCTTGCAGGGCATCGGGGGAGTTGGGTTCCGCGGACGCCGCTTTCTTCAAGGTAGCCTCAGCCCCGCTGAATTCACGCTGGCTGATCTGAAAACGCGCCCACGAGCGCAGGATCGCAGCGTTTCCGGGCTGTAGCTTGAGAGCGGTCTCGAGCCGCGTTCGCGCCAATGCCGGCTTCCCCTGACGCAAGGCCACATCCGCCAGCCCAACGTAAGCCAGCGCCTGCTTGGGATCCTTGGCCACGACCTCGTTCAGGAGCTGCTCGGCCTGGGCGGCGTCTCCGCGGGCCACGGCGGCCAAGCCCTGACGGAGGGTGACATCCAGCGGGTCCCGCTTATTGGGTGCCGGGCTAACCTGTTTAACCTCATCAGACCGCTTGGGGGTGACCTTCTTCACGGTATCGGCCCGCACCACGACCGCGGTTATCATCAACAAAACAGCCGTATTTCGGGTTTTCATCCGGTAGCCAACTCCTCTGCTCGAAGGTAAGTATACAGGACCGCGACCAGCCTTTGAAGCTACCGGTAGTCCTATTACCTGGATTGCTTGGACCGATCCGGAACCATTTGCGTTTCCAGGCCATCAGAAGGCCACATTCCGCATTGTAATCAGTACTTTAAATCAAACAGACGAGACTCTGGACCCCTAACAGTTCCAAAAGTACCGAATCCCGCTCTAGGTACTTGTTTTCAGCCCGGGCTGTGCCGTACAATGATTCGGCAGCTAGAATTAAGGCAAAGCACCTAACGGAGGAGGATTATGAATTTTCGGCGTAACATTCTTGCACTTGCACTGGTCGCACTTTTTGCGGTGATTCCGGTGCACGCATCACTAACCACATTTCAGACTTTCACAGGCAACGTGGCCTATTCGTCCGACGGGTTTGGATCCTTATCCAATTCCGGCACTATTTCCGCTTCGGTGCCGGTCGGTTCCACGGTCATCGCCGCGTACCTGTACTCGGCGACTCAAAACAACGCGTCGTTTTCGGGTGTGGGCGGCACGCTTGGCGGTACGGCCGTGAGCTATACCACGCACGTCTTCAATGCGGCCGTGTGCTGCGCTTTGGGTATGAGCCGGGCGGATGTGACCTCGATTGTTAAGCCGGTCATTGATGGCGGAGTGGGCGGAGTGTACAACTTCAACATTACCGAAACCTCCTCTTCTCAGGATGGTGAGGCCTTGGTCGTGGTCTATTCGGACCCCTCCTTGAGCGCCGACCACACCGTCGCCATCCTCGATGGCTTCAGCGCGGCCGGTGGTGACTCGTTCACCGCCACCTTCTCTACGCCCCTGGATCCGACCGCCCCAGGCTTCGGCGCCGAGATGGCCCTCGGTATCGGCTTCAGTTGCTGCAATCAGGAATCCACGATAAAAGTCAACGGCACTGTCATTACGAATAGCGCCGGCAACAACGATGATGGCCTAGATGTGGCGAACGGTTCGCTCATCACGATGGGCGGGTTCAACGATCCGTTCTCGCCGATGCTGCCCGCCTATGGTGACGATCACGAGCGTTACAATCTCGTCCCGCAGATCAATAAGGGCGACCTGTCCATCAAGGTCGACACTAACAATCCTTCCAACGACGACAACATCTTCGTGGCGGTGTTCGCCTCTACCGGAATCGCTTCCGTTACCACCGGGGTTCCGGAGCCTTCGACTCTCCTCATGCTCGGCTCCGGGGTGTTGCTCGCCCTGGGCTTCGCCCGCTTCCGGAAAAGTTCCGTGTAACGGGTAGCCAGTCATCGTTTCACAAGCGCCGCCGGCTAGCCCGGCGGCGTTTTCTTTTGTGGAGCGGGCCGGAGCCCGCAGCCGTCCCACCGGCGCTTCGATTGGACCTAAGACCGGGAGCTTTTCGGGTGGCCGGCCGGACTCATGACCAGATCCAGAACCTGTGCCGTATCCAGCGCCTTCAGATCACTTTGAGCCAGGGCCACCAGGCATCCGATTTGCTCGCCCACGGTCGTGAGCAGCTCCATTTCCCCACCGGAGTGAAAATGCGGTTCGCGATGCTGCACATTGATGACGCCGGCAACACGGTCGCGCACGATCACCGGCGCGGATAGAAACGCCTCATAGGTGTCTTCCGGCAGGTTGGTGAAGAGCTTGAAACGGGGATCGCCATAGGCTTCCCGCGAGATCGACAGCAAGCGCCGCTCACGCGCGACCCAACCGGTGAGACCTTCACCAAAATGCAGGCGCACCTTGCCGATGGTTTCCGGGTGCGGATTGTTGGAAGCGCACAGCACCAGCTCCTGTTCCTCCAGCAGATACAGCAAACAGGAGTCGCACTCCATGAATTCCACCACCAGGGAGACTACTTCCTGCAAAGCGGCGCCGAGATTCATTTGGCGGACCATGAACCGGCTGATCTTCTGCAACAGGCGGAGTTGTTGCTCGGTATTCTCGAGCCGCGATTCCAGGTCTTTCGCCCGTGACACAGTGCCCTTATTATGCCAGATCTTCTACAAACCTGACGCTAAAACTGTCCCGCATCACGGCCCTCCCTAAAGCGATTCGCCGCGCTTCTTCCACAACTTCGGAATGCGAGCCGGGTGGCGCCCCCGAAAAACATGGGACATACGGGGCGAAGGAGGAAGCTTCTAACGTGATTGACCCTGGAACTGTAGTTTGGCTGCCGGGCACGGGTTGGGACGAGAACGGGATGTGCGCCCTGATATGGGGTGGTGAGTTTTTCGCGTGCGGCGATGAGCCGTACGACGGGGGCATTCTCGTCCACTGTTGTTACTGGGGGTAAGCAGTAACCCTGGTTGGATTGCGGCGGCCAGCGGTTTGGTCGCCGCGTTCTCTTTGAAAGGAAAGCATGATGGATTCGGAACTGGAACCCGTGATTGTAGTAGCCGATTTCAGTGGCAGCCAGGAGCAGGCCTGCCAGGCGTTCTTCAACGGCGACTATCACTATTGCGGAGACTACGTCTTCGGTTTCGTGCTGTGCTGCCTCGGAGGAGACCTGCATTGAAGCGCATCCTGATTGGTTTGCTTGCGGGTGTGGCGCTCCACGCGCAGGGTCCGGTCCCCAGGCCGGCGCCGGAGCTGAAGATCGTCGAGGCCTCCGGCAAGGCCACGATGCTATCGAGCCTGCGGGGGCGCGTGGTGCTACTGGCGTTCATCTCTACCCAGTGCCCCCACTGCCAGAGGGCATCGGTGGTTTTCGAGGCGCTCAAGCGCGAGTTCTCCGGCAAACTGCAAGTCGCCGAGGTTGCCTTTGACGAAGGCGCGGATACCGCGGCGTTCACCAGGCGCTTTGGACTGACGTTTCCAGTGGGATCGATCAGCAGGGAGGCAATGGACGCCTTCCTGGGGCTAGAACACGGGCAACGGCTCGGAACGCCGCAAGTGGTGGCGATCGACCGCAGGGGACAGATTCGCGCGCAGAGCGAGCGGCTTGGATCGCCCATTCTGCAGACCCATGACTACTTGCGCGTGTTGATAAGCGCGCTGACGGAGCTTCGATGATCGACCACACATTAGTCCTCTCCCCGACGGCCGCTTTGGTGTTCCACCTGAAGCAGGCCTTCTTTATGTACGCGTGGCCGATGATGATTGGCTTCCTGACGATTCTCGGTTATCAGGTGCTCGGCCGCATCGGGATGGCCGGCTCAGTGAAGTGGCCCGTGGTGTTCGTTTTGGGGAGCGTGGTCTCGATGATCTCGCTGCTGGGCTGGGCCATGATGGTGCGGAGTCTGTCCATGATCCCGTTCTACGGGTGCGGCGTGGGCGTGGCCAGCGCGATGATGTCCAGAGTCTACGCGGTGACCATGCCGATTCATCCGCGGCTGAAGGTGAGGATTCCGAGGGTGACGTGGAGGGGAGACAAGAAAGGCATCGAGCAATTACAGCAAGCGCTGAAGGCGCGGGCGGCGGCGGCCCGCCCCGGAGCGGCTGGGGTATAATCCCCAGTTGAATCCGTTGAAAGGTAATCAACGTATCCCAGTTAGGTGATGTTAACCCGGCTTATTCCGGTTTCCCTGGCCCTGGCACTCTTGCAGGTGGCCTTGCGTTTCAAGGACGACGTCGACTTAGCTCGCCGTCTGCGGGGACGGGACGCGGGCGCCATGCGGGAGCTCTATGACCGCTATGGCCGGCTGGTGTATTCCCTGATTCTGCGAATCGTGCGGAACTCCGCGGCGGCCGAAGACCTGGTGCAGGAAACGTTCTTGCGAGTGTGGAACCGGATGCAGGCGTTCGATCAGGAGCGCGGGGCACTGGGCCCTTGGGTGTTAGCAGTTGCGCGCAACCGGGCCATCGACTACTTGCGTTCCGCGGACGCGAAAATTTCCGCCGGGGCGCTGGAACTCGACCGTCTGGAGCATCCGGGACAGTTTTCCGACTTCGAGGATCGCGCGTTGTCGCTGGACCGCGCGCGGCGGCTCAAGGATGCGTTCGAGAAGCTGACCCCGAATCAAAAGACAGTAGTCGAGCTGGCCTACTATGAGGGGCTCTCGCAGACCGAGATGGCTGAGCGCATGCAGCAGCCGCTGGGCACCGTTAAGACCTGGGTCCGGTCGGCACTGAAGACGTTGCGCGAACAACTGTCCGAAGCGGCGGCTGTATGACCTGCTTATGACTTGCGAAGACCTGCGCGACAGCTACGAACTCTACTCCCTGGGACTGCTCGAGGGGGAGGAAAAAAGAGAAATCGAGGCGCACCTAGGGCGCCACTGCCTCGTCTGCGAGAGGAATCTCAAGGACGCGTTGGGGGTGAACGCGATGCTGCTGAGCCAGGTGCCGGAGGTGGTGGCTCCCTCGCGGCTCCGGCGGCGAGTTATGGCCTCGGTGGGAATTGAGCGCGCGGGATGGGCATGGGTGGCGGCACTGGCGGCCGCCTGTGCGATAGTTGTGGCGCTGTGGCTCAGTCTGGAGAAGCGAGCCGCCGACCGGGAACTGGCGGACGCGCGCCGGACCCTGCAGCAGTCTGTCGTCGAGCGGGACCGCCTGGAGCAAGCGTTCACGTTTCTAAACCAGCCTGAAACACGGCAGGTGAATTTCGGCCAAGGCCAGCCGGCGCCGCCCCGGGGCAATTTCTTTTTCAACCCTCGCTTGGGGGTCCTGTTGATCGCCTCGAATCTGCCGGCGCTGCCGGCTGGCAAGACTTACGAGATGTGGGTAATCCCGAAAGGGGGCACGCCGCGTCCCGCGGGTCTGTTCCAATCTGGGCAGCAGGGCACCGCAATGCATATCCTGACGGGCGCCCTGGATCCACACATGACTTTCGCCGTAACTGTAGAGCCGGATTCGGGTTCTCAGGCGCCCACGTCCGACATCCTGTTCTCCGCGGGCCTGTAAGCGAACCATTTCGGGACCGCCTACTGGTACATTTCCCCAGGATATTTCCCTTGGCCCCGCCTTCGATTCCTGGTAGTATCTATACGCAAAGTCGTAAGGTGAGAGGTTGCGTTGGCCAGTTTTTCCCGGGGCCTTGGCCTTGTCCTCACCATTTGTATGGCTGCCACGCGCCCGTCGTCGGCCATACGGGCTGGGTCGCCTGACTCCAGCCGGTGGGACACCAAAGATTTCACAGAACTCATTCAAGTCGCGCAAGCGCGCCGCGCGGCGGGGGATTTTGCCGGTTTGGAATCCGTATATACGCAGGGCTACCAGCGAGCC
Source organism: Terriglobia bacterium (assembly GCA_020073345.1). Taxonomy (GTDB): domain Bacteria; phylum Acidobacteriota; class Terriglobia; order Bryobacterales; family Bryobacteraceae; genus Palsa-187. The sequence continues at coordinate 185,250 of JAIQFI010000006.1, forward strand.
AAGGCGCTGAGGAATGGGCCGGCGGCGATCAACTACCTGAGCAACCTGGGAACAGTGCGCATGCTCTTGTTACGGTATTCGCCTGCGCTCCAAGCCTATCTGGAGGCCTGCAAGCTGGCCGAGCGAGCGGGAGACTGGTTCGCATTGGGAGCGATCGCGGTGAACCTATCGCAGATCTACGAGCGAATGGGCGACGCGGACGCCGCTCTGAGCGCACTGGAACGGGGGAAGTCGGCCATCGATCGCCTGCGAACCTCGCCGCCTTATAAGGCGCGGCTGCTGATGCGTCTCAGGAGCGTCCGGGCCGCTTTGCAAGAAAACCGGGCCGAGCATCGTTCTTTAGAGCCCGATATTGAGCCTCGATATGAAGATGCGATTGAGGCGGCCCGGCTGACCGACGATCCGAAGGCAGAAGCGGAGGCCGCAGCCTGGGATCTGCTGGGCAAGGAAAAGATCGCCGCGGGGGAGTTCGAGGAAGCTGAAGCCGCGCTAGGAGGAGCCTTGCGCTTGCGAACCTCATACTCGCCCAAAAACCTGTACTTTTCCTACGCAGCCTTGGGCGCTTTGCGGCTGGCACAGGCCGATCAGGCGCGCGGGGAAGAGCGCCGGCGGCGAGCCAACGAGGCGGAGGTTTTTACGGACCGGGCCATAGAGACAGGATCTTCGGCCCCGGGCGGGTACGAGCTGGTGCATCAGCGGGGCCGGACCCGCGAAATCCTCGGCCAGACTGAATTAGCGCTGGAGGACTTCAGCACGACCGTGAACCAGGCCAGTCAATGGAACGGAGCCGTACCGGCGGCGCGGGCACTGGTGACCGGAGCCAATGTCGCCATGCAACACGAGATCTTCGACTCATTCGTGGAAGCTGCGGCACGTCAGGCGCTGCGTACCGGCGACAGGAATTGGGCGGCAAAGGCGTTTCTGGCGCTGGAGGCGAATCGGGCAGTAAGCTTGCGGGAAAGCCGGGAGCTGGCGCACGTGTGGAAAGAGAAGCTGCCCGTAGCGTATTGGGAAACTCTGGGACGGTTGAATCAGCAGGAGGCTCGCGATTTAAGTACCACCGGTACCATAAGCGCTGCATCAAAGAGTCTCCATTTGGAACTTATTGAAATGGAATCGGCCGCCGGAGTCGGAGTTTCGGTGACGTTGGCCGAGAACTTTCGCACTCGGAATTCACTTAGTCATTTTCAACAGGGATTAGGTAAGTCAGACTTGCTCCTCAGTTTTTACCTAGGCAAGCAGGAATCGTATCTTTGGGCGGTTACCAAGACGAGCATCGAGCTGCACAAGCTGCCCGCAGAGTCTGAGGTTCGCGAGGATATAAAGCGGTTTCGGGAAGCGGTCGTTTCCGATGTGAGGGGCGGCCGGCGGGCGGGAGAGAAGTTGGGCGCAGATCTTTATCAAAAGCTCTTTGGTTCACTCAGACCGGCGGACGCGGCCAAGAGGTCCTGGCTGCTATCGCTGGATGGAGCATTGTTCGAGCTTCCGTTCGCTGCGCTGGTGAGCGGTTATGAGAACGGCCAGCCGGTGTACGCCGTGGAACGCCATTCCTCGCAAGTGGTTCCGGGGGCTCTGTTCCTAACAGGGGACACGGCGCCGCCGGGAGGATTCCTGGGAGTCGGGGACCCCGTGTACAACTCGGCCGATCCCCGCTGGAAGCCCGATCCAGCGTGGAGATTAACCTGGCCACCGCGCGTGTCCGCGGCAAGTCCAGAAGACCGCAGCCAGTTGAACCGGCTGGTAAGCAGCGCTCATGAATTGCGCCGGAGTTCCCAAAGCTGGCAAGCCGATATTGGCCCCCAGCCCATACAACTTCTGGAGGGAACGGCGGCGCAGCGCGACGCTTTCCTGGAGGGGCTCAACGCGGCGCCCTCGACCGTCCATTTAGCGACCCATGTTCTGGCTCCAGGGTTGCAATCGGAGCAAGCATTCTTGGTTTTCTCGCTGGACTCAAGCGGCAAGCCAGGCCTGCTGTCGACCTCCGACATAGGCATGCTGCACGTGCCGGGGGCGTTAATCGTCATGACCGGGTGCGCCACAGGCGCCGGCGACGCTCGCGCTGGCGCTGGATTGCTCGGTCTTACCAGGGCATGGATGATGGCGGGAGCAAGAGCAGTGGTGGCGACCCATTGGCCGGTGCCGGATGTGGACAGCGACCTGATGCCGGCCTTCTACCGGTTTCTCCGCACCAATTCCACTGCGGAAGCTTTGCGCCGCAGCCAGGTGGAACTGATCCGCTCAGGTACCTGGCAAGCCTCGCCGTCCTACTGGGCGGCATTCCAGGTGATGGGAGGCGGCCGGTGATCCGTCCGCGCCGCCGCATTTTGTCGCTGGCAGTGGCCCCGCCCCTGCCCGCGGAGGCCGTGGAAGCAGCAACTCCCCTGGTAGACGAAGGCGACGGAGCGCTGGGCGAGCCGGTCGACCCGGCCGCGGATGTGCACGCCGGATGGGTCGAGCTGGTAGAACGGATTCGTTTGGAGAAAACCGATGGAATGGAGGAACTCTATCAGCTTTTCTCGCGAGGAATCCGGTTCTACCTGTGCCGGCAGTTGGGCCCTCAGGAGCTGGACGATAAAGTCCACGACACCTTTGTGGTCGTGGTGCAGGCGATTCGCCGGGGGGAACTGCGCGAACCGCAGCGGCTGATGGGGTTCGTACGCACGATCGTCCGACGCCAGGTCGCCGCGCATATCGACCGGGTGGTGCACAGCCGGCGCGAACAGGCGGAGTTTGATTCCACCGGACGAGTACCCGATCCTCATGGAAATCCCGAGGAAGCTGCGATCTTTCGCCAGCGGATGGGGCTCATCCGGCAGGTACTCGGAGAGCTATCGGAACGGGACCGGGAGATCTTGACCCGATTCTATATCGATGAACAGAGTCAGGATCAGATCTGCTCGGAGATGGGTCTGACGGAGACCCAGTTCCGCCTGCTAAAATCCCGGGCCAAAGCCCGCTTTGGCGAGTTGGGTAAGAAAAAGTTAGTTCACAAAAACCTAAGCGGGGTTTTTTTGAGAACTTCCAGGAGCGTGTCCCACTAAGAAACAGACGTTCTACTTTGAAACGCGGCTCTTGTTTGATGATGCTATGAAAGCGCTGCAGCGGGGTTTTGCGTAGACTGCGAGCGAAACCCCAAGCACAAGGAGGTGCTGCAGCAATATGGAACAGTTTATCGGATGCGATGCACACAAGAAGTTTTCCGTATTCGTCGCCGTGAATGAAAAAGGACAGGCCGGCGAGGCTATGCGGGTGGCGCACGATCGGCAGCTTTACCGCGAGTTCCTGGCGCGGCTCCCT
>JAIQFI010000091.1 GCA_020073345.1 Terriglobia bacterium
GTTTCTCTGGGGACTCAGTCCCCAGACCCCTGGGATTTATCGCTTGGATGCCAATCCCAGTGAATCACTCTTGCCGCTGGGGCTCAGTTTTAACCGAACCCCAGCCTGGTCTTGGCCCCGGAGTCGGCGCTCAGCTTGCTTCCCAGCAGAGGCTTATCCTCCGCTCCGGCCGCTTGTAGTGTATCCGCAACAGCAGTTTTGCGCAACGGTGGAACGAAAAAAGAGCTTGATTATCTCAGCGCTTTCAGGCATGGGCCATAACGGAAGCTATCTCAGAAGTCCTTTACCATCATCAAGCGGAACCGACATTGGCCGGAGATCGCTTCCCACAACGCCGCTTCTTGGGAAGCCTCATCGACCACCAATACCCTTGTCAGCCTGCCCTACGTTCTTCGACGACTTCGATTTCACTAGAGTGTTGAGCTTCGCTTGGTGTTCTTAGGCCCCATCATAACCACGATCATGGCAGCGCAAATACGTAGATCGCGTTGTGGCCGCGAGCGGGCTTAAACTCGGGCGTCATCACGCCGGCGAAATTTGTGTCACCGAGGAGCCCGGGAATCGCGAGGTTGTCTCCGGTGATCACAGAAATGTACTGCTTGCCGTTCACCGCATAGGTGATCGTGCTTACTGAAATAGTTCCACCAAGGATCTGTTCCCAGAGAATCTTCCCGGTTTCGGCATCGAAAGCGCGGAACCGGCGATTGAGATCGCCCCAAAACACCAGATCGCCGGCAGTAGCGAGGACCGCGCCTGTGCTGGTGGCGCGCGACCCCGTGCTGAATCGCTGGATTTCTCCGGTGGCCATATTGATCTTCGCGAGGCCGACTAGATTCTCCGGATCAGCTCCCGGGCGGCGGCCGCCAACCCGGCGCTCCCGCGTTGCGGGAGTCGTTGCTGTTGCGGGCGCCGCGGACGTCTGATCCAAACAAATGTCGTAGTACGGGACGTACAAAGAATTTTTGCCGGGATGGTACGCCGTTGGCCAGTAGCTACGAGTGTTGAAGAAGCAGATGAGCCGCCGTTGCCCAGGCGCACCCACGATCAGATCCTCATTAATCGTCGCCCTGCCGGTCTTCCCGTCAATCTTTGAAAGAATGAAATTTGGGACGTCGAACGGAAAGGGGGTCGCCCAGAGAAATTGACCGTTCGTGCGGTCTATGGCCCAAATTCCTCCGCCTTCTCCTACATTGACGGAGATGTCTCGAACCTCGCCCTTGGGAATATCAGGATTGATCCACTTTACGAACTTGGGGTCTGGATTGACGGCCGTTCGCAGCAGAGTCCGCTCTTCGTTGATATCTTCGTCCCAATCATCACCCGGTAAATGCTGGTAATACCAGGACAGTTTACCTGTGGCCGGGTCTAGAGCCACCGTCGAGTTGCTGTAGAGGTCGGCTGGCGAAGTTAGCGGAATCGCAAACGCGTTCCCGTCGTGCCGGGCCGCCCGGGTGTTCGGCGTGGGATTCGCAATTCCCCAATAAATCAGCTTGCGCACAGGATCGTAAGAGCCTGGCAAAGCCCAGGTGGATGCAGTTCTTTTGTCCTCGGGCACACCTGCCCAAGAGTCGCCGGCTGGATCGTTCGCTCCCTGCGTCGTATAGAACTTCCACACTTCTTTGCCAGTCTTGGCATCGTGGGCCGAAAGGTAGCAGTTCGCTCGTCCGCCTCCGCAGGTGCCACCGGAGATGACCTTTCCTTCGACTATGATGGGACCCGAAGTGTGGCCACGCGCATCGGCCTTGGTCTCCCAACGGACGGCTCCCGTGCGGGCGTCCAGCGCCACAATGTAGCTGTCTGGAGCGGTGAAGTAGACCATATCGTCGAAGATGGCCAGAGTCTTGGATCTCCCGCCGACGCCCGTAGCAGCATTGGCGAACTTGCGCTTGTACTCCCAAATGAGATCGCCGGTAGTCGCATCCAGTGCTTGAATAATCGATCCCGGCGTAATCACGTACATGACGCCTTGATAGACGGTGGGTATTGTCTCCGTCGTGCCTGCTCCCATACCCCGCTCCCAAGCGAGGCGGAGCTGCCTCACATTCTGTTTGTTGACCTGCTTGAGAGGACTGAAACGCTGTGCATCGTAGGTCCGGCTGAACATCAGCCAATCATCAGGACTGGGGTTGACCAGCATCTCTTGCGTCACGGGCTTGAAGTCACGCGTCTGGGCCATGATGCGAAGCACCAACGCACCGATCAGCGCGGCTGCAACGCACAGCAATGTTCTTCTCATGAGTTTCCTCCCGCGACTACTCGAGCCCGCGCCGAATTATACCTCACGATGCTTGATTAGGAATGGGGCAGGGTATATAGTAAGCCGGGTGCATCACTCGGGAGGCTCGCTCATGCGCACGCTCAGGATCTCGTTCTCGCTTTTGCTGCTTGCAGGGTTAACGATCGCCCAGACAGATCGCGGGAGTATTACAGGCACTATCGCCGACCCGGCGGGCGCCGTAGTTGGTTCCGCGGGGGTTGAGGTTCGGAATGTAGAGACCGGCGCCGTGTATCAGGTCGGCAGTTCCGCGACCGGCAATTACGTAGTTCAGCTCCCAGCCGGTGCTTATGAGATGACCGTCAACGTTCCCGGTTTTAAGAAATACGTCCGCAAGAACCTGGTTGTGCCTGTCGCGCAGACGCTTCGCATCGACGTCATCCTCGAAATCGGATCGAATGCTGAGTCCATTACTGTGACGGATGCAGCGCCGCTGCTCAAGACGGAAAGCGGCGAGTTGAGCCACAACGTCGCCACGAATACGTTGAACAACCTTCCGGTGTTGGGAATAGGCGGAAGTGCAGGTAGTGCCGGGATACGGAATCCGTTCGCCGTGCTTCAGGTACTGCCGGGCGCAGACTGGCGGCCGGATGCCAGCATCCGGATCAATGGCATGCCGAGCAACACCATGGCTCTGAGGATCGACGGTCAGGACGCAACCAACGGAATCAGCTCCGCCTCGCAATCCCAGGTGCAGCCCAGCATCGACGCCATTCAGGAGTTTGCGATCCAGACCAGCAACTTCGCCGCCGAGTTCGGCCAAGCCGGCGGCGGCGTATTCAATCTGACCATGAAATCCGGCACCAACCAGTTCCACGGAACAGGCTACGATTATTTCGTCAATGAGGCGCTAAACGCCGGCCAGCCGTACACCAATGACGGCAACGGCCATTTGCTCCGTCCGCGGCAACGGCGGAATGACTACGGCTTTACTGTGGGTGGACCAGTCGTGCTGCCGAAGCTCTACAACGGCCACGACAAGACATTCTTCTTCTTCAACTTTGAGCAGTTCCGCGAAACCACGGTCACAAATAACGTATTCCGGACGGTGCCGACGCCGCGGTATCGCACCGGAGATTTTGGCGAAGCGCTGACGAATCGCGTGCTATGCGCAGCGCCCTGCGCGTCCGATCCGCTCGGCCGGGCAATCCTTGAGAATACGATCTACAATCCTTTGACAGACAGACTGGTGGGCGGCCAACGCACCCGCGACGTATTCGTCGGCAACGTCATCCCGATCACCCAGCAGGACAAAGTCGCGCTGGCAGTGCAGGCCATGATTCCCCTGCCTACGTTCGCGGGAAAAACGAACAATTACCTCCCGACCTACACCAACAGCAGAATCACGGACATTCCGTCCGTGAAGCTCGATCATTCGCTGAGCTCCAAGCTCAAGGTGTCCGGGTACTGGTCGCGGACCGGCACTTCCTCCCCCAACAATAACGGCTTTGTTTATCCGATCGCATCCAACACGGGAACCTACATCGTGGCGCACACCGTGCGCCTGAATATCGATTACACCTTGAGTCCTACCTTGCTGCTGCATCTAGGCGGCGGACTGGTCAACACCCTGAGTGATGCCCAGGTTACCGACTACGATCCGTCCGCAATCGGGCTAAAAGGTTTCAACACCAACTTGTTCCCTTCCATTCAAACGCTCAGCGGATCGCAGGGCGGCATGGGTACGAACATGGGACCCGGAACTCAGATTACCTTGCGGAACTATAAGCCGACTTCTACCGCGACGCTTACGTGGGTTCGCAATAACCACACGTTCAAGGTGGGAACGGAACTGGTCTGGCAAGGCTATCCAGCCAAGAACCGCACCTACGCAGCGTCCTGGATGGTCTTTAGTACCAACGAGACCGGATTACCAGCGCTGCAAGGCGTTTCGCTGCCGGCCACTGTCGGATTCAACTATGCGAGCTTCCTGATGGGAAGAGTAGACAGCGGTTACATCAGTGTTCCGTCCGTGACCAGACTCGGCGGACACGGATATTCCGGATTCGCTCAAGACTCCTGGAAAGTGACCCGCAGGCTGACGCTCGACTATGGGCTTCGCTACGATTTCCAGACCTACCTGAAAGAACACGGCGGGTTGATGCCCAATGCCTCGATTTCCACTCCGAATCCCAGCACGGGGGGCATCATCGGCGGCACGATCTTTGAAGGCTACGGGCCCGGGAAATGCAACTGCGCGTTCGCAAAGAATTATCCATGGGCTTTCGCGCCGCGCCTTGGCTTGGCGTATCAGATCAACGCCAAAACCGTACTGCGCCTGGGCGGCGGACTATCTTATACCCGCACCTCGGCGAATAACAACAAGTCCTTCAATACCGGTTCGGTCAACCCGTACGGCACGTCAGCATACGGCGATCCGGCCTTCAATATGCAGGATGGAATCCCCTACAAGGTGACCTTTCCGAACTTCGATCCGGGCCAATTGCCCCTCGCCGGCACCGTTGGGAATCCGACCAATTTCATCGATCAAAACGCAGGACGCCCGGCGCGCACCATCCAGTGGAGCGTCGGACTGCAGCGCGAGATTCTGAAGAACCTGGTGGTGGAAGCCGAGTACATCGGTAACCGCGGCGTGTGGTGGCAAGCGAATACAGCCGTGAGCGTCAACGCTCTTCGACCGGGCAGGTTGAGCGCGTATGGGTTGAGCTTGAACAATGCCGACGACCTTAAGCTGCTGGCCTCGCCCTTGAACTCGGCTTTGGCGGCCCAGCGGGGCTTTAGTCGCGCGCCGTATCAGGGGTTCCCCACGGGCCAGACCGTGGCGCAGAGTCTGCGGCCGATGCCGGGATATCTCACGCTGGTCAATACCTGGCCTCCGGTAGGAGACACCTGGTACGATGCGCTCCAGGCCAAAGTGACGAAGCGATACTCGCATGGCCTTGACCTCACGTACTCATTCACCTGGTCCAAGCAATTCGTCTTCGGCGCGGAGCAGGATTACGGCTACTTCACATCCGTCACTGCTTCGATTAATGACGTCGACAACCGGCGGAACAACAAGTACCTTTCCGGCTATAATCAACCGCTGCTTTCAGTATTGGCGGCGAATTACACGACGCCTCAACTGGCGAGCAACAAAATTCTGTCCTGGGCCGCACGGGATTGGACGATCGGCGCCGTCCTGCGCTATGGGAGCGGCTTGCCGATCCGCGTTCCCAGCGCGACCACCAGTCTGACAACCTACACGTTCCAGAACACGTTTGTAAATCGCGTGGCCGACGTACCGGTATTTACGCAGGATCTGAACTGTCACTGCTTCGATCCAAACAAGGAGTTCGTGCTGAACCCGAAGGCCTGGAGCAATCCGGCTCTCGGGCAGTTCGGCAGCGCGGCGGCTTATTACGACGATTACCGTTATCAACGGCGTCCCACGGAGTCTTTGAGTATAGGGCGCAACATCCGTATAGGCGAAGGCAAGATGAACCTGCAGATTCGCGCAGAGTTCACCAATGTTTTCAACCGTACGCAGATGAGCAACCCTGTGACGACCAACGCATTCTCTACTCAGACCCGAACGAATTCCAACGATCCCACCAGCAAGCCGACGGCAGGATTCGGGTGGATCGATACAACTTCGGTTGAGAATCCCCCTCGGCAAGGCACACTGATTGCGAGGTTCACGTTCTGACTAGGAATAGATTCACGCTAAGGCACCGCCTGTAGTATTGATTTGGGGTGATTGGAAGTCAGTCAGTTCTTGTCTTATCCTGGGTTTGGTGCCCGTCATGGGGCATAGAATCTTAACGACCCCACCGCGGTTGGACGGCTAAGTACCGATTAAGGAGCATTAACGGCACCTATTGAACTCCCAGAACCGACCCTTTGGACTGGAATACAGGTAACTTCCGTATACGCCGTAATCCAGGCGCTAACCCTCTCTCATCATATAAACTGAGCCGGATCAGTAATATGCCTCTGACTGGAGTACGTGACGGATTCTGAAAACTTCTGGTCAGGCCGATACCCCAGTTATTCCCAACGCAGAGCTGAGGCGGGATCGATGTGTAGAGCGCGGCCGACGGGAATTAAGATCGCAGCCACTGATGCGGCCCCAAAGACTGCGATGGCCAGTAAGTAACTGTCAAGATCGTTCGCGTTAAACCCAATGATCCGACTTCGTAGTGCGGCTCCGACGGCGGTAGCCAGTACGACTCCGACACCCCATCCGATTGCCCCTAAACCGGCAGCTATTGCCGGTCATACACTTCAACGTATTCGAAGGGCTCACCGTTACGTCGGAATACGGTAATGGTGTCGCTCCTAGTCTTTCCGTCTTTGCTGACCACCTTGTGCCTGCGCGCGACTTGTTTGCCATCTTGCATAGCTATCAACAGCCACTCGCCGGGAGCGAGCCGCACCTCCACATATAGGTCGGCGGCTCTCCGCCTGGGAACTGCTCAACTTTCACTGCGCCGCCCTCTGGTGCGGGCCAGATATATTTGAATGATGCAGAGGACCCATCGGCTTGAGTTTGCGTGCTCGAAAACTCAATCTGGTTGCCTTCGATCTCTCGATAAATTTCGGTTTGCTGTTTCGGTGGCGGACCTAACCGAGCAGCTACTGCTGGCGAGAACGCCGACCTGGAGACATTGAGGCTCCAAGTACCGATCATCGGATCGGCTGCCGCTGCGACAGCCGCAATGCTAAGGACCCCAATCGCCAGAGCCATTGTGTAATAACTACTTGCGGCCGCTTTTCGCATTCGTTGTCTCCTGATTTTCCCGACAGTAGCACATTAGGCAGGACCTCATAAATACCACCGCAACCGTGGACAAGATCTTCAAGCTTCAGCCCACCGCACCCTCCATCCCCGGGGCTTCGACGACTTCGGTGCGCGGCCCGCACTACGGGGTCGCGCAACTGAAGTGTAGGTTGATCTTGTGCTGCAAGGCTGCGGTGCTCACCCTGGCGGGAGACGCTGCTGGCGCTCAGGACCTCCTCGGACGTTTGGGATCGGCCGAGAAGGATCGGCACGCCGCAGGGCGTTACTCGTATTACTGCCTGATCCGAGACTTCGAAAAGGCAGCGGAATGGGCCGAGATAGCGCATAGCCAACGCGACGGTACCGTCCCCTTCGTCCTGCAGTTCTCTTTTTGCCGAGGACTGCGTGCGAACCCGTACTGGCCCACGCTGGCCAAAATGATGAATCTGCCGGAGACCTCTTTGGCGTGAAAGCTTGAGGGAACGGGTCAACTGGACCTAGACATCTGGCCTACTCCTGGCAGAGAGCCACTCCGGTGCTCAACTCCCGGTTGGTCGGGCATCCGTCACCTACTTTCTGCGGATCGCCGGTGGATGATAGTGCACGGATACGCCGTCATCTAGGCACAACCACTTTTTGATCGAGTACACTTCACTTGGACGACCTCGCAGTGCGGTGTGAAAGGGTGGTGCTTGGGAATGAATCCGTGGATCGCGAAGGCGCTGGTGCTCGCAGGTACAGTGGTGCTGATGGCCATTCGTGCGCCGCACGGCCACCGGAGTCGAAGTGTCAAGGTTGCCAAGAGCTATAAAACTCCGCTAGAGACCGGCCTCTTGGTTCTCGCCTGGGTCGGATTCTTCCTCCCTCTGATCTGGGTCGCGTCGCCAGCGTTTTCGTTCGCTGAATACCCGCTGGGCACCGGCACGCTTGTCGCCGGCGTGATTTTCTTGGTGATCGGCCTCTGGCTCTTCTACCGGTCGCACGCTGACCTTGGCACAAATTGGTCGATCACCCTGGAGGTACGCGAGCAGCATCGACTGATCACACAGGGTGTTTATCACCGTATTCGCCATCCGATGTACTTGGCGCTAGCCCTGTATTCCATCGGCCAATCGCTCGTTATCCCGAATTGGGTGGCAGGGCCGTCGAACTTGATCGCGTTCGTCATCCTCTGTGCTCTTCGCGTCCGGGCGGAGGAGCGGATGATGCTTGAGGAGTTTGGCGAAGAATACGCGGCGTACTCGGCACGGACGAAGCGTCTTATTCCTGGCGTCTGGTAGACGATACGGACCGGAAACCGGGGGCACCCTCCAATCTTTTTGGATCGCCGGCTCTACACGCTGAAAAAGTAATGGAAGGATGCGCCGTCATCCAGATGGGATGAGAAAGCCGGTCTCCCGCGGGATGCGTTAAGCTCCCGAATAAATCCACGCACTCAACGGTGCAATCGAAAGGAGACCGGCAATGAAGAAGCATAGCATTCGAATCAAGAATGGGAAAGGGGATTGGGAGGGCAAGAAGCTGACGATCGGAATGGACCTGGGAGATCGAACCAGTCGGTATTGCGTGTTGGACCAGGAGGGCGAGGTCCTCTTCGAAGGGAGTG
>JAIQFI010000047.1 GCA_020073345.1 Terriglobia bacterium
GGCTCAGCGAATTCCCCAGGTCCTGTGAGATCTCGAATAAAGCCTGGACTTCCTGCCGGGCCCCGGCAATCAGATCCAGAAAGTTGACCTCTGGCTTGCGGACGTCGGCTGCGGCCGCGGATCCATTGGACGCTTCGAAACCTGCCGCCGGCGCCAGGCCGCGCTCGACCTTCACGTCCTTGGAAAGGCTCGCCGATTTAGGCGCCGGCACTTTTGCTTTCCGCTCCCACTCGATGTAGCCTTCCTCCAGAGCGTTCACCACACGCGGATCGAAAGAGGTTCCGGACTCCGACCGCACCACCTTCATGGCGTCCGCCAGAGGCATGGCTCGCCGGTACTGCCGGTCGGAGGCGAGCGCATCCAGGCAATCCACCACGGCCAGAATGCGCGCACCGATGGGAATCGCCTCGCCTTTGAGACCGTTGGGGTAGCCCGAGCCATTCCACTTTTCGTGGTGCGCCCGAACAATGGGAGCCACGGGATAGGGGAAGCGCACCCGCTCCAGAATCTCGGCTCCCACAATCGGGTGAATCTTCATCTTCTCGAATTCTTCCGGCGTCAGACGGCCGGGCTTCGAGATGATGTGCTCCGGAACGGCCAGTTTTCCGATATCGTGCAGCAGGGCCGCGGCTTGCAGAGCCTGCAATTCGCTATCGGAAAGCTCCAGAGCGAGGGCCAGTTCGCGGGCATACACTTGAACCCGTCGCAGGTGGTCGTGCGTGTTGTGATCCTTGGCCTCGATGGCCAGCGCCAAAGCCTCAATGGTTCTTAGGTGCAGGGAAGCCACTTCCTCGGCGTGGCTCGTTTCCGCTTCCAGGCGATTCAAATACAGCCGGTAGGAACGGTAGATCAAGTAGACCACTGGACCGGAGAGCAGCACGGTTTGCCAGCCTACATAGTGCGCCGCGCTGCTGACGGCTCTGGCAAACCCGGCTCCCACCAGGTAGTGCGGCAACGACCAGAATGACGTGGACAGCCACGTCTCCGCGAAGTCTTCCCCTTCTGTGATCGCCGTCCACGCGGCTATCGGAGCGGTGTTAGTCAAGAATAGACCCAGTGTGGCGACTGCCAGCCGGATAGCCGTGTCGGTCCTGGAGAATTCGAACCATGCGGAATGGTACACACGCTCGGCTACCCCGGCCGCCACAATCATCAGCCCTACCTGGAGCAAGGCAAACGCAGGGCGAGGCCGTTTCGCCGGCTTCCAGTAGCACTGTACCAAGGCCACTCCGCAAGCCAGCACGATGGTTTCCGACGCAGTGAATTCCACTACGCCGATCAGCACGAACAAGTAGGAAAGAGGAAGGGGCCCGCTCATCCCGGGAACTCGCACCCGTGCTCCGGCAGAGGCCAGGGAGACCGCTAGGAACGCCCCAAACTTGATCAGGTCTGGAGATTGCCAGAATACGGCAGTGTTTATCAGCACTGCGGCCGCGACCGTTAGGACCACGTCCAGGAAGATGCGCGCCCTCGTTGTCAGGGGGAGCTCGTCCTCAGACTCCGGAGCAGCCTGGGGCACCTCCAGCTCAGGTTCCGATGCTACAAACACTTCCTCCACGGGCTGTTTTATCTGCAAGATGGCGGCCACTAGTTCACCCTTCCGTTTCCACAAGATGGGCGCGGTGAGGCGACCAGGCAGGGACAGGATGGCACTTCCGCCTCCATAGTTTTGCGACAAACTGGCGCAGTCTGCCGGGACAATTCCGAGGGTGGGTAAGGTGTTCCCCGGAGGGCCAAGTACGGCGCGATTCTGCAAGATGGAAGGAGTCATGGCGGAAGCGGCAACAGCTCCGACACAGGTGTTCCTTGGGATGACCGCGATCATCGTGAGCGAGCCCATGCAGAGGCTCATGGAACTGGTCCAGCGCGTGGCCCGTTCCAGCGCCACCACCTTGATCACCGGCGAAAGCGGGGTAGGGAAGGAACTGGTGGCCCGCGCGGTCCACTCTCATTCAGCCCGGGCCGGCAAGCCCTGGGTCGATTTCAATTGCGCCGCCCTGCCGGAACAGCTTCTGGAGAGCGAATTATTCGGCCACGAGCGTGGCGCGTTCAGCGGAGCCGACGCCACCAAGCCGGGGTTGTTTGAGCTGGCCCATCAGGGAACCATCTTCCTGGACGAAGTGGGAGAGCTGGACGCCCGGCTCCAAGTGAAGCTCCTGCGCGTGCTCGACGGCGCCCCGTATTACCGGCTGGGCGGCGTCCGCAAGGTTTCTGTAGATGTGCGCGTAGTGGCCGCGACCAACCGCGATCTGGAGCGAGCCGTGGCGCAAGGCCGGTTTCGCAGCGATCTGTTTCACCGCCTCAGCCAGTTCACGCTGCACGTTCCTCCTCTGCGCGCCCGCCCGGATGACATCGAACCGCTGGCGCGGCACTTCCTTGCCGAGCATTTTCCGGAGCTGGAGCTCGCCAGCTCAGCCGTGGGCGTGCTCCGGAATTATTCCTGGCCGGGCAACATACGTGAGTTGCGGAATGCCGTGATTCAGGCCGGCGTCATGAACCAGAGTGGAGAGCAGCTCACGTCGCAGGATTTCCGGCTTCGGTCGTTTCTTTCGCCCGCCGATGCCCTCGGAGACAACGAGGAAGGGTCCGAAAGTTCGCAGGAAGACGCTGGAAGCCTCGAAGTGATGGAGCGCCGGATGATCGAAGAAGCGCTGGCGGCTTCTGGCGGGCATCAGCAAAAGGCTGCCGCGCGTCTGGGAATTTCGCGGCGGACCCTCAGCCGCAAGCTCAAACTGTACGAATCTGACCAGCGGGTGGCACTATGATGAATCTCGCCCTCCACGAAAAGCGCCGCCTTCTGGAACAGCGCAAGGAGCCCCGTCAGCCGGCCGAAGGGCCGGTCCTGGTGCGCTTCGCTGACCCCCAGCCGGAGGAAATCCTGGGGCAGTTGATGGACGTGAGCCCCAGCGGTTTTCGCATGGCCCACGCTAATCAGTCCCTGCAGTCGGGCCAGGTGGTCGACTTCTCGCACTCTCTTGCAGCCGGCGCCGCCCGCGTGATGTGGAATCGCATCACGGATCAGCGCGTGGAAACCGGTTTCCTGATCGTCACGGCGAAGTAATCAACGCCAGATCCACTCTTGATCCGCTAAACTGAGTGCGTGCCAAATCTTGAAGTGAAATGCTCCAAGGAGATGGAGCACTTGTTTCTCGAGAACAACGGAGAACTTCTCCGAAAACTGCATGCCCTCCTGCAAGGCCACCAATCGCTCGACCCGGTGACCGAAGAGCCCAAGAATACGATGCTGCGCAACCGCGTCGCGACCACGCTCACGCCCTGGACGTTCTGCATAGTAGGCGACGAGGACGGCCCCAGCAAGCGCGTTTCTGTGAATTTCGCACTCGGTGACAAGCCCGATCGCAAGGGCCCGCTGGGCGATCGCCTTCGTAAAGACCTCGGACTCGATCTCGAGGACGTCATCGTCAACCATCTGTCCGAGAAATACAGGATGGAAGAGGGCAGGGAATACACCATGGTCTCCGAGACCCGCGAGGTGAACCGGCATCACTATAACGACAAGCCTCGCAAAAAGGCGCCCCCTCGTTCGAAGAACATCGAACCCAATCCCAAGCCCGATAAGCCCGCTTTCGACATGCCGCCCGGAGCGATCAACACCCATTGCCATGTGAACAGTAACGGCATGACTCCGTTCCCGTGGTCCGACGATCGGAAATACGATCCAGCCTTTGCGCCCTGGAGAAAGCTCGAAGAGCTCGACACGTTTCTGGGATTCTCGGGCGAGGTCATCGTCGCGGCCACCTGCCATGGCACCGACAACAGTTACATGCTCAATGCTCTGAAGAAATCGAAGGGCAGGGCACTGGGTGTCGCGTTCGTCGACAAGAACATAACGGACCAGGAACTGACTGCACTCGATACGGCTGGCGTGCGCGGCGTGCGCTACAGTTATGTGAAGCGCCTGACGAATCCTCCTCCGCCCGAGGAGATGGTCGCCATGGCGAAGCGGATCAAGCGCCTCAACTGGCACATCGATCTGTACTGTGAAGCGGCCGACCTCAAGGATCTGGAGCCTCATATCATGGCCATTCCGATCCCCGTTGTCTTCGACCACATGGCCGTGCCCGCCATCGACAAGGGCGTCAGCGATCCCCAGTTTCAGCGCTTCCTGCGGCTCTTTCGCGACAAGCAGGATTGCTATGCCAAGGTGACGTGTCCCGAACGTCTTACGGGATCGAGCAAGCCCGAGGATTGGAGCAGGGCTCTGCCGTTCGCGCGTGCGTTAGTGGAAGAATTCCCTGAGCGCGTGATCACCGGCACCGATTGGCCTCATCCCAACATGAAAGAGGGCCAGATGCCGAACGACGGGGAGCTACTCAATCGCTGGATCTGGGAGCTCGCGGGCAAGGGCGCCGACACGTTAAAACGCATCCTGGTCGACAACCCGCGGCGGCTTTTCAACTTTTCCGCGAAGTCTTAGCGTGACCGGCGTGCGAACCGGTAATCGCCGGACACGTGCTTCACAAAGAGCTGCGTGGTCTCGCCGGAATCGGCTTTAGTGAACGCGATCCCCAGCCCATATAAGCCGGAAAACTCGGTTTCGGACCGCGCCGCCAGCGGCGTCTTGCCCCTTCCGTCCATGTCTCCGAACAGCGTACCGCCCGAGAGCGTGATCTCGACGACGCGGGGGACCAATGTCCGGCTCCACAGTCTCGGCTGCTCCTCGTAGGTGCCCACGTACTTCGCCAGAATCTCGGGCGCGACCTTTACCTCAGATCTTCTTTCATCGGAGGCCTTGCCGACCCAGTGCTCCAGCTCGCTGCCCTTCTCGTTGCACACCCATTCGATCATCTCGGTATCCGCGGCGAGTTCCGCTCGCACCGCGACGGTCCAAGGCCGGGCGTAGACGGCTGGGTCCGAGAGCGTCACGTCGAGCTCCAGATTGCCGAAGTTGCGCCGCCGGTAGCGCTCGGTCATGCGCAGAGCCTCGGTATGCGGATGGCCATCGTGATCCAGCCACGTTCGGTCATTGAATCCGAAACTCTCCACCACCAGCGTGTCCCCGTCCCAATGCCCGACCGAGTATCCCATCCAGCTCGGATTGGGAGCCGTCTCCAACGCGCGCCCGTCCAGGAAGATCTGGCGATAGGTCAGGTCGGTGTTTAGGATGAGGATAAGGCCCGGAGTCTGGACAATCTTCATCATCTCCGCGCCGGTGCTGTCCGCGTCCGTGCTGTAGGCGGGACCCAGCGGCACGCACAGCACGTTCATATAGTCTTTGCCCAGGTCTTCCTTGCGCTTCTGAACTAAAGCTTCCGCCCAAGGCTGTACTTCTCCGGGTTTCAGGTCCGCTGCGATATTGCGGGAATACTTGGGGGAAATTTTATTCCACAGACCCGATAGATCAGGGTGGCCGTCGGGAGCGCGCGGCGCGGGCGCGGCTAGATTCGGCTGGCCGTCCGCGGTGCGCGGGATGCCCCGCGTAGGCTGATTCAGCCACTGAGCATCGACCGCCGTCACCAGCGGCGCGCCCAACGCGACTATCAGGATCGCGATCGCCGATCGAGTCATGATGACCTCCTTCTACCGTTCCGAATTCTATCGAATGTCCGACCGAGACGACAGCCCCGGAAGATGGCTTCACTTGGAACAGCCGGTCCTTCAGGATCTGCTTCTCGACCGCACTCTCGGTTTCCAGCCCCTTCTTCTCAAACGGTAGGTAAACCCACCGCCAGGTCAGAAGGACGCCCAAAATTCATTGAGCATTGATTCGTCCGTAACGAAGCAGAATTTACACCTTGTTATATTCGCCTGAGTCAAGCACATCGCATTTGAGTGTGAGACCCGAGTTCCAAATATTCCTTGGGAGGAGAGAAACAACACAGTGAAGACAAGAATCGCGCTTTTGGCCATTTTAAGTGTTGCAACAGCCAGTTCCGGGCTCGCCGCCGAGGGTCCCGTTCCGGAGGTTTGCAACCTCTGGACCATGTATTTGTCATCATGATGGAGAATCACGGGTATGGTCAGATTCTGAACAACCCAAACCTGCCCTTTACCAACACCTTGGCCAATCTTGCGAATATCAGCACCAACTACTTCGCGATCGCCCATCCAAGCTTGACCAATTACCTCGAGGTGGTAGGCGGTTCGAACTTCGGGGTTCTTAGCGACAACAATCCGGATTGGCACAACTTCAACTGCCTTCCGAACTTGATTTCCGCGACCGCCTCAACCGACAATCCGTCGTCCCCCAACATTTGCCCCATCGCGAGCATAGGGACGGAGGCCGCGACGCCCGCGGTTGATACAACCAACGAGGCCAGCGGTTCTCCGGGCGTAAACAACATTGATGGGATCCAATCCATTCCAGCCGCGACCAACATATCCGGCAAGACCATCGCCGATCAGCTCGCGGAAACCGGACGCACGTGGAAAAGTTATCAGGAGAGTCTGCCGCCTCAGGGCGCCGACGGCGTCAATAACAGTGACGGCTTTTACAGTAACCTCACCAATTTCAGTTCCATTAAGCCGGCCCTGACACCGCCCTTATCGGCGTCCGATATCGTGTCCCTCTACGCGGTTAAGCACAACCCCTTTGCCTATTTTCGCAGCGTGCAAGAAGGTGAGGAGTGGGGCAGCGACCTGACGAATATGGTGGGTTTCGACGGTTGGGACGGCCTCTACGCCGATCTCCGTTCGGGCTCCGTTCCCACGTTCTCTTTCATCGCGCCCAATCAGTGCAACGATCAGCATGGGCGCGGTAATGCCGGCCCCTACTGCAACTTTGATCCAAAAGATGACGGCACTCAGGCCGGTCTCAACCCGGCTCTGATGCAGCGCGGCGACATGGCCCTGAAGACCATCGTCACCGCCATCAAACAGTCTCCGGCGTGGAGGCAGGGCAGGAATGCAATCGTTGTCTTGTGGGATGAAGACGACTACAGCGTCGCGCCCACCAAGAATCAGGTCCTGCTGATCGTTGATACCAACTACGGGAGCCACGGACTGCAAAGCGCGACATTCTACAATCACTATTCTCTGCTGAAATCGCTGGAAGCGGGTCTGGGACTGCCGTGCCTGAACCATGCTTGCGACGGCACCGTGAGCGTGATGTCCGACCTTTTCGGCACCTTCTATATTGTCTTCTAGGTCTCCGCGCGCGCTGCGCGAGCCCGTACGAAGGTGGGCGATTGACAGGATAGCGACCGGCAGTGCGCGCCGAGTTTCAGATCCACCTTCGTGACGGCTGGCGCTGGGAAAAAATCTGCTCGGCTTTCCCAGCGCCGAGATACTTCTTCTGACTTTTCAGCCGCTTGCCCCCTCACAAATCCAGTTGCCTCTGCTCCGGACCCTATACTTTGAACTGGAGCCATGGCATTCGTCCCAGCCCTGGGTTCTTGGGTTCGTTTTGCCACCACGTTTTTCTTGACCGCCAATCCCGCTAGCGGTGATATTATCATGTGGACTGCGGAGGTGGGTTGCGCCCCCACTTGTAAGGAATGCGGGAAGTAGTATAATCTCTATAGGGAATTAGAGTATGGCTACAGCGGACGTCCTCAATCACCAGCAAGTCCTTGAGCAGGAGTACGATAGCACCGTTCGCGCGGATATCGAACTGTTCCGCTCCCAGGCCCACGAATTCCTCGCCGGCAAACTGACCGCTGACGAGTTCCGGCCCTATCGCCTCCGCCGGGGCATCTACGGCCAGCGTCAGGACGGCGTCCAGATGATCCGCACCAAGATCCCCGGTGGTCTGCTCACCTCGGTCCAGATGCGCCAGCTCGGCACCGTCGCCGACCGGTGCGCCGGGGGCAAGGGCCACCTCACCACGCGGCAGAACATGCAGTTTCACTTCGTGCCGCTGGCGCAGGTTCCCGACGCGTTGCATCTTCTTGCCGATATCCGCCTGACTACGCGTGAAGCCTGCTACAACACGGTCCGCAACGTCACGGCTTGCCCCCTGGCCGGCATCCATGCCGAAGAGCCCTTCGATGTGCAGCCCTACGCCCGGCGGCTGGCGCTCGCCTTCCTACACAAGGAGCTGACCGATAGCCTGCCTCGCAAGTTCAAGGTCGCGTTTTCCGGTTGCCCCGAGGATTGCATCGCCACGGCGATCAACGACGTCGGCCTGCGCGCCATCATCCGCGATGGCGTGAAAGGCTTCAGCATGACCGTTGCCGGCGGGTTGGGACCGCTGCCGGTCGAAGCCAAGCTCCTCCACGAGTTCATTCCCGCCGAGGACGTCGTCCGCCGCGTGGAAGCCGTCATCCGCGTGTTCAACGTCCACGGCAATCGTAAGGACAAGAACAAGGCTCGGTTGAAGTTTGTGATGCGCGCGCGCGGGTTTGACTGGCTGCGCGATACCGTCGAGGAGCAGTATCAGGACATCCTGGCCAACGGCGGCATCCCTATGCCGGAAGCCGTTCCCGAGAATTTCGGTGGTTTTCAGCCGATCCCACCACCACCCGGAACGGGCGAGAAGCTGCCGATGTTCAATGCCTCGCCCGAGTTCAACGCCTGGCGCGAGACCAATGTCCGCCCGCAGAAGCAGTCCGGCTACGCCATCGTCACGGTGATGACGCCGCAGGGCAATCTGACCGGCGATCAGATGCGCGGCCTGGCGTCGCTCGCCGAACAGGCCTCGGAAGGCGCGATGCGCGTCACCATGGCACAGAATATCGTGCTGGCTTACGTTCCTGTGGGCGCGCTGCAGCGCGTGTACGGCGCCCTGACCCGCCTGGGACTGAGCAAGGATCGCGCCGACGAGATCAGCGACGTGGTCACCTGCCCGGGCGCTTATAGCTGCAACCTGGCGCTGACCAAATCGATGGGTCTGGGTGACGCCCTGGCAGCCACCGTCCGCAAGTACGACGATCCCGCCATCCGCAACCTGCAGATCCGGATCAGCGGCTGCCCCAATTCCTGCGGCCAGCACTGGATCGGCGATTTGGGATTCTACGGCAATTCCCGCAAGATAGACGGTAAAGAAGTGCCGTACTATCTGATGCTTCTAGGTGGCGGCCAGCATGAATTCGGCCTGGCTGTGCAGAGTCTGCCGGCCCGTCTGGCGCCGGTCGCCGTCGAGCGCATTCTGGATCATTACCAGGCGAATCACCAGGCGGGTGAGTCATTCCGCGCATACGTAATGCGCCAAAAAGTCGCTTTCTTCAAGGAACTGACCGCCGATCTAGTCAAACCTTCGGACATGTCGCCCGAAATGTATCAAGACTGGGGCGACGACGTGGCCTTCTCCTTGAAGCTCGGCCGCGGCGAGTGCGCGGCCTAGGACGGTACCCCGTCCCGATAGAATTGAAATGAGCTGCCGATGGAAATGCTCGAGCAACATCTCTGGCATGAACTTCCGCCCCATACGGGCAGTTACGCTAAAATCTCCCAGAAAGAAAACGTAGACACCGCGGTAATCTTTGTACATGGCTGGAATGGCGGGGCGGACAAAACCTGGTACAACTTTCAAGGTCTGGTGGATTCGTCAGAGCGGTGCGAGCATTGGGAAAAGTGCGATCTCTTCTTTTTTGAGTACGAGAGCGTCTGGAATCATATCGCAACCAGCTCCGGTGGGCTTTGGGACTTCTTAGAAGGTATTTATCCGGAGCCTAAGGACGACTGGTTTGCCGCGAACTTTGCAGAAATTGGAATCCCCGAGCTGGCCTTGGAAGCTGATTTGTCCGCTCTGCCGTGCGCACGGCACTACACAAACCTGGTCCTTGTCGGTCACTCGGAAGGAGGAGTGGTCATCCGGAAGATGCTGCTGGATATTATACAGACGGGCGTGGGCATGCCAAAACGCGCGGCTGCAGGAAGGCTGGCTGAATCACAGCAGGACTCGAGTATCGAATTCGCGCCCAGCGCGCCAAATCCCAGTCTCCAGTTCCCGGCGACCGTTGAATTGAGACTGTTCGCTCCTGCGTTATTTGGTTATCGGCCTTCCGGAGGACCGGGATTGGTGGCGACTTCGCCAGGAGTCGGAGACCTCTTGCACTGGAGCTTGAACGCCTCACCCGCCTATCAGGACCTGAAGGACCCCACCAAGCTGTTGGAGCCATTGCAGGCGGAGACGGAGAAACTTGCACCCGAAAATCCGATGCTCCGCGCCCGAATCACCTGGGCCATTGACGAGCATATAGTAGCCATCGGCCCGGGGCGGTATACCATCGATCACCAAGCGAAAGACGCCCCTGGGAGAACGCATTCATCCGTTTGTAAGCCGACGCAGCACTACCTGGATCCTCTGGAATTCTGTGAACTATGACACGGCGGGATGAAACCTCGTTAGTCAGGCTCTTTCAGTTCGCAAAAATCCGCATGTTGCCCGGGGTCCAAGACGTGGAACGCCAAGACATCCGGTGGCTCCACTGGTATCGACTGGGCGAACTGCTGGAGGCGGTCTGGTGGCTCATTCTAGGAGTGGAACAGACCTATTTCCCCAGAGATGAAGCCGTCGTTTTATGGAACCGCTACGCCAGTATCATCAAGACTGAATTCAACCAGTACCAAAACTCGGGCCTCGAATTCTTTCCTCCTGCGTTGAGCTATGAGTTTAGCCAGCGTTTATTGTCCGGACCGCCTTTTAACCCGTCGGCCGGCGCCGACTATGACGTTAGAGCCCGCGCTAGGCACATTTTCGAGCAAGGGTTAATGCTATCCAATAGTTTTTTCAGGGATCAAACTGCCAGGCGATGCGCCGCAACCCTTCGGTTTCTGCCATCCGATCAGTGGAATCGGGTTAGTGGTAGCAACCCAACCGTTGACCAGGTTACCGGCGTTTTGAGGGGAGTGGAAACAGAGAGCGAGGCGATCAACTACGAGGCGATCGTGGCCGGCTTCTCTAGGATTTTGGAGCACATGGCAGCCTCCGAAGAACAGTTTCTCTACGCGACGGAGCAGATGGACAGGGCGTTCTGTGACCGGCTCGGTCAAATCGAGGCGTGGCGCCTCGATTTTCGTAACGAGAGCTTTTCGCTACGATTCGACCGAACCACAATGGCATGGTCAGCCCTCAGCGGATCGGCAGGTACGCCGGAGCTGTTGGAAACAGTCCGCCGGCTCAAGGAAAGCTGGATAAAGAATCATCCAGTTTCCCTGCATCTGGTAGCCACCCCCGGCTCAACTCCGCCGTGAGCTCTTTGCTGTCTGCGTACGCGTTGGTTCCACTGTTGCGGCTGTGGAGAAGGCAGACAGCGGCAATGTGATCGAGGTATCCACTAGGCGAGCCATGTCCGCAACCGGCAAGCCTTCGGCTTCGCGAGCGAAGCTCAAGGCCTTCTGGCCGTCGTCGAACTCGACGCGGACCCAGTCGCCGCCTCGCACCTGGTCGGTAGCGATCAGGTTGGACATGGGCTGGACGAGAAGCCGCTCGATGGCGCGCTTCAAGTGCCGTGCCCCGTACTTCATGTCCGTTCCTTCGGTCAGTAGGTAATCTTTACTGTCATCGGACAGCGTGAAGACGAACGCCCGGTCGGACGGCGCATTGAAGATCCGCTGCTGAACCAGGTTCAACTCGATCTCCAGGATCCGCTTCAACTGCTCGGTTCCCAGCGGCTGGAAGGTGACGATCTTGTCCAGACGGTTCATGAATTCCGGTGTGAACTTGCGCTTGGCGGCTTCCATGCCGCTGCGCGCCAGCTTACCGGACATCTTCTCGTCGGCGACGCCAGCCATCGTATTGGCGTTCACTTCGCCCACATTGAAGCCCAGCTTGGGGCTCATAATGTTGCTCATTTCAGACGCGCCCAGGTTGCTGGTCATGAAGATCATGGCCCGCGAGAAATCCACCTTGCGGTTGTCGCCCAGCGTGAGCGTCGCTTTATCAAGGATGCCCAACAACAGGTTCCACAGGGCGTCGGACGCCTTCTCGATTTCGTCAAAGAGAACGAAGCTGAGCTTGATGTTCTCAGTGTGATGCTGGTTGAGCACTTCCTGCGAAAGCAGCGGATGCGTCTCGCGATGTCCCAGGTATCCGGGAGGCGATCCGATCAGCTTGGCGATCTCATGGCTGTGCTGAAACTCCGCACAGTCGATTTTGATGACGGAACGCGGATTCTTCAACAACACCTCGGCGGTAGCCTCGACGATCCGGGTCTTGCCCGAACCGGTCGGACCGAGGAACAGGAAATTCCCGATGGGCCGTCCGGGAGGGTTCATCCCGGTGAGGTGCATCTGGTAGATGTTCACAATCTGCTGAATTGCCTCGTCCTGCCCGATGATCATTCGACGGAGTCCGGTCTCCAGTTGCGTCGCGTCTCTTCCGGTTTTGCCGGGATCCAACGGTATGTTAAGCCGTACCATCTTCTCCACCGCCTTTCGCCTTGGGGGGCTGTCTGCCTTAGCTCCCCCCGCCACAAATTCTCAGGCAACCCAAGTGCCATTTATAAGATGCTCCCGGTCGGGTTAGGATTCTTCAGCACTTTCTATGGTTTCCTTAATCAACTCTTGGGCCTAGCCGGGCGAACTTCCACCCTGCTAACCAGCGTCCGTGGGGGTAACATGAGCAGCAGTTGGACTATTCTGGCCACGTCTTCGGGCCAGATTTTCCAATTTGCCCCTTCTCCAGAAGGTCGGCCGCTAAATTCCGTGGCCACGCTTCCCGGCATAACGTAACTGACCCTCACGTTCTCGCTCCTCACGTCCTGCATCATCGCTTCCGTAAAACCTGTCAATCCAAACTTCGAAGCGTTATATGCGGCACCGCCGGCAAATGCATTCGCGCCAGCCATGCTACCTATATTGACGATGTATCCACCGTTCGTTGTTCCAAACCTGAACAAAGCTTCACGGCTGCAGTAGAACGCGCCGTACAGATTTGTCTCCAGCGTATGCTTCCACTCATCGAGCGAAAGTTCGCGAACGTGGCGAAATATTCCGATGCCGGCGTTGTTGACCAGCACATCGAGCCCGCCCAACTCGGCGTCGACGAACCGAAACAACTCGGCAACCTGTTCATGGTTTCTAACATCGGCAGCTTTCCCCTTGACTTTACCGGCTGTCTCCGCCGCCAGCTCCGCTACGGCGCGATCGACGGTTTCTTGCCGCTGACCACAAATTGCCACCGCAGCGCCTTCCAGTAACAACATCTTCGCGATGGCTCTTCCTATTCCGCGCGTACCGCCGGTAACCAAACAAACCTGCTGACTGAGTGGTTTCATGAAATCCAGCATAGACCGCGTGGAGGGGATGACAGCGGTTAGCGGGGAGTGGATGCCCGCAAGTGGGGGGAGACGCAAACGGGCACGAACTGTAGGGGTGCTAAACTAAAGGTGTAATTTGACAGTCCCCTTCGCGGCACCTTTCGATAGTCCGGCCAACCGCCCTTATCCGATCCTGTCCCGATTCGTTGCTCTGCCAATTTTCAGAAGGAATCTAAAGATGAAGAATATTTTTGTGGGAAACCTCAGCTACAACGTTTCCGAAAACGAGCTGCGGTCGGTGTTTGAGGAATACGGTGCGGTCGACCGGGTCAGTGTCGTAACCGATCGTGATACCGGACAGCAGAAGGGCTTCGCCTTTGTCGAGATGAGCGTCGATGCCGAGGGGGACCGCGCCATCGAGTCGCTCAGTGGCCGGGAGATGAATGGGCGAGCGCTGACCGTCAACGAAGCCCGCCCTAAAGCCGACCGCGGATCAGGCGGCGGTGGTGGCTATGGCGGCAATCGGGGTGGCGGTGGCCGCGGAAATCGTTACTAAAGAATAGAGGATAAATTTGCCTAAAGAAGACTCCATAGAAGCGCTCGGAAAAGTAGTAGAAAAGTTCAAGGCGGGGATGTTTTCCATCGAGCTGGATGCCGGTATGACGGTTTTGGCTACGATGGCCGGCCGGCTCCGGCGCAACCGGATCAAGATCATGACCGGCGACCGCGTGTCGCTGGAACTCTCACCGTACGACCTGACGAGAGGCCGTATCACGTACCGGCACAAGTAAAAGCCGCGGCGAACGGAATCAGGGCACGACAGCTTTGCTTGAGCCATCATTTCCTTAGGTCGGCCTGCCAGTTCATCACGACCGTCATCGAAATCATTTCGGCTTCCCGCGCGCCTGCTAGCACCAGGAATCTTTGGCCGTCGGGGGCCACATCGTAAGCAAAGCCTGCGCCGCCAGGGATTCTGAATAGCGGGTTCGGAGATCCGAACTCCAGGGAATTTGCTCCCGGCCGAACTGCGACCGACATCATACTCCGGTCCGGCGCGAGGTAGAACAGCTCTTTCCCGTCTCTCCGCCAGCGAGCTTGGTCGCCACCTTTGACGGATACACGCGACTTGGCACCTCCGGCCGGGAAACTCTGGACATAGACTTCGTTCCGGCCGGATTCATCCGAGGAATAGGAGATCCATCGTCCCTCCGGCGAGAACCTCGCCTCCGTTTCCGTGAAAGGCGTCTCTTGGAACGGAAACGGTTTGCGATCCCCAGTCATCGGCAAAATCCACAGATCATAGGGAGTCGCAGAAGTAAGATCGTTTGATTGCTCCTTATACAACAAGTAGCGCCCATCGGAAGACCAATCTTCAGGATTCTGACTGCCGCTAGATTGAGTTAAACGCTCTGCTTGGCCGGCGCCGTTAGCACTCCGGACCCACAGGTTGGGAGAAGACGTCCCCGGCCCCAAATGGGCGATTTGTTCGCCGTTCGGAGACCAAACAGGGGAATCGCCGAGTCCGAGGGCGATTGGAATACCGCGCCCGAAGTCGATAAGCCATATCGCCCACGATCCGGATGGGTCCGTATGCCGGACTGCGACTCGCTTGCCGTCCGGCGAGATGCGTGGTGAAACGTAGGAATCCGGTTGCCCTACCGTTCCTAATTCCTTGCCGTCGCGGCTGAACCATGTCAATTGCGGTCTGCCGGCCGTTGCGGCATAAACAAGGGTTCCGTCCGTCGAGGCGGAAACCGCGGCGCGGCCAGGGCGATCTCCGGCCACCGACTCAGCCACAGTAACGGCCTCTCCTGTCAGCCTCGACCCCGCCACATCGAGGGGCTGGGCCATCAAAGTCCCAGCTCGCGACCAGAGCAAATATCCGGATTGGTTATCGTGCCCCGGCGCATAGGCTCCGCCGGTGTTGGCTGCGATGAGCCGAATCTTTTCCTGTGGACGATCCATGGAGCCCAGATACAGTCCCTCATTAGCGGAATCGCCGGTTCGGACGAAGAAAATGTAGTGACGCCCGTCGGGAAGAAACTCGGGCCAGCGGTGGGAGTTCTCTCGTTTCGTGCCGTCGAGGACGGTCAAGGGTTCAGGTGTTCCTCCTGAAGCCGGCACGCGCAGCAGCGGACCATCGTTCACTCCATTGAACAGAATGATCCCTTCTTGGTTCCAGGTTCCGCCACGTCCTGAAGCCACATCGCATATGGCTGTGGGCAGTCCGCTGGCAAGATCAATTCGTTTGAGCTTGCCCGAGGCAAAGAAACCCAGCGACTTGCTGTCCGGCGACCAGAAAGGCATGGCTGCGCCGTCGGTCCCCGGCAACTCACGGGTCTCCAGCGAGTTCAACATCCGAACGAAGAGCTTGTCGCCGGTGGACGAGTTTGCCACAAAGGCCAGCACATTCCCGTCAGGCGAAATCGCCGCGCCATCCGGGCGGATCTGCGTGCCAGCTGAAGGTGCTACCTGTAGCCGAACCACGCGTCTATCTGAGCCAGGTGTACGATCACGTATGACGACCCAGCTCAGCGCCAAAACAACTGCTACCACGCTGGCTGCACCGATGCTCCAGTTCCAGCGTCGCGAGACTCGGGGTGACGGAACAAGGTGGCTTTTCGCTGTCCAGTCCAGCTCCGCTTTCAAGTCACGGGCGGACTGCCATCGGTCCTCGGGATCTTGTTCCAGACACCGAGCGGCTATATGCGCGAAGTGGATCGGGAGGCCATCCATCGACGCCGACTGACCGGCGACAACTCTTTTGCCCGTAGCCATCTCGTATAGGACCAGTCCCAACGAGAAAACATCCGTGCGCGCGTCGGCTACCTTTCCTTCCAGCTGTTCCGGAGCCATATAGGCTGGCGTGCCCATCACCGCATTGGTTTGGGTGAGTGATTCGCCAGGTGCTTCTATCTTGGCCAGTCCGAAGTCCAGTACCTTGACCCCGGTCTTGGTAACCATGATGTTGGCGGGCTTCAGATCCCGATGAGTAATGTTCTTAGAGTGGGCCGCGGCTAGCGCGTCTGCGATCTGTCCCCCGTAGCGCAGAACGTCCTCTATAGCCAGCCGCCCTTTGCGCAAGCGCGCCGAAAGCGCCTCGCCCTCGATGAGTTCCATCACCAAGTAGTTGGGACCCACGTCGTACAGCGTGCAAATATGCGGATGGTTGAGGGCCGAAATTGCCCGGGCTTCGCGTTCAAAGCGGTCGCTGAACTTTGCGTTCGAAACCTTGATCGCCACGGCGCGCCCTAGCCGCGTATCGCGCGCCCGGAACACTTGGCCCATGCCTCCAGCACCTAACGGACTTTCGATGCGGTATGGACCAAGATGCGTGCCTGCACCGAACTGCGTCGCCGTACTGTCCTCAGGTACGGCGGTCAAGCTGTCGTCCGCGCCTCGGTCTTCGGGGTTCATTGTGCGCTCGCCAGCTTTGACAACGCGGGCCCATTGAACCTAAACAGGTACGCCGTTTTGGATCGAGCCATCGAATTTCCCTGATTTTACCCCAGACGCGCAGGTAAGTCTTGGCTCGCCATTCGGAACTGACTTACTGACGAACGCCCTGCCACCGGATGTAGTGTCCTGACACCTGCGTTCAAGGACACAACCCACCGGATCATTCGCAATCCGTTCCCCGTCGTAGAATCGTAAGTGAAGGAACAGGATGGAATCCAGCGTTTTCTGGCTACGAGTCGCCGCGTGTCTATATGCAGTCGGGCTCCTGCACTCGATCCTGGTCCTGGTGCGCCATGGCCAGAGCATCTTTCCGCTGGCGCGGGCGGCGTTTCGTATCGGGGTCGTACTCCACGGCGTGGCGATCTTAGAGCGGCTGATGTTCGGAGACGGATACCAGACCCTCAGCGTGTGCGCGTTCCTGATTGCCGTCGTGTTCCTGACTGTGGAATGGCGATATAGCTTCACAGGCATTTCCGTGGCTCTGTTTCCGCTGGTCTTCGGCATGACGCTGATCCCGGCGATGGAACGCGCTCCCGGACCCGGAGCGAACGAACCGATGGGTCAAATCTGGCTGGGGGTCCACATCCTTCTGGTGCTGGCCGGATACGCCGCTCTATCGCTCACGGCCGTGGCCGCCTTCGCCTACCTGATCCAGGAGCGCAGGCTCAAGCGCAAACAGGCCAGCTCGCTGCTGGAACGCCTGCCGCCGCTGGCCACGCTCGACAACCTGATCGGCAAATCGCTGGGCTTGGGATTTGCGTTCCTGACGCTGGGCCTGGTGTTCGGAATCATGTGGGCCGTGATGTACTCGCCCGGCACCAGCTGGATCGGCGACGCCCGCATCACGATATCGCTGCTGACCTGGGCGCTGCTGCTGGTGACGATGATCCTGCGATCTTCCGCGGGTTGGCGCGGACGCAAGGCTGCCGTCATGGCGCTGGCTGTGCTGGGATGTTCGGCGCTGACCTGGGCGGCACACGCCGGCTTGAGGGCCACTCTGTTCCCATGAAGCTGCTCCTCACCGGCCTGAACCATCGCACGGCGCCTGTGGAGGTGCGCGAGCGCCTGGCGTTCGAGGACAAGGCGTTGCCGCAGGCTTTGGACGACCTGAAGCGCCGCCCGGGGCTGCTTGAAGGGATGATCCTTTCCACCTGCAACCGGGTGGAGGTCGCGGTGGCCGCCGACGAACAGGCCGACGTTGAATCGGCCGTCGAAGGGTTTCTGGCCGACTCCAGGCACGTCGAACGCGCTTGGGTGACCCCGTATCTCTACCGCTTCGACGGTCCGGAAGCGATTCGACATCTGTTTCGTGTCGCGTCCAGCCTGGATTCGATGGTCGTGGGCGAGCCGCAGATTCTTGGGCAGATGAAATCGGCCTACGCGTTGGCCAAGGAGCATGGCGCTGTGGGAGGATTCCTCGGTCAGGTGATCGACCGGGCGCTGAGCGTCGCCAAGCGCGTGCGCTCGGAGACCGACATCGGGCAAAGCGCGGTTTCGGTGAGCTACGCCGCGGTGGAACTGGCTCGCGAGATCTTCGGCAAGCTGCAAGGCAAGAAGGTCCTGGTGATCGGTGCCGGAAAGATGGCCGAGAGCGCCGCGCGTCATCTGCGCCGCGCGGGAGTTTCGGAAATCCTGGTGACCAATCGCACCCGCGAACGCGCCGTTGGGATGGCTGAAGAAGTCGGCGGCCGCGTAATCGAGTACGAATATTTCGAGGACGCCGTGCCGGAAGTCGATATCGTTCTGGCATCCAGCGGCGCGCCGCATTTTATCCTGACGCCCGACCAGATGCGCTCGGCGATGAGCAAGCGCCGCAACCGGCCGATGTTCCTGATCGACATCGCCGTGCCCCGCAATATCGATCCCGCGGTAAACGAGATCGGGAGCGTGTTCCTGTACGACATCGACGACTTGGGCAAAGTAGTGGACGAGAATCTGAAGGGCCGGATCGAGACCGCCAAGGACGCCGAGGAGATCGTGCGGGAAGAAGTCGACCGGATGGTCATCCGGCTGAGGACACGCGAGGCGGCTCCCGCCATCGCCATGCTGCAGGAAGAAATGGAAATCTGGCGCAGGGGCGAGATTGAGCGCCAGCGTTCCAAGCTCGGAGCCCTGACTCCGCAGCAGGAAGAAGCAATCGAAGCGATTACGCGGGGGCTCATGAACAAGGTCAAACACAAGCTGTTTTCCGAACTGAAGCGGCGCACGGCCGGTTCCTCAGGTGACGAGTGATCGTTATTGGCTCTCGTGGGTCGAAGCTGGCGTTGTGGCAGGCGGAACACATTGCAGCGGCCCTCAAGGCTCTCGGCACGGAAACGCGCATCGACGTCATTAAGACCACTGGCGATAAGATTCAGGATGTGCCGCTGGCGCAGTTGGGTGGCAAGGCGCTGTTCACCAAGGAACTCGACGAGGCGCTGTTGAATGGATCGATCGACCTGGCGGTGCACAGCATGAAGGATGTGCCCACCGGGCTGCCAGCCGGGTTGACCATCGCCGCGATCCCGGAACGAGAGGAGCCGCGCGACGCGCTGATCGGCTGCTCGCTAGCAGAGTTGCAAGATGGGTCTTCCATTGGGACGAGTTCACTCAGGCGGCAAGCTCAATTGTTGGCATATCGCCCGCAACTGAACATAGAGATGTTGCGGGGAAACGTCGACACGCGGCTGCGCAAGCTCGATGAAGGACAATATGATGCGATTGTTCTGGCGGCGGCGGGCCTGCGGCGCTTGGGTTGGCAGGATCGCATTCGGGAGCTGATCCCGGTGGAGATCATGTGCCCAGCCGTGGGGCAGGGCGCCCTGGCGATCGAAACGCGTGACGACCGCGGCGTGGCGCACGAGCTGGTTTCGAAGCTGGATCACCCAGACACTCGTATCGCCGTGACAGCCGAGCGCGCAATGCTCGAAAAGCTGGGCGGCGGATGCCAGGTGCCCATCGGCGGTTACGCGTTTCTCGAAAAGGGCGTGATCCAGATGCGTGCGGTGGTCGCTTCGCCTGACGGTACTCATGTCGTCCGCGCGGAACTGTCCGGCGTGGATCCTTTGAGAACCGGCGCGTCGTTGGGGCGAAACTTGCTGGAGCAGGGCGCCGAGGAGATTCTCCGCGCCATCGTATGAAAGTTTATTTGGTCGGCGCTGGCCCGGGCGACCCGGGGCTCATTACTGTCAAGGGTAAAAAGGTCCTGGAGCGTGCCGACGCCGTCCTCTACGACAACCTCGCCAGCGAGCGCCTACTGGAGCACGCTCCGCCGCGCGCCGAGCGGATCTACGTCGGGAAGAAGCGCGCGCAGCATGAGATGTCGCAGGAGGAAATCTCGGCGCTCATGATCGACCGCGCTCGCCGCGGCTGGACCGTGGTGCGGCTGAAAGGCGGTGACCCGTTCATCTTCGCGCGGGGCGGGGAAGAGATGGAGGCTCTGGCGGCCGCCGGCATCCCTTTCGAAATCGTGCCCGGCGTGACAACACCCTTGGGGCTGGCCGCCTACACCGGTGTGCCGTTGACGCATCGCGAGCACACGTCGGCGGTCACCTTCGTCACCGGCCACAACGTGGAGGCGATCGACTGGGGCAAGGTCGGCTCAGCCGAAACCGTGGTCCTGTTCATGGGGCTGGTGAACTTTGCCGCCATCGCGCGCGAGATGATTGCGCGGGGCCGCTCGCCCGAAACGCCGGCTATGGCGGTGCGCTGGGCCACTCGTCCGGATCAGGAGACATTGGTCGGGACTCTGGAGACACTGCCGGAGCAGATCGTTCAACGGGGCATGAGACCCCCGGCGACCATTGTCATCGGGGAAGTAGTCGCGCTGCGCGACAGGTTCAACTGGTTCGAGCGGCTGCCGCTGTTCGGGCAAAGAATCGTCGTGACGCGCGACCGGCGTCAGGCGGCTGAGTTGGCCGAGCCCTTGGAGGAACTAGGTGCGGAAGTGCTGTTGCTGCCCGTGATCGAGATCATCCCTCCAGTTGACTCGGCTCCGCTTGATCGCGCGATCGCTTGCCTCGATACCTATGACTGGCTGATCTTCACCAGCGTGAATGGCGTTCGCAGTTTCGTCGAACGTCTTGCGGACATAAGAATGTTGCGCGCCAAGGTATGCGCCATCGGTCCTGCGACCGAAGCAGCTATCGAAGCGCTGCACATCAAAGTGGACCGGATGCCCAAGGAGTACGTCGCCGAGAGTTTGCTCGAAGCTCTGGCTGCGGATGATCTCGCGGGCAAACGTATTCTCCTTCCGCGTGCGGCCGTAGCTCGGGATCTGGTTCCTGTCGAACTTACTCGCCGCGGCGCGATCGTGGATGTCGTCGAGGCGTATCGCACTGTGATTCCCGAGGACGCGTCCAGTCGCGCACAGGAGGTCCTAGCGCGCAAGCCGCACTGGATCACCTTCACCAGCTCGTCGACGGTTCAGAACTTCGTGGCGGCAGCAGGAGCCGACGCGCTGTCGGGAGTAAGGATTGCCTCGATTGGTCCGATCACGTCAGCCACGGCGCGGGAGCTTGGTCTTACAGTCGATGTCGAAGCCGATCCGCACACCGTGCCGGGACTAGTGGCCGCGATCCAGCGCCAGACACACGGTTAATACACCTCGTGATACAGTGTTGATTTCGCCTCCGCATGTCCTTGCAGATTTTTCTCGAAGGGAAGATTTTGGGCGTCGACGACTGCCTCCTGGCGCCGGCGTCCCATGATCCCGACCGGATTTTCACCGGTCGGTCGCATTGGATCAGCCTATTGAGCGAAGTGCTGCCGCGCGCCCTGCTCGCCGAACTGGGGCTGGCCAAGATTCTGCTCGGATCCAGTGGCGGGAGCCAGTTTCTGCTGGTTCTTCCAGAGGAATCGCGTGAACCGGCGGAAGCGTTCCTGAGCGCTGCCGCCAGGGAAATCGCGGCGCTGAGCGCGGGTGCGCTCAAGCTGGTCTGGAGCATGACGGAAAACCTGGGCGATTGGAGCGATGTCCGCCGGCGCCTAGAAGAGACACTCGACCGCGGCCGGCACGCACCCGCGAGCGGGGCTGGTGCGGCATTGTTCGCGGCGGCCGTCCCCGAGCCGGATCCGGGCATCGACGACTACTTCGCCGGACAGCTCGGTTTTTCGCTGCGTGACGCCGGGACGGTCACCTGGTCGCCGGAAACGCCTGGCCGCATCCTCACCAGCGGCGGAAAGCACACCTGGCCGTTGACGAATTCCACGGACGCGATCCCCTTTGCTCGTCACGCCGCGCCGAGTGACGACGGCAGCGAGCCTGCCTCGACCGCCGTACTCGCAGGCCGATCCTCCGGTCTCGCGACGTGGGGCGTTCTCCGCGGCGACGTGGACAACTTCGCCATTCGCATCCATCGCGCCCAGAGTATCGAAGAGCATATCCAGCTTTCGGTGATGTACAAGCAGTTCTTCGCCGGCGAACTGGAAGTGCTGTGTTCCATGCCCGAGTTCTGGCGGAAGGTTACCGTGATCTACTCGGGAGGCGACGATTTCGCCGTATATGGCGCCTGGGATGCTTTGATCGGGTTGGCGTCGGAGCTCGAGCGGCTCTTCCGCCGTTTCGCCGAACAAAACCTGAAGGACTTCGCCGGACCTGAAGGCAAGACCATCAGCATGGCTTTGGCCATGGCGCCCGCCGTAGACGCGTCGCTCGGCGCGGTGTTCGAAGAAGCCGGGCAGCGCCTGGAAGCGGCCAAATCGGCCGACAAGGATTGCATCTGGCTGCTGGGGCGAACGCTCGAATGGAAACAATTCGCCGAAGCCGCTTCGCTCAAGGATTTTCTCGGCCGCATGGTCAGCGATTTCGGCTGTTCGCCGCAGTACCTGCGCGATCTGTGCGGCATCTATCGTGAGACGCAATCGAAAATGTCGAAGAGGCAGGCCCGGCGCATGGGTGGCGAACGGCCGTGGCGGTATCATCGCCGCATCCGCAGGATCCTGAACGCCTCGCGCGCGCCTGGGCCGGAGCGCGGGGATTATCAGAAAGCCCGCACGGCTTTGATCGCCGATCTGATCGGACGGAGCGCCGTCACCGTCAAGTTGCGGCCAGCGGGCCGTGTGGCGCTAGAATGGGCGAGGTTGTCCGCCGAAGCCTAAGAAGGGATTTCAATGGAAGAAGATCAGTCGCAAACACCATCAGTCGAGACTCCGCCGGAGGCTCCACCTCAAGAAGCGCCCCAGGAACCAAGTCTTGCCCAGGCGCTGGAGATTGCTAAAGCTAAAGCGGAGGCCGAATCTGCCAAGCGCGACGCCGCGCATCAAGCCGCCCAGGCGAAACTAGGTGACCGCGAACCGCGGGGGCCTCGCGGGGATCGTCCTCCGCGGCCGCAAGGCGATCGTCCGCAGGGTGGTCCACGCCGCGAAGGTCGTCCCGATCGGGGACCCGGTGGCGGTCGCGAGGGCGGAGGACGACCGGAAGGGCGGCACGAGGGCAGGCCCGGCGGCGGACGGCCTTTCGAAGGCTTCGCGGAGATCGAGCTGGAGAAACTGGTCTCCGATAGCCTGTACCTGGATAACCAGGCGCATGCCGTGGTGGCCCGGATGCGGGACATGGACAGCGGCACCAAGAGCCAGTTGCGGCGTTTGTATAACGCCGTGCGGCGGGCGGTGCGCGCGCCCGAATCCGACCGGCAGCATCAGTTCGTCATGTTGCGGGCGCGGCTGGCGTACACCATCGCGCGCCATTCGCTACGAAGCCTGGACGCGCTGGAACGCCTGCTGCTGCAAGTCACCCGCAGAAACGACGCGCGCGGATACGAGAGATTTAAGGACCTGTTTGAGGCAATCGTTGCCTACAACGAGTAAAGAGGATATGAGCGCACACACAGCTCAGACGAAATTGAAGTTGGTCGGCAAGTTGATTCTCGCCGGCGAAGTACATTGCGAGACAGGCCTGCACATCGGCGCGGGCAAGGGGTCGCTCGAAATCGGCGGCGCCGATAATCCCGTGGTGAAGGACGCCTTCGGGCTGCCTTACATTCCGGGCAGCTCGCTGCGGGGCAAGCTCCGCTCGCTGCTCGAGAACTCGCTGGGCGTGACCGGACCTGGCGAGCTGGTCTATTTGTCCAAGCGCCGCGGCCAGGAAGTGCGGATCCATCAGAGCGACCGTCCGGACGACGAGATCTGCCTGCTGTTCGGCCGCAATCCGGGACGGATGGAGCGGGTGCAGGGCGAGGCGCTCGAATCGAGCGCGGCCAGCCCCGCGCGTCTGGCGGTCTATGATGCGCCGCTCGATCCCGAGAGCATCACGGCGCAGATGCGCGAGAACCTGGACGACGAAATTACCGAAGTCAAGAGCGAAAACGCCATCGATCGGATCACTTCGCAGGCGAATCCGCGGACGCTCGAACGGGTGCCGGCAGGCGCGCGGTTCCGGGTCCGCATGGTGCTGGATGTTTTGTGCGACGAGGACAAGGCGCTCGCAGCCCGTCTGTTAGAAGGATTGCGTCTGCTCGAGGACGACGCGCTGGGCGGCGGCGGATCTCGTGGCAGCGGCCGCGTCCGCTTCGCCAACCTCAAGCTGACATGGCGCGGTCGCGGATTCTATTCGTCGGGCGCCGAGGAATCCGAGCTGGCTGCCGGCGATCTCGGCCAACTGCAATCCGCGGTCAACGATTCTTCCTTCGCCGAAAAGCTCGCGGAATAGACTCGTGAACCAACAATGACGTCTGGCTTGCTCATACGCCTCCGGCCCCTAGGGCCCTGGCGCATCGGTCCCGATTCCGGGGATCGCGATCGCGTGGATCGTATCTATCACAGCGATTCGCTGTACTCTGCGGTGACGTCCGCCATGGACCGGCTAGGGATGCTGGACGAATGGTTGGAGGCTACCGCCCGTGCACCCGAGCCGGCAGTCCGCTTCAGCTCTTGTTTCCCTTACCAGGGCGATACGTTGCTGGTGGTGCCACCGCGCAATCTGTGGCCACCGCCGCCGTCGTCCAAGGTTCGCTGGAAAGGCGCGCGGTTCGTGCCGCTCGGCGTCGTGAAATCGCTCGCTGCTGGCCAGGGATTGTCGGAAGACGGCTGGATCATCGATGGTCCCAGCGAGTGTCTGCTGCCGTTCAGCACGCCGCCCACTCCGGGGCCGTTCCGCGTCTCGGTGCGATCGAGCGCGGCTGTCGATCGCGAAGGCGCGTCCGTGTCCCCGCATTCGACGGCGTGCCTCGAATTTACGCCGGGCAGCGGATTATGGTGCGTGGCTCAGTTCAGTAACGACGCTGCGCGAGACCAATGGACCAAGCCACTGACTGCCGCCTTCCGGCTGCTTTCCGATTCCGGATTCGGCGGAAAGCGATCCCAAGGTTGGGGCCGCGCGGAAATGCCCGAGGTCACCGACAGCTTGGGCGAACTTCAATTCCATACGGAGGACGGGGCCAACGGAGCCTATTGGCTGCTCTCGCTGTTCCACCCGGCTGCCTCAGATACCGTGGAGTGGTCGCAGGGAAACTACACGCTGACCACTCGCGGCGGGCGCGTGGAAAGCGACGCCCGCTGGGGCGATCGCAAGAAACAGACGCGTATGGTCGCGGAAGGCTCGGTGCTGGTAGCCTCGGCTGAGCCACGCGGATCGGCCGCCGACGTCGCGCCCGAAGGATTTCCGCATCCCGTGTACCGCTCCGGCTTCGCACTGGCCATTCCAATTCCGCTCAGGGTTGTTTCATGAAGTATCGTGTCACATGTCTGACTCCGACGCTGGTGGGCGACGGCCAGAAGCTCGCGCCCATCGACTACATGGTCTGGAAAGACCACGTCAACGTGCTCGATCAGCGCCGGATTTTCCGGTTGCTATCCAAGGGTCCACGCCTCGAAGGATATCTGACCCAGCTCAAGACCGCTGACAAGCTGGATTTCGCCTCCTGGGGCGGCTTCGCGCAAAACTTCGCGGGCCGGCGGATTCCCTTCGAACACGCAAGTTCGGTTCCTGTCTGGGAACGCGCCCATTCGGAAAACCTGTTTATCCCGACCTTCGCGACTTCGACCTCGGGTCCGTATCTGCCCGCCACGGCGATCAAGGGCGCTCTGCGAACCGGCGCGGTCTTCGATCGCTGGAATGAAAAGACGTTGGGCGAGCTCGCGAGCCGAATGGCAGAAGACTCTCGTCCGCCTCGCAATCCCGCCGGCAAGGCTGAGGATGCCGTGCTGGGCGGGCACGCCGGGAATCGCATGCGGCGCGTGGGATCGGCCGATTCAGCTCCGGTGGCCTACACCGGCATGAAGATCTACCTGCTGCGGACGTCGACGATGGTCGCGCGCGGGGCGGGCAAGTTCGAGCTGGGGTGGAAATCGGCCCGTGGAACCGCCGACGCGCGCAGGATCGAGGAGAGCACGCCGGTGTTCGCCGAAATGGCTGCTCCCGGAATGGTTTTCGAAGGTTTGTGGAAGGAAACCTCGGCGCAGGATCGCCAAAAACTCTTCCAGGCGTCTAACTCCTTCGCTGCGAGCCAGATCCAGCGTCACAAGGCATATGCCGGGGCCACTGGCTTGGAGCGGCTGGCCGCAACCCTGGGTGACCTCGAGAAGCGCGTTCAGGAGGCGGGAAACAACGCCTGTGTGCTGGCTCTAGGATGGGGCGCGGGCATGCTATCCAAGATTTCCGTCGGCGACACCGCGGACCCCAACTACCGCTCGATTTTGAGGCACTTCAGCCTGTATCAGAAAGCCGTTCAGACCGGACTGCCGTTCCCGAAGACCCGCCGGATTGTCTTTGAAGCGGGCCGCCCGGCATACTTGCCCGGCTGGGTTCTGCTGGAAGTCAATTAAAAGTCGATACTTCTACCCTAGTACCGTGTAAACGGGAGGGGTATTCACCCCTATAGTCACCGCGTGATACTATCGATCTAGAAGAGAAGTACGAGAGAGGGTGAATTCCCTGAAATGTACAATGCTTTCTTTGGCTTCTCGGAAAGCCCCTTTAGTCTAAGTCCGGATCCTGCCTTCTTCTATCGAAGTGAGCGGCATGAAGAAGCGCTGGCGAATCTGGTCTATGGCGTGCAGGCTCGCAAGGGGTTTATCGTCCTATCCGGCGAGGTAGGGACAGGCAAGACCACGATGCTCGAGTGCCTCCGGGATTACCTGGACGCCAACTTCATCGAGTTCGCGTTTCTTTTCAATTCCCGCATCAACGTGGACCAGTTCTTCGAGATGATCGCATACGATCTTGACCTGCCGTGCTCGCGCACTTCGAAAACCGAAGTGCTCTTTGCTTTGAACACACTGTTAGTGGAACAAGCGCAGGACGGCAAGACGGTGGTGCTGATCGTGGACGAGGCGCACAACCTGGAATGGGAAGTGCTCGAGGAGATCCGGCTGCTGGGAAATCTCGAAAATCGTAACGGAAAGCTGCTGCAAATTGTCCTGGCCGGTCAGCCCGAGCTGGACCGCAAACTGGATGCTCCCAATCTCCGGCAGTTGAAGCAGCGCGTGGTGCTGCGCTGCAACCTGATGCCGTTCGCGCTGCGGGAAGCCGTGGAGTATATCGATTCGCGAATGGCGCGGGTCGGGATGCCGGATCAGAAGGTGTTTTCCGAAGAGCTGATGTCGGAAGTCCATCTGCGCACGCAAGGAATTCCGCGCGTGATCAATGGTGTTTGCGACAACTTGCTGCTGACCGCTTTCGCCATGGAGACCAAGGTCTGCACCATGGAAATGCTCGATGAAGTCTGCAGGGACATGCGCCTGGAATGGCCGGGCAGCCGCCGCATGCGCGCACGGTCGGAAGTCCAAGAGTCGTTCGAGCGGGCGCCCTACAAGGTGTAGCTACCGCACCGCGGCGGCGTCTTCGAAGCTTACCGGAGGGTTGTAATACAAGAACCGACCGCAGCTCTCGCAGAACATCAACTGGTCGCCTTTTCGAAGATCCTGAAGAAACTGCGGACGGAGGTTAATCTGGCAGCCTGAGCACCGGCCGTTGACCGCTTCCGCGACCACGGTACTATTGCTGAACCTCTTGCGGATCTTGTCGTAGGCGGCCAGCGACGCCTTCGGCAGCTTGGCAACCGATTCTCCGCGCTGCTGGCGGAGCATGTCCAATTCTTTCTGATCGGCGGCGGTGCGCTCGCGCGCTTGCGATTTCTCCGCTTCCACCGATTTCTTTTCCTCGGCTAACGCTTTCTCGGCCTTCTTGACGTTCTGGTCCAGCGGTTCAGATTCCGACATCAGCTCCAGGATGCGGTCCTCGGCCTGGCGTATCTCTTTCTCGATGAACTCGATCTCGTGCTGGAAAGCGCGATACTGCTCGTTGGTTTTGGCTCCCAGCATCTGATCGCGGAGCTTGGAGATCTTCTGCTGGTGCATCTGGATGTCGCCTTCCAGTTTCTTGCGATCTTTCTGGTTGGCGGAGAGAGCGGCTTTGTCGGCTTCCAGTTTCCGGAGGTGCGATTCGAGAGCCTTCTCGATCACAGCGATGTGTTTGGGCAGCGCGGCTACTTCTTTTTCGAGCGTAGTGATTTTCTGGTCTAGCGATTGAAGCTGAATCACCAGATGAACATCTGGATACATGGATCTTGATTTTAGCATGCGTCGAACGCGATACAGTAAAAGACGATCATGCAAAATCTTGAAAACATGCCTCCGGTGCCGCTGACCATTGAGGGCGCGGCCGTTCTGCACCAGATGATGCGCGTGCGCTGGGCCGCCTGGCGAGCGCTCCCGGTGGAGGATCGCGCAGCGATCCTAAACGAGGCCGCGTCCACCCTGGCCACCATCGAGAAACAGA
Organism: Terriglobia bacterium; assembly: GCA_020073345.1. Taxonomy (GTDB): domain Bacteria; phylum Acidobacteriota; class Terriglobia; order Bryobacterales; family Bryobacteraceae; genus Palsa-187. The sequence goes on from JAIQFI010000047.1 coordinate 28,258, forward strand.
GCAGCGCCGCATTCGGCCTGCTGGGTCATAAAGGCGACCTGATGCTGGTCCACTTTCGCCCGGGATTCGACCAACTCGGCGAGATCCAGACCTGCCTGGCGCACCTGCGGCTGTGGGATTTCCTGGAGCAAACCAGCTCCTATCTCTCGGTCATAGAACTGGGATTGTACGAATCCACCGGCAAAGCCTACAGCGATTTGGCGGAGAAGGGGATCGCGCCGCACTCCCCGGACTGGAACGCCCAAATCGAGCAAACTCTCGAGCGCCAGCGCCAGGCCATGCACCCCCGCCTGTTTCCCGAAGTGCCGCCCGCGAAATATCTATGCTTCTATCCCATGGATCGCAGGCGCGGCGAGGACAAGAACTGGTATCAGCTGCCCTTGAGTGAGCGGCAGCGCCAGATGGCCGAGCACGGTGCCGTCGGACGCCGCTACGGCGGAACCGTGAAGCAGATCATCACCGGGTCGATCGGCTTCGACGATTGGGAGTGGGGCGTGGACCTGTTCGCCGACGATCCGCTGGTCTTCAAGAAGCTGATCTACGAAATGCGCTTCGATCACGTAAGCGCCGTGTATGCTTTGTTCGGGTCGTTCTTCGTCGGGCGGCGGCTGGATGTGGAAGGGTTTCGGAAACTACTGACTGTTTGACTGCGCAATCGATGCTAGACAACGGCTAGCCGGATGCCGTTGCCGAGATCGAGCGAGACGGCATATTCGATGTGTAGCACTCGGCGCGGTTCCGCGCTTTTCGCCTTGGATGAAGAATGGATGATGAGTGGTCGCATCGCGATTACTCCTCCACGTGGCACGATACACTCGATACATTCGTGAGTCGACACGTATTCGGCGACGCTTGCATCACTCAATACACCGCTAAGATGCGAGCCAGGAATAACGCGGAGCGGGCCGTTGTCGAGCGTCGACGCGTCCAGGTGAACGCGCAGGGCGATGATACGAGATAGCGCCCAATTAGGGGCATGCGCGTACGTGGCACCCGCTTTTTCCGACCACGAGCCCCACCCAGTCGCCTCGATCTTCTTTGTTAGGGGAAGAGCCGTATCTTGGTGCCAAGGAATCAGCCAGTTTGTAACGTTCGATTTTTCGAATAGCGTTGCGCGAAACGGAATGGCACTATCGCCCAACCACCTCGTCGCCAGCGGAGTCAGCCTATCGCTAATCGCGAGCGCCGCCACGGTCGGATTGGCCATTAGGTGCCGCGCGCCCGCTCGGCTTCGCGAAACTGTTCCTGTGCAGAGGGCTTCTACGAGCCCCTCACACTCGTCGCTGGACAAGCATTCTTGGGTAATCGAATAACCCGGATCGATCGGTTGCACCCGACTCCATTTTAGAAATTGCTGACGGTGACATTCTACCTGCGTAGCCGCCGCCGGATCGGTCCCGCGAACGCCCGGATCACGCCGTCGATATCGGTGAGCCCCAGCATCCGGCACGCTCCGTAATACACGGCGAGTCCCGCGGGAAGCGACACGCTCAGATCCGCCAGACGCGCCATTTGCGAAACACCCAGCCATGTTTCCATACCGCGCGAGGACGCGAAAATAGCGGCGCCCATGACCGCCGAAGCCAGAGCCACCTTGCCGATCTGCGCAGCCAGAGCGCGGCCATACACTCCTCCGATCCGCTTACGGAGAATCGCGAACAGCACCACGAATCCGAACAGCGCGACCGCCGATGTCGAAAGAGCCAGGCCCGCGTGCCCCAGTCCGGCCAAGCGGATCATGCTCGAGGCCGCCAGGTAGTTAACCAATATGGACCCGAGGCTCACCAGCATCGGCGTACGCGCGTCGTTCAGTGCGTAGAACGCAGGACTCAGCACCTTGAGCGCGGCGTAACCCATCAGCCCGATTGCATAGCAGGATAAAGCCACCGCAGTTTGTTGCGTGTCGTATAGCTGGAAACGGCCTCCCTGGTAGATCGCGCCGATAATCGATTTCCCCAGCACCATCAGCCCTACCGAAGACGGTATGGTCAGCAGAAACACGGTGCCCAGCGAGTTGGAGAGCGTGCGCCGGAATTCGTCCATGTCCCCGCGCGCGGCACTGCGGGCGATGGAGGGCAGGGTGGCGGATCCCATCGCCACACCGAATAAACCCAACGGGAGCTGCATGAAGCGAAAGGCATAGCTCAGCCAGCTCACTGCACCATCCAGGCCTCGCAGAGGATCGTAAATGCTGGAAGCGAAATTGGTATTCACCATCACGTTGATCTGCACGGCCGCGTTGCCGAGAATGGCCGGGACCATCAGTCGAAGGATGCGCTGCAGACCGGGGTCGGACCAGTCCAGCACTCCTCGGAAGTGGAATCCAAGGCCGCGCAGACTGGGCAGTTGCCAGACCAGCTGCAGAGCGCCACCGAGAACCACACCGATCGCCATCCCTTCAATGCGCGTGATGTGGAGCATCGGCCCCATGAAGATGCCGAGAAGAATGCCGAATCCTACCGAGCCAATATTAAAAAACGTCGAAGCCATCGCGGGAACACCGAAGCGATTACACGCGTTCAGCACACCCATGGCCTGCGCGGCCAACGCCACCAGCAGCAGGAAGGGAAACATGATGCGGGTCATGCGGACCGCCAGCTCGAACTTACCGGGAACCGCCGCGAATCCGGGAGCGAGCACGTGAACCAGCGCGGGAGCAAAGATCACGCCCGCGGCGCACACCGCGCCCACCACGATGATCAACGCGGTCGCCACCAGGTTGACCAGCCGCCCGGCTTCCTCTTTGCTGCGCTGGCTGAGGTACTCGCTGAAGGTCGGTACGAAGGCGCTCGACAGCGCGCCTTCGGCGAACAGGTCGCGCGTCAGGTTGGGGATGCGGAACCCCAGCATGAACGCGTCGTAGATCAGTCCCGCGCCGAACAGCCGGGCCATCACCGATTCGCGCAGCAAGCCGGTGACGCGGCTCATGAATACCGCGATGGAAACCACTCCGGCCGACCGCACCACGCTCTCGGATTGCGAGGGCGGGGCAGTCACGCGCGGAGCATCATCACTGGCCGTATTGTTCAAGGAAGTGCGCAATCGTCATGATCCCGGCGTAGTAATTCGCCAGCTTGTATTTCTCGTTGGGCGAATGTAATCCATCGTCGGGAAGTCCGAATCCCATCAGAATGGTGGGAATGCCGAGATGCTTGGCGAAATCGCCCACAATCGGGATCGACCCGCCGCTGCGAATGAACACCGTCTCGCGGCCCAGCACGTCGGAAAAAGCTTTGGCCGCGACCCGGATCGCGGGATGATCCGGATTCACGCTGATCGCGGGTCCGTAAGCCAGCACCTTCACCTCGGTCTGGATTCCGGGAGGAGTGAATTCCTTGACGGCCTTCTTGTAACCCGCGATGACCTTTTCCGGATCCTGATTGGGCACCAGGCGGATGCTGACCTTGGCGGTCGCCTTGGCGGGGATCACCGTCTTTGCTCCGGGCGCGATAAATCCGCCCACGATGCCGTGTACTTCGAGCGTGGGCCGGGCCCACACGCGTTCCAGCACCGTGAATCCCGGCTCACCGGTGAGCTGCGTCGAGCCGACCTCGACCTTGAGAAATTCTTTCTCGTCGAACGGCAGAATGGACCAGGAATGTTTCTCGGCGGGCGTCGGCGGCGCTACGTCGTCGTAGATGCCGGGAATGTTGATATGGCCTTGCGCGTCCTTGAGCCTGGCCAATAGCTCAACGAGTCCGAAGATGGCGTTGGGCGCGGCACCGCCGTACATGCCCGAATGGAGATCCTTCGCCGGACCGCGAGCCTCGATCTCGGTGTAGATCAATCCGCGCAGGCCCACGCATAACGTCGGGATGCCTTCGGCGTAGAGCTCGGTATCCGACACCAGCGCTACATCTGATTTAAGTTTCGCCGGATTTTCGGCGACATACTTGGCGATGGCGGCACCGCTCACTTCCTCTTCGCCTTCGATTAGGAACTTCACGTTGACAGGAAGCTTGCCGTTCACGGCGAACAAGGCTTCGATGGCCTTGATGTGCGAGTACATCTGGCCCTTGTCGTCGGCCGAACCGCGCGCGTAGATGTTGCCGTCGCGAACGGTGGGCTCGAAGGGGGGCGTCACCCATTCATCCAGGGGATCGGGAGGCTGGACGTCGTAATGCCCGTAGCACAGAACGGTCGGTTTCCCGGGCGCGTGCAGCCAATCGGCGTAGACCAGCGGGTGTCCTGCGGTCTTGATCACCTCGACATGTTCGAGCTTGGCGGCGCGCAGACTGCCGGCGACGAATTCGGCGGCGCGCTGGATGTCGGGGACGTGCTCAGGAAGCGTGCTGACGCTGGGGATGCGGAGGAAGTCCTTCAGCTCGGAGAGCAGCCGGTCTTTGTTGGTTTCGACAAACGTGTTCGTGGAGAGGGACACACTCCATTATAGGTGCGCGACGCTTACTGGCTGGTGGACTTCTTGCTCTTAGTTACGAGTACTGCGGCTGCTGCGCCACCACCTCCAACCGCTGCCACGATGCCGACGACGGCGCCGGTGGAAATTCCGGCTGCAGCCGCACCTGCCGCGGCTCCGCCGGTCGCTGCTCCAGCGGCGGCGCCTGCTGCTGCTCCCGCTGCTGCCCCCCCTGCGGCTGCCTTAGCGGCGCTTCCTGTTTTCGAAGCGTCAGCGGGCACATCGGTTCTCGCGTTCAGCGCCGCCGCGACGCTGAGGCATCCGCCTTGCGACTGGGGAGAGATCGAGACCACATTCATCACGCTGGTGGCCGGAGTGACGCGGGGCTGCGTGCTCGAAGCCGTACCGCGCGCTTCGACGCGGTTACCGACGTTGGCAGCCAGATCCGGTCCCGCCAGTTCGATCACCTCTTGCGTGGTCTGATCCTGCAACAGGAAACGCCCGTCCTTGTACACCATGCAGCCGGCGTGCACGATCTGTCCCTGCGCTGCCTGAAAAGCTGCGCCGCGGTAGGGGGCCCGGATCAGATTCGCGTTATTCAAGACGCGCACTTCAAAGGACCCCGGAGCAGCCAATTGCGCCACGCCTTTTTCCAGGACCAGGTGGTTCTGCCAGATGCGTGCTCGCGAACTCACGCCAAGCTGCAACTTCACGCCGTTGCGCAATGCCAGTTCGGACGACGCCGAGCTGGTCTCGACGACGGTCCCGTCGAACAGCGTGGCGTTGCCCCAGACCTCGGACCCTTCCACGCTAAAATGGCCGCTGGCGGTGACCACTCCGATGGCGGGCGCTGCCAGTGCGACTGCCGAGCAGAGCAAACAGGAAAGAACGCTTCTTGCAAACACTGGAATCAGTATACGGTCACTGCATTTGAAGCGGCAAGGGATTTTAGTGTTATTCAAATGTATTACGATCATCGCCCTTGCAGTCGCGGCCTGGTGGTCGATCCGTTTGGCTCGCGCCGATGCGGCTTTTCGTCAGCGCACACTCGCGCAGGTCGCACGCGCGATCGAGCTCGAGCCGGAGAACGGCGAATACCTGGCGACGCTTGCATTACAAACGGAATACGCGGGGCAGGATTCCACACCGCTCTGGGAGGAGATCGCCCGGTTGAACCCGCGCGCTTCCGCGCCACGTATCCGGCTGGGCCTGGCCGCCGAGCTGCGAGGTGACCCGAATCAAGCCGAGCGCTGGCTTCTGGAGGCGTTTTCCATCGATCGACAGTTTGAAACACGCTGGACGCTGGCGAACTTCTATTTTCGCCAGAGCAAGTCCGACGAATTCTGGAAGTGGATGCGGTCGGCTTTGGAGATGTCCTATGGCGACCGGGCTGCCGCGTTCGATCTGTGCTGGCAAATGAGCGGCGCTTCCGAGGAAATTCTGAAGCGTGCCGTCCCGGATCGCCACGAGGTGGTGGCCTCGTACCTGGCTTACGTGCTGAATCACCATCGGGAAACAGCGATCGCGGGCGCGGCGGACAAGCTCGTGAAAATGCGCGCTGCCGGTGATGCGCCTCTGCTGTATGCGGCTACCGACGCACTGCTGGACGAGGGGCAGTCGCACGAAGCGGCCGATTTGTGGCAGGCTCTCGGAAATCCGCGGCCCTATGGAATCACGCATCCGAATTTCGAGGAGCCCCGTCTGGCCCACGGCTTCGACTGGCGCTTGCCCGAGATAGCGGGCGTGACACATGTAGCGCTGGAGGCGCCGGCGCACCGCATCCGGTTCAGCGGGCAGCAACCGGAATCATGCGAGCTGCTTCGTCAGGTAGTGGGCGGGCTTCGTGGCGGCGCGAGCTACACGCTACGTTGGGAAGCGCGAACGCAAGGAATCGCTTCGCCCACTGGCTTGGTATGGCGCATTGCTGGCCGAACCGGCGAAGTCGCAGCCAGCGAAGATTGGTCCGCGGGGAAAATGGTCTTCACGCCCGATTCCGATCACGCCGTGCTCGTGCTGGCATATCGCCGCCCGGAAGGACAGGTTCGAGCCGAGGGGTCGGTCGACCTGAGGCAGGTTATTTCTTCACAAGAATGAAATTGCCGGTCCGGATTTTGTTAGCCTGCGGGTCGGTCTGGAAGTTAACCTCCAGCAGATTGAAGGCGGGGCCGGGGATCAGTTCGACTGTGCCTTGCGCACCGTCGCTGGTGACCAGCTTGAATCGCTGCACCGGGGTCGCGGCGAAGTCGCCCTGAAAGTCGAACCGGACCAAAGGATCCGTGGCGCTGCCGGAGGACTGCTTGAATCGCGCGAACAGGGTCCCATCGGCGTGGCCATCCTGTTCGTGAACCACCAGGTCCACGAACTCCGGCTGCGCTCCGTGGAAGATGCCATTTACCGTTGGGTAGGTCCAAGCGCCTACATAGCGAGGCAGGGGAATCGGAGAAATGGAAGTGTTCCGCGTTGCCACGGGGGTGATATCGACGCGCGGCGCCGGCGGCGCGCTGGCGGCTTGAATCGCTTGCGTCAGCTTCTCATAATACTGGGACCAGGCGGCGCCTTCTATTTCACTCTGGGCGACGGCCTGGGAAATTTGTGACGTCTGGTCGCTGAATGTTTCCGCGGTTTTGGTGCGGGCCTGTTCGAGAGCGTCGGCGGTTGCCGAAGCCGCCGCCACCATCTTCTGGCGCGTCTGGATCGTGTCGGTCAGGGCCACCAGAGCGACCCGTTCGCGCTCCAGAGACTGACGCAGTTGCTGGATTCCACGATCCGGATCGTTGGCGAACCTGGCGATGGTCCGGGTGACCATTTGTAATTCAGTGGCGGCCAGTTCCGCCACAGCCGGAGGGGCCAGGTCCGGCGAGGGGCGCGCGGCCTTCGTCTGCAAAAACTGGCGCCGCTGCGCGGCGTCCTGGGCAGAGGATTTCAGGTAGGCAGCGCGAGTGGCTTCGAATGTTACGGCGGCGGCGGCAGCCCGGTCCGCTTGCGAAACCAGAGCGGTTCCAGCGGAACCGGCGTCACGCTCGAGGTTGGCCTGCGCCTGCTGCCACACGTCGAAGGCTTGCCGATAAGCCTCACGGGAGGTTTGGCCGATCAAACCCGTGGCGCAATACGTCAACAGGCCAGTACGCAGCAGGCGCCGGTATTTCATTGCTTTCCCTGCGAGCCCTTTGACGGGGATGTGCCGATCTGCGTGATGGAGCACTCGACTTGCGCCCGCGCCCGGCGCGCCGCGTAGTATCCGCTCCAACGCGTCCGCTCGGCCTCGAACGCCGCGGATTCATTACGCAGCGTCGCGTCGCGAGCGTCCAATTTCGCCACCAGATCGCGCAACAGCGCCACGGCTGCATCCGCGGCTTTGGTCCGCTGTTCCGAGGCCGCCGCCCGCTGGTGGATCATGGATGAGATTTGCTCCAGGAGCTTTTGCGAATCTCCGAGGGATGCGCGCTGTTTTACGCTCCGCGCCAGGGCGTCGGACTGCGTGTCCACGGCGGTTTGTTCCTGACCGGCATCCGCCCGCTCCAGGCCGGCTTCCACAGCGCGCTTCTCTTCGGTGTCGAGCAGGATCTTGGCGGCCGCGCTTTCGGCGAAGGCCGCGGAGGAAACCGCTCGGATATATTGGGCGATCGCCGCCAGCCGCGCTTCGGAAGCTCGCGTCACATCCGCCAGCGCGGCGGCAGTGCGTGGATCGCAGGGCAGAATTCGCGCCATCCTTGCATCCACGTCTTTGGCCAGCGATTCCCATTCCGCGTGGCGCATCTGCGCCGTCTGCTCCAGCGCGGCGAGATCCGGCGCCGAGTTGTTTTGCGGAGCGGGACTCTGCGCGCAAGCTATGGCCAGGCCCAGGATGCCCAGCAAGGCGACCGGTTTCATGGACTTTCTATTATTTCACTCCGCCCGCCTAATTACTTCACTCCCCCCATGAGCCTGGTAACGGGCCGCGAGATCAGCAACAGCACCAGACCCACGGCGATGCCCAGACTGCCCGCGTACCCCACCAGCCTGTCCAGAGGCATCGACTCGTAAAACGACGCCATGCGGCCCGCGAAGAAGTTTCCGACCGAGATCGACAGGAACCAGACGCCCATCGTCAGTCCGGCAATCCGCGCCGGAGCGAGCTTGGTGATAGCGCTCAAGCCCACCGGGCTCAGACACAGTTCGGCGACGGTGTGGATCAGATAGACTCCGGCGAGCCACAGCGGGCTGACGCGGCCGCTCTCTCCGGCCGCCCGCGCGGCGAATACCATCACTATGAAACCCGCGCCCGCGCCCATCAATCCGAACGCGAATTTGGTGACCAACGAAGGATCGCGGTCGCCCAGCTTGATCCACAACCAGGCCAGTAAGGGGCCGAGTACGTAGATGAATCCGGAATTGAGCGACTGGAACCACGACGATGGGAACGCGAAGCCGAACAGGTGCGTGTCCGTGCTGCGGTCCGCGAACAGATTCAGCGTGGAGCCGGCTTGTTCGAAAATCGACCAGAACAGGGCCGATGCCACGAACAGCACCAGGATCACATAGATGCGTTTTTTCTCGACCGGTGTGAAGTCCTTGGAAAGGATCAACGCGCCAAACGTCACCACTACCGCAATCACCAGCAGCCCGCCGAATCCGTCCGCTACCTTCTCGACCGCCGGTCTCATCAGTAACAACGCTGCGAGCGCGGCAACCAAGACGCCCGAGCCGATTCCCAGAATCCGCCGGTCCTTTGGCGTGGCAATGGCCGGAACGCAGCCAGCCTCGCCGAGATACTTGCGCGTGATCTGGAACTGAATCAAGCCCGCCAGCATGAACACGCCGGCCAGGCCGAAAGCGTATCGATAATCGATGGTCTGGCCGACGTAGCCGAGGAGTAGCGGCGCCAAGCCCGCCCCGATATTGATGCCGACGTAGTATAGCGTGAATCCCGAATCTCGCCGGATATCTTTTTCCCCGTAGAGAAATCCGACCACCGTGGTGCAGCTGGTCTTGAGGAACCCGGTTCCGATGGCCATCAGCAGCAGCGAACCCACGAACGTTCCCAGCGAGGGAAGCATCAAGCCGAAGTTCCCGGCGGCGATCAGCAATCCCCCCAGCAGAACCGCTCGCTGGTGACCGAGGAAGCGGTCGGCCATCCAGCCGGCGGGCAGGGCAAAGATATAGGCGCAGGAGGTGTAAAGCCCATAGAGCGCGCCGGCGATAGCCACATTCATCCCCATCCCGCGCTGCGAGACTGCCGCAGTCATGTACAGGATCAGAAGCGCCCGGATGCCGTAGTAGCTGAAGCGCTCCCACATCTCGGTGAAGAAGAGCGTGGAGAGGCCGCGGGGGTGGCCGAAGAAGGCGGTATCGTGGCCGGGCATTTTCCCGATTATAGGCGGTTGCTACAATTGAAGTTTCGGGAGGCTTATGAGCGCTAATCCGCGCCACCGCACGGTGGCCGTCAACGTGGGCGGTGTGAACGTCGGCGGAGGCCACCCGGTGGTGGTCCAGTCGATGACCAACACCGATACTGCGGACGTGCAAGCGACCGTGAACCAGGTGATGGCTCTGGCCAGCGCGGGCTCCGAGCTGGTGCGCGTTACCGTCAACACCGAGGAAGCCGCCGCCGCGGTTCCCAAAATCGTCGAGACCCTCCAGAAGTTCGGTGTGCGCGTTCCCGTGATCGGCGACTTCCATTACAACGGCCATCTTTTGCTGAAGAAGTATCCCGACATGGCGAAGGCGCTGGCGAAGTATCGCGTCAATCCCGGCAACGTCAACATCGGCAAGAAGCACGACGATAACTTCCGCATCATGATCGAAGCCGCCATCGAATACGGCCGCCCGGTGCGCATCGGCGTGAACTGGGGATCGCTCGATTCCGCGTTGCTCACCCGCATGATGGATGAGAACAACGCGCTCGCCGAGCCCGAGGACGCCAAGACCGTCACGCTGCGTGCGATTGTTCGCAGCGCCATCGAATCGGCCAAGGCCGCCGAGCACTACGGGCTTCCCAAGGACCGCATCATTCTGAGCGCCAAGGTCAGCGGCGTGCAGGACCTGATTCGCGTGTACCGGATGTTGGCCTCGGAAGGCGATTACGCCCTGCACCTGGGACTCACCGAGGCCGGCTTGGGATCGAAAGGCATCGTGGCTTCGACAGCCGCGATCGGGATTCTGCTTCAGGACGGCATCGGCGATACGATTCGCGCATCGCTCACGCCGCTGCCCAACGGCGACCGTGCGGATGAAGTGATCGTCTGCCAGCAGATTCTGCAGGCTCTCGAGCTGCGCAGCTTCACGCCGCAGGTGACCGCTTGTCCCGGTTGCGGCCGGACCACCAGCACATTTTTCCAGGATATGGCCGACCAGATCCAGACGTATCTCCGTGAGCAGATGCCGGCGTGGAAAGAGCGCTACGCGGGCGTCGAGGAGATGAAGGTCGCGGTGATGGGCTGCATCGTGAACGGCCCTGGCGAATCCAAGCATTCCAACATCGGCATCTCACTACCCGGGACCTTCGAGGAACCGGTCGCGCCTGTCTACGTCGACGGAAAACTCAAGCTCACTCTGCGCGGTGACCGGATCGTCGCCGAATTCATCGACATCCTGAACGATTACGTCGATCGCCGCTACTCGGCGAAGGTCGGCGAAACCGTTAGCGCATAGCATTTGTTTCAGTCCGTTTATTCCCCAAAGTCCTAGTACTCACAAACTCGGTTCTTGAGACCCGCAGAAAGCAAATTGGGAGTATTCTGGAACCTGTTGGATTCCCCCCAAAGGGTGAAATCCTCCTTGGAGGCTCGAATATGGGCAAACACTTTCGTGTGATGTTCACGGCGGCTCTGGGCTTCAGCCTGACGCCCGTGGTCTTCGCAACTCCGATCGGATTCTTCCAAACCAACCTCGCTTCGGACCAAACTGGAGTAGCCAAGGTTCTAGATCCCAATCTGATCAATGCATGGGGCATCGCGGCCAGCTCCACGTCGCCGTTCTGGCTGGGAGCCAATGGCAGCGGGTCGTCGGTGCTGTATAACGGCAACACAGGCGTCAAGCAGGCATTGGTCGTCTTGATTCCGGGTGACGGCTCAGTAACCGGCGTCGCGTTTAACGGCGCCGCTGCGTCCAGCTTCAATGGGGACGTATTTCTGTTCGCTTCCGAAGATGGCACGGTTTCCGGATGGCGAGGAGCGCTGGGCACCAATGGGGAAGTCCTCGCGCTCGGGGACCCCGCCAACGTGTACAAAGGTCTGACCGACGCGAACATTAGCGGCGATGAATACGCCTACATCGCGAACTTCAGGGCCGGTAAAATCGACGTGCTGAAAGGCAGCGCAGCCTTCCCAGACCTGGCCGGAAACTTCACGGATCCCAACCTACCCGCCGGCTATGCTCCTTTTGACATAGCGAACATCAACGGTGTTCTCTATGTCACATATGCGTTGCAGGACGGCTCTAAGAAAGATGACGTGTCCGGCCTGGGTAACGGCATCGTGGACAGGTTCGATCTGCAGGGTAACCTTTTGGGCCGGCTGGTCACCAGTGGCGCGCTCAATTCCCCGTGGGGACTGGCGCTGGCTCCGGCTGGCTTCGGCGACGTCGGCGGCAACCTGCTGGTGGGAAATTTTGGGGACGGACGGATTAATGCGTACAACCCCACTACAGGCACTTTTGTGGAGACGCTCAGGGACGCAAACGGGAACCCGCTTGCGATCGACGGGCTGTGGGGCCTGGCGTTCGGGAACGGCGGCAACGCTGGCCCCAAGGGCACGCTCTTTTTCACGGCCGGTCCCGTCAATGAAAGTCATGGCCTGTTCGGAGAGCTGAATACAGCTCCCGAGCCCGCTACCTGGCTGCTGACGGGCGGAAGCCTGCTGGTGCTGGTTCTGCGCCGGGCGTCCAAGACCCGATCCACTTAAGGGATCGAGTTTTAGGCAAGCGCGGTCTTCGGACTGCCCGGGTCAAGGATGACTACTTCTGCTTGGCCTTCGGCGGTACGACTTTAACATCATACAGTGTGTAGTCGCCGTCGTAGACTGTGGCACTAATCTGGTCGCCGACCTTGACCTTCTTGAGGATGTCTGGCTTGTCCACTTTGTACGGCATGGTCATGGCGTCCATGTAGCCCTCGACCTTGCCGTGATTCACCGTCAACCGGTCGGTCTGTACACCTTCCACTTTCCCTTCGAGCGTGTGCGATTTGCCTTTGGCCTGTTGGGCAGAGGCGCTCGTTCCAAGCAAGCCGGCTACCGTCAAAATGATTACCAACAGATGCCAGATCCGATGTGTTCTCATTTTTTCGTGACCTCCTCCAAGAACAAGTTTATCATCCGCCTTTGGGGATCTACCTTTAACATTCTTAACCTACGTTTTACCGAGCTTTAGCAGCGCCGGCTGGCGCAGTCGCTTAAGGTAGTAGGTGATGGACCCGGATCAGATCCGACGGCGAGCCCCTGTGCTGTGGCTCTTCGTGGGGCTGCTGGTGGTCCTGGTCTGCGTCCTGGCGGTCCTGCAGTACCGATGGATTGGCGAGATCAGCGCCAACGAACAAAAGAAACATCAAGACGATCTTCAGGCTGCTGCCAACAAGCTCAGCAGCGATTTCAATGCCGAGCTCAGCACCGCAGCCGCGGCGCTTCAGCCTGACGATCAGCAGGTTCAGGAGTTGGGACGCCAGAAGGCCTACGAATCCCGCTACTCCGCCTGGTATGCATCGGCGCCACACCGCGGGGTGTTTCGTCGAGTTGCAGTAGTGGCCCCTGGGAATGGCCGGCTTGATCTACGCATGTTCAACCGGGAGACGGGCGCCCTGGAACCCGCTGAATGGCCCGCGGACTGGATTACCATGCGAGACTTTGTCGCCGCGCGCCTCTCCGGCAGCAATGCTCCGCGCCCCGAGAATTTCACGCTGATCGACTATCCTCGATTCCGCGGCCAACCGGATCCCGGGACTGGACGCCCGGAGGAACAGGACTGGCTGTTTTTGGATGTCGACAACAAATACGTGAGCGAGGCGATCCTTCCAGACTTGTTCGCGCAGTTCTTTACTGACGACTTGCGCTCGCAATATCGAGTCGAAGTGGTATCCCGCGTGAATCCCGCCGAGTTGATCTTCGCCACCGATTCCGGTCACAGGCAATCTTCTGGCAGTGAGGCACAGGCGACTGCAACCTTGTTCGATTCGCCGCGCCCACCTCGAGGGCGAGCAGCTGCACCGATACTCCTGCGGGGCGTAGCGAATGATTCGGGGCGTGGCCGGTGGCTGCTTTCGGCGTGGCTGCGAAATGGTTCGCTCGACACCATTGTCGCTAGCGCTCGACGCCGCAATCTGGCGATTTCAGGAGGCATCCTGCTCCTGTTGCTCGCCACTGGCGCCGCGCTCGCGCAGTTCTCGCGAAGAGCGCAGCAACTAGCTCAAGTGGAGATGGAATTCGTCGCGGGTGTTTCCCATGAGTTGCGCACACCGCTTACGGTGATTCGAACCGCGGCCTTCAATCTGCGCGGCAAGGTGGCGTCGAATCCATCGCAGGTGGAACGTTATGGAGCGCTCATCCAGCAGGAAAGCGAGCGCCTGGGCGCGATCGTCGAGCAAGTTCTGCGCTTCGCCAGCGCTCAGGCCGGCCGCGTGGTGCAAGAACGCCAGCCGGTGTCCGTTTCCGGCTTGATTGAAGAAACGCTGCAATCCAGCAAAAGCATGCTCGAAGACGCTTTATGCGAGGTCCAAACCCGCATCGATCCGGATCTGCCTCCGATCACCGGAGATTCGCTGGCCCTCCGGCACGCTTTGCAGAATCTGTTGGCGAACGCCGCCAAGTATGGAGGAGCGGGCAAACAATCGGTTGCGATCTCCGCGGAGACTGTTCCCGGAGCCAAGGGAACGAAAATCGAAATCCGGGTCTCCGATCACGGCTCTGGAATCCCGCCGGAGGAGCAGAAACACGTGTTCGATGCGTTTTTCCGCGGAAGAAAAGCCGTGCAGGATCAGATTCACGGCACCGGGCTCGGCCTGCACCTGGTGAAGAAAATTGTGGAGGCGCACGGCGGAACTGTAAACCTGGAAAGTGAGCCGGGCGTGGGATCCACGTTTATCGTGCGAATTCCGGCGGCCCCGGCGGAACATCAGAATGAGCTCGCGCATTCTCTTGGTTGAGGACGAACCCGGCCTGAGCCTCACGGTGACCGATCTTCTGGAGGCCGAAGGCTACCAGGTGGATGCGGCCATGGACGGGCCCAGCGGGCTCTCCAAAGCCTCCACCGGCGATTACGACGTGGTCATTCTGGACGTCATGCTTCCCGGCAAGAGCGGCTTCGACGTGTGCCGCGAGTTGCGCCAAAAGGGCTGCGATACGGCCATCCTGATGCTCACCGCCAAAACGCACGTCACGGATCGCGTGGTCGGGCTGAAACTCGGCGCCGACGATTATCTGGCCAAGCCGTTCGATCCTTCCGAGCTGCTGGCGCGCGTCGAGTCGCTGCTGCGGCGCATCCCCAAAAAGAAACGGATTCCGGTGGCGCAGTTCGAGTTCGGAAACGTAAGCGCCGACTTCGCGCTGGGCCAGGTGCACAAGAAGGGCGAGCCGGTGACCATGGCCGCCAAGGAATTGCAATTGCTTCGCTATCTGATCGATCACCGGGGCACGGTGGTGTCGCGCGAAGAGCTGTTGCAAAACGTGTGGGAGTATCAGGCCGAGGTTTCCTCACGGACCATCGACGTGCATGTAGCGTGGTTAAGGCAAAAACTCGAAGATAATCCGCAAAGCCCTCAGTACATTCACACGGTTCGCGGCGTGGGTTACCGCTTTACGGCATAGTCCGTCCCGTTAAGTCTCTGCCAAACATCCGTTAAGAAGGTTAAGCACCTCACACCTCGACGCCGCAGCCGGCGTCTCACTGGTATGGAAAGACACGCGCAACGATGGTTCCGGCTCTGGATCTTTGCCGGTCGCGGCTTGGCCGTTCTGCTCCTGGCGAGCACCGTGATCAACTACGTGATCTCCGAGCACACCACCGTCCTGTTCAACACGAGGCGCGAGATGGCGCGTGAAATGTCGGCACTGGATCAGCTCGTGCGCGACCAGAAACCAGCCACTGCTTCCTTGAGCGGCATCCTCGACGAAGTAGTGCAGGAGAGCCACGGCAGCCTGGCGTGGGCGCAGATCCTCGATCGGGAAGGAGCCGTCATCGCGCGTTCTGATGCGGCGGCTGCTCCGGCGTTCACCGCGGATTACGTCGTGTCGCGAATTCGTGAGCGCCGGCCGATTTTTGCCGTTCGCGATACCAGTGCCGGCAAGGTGGTCGTGGAAGCGTTCCCGATTCGCCTTCCGTCCCACCCGTCGGCTGCGTCCTTCAAAACCGTCGCGCTCAAGAGTAGTGCGGGGACCATGGCCTTCGTCGAGCTGGCCTCTTTCGCCGATGCGGGCGTTCTGGCGTGGCCCGCGCGCTGGACCTTGATCCTCGGAGTCACCGCCGGTTTCGCTCTGCTGGGTGCTCTGACGTTGCTGGTGGCGCGATTCCGCGCGCATCTTTCTGCGCGGCGCGTGGAGCGCCAGATCGACATCGCGCGGCAAGTACAGCGCGGGTTGCTTCCGGCTGCGACCTCTTCGCCGCGCGATTTCGATCTCGCGGCCGAGTGGCGTCCCGCCGCCAACGTCAGCGGCGATTTCTATGACGCCTTCGATCTTCCAGAAGACGGAGCAGCCTTCGTGGTTGGCGATGTTGCGGGCAAGGATGTTCCCGCGGCGATGCTCGCGAGCGTAATTCAGGGAACCGTGCATGGCACTGACTGGACTCGTTCGGCCGCTTGCCACAAGGCTGCCACCGAACAGCTCAACCGCTTGCTGTGCGATCGCGCGTCCCACGAGCGCTTCGCCAGCCTGTTCTGGGGATATTTCGATGCCCGCACGGGATTGCTGCACTACGTCAATTGCGGACACTGCGCTCCCCTGTTGTTCCGCGCCGGCGGGCAGGACGTATTAGGACTCAGCGATGGAGGACCTGTACTTGGCCTGCTGCCGCAAGCCCGATTCGAGCAAGGCGTGGAAAGGCTGGAGCGTGGAGACGTCCTGGTGCTCTATTCCGACGGCGTCATCGAAGCCGTGAACGCCACAGGCGAGGAGTTCGGCGAGCAGCGCTTGATCGCTGCCGTGGAGTCGTGTCCGCAAGGTGAGCCCGCCGAGATTCGCGACCGCATTCTTCATTCCGTGCGGGCCTTCACCGGCAGCGATGTTCTCGTCGACGACCAAACGTTGCTGGCGATCCGCTATCGCGGTGCGGCGGTAGCGGCTTCAGAAATTCAGGCTGCGTAGACGCTTTGTCGTCGCGCCTGACGGGACGCCCGCGTGGCTCCGCTGCACCCGGCATGTACAATCAAAATTAACGTTTTGGCGCACGATGGAAACATCGAATAATAGGCTCCCGGCTAGCGTGATTCCGCTTGCCAAAGTCGTGATCCTCGCGTGGGGAATTATCCTCGCGCTCATTCTCTTTGCGCTTACCAGCATCTCGATAGGCGGACGTACAGTCCTGAGTATCAGAGGCCTGGACCCAATGTATTACTTTGGCACCGCCCACTCGCTGCTCTTTGACCATGACTTCGATCTCAGAAACGAATTTGCGGTTCTCAATCCGCAGGCCACTAGCGCGGGCGGTTTCCGTGGTCAGGGCGGTCTTCCCGGAAGTCCATACGCCGTCGGCTACTCGTTACTGTCCCTCCCATTCCTAGCGGTCGGTACCGCAGTAGATGCCGCTGCCGGCCGATCTGCGGACGGCTATGCAAAGGGTGCTGTTTTCTGCTTTTTCTTGGGAAACGTCACCTTCACCGTAATCGGGATGTGGTGCTTAGCGCACTTCCTGCAGGAATTCGGCTCACCACCTTGGCAGGCCGCGTTCCTGCCCCTGGCGATCTGGTTCTCGACCTCGCTGGGCTACTACACATTCTCGCCAATGTCACATGCAGCCACGTTCATGATGTCCTCGGGCTTTTTGCTGACCTGGTGGCGCACCAAGGAGTCCGGGCGTGTTCGAGATTGGGCGACGCTGGGACTGTGCGGAGGACTGCTCTCTATCTGCCGCTGGCAGGATGCGATTTTCCTGATCGGCCCCCTCTTAGCGGACGTCTCCCGTTGTCGCGTGGCGGTTGCGCGGAGATGGTTCGTATGGGTCGCCTACCTTGGGGCCGCTGGGATGTGTTGGATTCCCCAGATCACCCAGTGGAAAATCCTTTATGGGAAGTACATTACCATACCGCAAGGCCCGGGATTTCTGGAATTCCCACCGCGCTTCATCTTGAACGTCCTCTTTTCAACCAATCACGGGTGGTTCCTCTGGACGCCTATCACACTGATCGGCATAGTGGGCTTGCTCTATGGCACATATAGGACCAGTGCAGCCCGTGGATATCATTACTGGCCGTGGATCGTGGTAGTTTTTCTCGAAGTCGCGGTCATTGGCTCCATGCCGTATAACTGGAACGGCATGGATTCCTTCAGCGTCCGGTCGTTGACCTCGTGCGTGCCGCTGGTGACATTTGGCATTGCTGTTCTGTTACGGTATTTTCGCCCCCTTCCTAGAAGACTGCTCTATGGAGCGATCGTGTTGTGCATGGCTTACTCAACGATCTTCGCGGCTCAGTATCGGCTCGACCGTATCCGTCCGACCAACCCAGGTCAGGCGCGAGCGGCTTTCCATTTGGCCGGGGTGAGTTGCGCGAGTTCCGATAGCTTTCTGTGGGCGAGGCCGGGCAGGACAGCCAGCAGGTAGTCTTTGACGGGAACGCCGAGTCTGCGGCAGGATTCCACCACCGAAAGGATGGCGGCGACCTTGGGTCCGGCCTGCGCGCTGCCTACATGCAACCAGTTCTTCCTTCCCAGTGC
>JAIQFI010000092.1 GCA_020073345.1 Terriglobia bacterium
ACACATGGCTCAGGCAGATTCCCTGCGTGGGCCCGATTCGCACGGCTCTGCTGATCGCTTTGATACAGACGCCACATCGTTTCCGCACCAAGCGGCAGCTATGGGCGTATGGCGGCCTGGCCTTGGATACCCGGATCAGCGGGGAATACCGCTTCGCCGGTGGCCAACTGCAGCGTTCCAAGAAACTGCTGACCCTGAGAGGCCTCAACGCCAACCATAATCACGAATTGAAGAACGTGTTCAAGAGCACGGCCACCATGGCTAGCAACTGTGCAGGACCTTCCGAGATTTCTACAACGCTCTGGTGGCCAAAGGGATGAAGCCCTCGATGGCTCGCCTCACACTGGCGCGCAAGATTGCGGCTATCACTTTGGTGCTGTGGAAGAAAGGAGAATGTTTCGACGCGGGGCAACTGATGCGGCCAGCAGCTTGAGCGTCTGGTCCAGAGCCCTAAACTTCCATCCCGGATCATTTCTGGCGGTGGCCCAGTCCGGTTCTGCGGGTGCTCGGGTTCGAGGGAGAGTATCTAAAAGGAAATTAGGCTCACCACGTGCCTTCGGCACCGAGTCTCAAAAATCGATCCTATGCCCCCTCGGACAACCCACGCGACGGGACTCCAACAGACCATCATCCAACGAATGTTGAGGATCGATGTATGTTGAAACCGTCTGCAACACCTTTTGGCACCGAGGTGGACCGGGCGGAAAGGCTAGGCGTGTGAGATCGACAACCGCGGCGCCCCCTTGCTTGATCCGTCCCGATACGGAGCAATGTCGGAAGCTATCTTGGGGCTCAGGCACGAGGCGTGTGGGGGACCCGTCCTGTTTTGCGCGTTTCCCCTTCATGTGGATTACTTCCGGTTACGCCGTAATACAGGAGCTATGTCCTTTCTGATCGGCTAAACTTAGCTCTGTCACTCAGATGCCGCTCCAACCAGTCAACAAACTCGGTCACGTAAGAGCCAAGATGCAAGTCCCGAAGTGTCTAGCCGTGTTGATTGCGTTAGCCGCCAGTGCGGCGCCCGTGGGGGCTGTCGTGACGCTTCCGATCGAAGTCGTGGGCGAAAACGGCACGACGGTGAGCGTCGTTGTGGACGTTCCGGCCGGCCGGGCGCGCGAGATTCGATCCCTGTGGATGCAGGTTCATGGTTTGGGTTACGCCGGCATGGTCAGTGTCCAGGTCAACGCCAGCGCCTGGCTACGCTTGGATAACGATACGGTTGCGGTCCAGGAGCCGGGCAAGAGCTACGGCGGTATCGGCGGGGGGTTCTCGACGCTCAAGGTCACCCTGCCGCTTCCCGCGGATACCGCGGTGACGGGCGCCAACACCATTCGGTTCCGCTTCAACTTTTCCAATGGAGTGGCGAGCGGTTTTCGAGTACTAGCATTTAATTTCCTTACGCTGGATTCGAGCGCGGTGCTGGCGCCGAACTTATTCGCGCAGGAAGAGCCCCGCACCTGGGAGCCACCCCTGTCCGATGCGAAGTCGATTCGCGCTGGACAGGGCCTTTGGCAAGCTGCCCCGCTAAAGGCAAACAACCTCCCGAACGCTCCGGCGATTCGCGCCCGCTGCGCGGACTGCCATGCTCATGACGGCCGCGATCTCAAGTACTTTAACTTCTCAAACGCCTCCATCATCGAGAGATCGCGCTTTCATGGACTTACCTATTCTGAAGGCCAGCAGATCGCAAGCTACATTCGTTCGCTGCCCGTTCCTAATCCAGGCCGGCCCTGGAATCCTCCTTACCAGCCAGGGCCGGGATTGGATGCTCAACCGATCGCCAACTGGGCGGCTGGAGCTGGGCTCTCATGGGTGCTCGAGAACGACGTCGATACGCTCGGGTTTATCTTCGCTCCATCCGGAGAGCGCGCTCGGCAGGTGGCTTCTGATTCGAGCCCCTTAGTACCGCTCATTACGCGCGCTGCATTTCATCCGGATGGGAACTTAAATCCGCGTGAGATTCCCATCTCGCTCCAACTGCCCGACTGGAACCACTGGCTGCCGCGGGTACATCCTCTGGACGCCTGGGGCGCAGCGTTTGAGAAAAGTGATTTCTCCGCATTGTACGGATCGTTCCGTCTTTCCTCCAGCCAGGCGACGAAGGCTTCCCTAAGAAGTCTCTTGGCGTCGCCCGATCTGACGGAGCTGATCTCGAGCAGCCGCATTGCCGTGAACTTCGACAAGTGGACTGACGCCCGCCGCTCACTGCTGAAGCCGTACGTGGAACGCAAACCGAATTGGTCGCAGGATTTGGGCTCTAAAGTGTATTCCACGCAGCTCTGGGAGCTCGTAAAAACTTGGGAAATGACCCAGGAGTTTGGCCTGGAAGGGCGGGGACGCGAACTGTTTGGACCGTCGGGGGAGCCGCGCACTTGGTTCAACGCGATTCCTGCGGCGACGGCGCCTGCCGCCGCTAACATCCCCGACGGCCCGGCCGGAATGGGCGGATCAGCGCGGACGAATGAGTACTTCGACGCGGCCTGGTACGAGCTGCAAATTCTCCTTAACAGCGGCAACCATCGGCACAGGAATCGCCTTCCCGTGGACTGGGTTTACGTGATTGGACAGTATCTGGACCTATATCGTGAAACCCAAAGGCCGGAGCCGGCGCGTCTCCTGGTGGCTGTGATCAAAGCGATGCAGTCGGCCGATCCGGCCATTGGGCCGGAGAACCGGGCACAGGGTTGGCGCCCCAACCTGAATGTCGATCCGACCATTATGATCAGGGAAGCGTGGGCCCCGATGTTCCGGCCGCTTTCCGCCGATGCGAAGCGAGCCCTGACGGAGGCGCTCCTCGCGGCGTGGCTGGACAAGAACTTGCAGTATCCCGTCACTCAATACTTTACCGGCGGAGCGCCGGAGCGATACGCTCCGCCCGCGGCTCTCGGAGGTATCTCCGGCGGCAACGTATGGGAAGCGGCGCCCTTGTTCACAGCGGCCGGTGTGAATCCCGGCGTCGTACGGCAGCTCCAACAATGGGGAACGGCGTTCACGGACGTGGCCGCGCGCTTTCAGTACTCCGGCACAACTGGAAGCAACCGGGCTGGGGCTCCAAAGAGCGGCGCGAAGCCAGATCATTGACTCTTGCGGTCGTGGAAATACATTCCGGATGGGCCGTCACGAAGGAACTAGGGCTGTCCCGTTCGCGCTTCCTGTTCCAGTCACGTCATTCGCCACGCACCGAGTAGATTTTGCCGAAAGCCTTCCCGGGACAGTTCAATGCAACCGATACCCTGGCTCACCGGGCAAGTGTCCATCCACCCGCAGGACTTTCAGCCCCTTGGGGACTTGCGTGAAGTCCATGAAACTGACCGAGCCGGGTAGCGCGCCGACCAGTCCGGTGGCTTCATCGTTGGAGTAAACAATTCTGGGGCCGCCGGCAGCTTCAGCCCGGAAGACTTTGCTGATCCAATACTGCCGGAACTGGGCCTCCGTCATTTGATAAATGGTTCTCAGTACGATTTCCCGTTCCCTCGCCACCGGCGCGCGCATCACCAGCGTGACCCTGAGATCAGGGGTCCAATACTGACGGTCTCCGAAAAGCAGCTTGCGCACTTCCGCAAAGGTCAGCGCGCTTACGGGCACTCCCGGGTGGACCACCACGGCAATGTCCCCATCCGCGGTCGCCGCCCGGGAAGCGGGAAAGAGAAGTAGAAAGGCTCCTGCCAAAAGAGCCGCCGCGAATCGTGCATGAAGTCGTTGCATCGATGGTTTCCTAGAAAGTGAAGCTGGTCTGAGCGAAGATCCCGTTGATTCGGGGCAATCCCGGACGCCGCTGGTTTCGATATTCCAATTTGAATGCCGAGAACGTGCTGATATCGTAACGCATTCCTAGTGTCGAGCCTGCCAGGTCCTGAACACCGATGAACACGGGATCTGAGCTGGGAATGTGGATATATTCCCACCGATAATATGGCTTCCAACGCTGCCCGAACTCGGGCAACCGGTAGCCGAACTGAACATAGTAGGCCTGGCTATTGAAGCTGCCGAGGCGTCCGGTCTCGGTGTGATTGACGTTGGCGAACTCGGCGATGAACTCGGGATTCTCCTTGGCCCAGACCAGGTGCCCGGAAGAGATCCACTCGTCGAAGTTGCGGCTGCCAACTCCGATCTTATCGCGGTACAGCGACGCTCCCGCTTGCAGCCCGAACAGGCGATCCGGCTTGACAAACAAGTTGACCAGCCAAGCGCGATTGTTGTTGATGTCTCCGGCATCTCCGGCCCGGCTGATTATGGAGCCACGTCCATTGCCGACCGCAACGTTGTAGTTGAGATGCAAACCTCCCGCGGGAACTGCGCCCTCGATCAATCCTCCGACAAAATGAACGGGGATGAAGCGTCCGCCAAACTGAACCATTTCAGGCCGGGCGGCTGTGGTTTGGAGCCATGCGCCATGATGGAAAGCGGTGTTCCACCAATTAATCGGCGTGTGGAAGCGTCCGAAGGAAACCTTGAAATAATCGCTCTGGTCGTAGCGAATCACGATCCGTTCCACTTCCGCATTGAAGCCGGCGGCTGGCGGCGATCCGGTGCCGGCATCGGTACGTGCGGTCATTGTAAACTCGCTGAACACAGTCACCTTGGGAGCCAGCGCGGAGGCCATGTGCAGTGTAAACTGGCCCTCATTGAAACCGCTCTTGGTACCGTGTTGATCGGTTGCCGAAAAATCGATGTCACTGAAACCGGAAAGCTTGAGCAGCGGCGATTGCGGCGTGCCTTGCGCCGCCTCCGTCGCGGCGAGGTGGTCATCGTGGCTCCCAGGAGGGGGCTGCGGAGACGGAGTGGTTGGCTGGGCGATGGAGGCCGTCACGGCAGGGGCCTCCACATGCGCTGGAGCCGCCGTGCCTTCCAAATCCGCCACGCGTTTTTCAAGGCGATCGATGCGAGCAAGCAACGCCTTGATGGTTTCAGTCATATCGGCTGAATTCGGTGTTTGCGCGACCAGCGCAAACGGTCCCACGAACATCAGCAAACAGGTGCATCTCCAAGCACGGTTCATCGATCGCTCCTTGTTCACCCAAAACGGTGCACCACAATGGGGATCAGACTATCACAGCCCCCTCACAAGCGGGGCCCAACGAGATAAACTCGGAGATATCGGCAGGACGGAGTTGAGATGTCCCTCGGACACAGCCGCATGACTCTCACTGATGGTACTCGCCTTGGCCCGGGAATCCACGCGCTTTTTTTCGCGTGACCGCCGGATCGCACAACGCCCGCGGAAGTCGAGATAGCGTCCGGATACGCCGTAACACAGGCGCTAACCACTTTCTGATCAGCTAAACTAGGCTGCATCACGCATTATGCCTCTTTCAGCCGGCGATAAACTAGGCCCTTACGAGATCCTCGCACCCATTGGCGCTGGCGGCATGGGCGAAGTGTATCGAGCGCACGATCCGCGCCTTCGCCGCGACGTCGCCATCAAGGTTTCCGCCGAACGCTTTAGCGAGCGCTTCGAGAAGGAAGCTCGGGCGATCGCTTCCCTGAATCACACCAACGTATGCACGCTTCACGACGTCGGCCCCAACTACCTGGTAATGGAACTGGTGGAGGGTCACACGCTGGCCGAGCGGCTTAAGCAAGGCGCGCTCCCACTCGATGAAGCACTCGCCATTGCCAAACAGATCGCGGATGCTCTCGAAGCCGCGCACGAGAAGGGCATCACGCATCGCGATCTGAAACCCGGCAACATCATCATCAAACCCGACGGTGGCGTGAAGGTACTCGACTTCGGGCTGGCCAAAATGGGTGGCACTCCTACTGCGCAGTCGGACAATTCGCCGACGCTGACGGTGGGCGCAACTCAGGCAGGAGTCATTCTAGGCACCGCCGCCTACATGGCGCCGGAACAAGCTCGCGGCAAGGAAGTGGACAGGCGCGCCGACATCTGGGCCTTCGGCGTGGTGCTGTGCGAGATGCTGACCGGGCAGAAGTTGTTTAAGGGGGACGATCTCTCGGAAACGCTGGCTTCGGTGATTAAGGAAGAGCCCAAGTTGGGCCGTGCGCCGGCGCAGACGCAACGGCTGCTCCGCTGCTGCCTCGAAAAGGACCCAACTCAGAGATTGCAATCCATCGCCGATTGGCGCTTGCTGCTGGACGACTCTCCGGCTTCTTCGAGTGCCGCGAATCAGGGGGCAGGAGGGTGGATTTGGAAGGCTGCGACCGGTGTGGCTGTTCTGATCGCTCTTGGTCTCGGGGGCTGGATGTACTTCAAGACTCAGCCGCCCGCGCAAACCAGCCGTTTTGAGGTAGCCCTCCCCCAAAACGTGAGCTTCAGCCAATACGTGTCCGTCTCCCCCGACGGCCGCAAGTTGGCCTTCAACTCCACCGGCGAACACAACGGCCTGTGGATTCGCGATCTGGATGCGCTCCAATGGCGGCAGTTGCCCGGCACTGACGGTGCGGTGAGCCCGTTCTGGTCCCCGGACAGTAAATACTTGGGGTTCGGCGTACAAAACCAACTCAAGAAGATCGATGTCTCGGGAGGCCCGGCGCAAACCCTCTGCATGCTTCCTGCCGGCGCCGTAGGATCGGGCGCCTGGAACCGCGATGGCATCATCATCTTCGGCGGCCGCGGTTCCGGCCCCTTATGGAAAGTGTCGCAGGCGGGAGGCGTCGCCACGCCGATCACATCCGTGGATGCGTCGCGCGGAGAGGCATTCCACGCGCTGCCCACGTTTATGCCGGACGGTAAGCATTTTATCTATCTGCGCAATGGATCTCCGGAAGTGATCGGTATGTACGCCGGATCGCTAGACACTAAACCCACGGAGCAATCGAACTCACGCTTCTTGGCAGGCCAGTTCGCGGCGTCCTACGTGAACAGCTACCTCTTCTTCATGCGCGACAACACGCTGATGGCGCAACCGTTCGACGCGGCCAAGCTGCAATTGATTGGTGAGCCGTCTCCCGTAGCTGAGCACGTCGGAACCACACAATCCATCGGTGTGTTTTCGGTTTCTCCCAGCGGCACTTTGGCCTATCGCGCGGGAGCCGAGACAGGAAACTATCAGCTCACCTGGTTCGACCGGCAAGGGAAGGTCTTGAGCCCCTTCGGCCAGCCCGGCGGGGACGAGGATATTGCGCTCTCGCCGGATGGAACGCATGGCGCGGTTCGGGACACCACAACGGGGGGGGCCGGCGATCTCTGGACCCTCGACTTTGCGCGCGGCGTGCGCACCCGTTTCACGTTTCGCCAAAGCGCGGGCTCATGGGGCGTCTGGTCCCCGGACGGCAGCCGCATCGCCTTCTCGGCGGGCACTCTTTTTGACACGCTGTATGATAAAGCCTCCTCCGGGGCCGGCGACGAGAAGGAACTCCTGAAGGAGCCGGGCAAGATTCACTTCCCCACCAGTTGGTCGCGCGACGGCCGGTTCTTGCTGTACTACATCACAAACGCGCCTAAGACCGGCAGCGATATGTGGGTCCTGCCACTCCAAGGCGATCACAAGCCAGCGTTATTGCTTGGCACCGACTTCAACGAGAGGCAGGCTGCCTTCTCGCCCGACATGCGCTGGATTGCCTACGCTTCCAACGAGTCCGGCCGGGCCGAAATCTACGTCCGCCCGTTCCTGGCTTCCGGACCCTCCGGCGCGCCTGCGTTGGGCGAAGGCAAGTGGCAGGTCTCCAAGGACGGCGGCGATTTTCCCATTTGGCGCGCGGACGGCAAGGAGATCTTCTTCCAGGCTCCCCCCGCGGGAAGTGCCAAGATGGCCGTGGAAGTGAAAGTCAATGGAGCGGCCTTCGAGGCTGGAATTCCCCAGCGCCTATTTCAGGGTCCAATCGACTTCGGCTGGGACGTCGCTGCCGACGGCAAGCGGTTCCTCATGTCCGTGCTGCCGCTAGGCCAGCAGGCCGCCCAAGTCCCCATCACCGTGGTGCTCAACTGGCCCACGCAGTTGAAAAGGAACTAGAGGACCTGTGTCCTTCTCCGAAATCGACCGACTGCTGGTCGAGTTCTACGACCGGTGACGCCTGGGACAGCCTGAAAACTTCATAGAAGTGAGGTCTTTGAGATGGGTTGCCGAGATAGCTCCCGTATGGTCGGCCATCCATCCATAACTTTTATTGATCGTCGACGTGGGTTCACCTTATGAGATAGTCGCTGGCCTGCTGCAGGAGGTAGATTTTCGCCCGTTAATTCGTATGTCTGAAAGCGCTGCGATAATCAAGCTCTTTTTTCGTTCCACCGTTGCACAGACTTGCTCTCGTAGATACACTACAGACGGCCGGAGCGGAGGATAAGCCAATGCTGGGAAGCAAGCTGAGCGCCGACTCCGGGGCCAAGACCAGGCTGGGGTTCAGTGAAAAGCTGAGCCCCAGCATCGAGCTGATTTACTGGGATTGGCATGAGCGCGGTAAA
>JAIQFI010000007.1 GCA_020073345.1 Terriglobia bacterium
TCTTGCGAGTATCGCGGAATCCCACGATCTCCATTTCCTCGCCGACCTTGCAGATCCCTTTTTCGATTCTTCCGGTCACCACCGTGCCGCGGCCTTGAATCGAGAAAATGTCTTCGATCGGCATCAGGAAGGGCTTATCTTTTTCACGGACGGGTTGCGGGATATAACTGTCCACCGCCTCCATCAGCTCGTCGACCGTCTTCTCCCACTTCTCTTCTTTATTCAGCGCTCCCAGCGCGCTGACCTTGACGACGGGGAGATCGTTGCCCGGGAATCCGTAGCTGGTCAGCAGCTCGCGGACTTCAAGCTCGACCAGCTCGAGCAATTCCGGATCGTCCACCATATCGACCTTATTCAGCGCCACGACAATGTAGGGCACGCCCACCTGGCGGGCGAGCAGAATATGCTCGCGGGTCTGCGGCATGGGACCGTCAGTGGCGGCCACGACGAGGATCGCCCCGTCCATCTGCGCCGCGCCGGTGATCATGTTCTTGATGTAGTCGGCGTGGCCCGGGCAATCGACGTGGGCGTAGTGCCGCTTGGCCGTCTCATACTCCACGTGCGCCACCGCGATCGTGATCCCGCGGGCTTTTTCTTCCGGCGCGTTGTCGATCGAATCGAAGCTCCGGAACTTCACCTTGGGATTGTGCTTGGCCAGCGTCTGCGTAATGGCCGCCGTCAGCGTGGTCTTGCCGTGATCGATGTGTCCGATGGTGCCGACGTTGCAATGCGGCTTGCTGCGATCGAATTTTTCCTTCGCCATGTTTCTCTCTCGCTCCCCTGCACTTTGAAGCCGCGCTGCGTTGTGCGCGATCAAAATATGGAGCCGTTGATCGGGATTGAACCGATGACCTCGTCCTTACCAAGGACGCGCTCTACCAACTGAGCTACAACGGCCTTCCGGATAATCGCCCTTACATCAGTTGTTGCTTAGTCGGTGACGCCGATTCGGATGCGAGGGACTAGGGTTTAGTATAGCAGACCACTGCGGCCGGTCCGGCGATTCCGTTGCTCCTGGATGCCGTGCCGACCCAGTAGGCATGAGGACCATCAGCGCCGGGGTCCATGCCGATTGTTCTTGACTTCGAACGCGATTCCTGGCGTATACTATTAACCAATTCGGGCCCCAATACTCTGATTTTTTATAGATAGTCGGCTTGTAGATGGAGCGTATATGCCCTGCAATCTCAAGAAAGACACCTCGGGGTTATTTGATGCCCTGACGACAAAGGGCTCGACTGCGACGATATTCGTAACCAGCGATGCTACTCCTGCGACCAGCTTGACGGCCGTGGCGCTGAATGGAGCGGACGTCCCGGTTGGAGATGATGGAAAGGCCAAGTTGCCGGCCCTCCAGCGAGGGACCAACGTTCTCGACCTCACCGTGGAGGGCGCGGGCCTGAAGCCCGGAGACGACGTGCACTTAGTTGAAGATTGCGGCGGAGGCACAACCTCTGACCTCAAAACTAAGTTTGTGGGCGATACGCCGGCGGGCGCCGACCCGGTAGTCGGCTTCCGAATTCATGGATCTTGAGAATGTCGATGAACCTTGAGAAGAAATGCGGTATCGCGCTGGTCTTTTTCCTTCTGGCAAACCTGCAAGGCGTGGATGGGGCGGCGCCCAGCGATCCCAGGACCACAGCGGAGCGTCTGAACTATTTCGACCTGAGCGTGATCATTAACCTGCCTGCTGCGGCCACGCGAAATGCGCGGCGCGACGACATGGCGGACGCCCTCGGCACCCACAACTATGCATTCGTGTATTACGCTCTGCCGCCCAGCACCTTGAGCGACAGCTTCAAGGAGTTCCTTCAGTCCGCCGAAAAAACCAGGGTCGATCAGCAGATCGGGTCGTCGGCTTCGGCGGGAGGATCGACGAGCACGGCTTCCAAGACCGGACTCGCTACCTTGCTTGGATTCGCCCTGGAATCGGGCGCGGTCACCCAGACCATCGATCAGAACGTCGCGACTCTGCGTGCCAATGCGGACGGATTAGTCCGGTTCCTTTCCAACCAGGAGCTATTCCCGGCATGTGACCGAAAGAGTCCGGAGTGCTCGGCTCCCGGCCCGCTTAAGGACGTGGAGCTTTCGGTGTCGTTCAACGTGAATGACGCAGGCACCAGAACGTTAAGCGGCGTTGCGCCCGCAAGCGGGAATCCGGTGGATTTCGCCGCACTGCTGAGCAAGCACCAGTTTTCAGCCGCCACCGCTCGTTACGCCATAAACAACAATCGCGACCCACGGTCCAAGAAATATCGCGACAAGTGGATGGCGTGGTTCAAGGCGAACCAAAGTCTACTGCAAGCCGCGGGAAGGGATCTGCTGAGTTACGTCGCGGCCCTTCACCTGAAGGCTCAACAAACGGACATCAATGGCGTTCCCACAGCTACCAGCGGACTGCCCGATCAGTACACTTTGTGGCTCGCCGATACCCAAAAGCTGCTGGCTGCTGCCCCCCTGATCGAAGCGGAATGGCAAAAAGTAATGGCATCTCAACTTGACATTCTGCTGGATAAGATGCGGAAACTCGATCCCGAGTTTGACAGCAAATTAACGGATTTGGCAAGGGGATACGTCCGCTATCTTGCGCTCCGCCGTGACCTTTCGTCAACACTCATCACCGACCCGGCGCTCACCGTCGAGTACACGTATTCCCAGCCGACGATTCAGCCCAAGCTCCACACGGTTAAAGTCGCGTATGCCTATAGCCCCGCGGGTGCCGCGGGAATGCCGAATCCGGGCACAATTACCTTCAACGCAGCCCTGGATTTTTACCAGAAGCCCCAGCTTACCGGCACTCTCCAGAATTCATCCCGCTGGAAGGATGCGCAGGCAGCGCTGCAATTCGACCGTCCTTTGGGCCCCCCGGATTCCCCCGCGCAGCTTTCTCTGGGCGCCTACTACCAGTACCAGATCCACCCCGGCATCATCACCATTCCGGACGGAGCAACCGTTTTACCCGGCACTAATATCACGCTGCCTCCCAGCGGGACTCAGTTGTTCACGCAGAAGGGATCGCTTTTCGTGGGTCAGGCGACCTTGACGGTTCGTCTTTCCAGTAGTGGGCTCAAGGTCCCGATCGGGATCTCCTGGTCCAACCGGACCGATCTGGTAAAAGGCAACGAAGTCCGCGGCCACGTAGGCTTCACTTTCGATTCCACGCCGCTGTTCCTGATCCCCGGCTTCAAGTAAAGCGGGGAGAGAAAGTATGGTGGACAGGGAAGGATTCGAACCTTCGTAACTCGCAAGGAGTGACAGATTTACAGTCTGTTGGCTTTAACCACTCACCCAC
Source organism: Terriglobia bacterium (assembly GCA_020073345.1). Lineage (GTDB taxonomy): Bacteria > Acidobacteriota > Terriglobia > Bryobacterales > Bryobacteraceae > Palsa-187. The sequence continues at coordinate 3,293 of JAIQFI010000007.1, forward strand.
CTGTCCGATGCCGCAAACTGCCCCGGATTTGGGGGGCTTTGGACTAGAGTTCAGTATAGCAAAGGCGATTGAGTGGGTTAGAATAGCAAAGGAAACCCGGGCGGGAGTAACTCAGTGGTAGAGTCACAGCCTTCCAAGCTGTTGGTCGCGGGTTCGATTCCCGTCTCCCGCTCCAGAAAGCCAAGCACTTACAAGCGCCACACCGCTCCAGTTCAGCACAACGCCGGCCGGAGCTTTATTCCCGGAACGTCTCCGAACGGGAACGGTGCTAAGAAAATCTCACCGGGGCGCATTCACCGATTGCCCGTCTTCGAGGGTGTAGATGTCCTGCCGTGAATCCCGCAATTCGTCTGACCATTCTCTAGCAATCCCCTGCTGCCAGGCGATGCCACCTTCATCTTCATCTGGCAAGAGGACGATCAAGCGCACCGGCCCAGATGGAACCTCCGCCGGTACTTGGGCTCGTAGTCGATGTTGTTCATCGATATCGCCGACCAGTTCGATGGCTTTCATGGGAGTAGTGTCCATTCCGAGTCTTTGTGAGCATCCAAATCATAGCAAATTCAAATGTTCGCGAACGCGACCCTGTGGGCACCTCACTCCTCCGCCGCTCTACTCCGACAAGACCACTTCCAACTGGTTCACGGCTGCCCTCTGCTGCGCCAAATCGGAAATTGTATACACCGCCACAGAGACACCGAGACCGTGTCCCTGCTGACCTGCCACGCTGGGCTTGGCTTAGATAGAACGGCTAGTTTCGAGCGCGCACTTGAATCAGGCGAATCTGTGTCTTCCACTGTTCTGGGGTGCAGGATCCCGCAGTCCTGTCCTTCGCGCAATACAAGAGGTGGACAAGTGAATAGCGTGTGCCTGGCGCGACCGTGGCTGTCTCAATCTGCGTATCGAACTGAGTCCCGGAAGGATCGTAGTAGCCCAGGGTGAAGAATATCGTGGCAACTTGAGTGCATTCGTTCAAGACCGTTGCTTGTAATCGTGGAATGTTAGACTGCAGGACCGTTCCCTGAAGTAAGTAGGAACCGCCGCTGACGTTATGGATGTCGCGAACACTAATGCACCCCTCGACTATCGCTTCTTGGGACGGAAGGGGAGAAATCTGAGACCGTCGGCTAGATCCCGGTGTGTTTGGAAGCCTGAGCGTGACGGTCGCGTTCGCATTCACTCTGGTGTCCACCTCGATAGGTGCAGTACTCCCGCTCTTATCCTCCGCCCAGATTAAGTATTTCCCCAACGGGAGATTGCTATAGGAAAAGTTCCCGCCCTTCGCGGTTTTGACCCAGTAATGTTTTTTGGCACCGACTGGTTCGATACGGACAGTCGTGCCCGAAGCAGCCTGCCCATCCGCACCGATTACGGTTCCCGTTATCAAAGATCCAGCTGCTTCGGCGGACGGCAGACAGATCAAGAAGAGTGCAGCAAATATCGTTATCTTGGGGACCCGCAGTCTCATTCGGTGGTGCTCGTAACGAGATTACGGCAACGCTTAGGAGGAGTGCAAGTGTGGCTCCCCCTTCGGCCTAACTGGATGACACCGACCAGGGTAAGTACCCCAGGCCGGGCAACGAGCGCATCCTACTCCCAGGAATTGCTCACCACAATTCCCTTCTCAGCCTGCCGCGACCACTCGTTCCAATATGGGAGACGCGAGATTAGGAAGGCGCGGCGTTCCTTACTCATCCACGCGTTCCGTTCAAGCGCTTCAGGAATGCCCTCGATCATTGCGAAATCTTTTGCAAACGCCGGACCGAGCTTGAATGTTGGTGGGACGGCCAAGGCGCGGTATTTTTGATCTGCTCTTTTTGTTACCGTCGGGTACCAACTGCAGTTCCTTGCGGGCGTTAGACGGTCGAATGTCATCACCACTTGTCCTGGCGGCTCCCACTGTTTTCGCAGTCGCTTCAGTTCTGGCCGCTCATCAAACTCCCGTCGACGGCCATAGATCAGAACGAACTGCGGGTTAAAGGTTAGGTGCCTCTTCATGTGGTCCGGGATTTCGAAAGCTGAATAGCGCGCGATTCTCGTTCTGGTCCAGCCAAGCTTTCCATTGGGCAAGCTGGTTCAACACCTGCGTTAGATCGTGGTGAGGATCTCCAGCTTTCGTGAACCATTGCTTAGCCGGGCTTTCGATCTCGATGAACACCGGGGTTAAGTTCGCCGAATCACTTCCCAGCCAGATGAAGTCCGGCACCTTCGCCCCAATCCCCACCAGTGCGGCCTCGGAAAGGAGCGCTGCTGGGAAGGGAGGATGACCTGATGGACCGGTCATGCTATACGCGCCGGGCACAAGGGACGGGTGATCGATTAGAAAATTGTGGATCGTTCGTTCATTATTACCTTCCTCGGAATTTAAGAGGCCGTGCCATTCGGCGATGAGCTTACTCTCGTATTCTTCCCAAGATATACAGGCGGGGGGATTCGCGTGCATCTCATATGTTGGGCGCAGCGACAAGGACATAGTATCAATTATCGGGGAATTGGGCTGTGTGGAGATGGGCATGGATTCTAATAGCGCCTCCACATTCCGACCATGAGTCCGCTGCTCTTAAGCGAGCGCAGCGAAACTCATTACTCCAGTTACTCTATCCATCCCGAACTCTTGATACACTGAACGAGGAATGAGTGGGTTGCGGGGCCTGTAATCGACGCGTTGGGCGCGCAAGTCTTTTATTTACGAACGCTCGAAAATCTTCCAAGCCAGGCCGGGATAGCTCAGTTGGTAGAGCGCTAGATTTGTAATCTTGAGGTCACCGGTTCGATCCCGGTTCCCGGCTCCATTTCCGCTACACGAGAACCAGCGCGTGGCCGTGGTTGTGCTGCTTTCGCCCGTGCTTCTGGCCCGACTTCGGCTTCGTCGCGGCGGGCCTCTGCGCCGGTTCGTCTCCCGTAATCCCGCTTAGAACCACCGGCCCACGATCCGGGAATACAACGACCAGCGAGAGATCCCCACCCAACGCTCTAACATTCTTCTGCAATGTGGAGAGCAATAAATCACTGCGTTGTTCCAGCCGCGAAACACTGTCCTGGGTGATTCCGAGCTTCTTGGCCATGTTCACCTGCGTAAGCTTGCGCGCCTGCCGTAGTTCCCGCAAGGTCATCTCTTCGGCAATCAACTGCGCCGCCCGGCGCTCCACCTTCTTGCGCTGTGCGGGACTCAGCTTCTTGATGATGTCGTTCACGTTCGTGGCCATGATTACTTCTTCCCTCTTCGTCTCATTGCCTTGTCAGCTTCAACCCGCCAACTCACTCTTGTAATATGATATTAAGTACATATGATGTACAGTACATATGGCAGGCGTCCGAGAATCGAGCATGCCAAAAGGTTTGGCGGAAGCGATGAATCTTGAGGCCACCAGTTCGATCCCGGTTCCCGGCTCTATCCTCAGGAAGTCCCCGCGAGCATCGCCGTCCACGACTCCTCATCGTGGCCGACGCTCAACAGCTTTCCGCCGCGAACCAGGGGAAGCCGGAGCAGGCTCGGATCCCGCTCGATCCGCTCCAGAAGCTGAGTATCGCCCATCCTGAGGTACTTGAGGCCAGCATCGGCATAGGCCTTGCCCTCCGCGTCGAGCAGTCCCGCCAAACCGAAACGATCCACGAATCTCTTGATTTCGCCGCGAGCCATGGTTTTCTGCCTCAGATCCACAAACTGAATCACGACGCGGCGCTCTTTGAAGAACCGTTCGGCGGCGCGGGTAGCCTGGGAATTCTTCACACCGAAGATCTGAACACCAACCATCTTCTTGCCATAATATCGGAGTATGTCAAAACGAACGCTACCCACAATCACCTTGCTGGCCGTTGGAATATGCGCCGGACATTGCTTCGGCCAAGGCGTCACCGAGATCACTCTTCCCGCTACGCGGATATTTCCGGAGAGCATTACCTCTACTGCCGATGGCACTTTGATCGTTGGGAGCCTGGGGCATGGCAACGTGCTGCGGATCGCGCCCGGGAAAACTACCGCGGAAGAGTGGATCAAGCCCGGTACAGGCGGACTCAACGGCGTGCTCGGCGTCTACGCCGACGAGAAGAACAAGCTACTGTGGGTCTGTTCCAACAATCTGGAGAACAAGGGCGAGGCGACGGCTGTGATGACCTTCGATCTGAAGAGCGGCGCGCCCAAGGGAACGTATCGCTTGCCGGGCGACATGGCGCTGTGCAACGACATTGCGGTGGGATCGGACGGCACGGCCTACATCGCGGACACGCGCCAGAACAGCATCCTGATGCTCAAGCCCGGAGCGAAGGCTCTGGAGGTCGCCGCCAAAGATCCACTTCTGGCTGGCGCCGACGGACTCGCGTTCGGCGACAAGACCACGCTCTATGTGAACAGTGTGACCGCCGGCAAGCTGCTTCGCCTGGACCTGGGCCCGGACGGGAAGTCGAAGAAGGTTACCGACCTCAAACTTCCCCGGCCGCTGGACCGGCCTGATGGGATGCGGGCCATCGGGACGCACCGGCTGCTGCTTGCGGAAAACTCCGGGAAAATGTCCCTCGTGACCTTCGCGGGTCCGGAAAATCAAAATGTCGTGATCGGGACGCTCAAAGAAGGGCTGGAGGCCACGCCGGGCGTAACCGCCACGCGCGGGATGGCCTGGCTCATCGAAGGAAAGTTGAACTACCGCAACGATGCGGCGCTGAAAGACAAGGATCCCGGGACCTTCAAAATGGTCGCGGTTCCTCTTCCGAAGAAGTAAAGCGGAATGGTCTAGTCGCTCTTTGGAGCAACTTCCTCCACCTTGACGCCGACGTAGTATTCGGCGCCTTCGCAGGTGCAATACCTGGTTTCAGCGTGAGCTACGGAATCGGTCAGGTGGATGCGGATCAGCGACCCGGGAGACAAGAAGAACGGAAGGCTCAGCTTCAAGCTTGATTCCCCGACATCAAGAATGCGAGCCTTCACGGCATTTCGTACGTGCGGACTAAGCACATCGATGACGGTATCTCCTACACACGCAGTGCGGGCATCGCTTCGACGGTCTAGGCGGCCGAAGTGGGTATTACGTGATGACGTGGATATCGCCATACACTCCTCCGGCACCCAGACTAACAGCGTTCCGGCCGCAAAACGCTCGGGGAAACACCTGTATTTGGACGGCGGTGTAGACTGAGGACCATGAGGCGCGGGGTACTGCTGGCTCTCTGTGTAATAGGAGCCGTGTCGGGAGCAGTCATCCAGCCTCTGCCCATAGTTCCCCGCCCTATGGTGATGCGGCAGCTGAATGGAAACTTCCTGCTGGGCCCGTCGGCCGCCCTTTATGCCGAAGGTGATGCGCGGCCCGTCGCCCAATGGTTTGCTGAACAACTCCGTTCCGAGTTCGGAATCGCGGCGGAGGTCGCTGCCCAGTCCCCGCGCGGGAAAGCATTCCACTTTCTTCTCGACGAGAGCTCGCCTGAAGAAGGCTACCGCCTGCGGATCGAGCCGCGCGGCGTCACCATCGTGGGCCGTCCCGCCGGGTTGTTCTATGGAGCGCAATCCGTGCTCCAACTCGCGGCGGCGCGCAGCGGGGCGACGTTCGTTCTCCCCGCGGCAGAGATCCAGGATCAACCTCGCTTTCCTTATCGCGGTCTTCACCTGGATACGTCGCGCCATATGTTCCCGGTAAAGTTTCTGAAGCGCTACCTGGATTGGATGGCGCGCTACAAGCTAAACCGGTTCCACTGGCACCTCACCGACGATCAAGGCTGGCGCATCGAGATCAAGCAGTACCCGCGCCTGGCGGAAGTCGCCTCGATGCGGAAAGAGACGCTGGTCGGCCACGCACCGCAATCGACCCGGTACGACGGCAAACCGTACGGCGGATTCTACACGCAGGAACAGATCCGCGAAGTGGTGGCCTACGCGCGCGAACGTTTCATCACGGTGATTCCGGAGATCGAGATGCCCGGCCATTCACTGGCCGCGCTGGCGGCGTATCCTGAGCTCGCGTGCACGGCGGGCCCGTTTGAAACCGCGACCACGTGGGGCGTTTTCAAAGACGTCTACTGCCCCAAGGAGAACACCTTTCAGTTCCTGGAAAACGTGCTGACCGAGGTCATGGAGCTGTTCCCTTCGAGCTACATCCATATCGGCGGCGACGAAGTTCAAAAGGACCGCTGGAAAGAAAGCCCGGCTGCGCAAGCCGTGATCCGCAGGGAAGGATTGAAGGATGAAAGCGACCTGCAGAGCTACTTCATCCGCCGGATGGAGCGCTTCATCAACTCCAAGGGCCGGCGGATGATCGGGTGGGACGAAATCCTGGAAGGTGGCCTGGCTCCCGACGCGACGGTGATGAGCTGGCGCGGCGAGGACGGCGGTATCGCAGCGGCCCGGCAGGGCCACGATGTCATCATGACGCCCGACGCGTATCTGTATTTCGATCACTACCAGGGCGATCGTAATCAGGAGCCTCTGGCCATCGGCGGAATGTTGCCGCTCGATAAAGTGTACAGCTACAATCCGGCGCCCGCGGCGCTTAGAGCGGATGAAAAGCAACACATCCTGGGCGCGCAGGCCAATGTCTGGACCGAGTACATCGCGGATTCCCGTCAGGTGGAATACATGCTGTTCCCGAGATTGTTCGCGCTGGCCGAGGTGGTGTGGTCGCCACAAGAAAATCGAACTTATCGCGATTTCATAAATCGCGTGCCGCCGCAGCTCGCGCGGCTCAAGCGGCAAGGCGTGAACTATCGCGCTTTGGACGCATTCAAAGCGCAAAGGGCGCGGCGCGCACCAAAGAACAACGATAAGAACTAGTCGGGCCGCGCTCCGTTTTGCGCGCTAAGAAATTAACGTGCCGCAAATAACGCGACGTCGACATCCAGAAACGGGCCCAGTTGACGATTGCGCCAGCCCGCAAATTCGGGCCTTGCGGCAAACCATTCGCGCCAGCGGGCGACATCGGCGGCGGGGCCGTGAATCAGGAATCGCCCGGCTGCCGGAAGCGCGCTCTGCGCGAGAGTTTCTGCATATTGCTTTCCCGCGGGCGAATCGCCATAAGGCAGTAGATAGGGCGTGCCGTGAATCGGATACACATCGAGTTGGCTGTATAAGTAGCCCGGCAGCGGGTAATCCGGGCTCCAGATCGGCGGCTTGGCTTCGATGAACGGGCTGACGACCAGCACCGGCGTCGACGGTCCAACCGCCAGGGCGTTCGCGGCCCTGGAAGCTCCGCGCCAGTCCGAATTGTGATGCGGCGGCCAGAGTTCCCCCCACTGCCCGCCGAAGACCAATGCTGCAATTCCCATCGCCAGGGCGAGCGGCTTCCAGTGGCGTTTGGGAATAAAGAACGCAGCAGCCGCCGTGGCTGCGAGCGCCGAACCGGGGAGCGCGATGGAAACGTACCGCGTGGTGAAGACGCTAATGCCGCTGATGTGCGAGTACGCGAACAAGCCGAGAGGCTGCATCAGCCACCATCCGGCGATCAGGGCGATCGCGGCCGCAGACGGAGCTGGCTCCAGGCGCTTCCAGTGCAGCGCGCGAGCCAGAATCCAAGCGCCGAGTGCGCAGGCCGCGACCAAGCGAATCTTGAAGGAGCTACCCAATTCAAACCAGGTAGGTAGCGGCGCGAAAACATGCATCGCGGCGTCCCGGTTCATCGCCAGCGCGTTGAAGACCACCGGCAGCAGCGCCAACACCAGGCCTGTACAGATCGTTAAAGCTTGAGTCCATGAAACGCGGCGGTCGGATCGTGCGAGGAAATAGACCGCGTAGACCAAGTAGAACGGCCAGTAAACCAAATGCACCCGCCACAGAAGCGCGCCTGCAGCGAGGAACAGGATGCCGTCGAACCATTTCCCGGAATCGAGCCAGCGAATCAGGAGCCAGAGACTCGCCGCCGCTACACACGTTCCCAGCGCATACGGTCTCGCATCGGCGGCTTCGTAGTTGAAGAGTCGAAGGGTGAGGCAGGCGAATACGGCAAACCAGGCGGCTTCTGGACAAATCAGCCGGGCGGCCACGCGCGCAATGAAGAACAGCGCGATGGCCAGAGCGACCAGCGAAGGAAGACGCTCGACCGCTTCGGAGAATCCAAACATTGCTTCCGACGCGCGCGGCAGCCAGTAGTAGACCGATCCAATCGCCGGCGCAATGATCGCCAGCGACGGATGGCTGACACCGTGGTGAACCACGAAGGCGGTTTCCGCCTCGTCCACCCAGAAGCTGGACGTGAGCGGCATGACCCACATGCGCGCGACGCACACCAACAGCAATGCTGGAAGCGCGACGCGCACCGTCACTTGCCGAAGCTCACCCGTACGCCGGTGCTGTAAATGGCGTCATTCTTCTTTCGTCCGGGCACCGGGTTGCTCAGGAAGCGATCGCTGATGGTAACCTGCCACGAAAACCACTTGCGTATCGCGGTCACACCGGAGATGTCGAAATTAACCCGATACGCGCCCGTATCGGAGAGGTTCGAAAGAAAATCCAGCTTCTGCTCGACATGCGTGGCGGCGCTGAATTTATGGAGGAAATAGTCACCTACCAGAAGTTCAGCCGAAGTGCGATTCAGCCCGGTGGAGAAGAATTCGCGATTGGCGGCCGCGCCCATCCGCAGATCGAGCTGTGTGGGCGTGGTGGCGATCGCGTGATAACCGCCGCCGCCGGCCGGCGTGAAGCGCAAATCCAGGTCTTGGAATTGGTCGGATTCCAGATCCACCGAACCGAATACGAACGCCTTCTTGTTCAGGTTCAAGTTATAGGCGACGCCTCCGCGTTTGGAATTCGCGGTGGTTTGGCTGGTCCCGCCCGAGAAGTCGCTGGATGAAAAGATGGAGGTGTAGTAGACGGCAATCTTGTCGCGGGTGGTGGCGCGCGCGGCGTTAGTGGAGAGCGTCAACGTTTCCGTGTTGGCGTTTCCGCGGCTGGCGGCGAATCCCAAGTCGAGATTCCCGACCCACAAGTCCACCAAGCGCGGGTTGCGAAAGTGATCGATCTCGGTTTGAACCTTGGTCTGCTCGTCACTGTTGCGGATGAACTGGATGGATTCCTTCGATGTGGCGACCACACCCGACGTTTTCGTCGTGACGTTGAATCTTCCGTTCACGGTTTCGACCGATCCGACGATGGTCTGGCCATCGCTGAGGCCGATGTACAACGGACCGGGCGCGGAGATAGCGGTGATCGAATCCCACTTGAGCGTGACCTCGCCCGCATTATCGGTCTTGACGACCAGAGTCTTGGCGTCGCTGCGGATCACGGAACCCGTAATTCGGTCGCCGTTGGTTAGCGTGATCTGATCCGCCCAAAGAGAACACGCACACAGCAGTGACGTGGCTGCGATGAAGAACTTCATCTCCCAAGCTTAGCGAACCGAGACGGGCAGATTATCGATCAGCCGGACTTCTCCTAACCACACGGCCGCCACGACGCGCACTGCCCCGTTGATCGGCTCGACCGGCTGAAACGTCGCGGGATCGACAACTTCCAGATATTCAACCCGGAACGCGGGAGTTTGCGCCAGCAGCGCAAGCGCGGCCTGTCTGACCACGGAGGCCGAGTGCATGCCGTTGCCGATCAAACGCTCGGCTTCGCACAGCGCTTGGTAAAGAAGCGGAGCGATCTGGCGCTCATCGGGCGTCAGGCGCTGATTGCGGGAACTCATCGCCAAACCGTCGGGCTCGCGCACGGTGGGAACCGGCACGATCGTGATGGGAATGTTGAGATCCGCCGCCATCTTCTGGATCACGGCCAGCTGTTGCGCGTCTTTTTCGCCGAAATAGGCGCGGTCCGCCGGAAGGATGTTGAACAACTTGGCGACAATGGTTGCCACGCCACGAAAGTGGCCGGGGCGAAATTCACCTTCCAGGCGGGTCGAAAGGCCGGCCACGGCTACGGAAGTCAGCGGCTCGCCCGGGTACATTTCCTTGGCGTCCGGCGCGAACACGGCGTCCACACCGAAGCGTTCGCAAAAAGCAAGGTCGGTATCGAGGTCGCGCGGGTACTTTTGAAAATCATCCGCGCGGTCGAATTGAGTCGGATTGACGAAGATGGTCGCGACCACGTATCCGTTCTCTTCACGTGCGCGACGCATCAGGGCGCCGTGCCCTTCGTGCAGGGCGCCCATGGTCGGGACCAGACCGATGGCCAAGCGATGTCCACGCACCGCGGCGATGTGCTCGCGCGTTTGGGCAATGGTCCTTAAAATAATGCTCACTTCGGGAAGCGGCCGCTGCGCACGTCGTCGATGTACTCCCGGGCGGAGCGGACCACCTCTTTGCCCAGCTCTGAGTAGCGTTTCACGAACGGCGGGGTGAATTCGTCGAACAATCCGAGCACGTCATAGCTCACCAGAACCTGCCCGTCGCAATGCGGGCCGGCGCCGATGCCGATGGTGGGAATGGCCAAAGCCTTGGTGATTTCGCCCGCGATATCCGAGGGAATCGATTCCAGGACGATGCCAAACGCGCCGGACTGCTCGACGATTCGGGCTTCCTCCAACAGTTTTTCGGCGGCGGCGCCCGCGATCTTCTTAAAGCCTCCCAACTGATGCACCGACTGCGGCGTGAGACCGATGTGCCCCATCACCGGGATACCGATCTCGACCAGTCGGGCGATCACATCAGCCGAGGCCTTGCCGCCTTCGAGTTTCACCGCCGCCGCGCCCCCTTCCTGGATCAGGCGGCCCGCGTTTCGCACCGCGTCCTCGACACCGGTCTGGTAGCTCAGGAACGGCATGTCGGCGACTACCAGCGCGTGCCGCGTCCCGTTGCGGACCGCGCGCGTGTGGTGCACCATCATGTCGAGCGTGACTTCGAGCGTGGTCTCGTGACCCATGACCACCATGCCGAGGGAATCGCCCACCAGGATCGCGTCGACTCCGGCGCAGTCCAGAAGGCGGGCCATAGTGGCGTCGTAGGCGGTCAGCACGGTGATCTTTTCACCACGCTGCTTCATTTCGAGGAGGTCCGGGATACGGACCGGCTTGGGAGACTGCTTCATTGGTAATCTCAGGCAACTCTAATCTATAGTAACTCAATCACTTAAGCTTGCCTTGACACTATGCCAAGCACTTAGTATATACTGATATTGGACTGAAACAGTCTTACATGCTGAAGCTCACCAAGAAGGCCGATTACGGGTTGATCGCACTGCGCCACCTGGCGTGCCAGTCTAAGACTGGGTCCGCCAAAGAGATCGCGGATAAGTATCGGATCCCGTTGCCGCTACTCTCGAAAGTACTGCAGACCCTGGTTCGAAACGGCCTGCTGGTATCTGAACAAGGCGCCAGCGGCGGCTACAGATTAGCACGCGATCCGCACGAGATCACGGCGCTTGAAGTGATCCGCAGCATCGACGGCCCGATCATCCTTACGCAGTGCTTCACCGAGCACGACGAGCCGATCGAATGCGATCAAAGTGAACTCTGCCCGGTGCGCGAGCCGCTGAGGAAAGTTCACGAAGGGATTCTGCGGTTGTTGTCTGGAATCACGATTTCGGATTTATCCTCGGACGATATGCCTGTTCCGTCCATCCAAGGTATGGTTTCCAGCATCCAACCCTCTAGAGTAGGTCCGCAAACAAGATGAAACTACCGATTTACATGGACAATCACGCCACCACGCCGGTGGATCCGCGCGTGTTCAAGGCGATGACGCCGTACTTCACCGATACGTTCGGGAACGCCGCTAGCCGCAATCATAGTTTCGGATGGGTGGCGGAAGACGCCGTCGAAAAAGCCCGCAAGCAGGTGGCCGAGCTGATCGGCGCGAATAACAAGGAAATCGTTTTCACCAGCGGCGCCACCGAATCGAACAACCTGGCGCTCAAGGGCGTCGCGGAGATGTATGCCGAAAAGGGCAACCACATTATCACCGCGGCCACCGAGCATAAAGCCATCCTCGATACCTGCAAGCGTCTGGAGAAAGAAGGCTGCAAGGTCACCTATCTACCGGTGGAAACCAACGGACTGGTGGATCTGAACAAGCTGCGCGCCGCCATGACGGACAAGACCATCCTGGTCAGCATCATGTACGCCAACAACGAAATCGGCGTGCTGCAGCCGGTCGCCGAGATCAGCAAGATTGCCAAAGAGCGCGGTGCGCTGTTTCACACCGATGCGACGCAAGCGGTCGGCAAGGTGCCCGTGGATGTGATTAAGGACGGGATCGATCTGGCCTCGATCAGCGCGCACAAGATGTATGGACCCAAAGGCGTGGGCGCACTGTACGTTCGCCGGCGCAACCCCCGTGTTCAGGTCACCGCGCAGATGGACGGCGGCGGGCATGAGCGCGGCATGCGCTCCGGCACGCTGAATGTCCCGGGAATCGTGGGGTTGGGCGAGGCCTGCGCCATCGCCAAAGCCGAGATGTCCGAAGAAATTAAGCGCATGGCCTACCTCCGCGACAAGCTGAAGGACCGGCTGCTGGCATCGCTCGACGAAGTGTACATCAACGGCACCATGGAGCACCGGTTGCCGAACAACCTGAACATCAGCTTCGCCTTCGTTGAAGGCGAATCGCTTCTGATGGGCATTAACGAGATCGCGGTCTCGAGCGGATCGGCCTGTACTTCAGCGACGCTCGAGCCCAGCTACGTACTGAAGGCATTGGGCGCCGGAGACGACTTGGCGCATTCTTCCATCCGCTTCGGCTTAGGCCGTTTCAACACGGAAGAAGAAGTGGATTATGTGGCGGCGAAGGTAATCGATGTGGTGCAAAAGCTACGTGAGCTTTCACCGTTGTACGAGATGCACAAAGAAGGAATCGACCTGACCAAAGTCCAATGGACGGCTCATTAACTTCAAAGGATTAAAACTATGGCGTATTCAGACAAAGTTCTCGACCATTACAACAACCCCCGCAACGTCGGCTCGTTCGATAAGAAGGATCCCAACGTTGGCACAGGGATGGTGGGCGCGCCGGAATGCGGCGACGTGATGAAGCTGCAGGTGAAGGTGAACCCGGCCACGGGCGTCATCGAAGACGCCAAGTTCAAGACGTTCGGCTGCGGCAGCGCCATCGCCAGCTCGTCGCTCGCGACGGAATGGCTGCGCGGGAAGACCGTGGACGAAGCGCTGGCCATCAAGAACACGGACATCGTCAACGAGCTGAGCCTGCCACCGGTCAAGATCCACTGCTCGGTGCTGGCCGAGGACGCGATCAAGGCCGCCATCGACGATTACAAGAAGAAATCGGAGAATGTCGGGGTTGAGTCAAAAGCTCACGCGTAGGCTTCGGCTAGATGGTTACGGTCACTCCCAAAGCAGTCGAGAAGATTCGCGAAGCCTTTAAGCGCGAAAACGTCTCGGGAGGGCTGCGCCTGGGCGTGCGCGGGGGCGGGTGCTCGGGTCTGAGCTATCTGTTTAAGTTCGATCCGAAACCTCGGCCGACGGACAGCGTGCTGCAATTCGACGATGTCAGCGTCTACATCGACCCCAAGAGCATGGTGTTTCTCGAGGGGATGACGCTCGACTGGCAGGATACGCTGATGCAATCGGGTTTCGTGTTCGAGAATCCCCATGCCAAGAAGAGTTGCGGCTGCGGCACCTCCTTTACGGCCTGATGAAGTTCGGCTTTGCTCGATGAAATTCTACGATGCGCTCGGCCTTGAGCCGAAGCTGGCGCTCGATCTGGACGATCTCAAGAAGCGTTTCTACGATCGCAGCCGCCAGTGGCATCCCGACCGCTTCAGCCGGGCCAACTCCGAGGAAAAGCAGCGGTCCGAGGAAATGACCTCGATGCTCAATGACGCCTTTCGGACTCTGCGCGATCCTGTCAGCAGGGCAGAATATTTTCTGCGCGAGAGCGGCCTCGAGCTTCCGAAAGACGCTCCGCCAGAGCTGCTGGAAGAGGTGTTCGAGTTGAATATGGCGCTAGAGGAGCTTCGCGGTGGCGATGAATCGGCGCGTGGGCAGTTGGTCTCGGCACAGGAACGGTTCGCGGCGATGATGGGCGACGCGGATGCGAGCCTGGCCGGCTTGTTCGCGCATTATGACGAAAAGCCGGAGCGGGCGATGCTGGACCAGATTCGCGCGACGCTAAATCGCCGCAAGTACGTGTCGAACCTGCTGCGCGATGTCGAAAAGGAACTGAATGTCCACTCTGCAAATTGACTTCGGCCACGCCAAGCCGCGCATTGTCGGCATTGATCTGGGAACCACCAACAGCCTGGCGGCGGTGATGGATCTGACCGGTCCGCGGATTCTTTCAGGAATCGTACCCAGTGTAGTCTCCGTTACGGAGTCGGGAGAAGTGATCGCGGGAGCGGAAGCGCGCGAGATGCTGATCACGCATCCCGAGCGAACTGTCTACTCGGTCAAGCGGCTGATGGGCCGGGGAGTGGGTGATGTACAGGAAGAACTGAAGCTCTTCCCGTTTCACGTCGTCGAGGGCAGCGAGTCCGTCCTCAAGCTTCAACTCGGCGACAAAGTCATGACGCCGCCGGAAGTATCGGCGTACGTTCTCCGCAAGCTGAAGGAAGACGCTGAGGAAGTTCTTGGCGCCGAAGTCACGCAAGCCGTAATCACCGTTCCGGCGTACTTCAACGACGCTCAGCGGCAGGCCACTAAAGACGCTGGCCGGATCGCAGGGCTCGAAGTTCTGCGCCTGGTGAACGAACCGACAGCTGCCGCACTGGCTTACGGACTCGATAAACGCAAAGAGGGTCTGGTCGCAGTCTACGATTTCGGCGGCGGGACGTTCGACATTTCAATCCTAAGATTGCATGACGGCATCTTCGAGGTGCTCGCGACCAACGGCGATACGCATCTGGGTGGCGACGATATCGATAACCTGCTGCTCAACATCGCGCTCGAAGACATTCAGAGCGAGTGGGGCGAGGACGTTTCCGGCAATGCCGGCCTGGTGCAACTGCTGCGCCGCGCCGTCATTCAGGCCAAAGAAGCGCTTTCCTTCGCGCCCGCGGCGATGATCGATCTGGAGTATGGCCCACGAACATATCAAAGAGAGATCGACGTCCAGCTATTCAATCGTCTGATCGAGCCGATCATCGAGCGCACGCTCCGTCCCTGCAGGAATTGCATCAAAGATGCCGCGATCACAGTAGAGCAGATCAACGAAACGGTGATGGTAGGCGGTTCGACACGGATTCCGCTGGTCCGCTCCGCTGTGGAAAGACTGTTCCGCAAACGGCCGCACACGGAGCTAAATCCGGACGAAGTCGTCGCGCTTGGTGCCGCCGTTCAGGCGGGCATCCTGGGCGGTGAGGTGGAAGATAAGCTTCTGCTAGACGTGACTCCGCTGTCGCTGGGCATCGAAACCATGGGCGGCCTGATGTCCAAGCTGATCCATCGAAACTCGACCATCCCTGCGTCCGAGACGGAACTCTTCACCACGGCCGTCGACGGGCAGACCAACGTACTGATTCACGTGCTGCAAGGAGAACGCGAGCTGGTCAAGGACTGCAGAAGTCTCGCCCGCTTCGATCTCAAAGAAATCGAGCCGATGATCGCCGGCATGGCGCGCATCCAAGTGCGGTTCCTGATCGACGCGAACGGGATTCTGAACGTGACGGCGAAGGATCTGCGCACCGGCAAAGAGCACAGCATGGATGTGAAGCCGTCGTACGGCCTGACCGACGACCAGGTGGAAGCGATGATCCTGGAGTCGTACGACAAGGCCGAGGAGGATTTCAAGGAGCGTCAGCTTCGCGAAGCTCGCATTGAAGCCGACGCGATTCTAGGCGCCGTCGACAAGGCTAAGGAAGACGAAGCCTACCAAGCGCTGGCAGAAGACGAGCGTTCAACAATAGATCGCGCCATCAACGAGCTGCGCCTCGCGTACCATAGTGACGACCACCTGCTGATCCGTGATCAGATCGAGAAATTGAATCAGGCTACCATGGCGCTGGCGGAAGCGATCATGAACGAAGCAGTAGGCAAAGCGCTTAAAGGAACCAACGTCAACGCTCAATAAGATCCTCTATGCCTAAGCTGACGTGGCAGAACCTGGATGATATCGCCTTATCGTTGTACGAGAAGTTTCCGGACATGGATCCGACACATGTCCGTTTCACCGATCTCCACAAGTGGATCACCGAGCTCGAAGACTTCGACGACGATCCGCTAAAATCGAACGAAGCGAAGCTCGAACGGATCCAGATGGCATGGCTGGAAGAATACCAAGACAATCGCTAGCGGCTTTCTTACTGGCCGTACGCCTGGCCGCGCAGGAGCCGGCGCTCACGCCAGAGCAGCGAGCCGTGGTAGACCACGTCTCGGCTGATTCGCTGCGCGGGAATCTTTCCTTCCTGGCCTCGGATCTTCTTGAGGGACGCGCGACTCCCTCGCGCGGCCTGGACCTGGCGGCGGAATACATCGCGGCTCAGTTCAGGCGCGCCGGACTCGAGCCTGCGGGCGACGATGGCTACTTCCAGACGGCCACGGTAACCGTGCGGGAACCGAATCGTGAAGGCTTCTCGATGACGGTGAGCGCCGGCGGCCGGACGATGACCGTCGCCGCGGACGAAGCGTACATTCTTCCCGCCGCGCCTCTCCGCCTCGACGACTCCGAACTCGTGATTACCGACGGATCGCAGCCCTTGACCTCCGAGTCTGTGAACGGCAAAGCCGTGCTCATAGTCGGAGCTCCGCGAGTGCCCTTTCCCCAAGGTGCGCGGCCTGCTCTGGTGCTCAGTTTGGTTACTGCCCTTCCGTCTGGACCGCAGGTTTATCCCGACGCGCCCCCGCGGCCCGTTACAACAGCCGTGATCGCCAAGCCGACGCTGGCGGATTTTGTCCGCGGAGCGACGGACGCGCGCATCACAATTCATTCCGCCCCCGCATCCGAGAAGCCCGTGAAAGTCCGCAATGTCGCGGGCCTTCTGCGCGGATCCGATCCGCAATTGCGCGATACCTATGTGATGCTCAGCTCGCACTATGATCATCTGGGGCTAGCACCATCCGGCGACGACCGCATCTTTAACGGCGCCAATGACGACGGCAGCGGCAGTTCCAGCGTGATGGAAATCGCGAGTGCGCTCGCGGCGCTGCCGGTGCACCCCAGGCGCAGCGCCTTGTTCATGCTGTTCTATGGCGAAGAGCGGGGCCTGCTGGGCTCGCGCTATTACGCCGCCCATCCTCTGGTGCCGCCCTCCCAGACGATCGCCCAGTTGAACCTGGAACAGGTGGGCCGGACAGACGCCGCCGACGGTCCGCAAATCAAGACTGCTTCGATCACCGGTTACGATTTCTCGGATGTGCCGACTATCCTTGCCGATGCCGCACAAACCGCCGGGGTCAGGGTCTACAAGAACCCCCAGAACAGCGATGCGTATTTCAGCCGCAGCGACAACCAATCGCTAGCGGATCTCGGAATTCCAGCGCATACCCTGTGCGTCGCCTACGAGTTTCCCGACTATCACAAGGTCAGCGACAGTTGGGAAAAAATCGACTATGACAACATGGCGGCGGTCGATCGCGCCGTGGCTCTGGGGATGCTGCGGCTGGCTTCCGATGCCGCGCCGCCCAAGTGGAACGAGCAATATGCTCCCGCCCGGCGTTACGTAGACGCCGCTCACCGCCTACATCCGTAACATTACGCGGTGCGCGTAGTCTCGCTCTTATCGCCCGAAATCGCCGCTTGCGCCGCCGCCAAACGCGCGATCGGAATCCGGTACGGCGAACACGACACATAGTTCATGCCCACCCGATAGCAGAACTCGACCGAGCTGGGATCGCCGCCGTGCTCGCCGCAGATGCCGATTTCGAGATTTGGGCGCGTCTTGCGGCCAAGCTCGATCCCCATCGTGATCATTTTCCCGACGCCTTCCTGGTCGATAGAGGCGAACGGATCGGCCTTGAAAACCTTCACAGCTTCATACTCGCCGGAGAACTTCGTATAGTCGTCGCGCGACAGGCCCATGGTGGTCTGCGTCAAATCGTTGGTGCCGAAGCTGAAGAATTCGGCCTCTTTCGCAATCTGATCGGCCACCAGCACGGCACGAGGAATCTCAATCATCGTTCCGACCAGATAGTGGAGCTTCTCCATGCCCGCCTTCTTCAGCACTTCTTTGGCGACGCGGACGATGATTTCCTTCTGATGCTCCACCTCGCGCACGCTGCCCGCCAGAGGAATCATGACCTCCGGAATGACCTTGATGCCCTTCTTGGCCACCTGCACGGCAGCTTCAAAGATCGCTCGCGCTTGCATTTCCGTGATCTCCGGGTACGTGATGCCCAGGCGGCATCCGCGGTGCCCCAGCATGGGATTGAACTCGTGCAGCTCCTCGACGCGCTTCAGCAATTCGGGCAACTGTTTCTTCAGCGCGGCGGCTTTGATGTTGTACTTCTCCGACATCTCCTTCTTCATCGGCTTACCGGCATGCGGAAGCCGGGCGATATCCACCATCAAGTCCTCGCGTTTTGGGAGGAACTCGTGCAGCGGAGGATCCAGCGTACGGATCACCACGGGCAGCCCGTCCATGGCCTGGAACAGGCCGACGAAATCCTTGCGTTGCATGGGGAGCAGCTTCTGCAGAGCCTTGGTGCGCGATTTTACGTCGCGCGCCAGAATCATGGCCTGCATGAATGGGATCCGGTCTTCAGCGAAGAACATGTGCTCGGTACGGCACAGGCCGATACCTTCTGCGCCATAGAACCGCGCGGTTTTCGCGTCGCGAGGAATATCGGCATTGGCGCGCACACCGAAGCTGCCGCGAAACACGTCCGCCCAGGTCATCAGCTTGCCGAAATAAGACGAGTTTGGATCGGGCTCGCTGGTGACGGCCTTACCCAGGTACACCTTGGCGGTGGTGCCATCCATCGAAATCCAGTCGCCTTCCTTGACGGCGATGGTTCTCTTGTTGACCGTGACCGTGAACTTCTTGGCATGTTCGTCGATGGAGATGGAACCCGCGCCTACGATGCAAGGTCGGCCCATACCGCGTGCGACCACGGCAGCGTGGCTGGACTTGCCACCCACCGCGGTCAGGATGCCCTCGGCAACATCCATGCCGTGAATATCGTCCGGGGTGGTTTCCTTGCGCACCAGGATCACGGGACCGTGGCTGCTCATATCCACCGCGTCTTCAGCCGTGAAGGCGACGCGCCCGACGGCGGCGCCGGGGCTGGCCGCGATTCCCGTGGCGACGTTCACCAGTTTCTTGAGCGAGGGCTCGTCGAAAATGGGGTGCAGAAGCTGGTCGAGCTGCTGGGGAGCAACTCGAAGCACCGCTTCTTCCTTGCTGATCAGGCCCTCCTCGTGCATCTCCACTGCGACCCGTACCGCCGCCTGACCCGTGCGCTTTCCGTTGCGGGTCTGGAGCATGTACAGCTTGCCCTCTTCGATGGTGAACTCGAAATCCTGCATGTCGCGATAGTGCTTTTCGAGACTAGCTGTGATTTCGCGCAACTGGCGATAGGCTTCCGGCATGATCTTCTCGAGCTCGGAGATCGCTTGCGGTGTGCGGATGCCGGCGACCACGTCCTCGCCCTGGGCATTCACCAGAAACTCGCCGTAAAACAGCTTCTCGCCGGTAGCAGGATCGCGCGTGAACCCGACGCCGGTCGCCGACGTATCGCCGGTGTTGCCGAATACCATGGCCTGGACGCTGGCAGCCGTGCCGATATCGTCGGGAATCTTCTCCATCTTGCGGTAATACGCCGCTTTGGGGTTCCACCAGGAACCAAACACGGCATCGCGCGACATCGTCAATTGCTCCCGAGCATCCTGCGGAAAAGGCTTCTTGGTCTCTTTCTCGACGAGCTTCTTGTAATCCGCAATGATCGCCTGAAGGTCCTTCGCGCTGAGGTCCGTGTCGAGCTTGGTCTTGGCCTTGTGCTTGCGCGTATCGAAAATGTGATCGAACTTCTCCATGCCGATATTCAGCGCCACTTCACCGAACATCTGAATAAACCGGCGGTAGCTATCGTAGGCGAAGCGCGGATTGCCGCTGCGCTTGGCGAGACCCTCCACCGTCTTGTCGTTCAAGCCCAGGTTCAGGATGGTGTTCATCATGCCGGGCATCGAAAACTTCGCTCCGCTGCGGACGCTGACCAGCAATGGATTGTCGGGATCGCCCAGTTTCTTGCCGATCTGCCCTTCGAGCTTGGCCAGCGCCGCGAACATTTGCTGGTCGATCTCGGGAGTCACCTTGTTGCCGTTCTGGAAAAAGATGTTGCAGACTTCGGTCGAGATGGTGAAACCCGGAGGCACGGGCACGCCGGCCCTGCTCATCTCGGCGAGGCCGGAGCCCTTGCCGCCGAGGATGTCTTTCATTTTGCCGTCGCCATCGGCGGTGCCGCCGCCGAAGCTATAAACGTAGGTTTTCATGATTTCGTTTGGTCTCCTGAAGTTACGATCTCCGAGAAGTCGGCGACCGCATTGAATTGCATTTGGATTCTGAACAACAATTCGAGACGACGAACGCGAACACCAGGATCGTTGTCCATGACCATCACATGGTCGAAGAAGTGATCTACGGCAGGCCGAGCACTCGCTGTGGCTTCTAAGAACGGAAGATATTCCAAGTTTGGAAGATGTCTTTGGGCAGCTTGGATCACCCGCTCCAGCGCCCTGTAGAGCTCCTTCTCAGCCTCCTGTTCGAAGTCCCCTTCCAGGATGCGTTCCCCGCCCGCAAATCCCGACTGCTTAAGAATGTTGCTGATTCGCTTGAAGCTCGCAGCCAGTGGCTCGAAATTCTCGGTGGGCCGAACTTCGGCAAGCGCCCTTAACCGCGCCTCAACATCGGCCAATGTCCAACAACCGGCAGCTAGTACAGCATTCACTTCGTCGTACTTAAATCCACGAACCTCGCGGAAGTAGTGCTGTACACGCTCCAGCAGGAAGGCATTCAGTTCCCCCTGCACCAGCGAATCGAGTTTATAGTCGAGACCGGCTTCCACCAGGATCTTCACCACTCCTTGGGCGGCACGCCGCAAAGCGAAAGGATCTTTTGAGCCACTGGGAATCAGGCCGACGCCGAAACAGCCGCGCAGCGTGTCGAGCTTATCCGCCAGCGCCACGATCTGCCCTTCACGTGTCGATGGAATCGAATCCTCCATGCTGAGCGGCTCGTAGTGTTCGTAGATTGCGCGCGAAACTGATTCAGGCTCGCCTTGCGCCTTGGCGTACAGCCCGCCGACGACGCCTTGCAGATCGGTGAACTCTTTCACCATCTCGGTAGTCAGGTCGCATTTGCAAAGCAACGCCGCACGCTGAGCATTTGCATCCCCGCCGAGTTCCTTCACCAGCGCGACCACACGCTCGGTCTTCTCTTTATACGATCCAAGCTTGGCCTGGAAGGTCACTTTCGCCAGGTCGTCGATACGATCCGCGAGCTTCCTCGCCTGATCGACGTTCCAGAAGAACCGTGCGTCGTTGAAGCGAGCCTTGAGTACTCGTTCGTTTCCATGCTTAACAAGGCCCTCGGGATCGCCCGACGTGTTCATCACCGCGACAAAATTCGGCTCGAGCCAGCCGGGCGGACCTTCCACCGAGAAGTACTTCTGGTGATGGCGCATCACCGTCGTGAGCACTTCGGCGGGCAGTTCTAGATAAGCCGGATCGAAGTCACCTTTGATCGCCGTGGGAAATTCCGTGATGTAGGTCAGTGTCTCGACCAGATCCCCGTCCAGCTTCGCCCCCAGCGCCGCGGCTTCTTTCTCGATCTTGTGACGCCGCTCGTGGGCGGCCAGGATCACAAAGTTCTTCCGCAGCTCACTTTCATACGTGGCGATGGTCACTGGAATCGCGCTTGAGCCCAAAATCCGGTGCCCGCGCGTGACGTTGCCGCTCTTCACACCAGCAACCTCGAAGGGAATGACCTGATCGCCGAGCAGCGCAACGATCCAGCGAATGGGACGGATGAAGCGGGGGCCGTTCTTGCCCCCGGTCCAGAACATGGTCTTCGGCCACTGAATTCCCAGGATCGCAATCGGCAGCGATTCAGCCAAAATGTCGAGCGCAGCCCTGCCAGAAACCTTCTTGACGAGTTCGTAATAATTTCCGACCTTGCGCAAAGCCGAAGCGTCCGCGCCCTGCTTCTTCGCGAAACCCTCGGCGGCTTTGTCGCCAGCCGTGATTGGCGGACCTTTGACAACCTGCTCGGAATCGGGCGTTCGCTCCGGCAAGCCTTCGGCGCGAACCACCAACCTGCGGGGCGTCGCATCCACGTTCGGCGTGGCGCCCGAGAGGTCCAATTTAGCGAGTTGCGCCAAAGCCCCTGGGATCATCCAGTGCGGAATCTCTTCCGTGCCAATCTCCAGCAGAAAATCGAGGCTCACGCGGTGCCCCCTTCGCTCTGCTGGTCACTTTGTTGATCGGCCCAAACCTTCGCCGTCCCCACCGCCAGATCGCGGACACGCTTGATGATACCCACGCGTTCTGTCACCGAAATCGCACCGCGGGCGTCGAGCAAGTTAAACAAGTGCGAGCATTTCAGCACGTGCTCATACGCCGCCAGCAACGGATAACGATGCTTGTCAGGATACTTCTCGTATCCCGCCAGCAACTCTTTGCACTCGGCCTCATGCTCCGTCAGCAAACGCCACAGCCGATCAACGTTCGCCATCTCGAAGTTATAAACCGAACCCTGCACCTCGTCGGCCAAGCGAACTTCGGAGTACTTGACACCAGGAGCCCAGTCCATGTCGTACAGGCTGTCGACGCCTTGCAGGAACGCAGAGATGCGCTCCAGTCCGTACGTGATCTCCGCGGGCACAAGGTCCAGATCCATGCCGCCGCATTGCTGGAAATAAGTGAACTGGGTGATTTCGAGCCCGTCCAGCATCACCTGCCAGCCAATGCCCCAGGCGCCCAGCGTGGGGGCTTCCCAGTTGTCTTCCTCGAACTTGATGTCGTGCTTCGCAAGATCGATGCCGATGGCTTTGAGGCTTCCCAGATACTGGTCCAACACGTCTTCCGGCGAGGGTTTCAGGATCACCTGCAACTGCTGATGCTTGTAAAGCCGATTCGGGTTTTCGCCATAGCGCCCATCGGCGGGACGGCGGCTGGGCTGCACATACGCGACGCGATACGGTTTCGGCCCCAGCACACGCAGAAACGTTTCGGGACACATGGTCCCCGCTCCGACCTCGACATCGTAAGGCTCCTGGATGATCACACCACGCTCCGCCCAGTAGTGTTTCAACTTGAGAACGGTGTCCTGAAAAGTATCCATGAAAATTACAAAGCTTCCAGCAGCGGGACCGTCAGGAATCTGCGCTCGACGTGCTGCTCCATGGCGCGAATCAGGCTGCGCCGGAGCCCCTGCAAGGTGGATTTGGTCCAGTCGCGCGGCGTGAGGTCGGCCAGCTTCTTGACGAACATCTCTTCCACGATCTCGACAGTTTCCCGGTTGCTCACGCGCAGTTCGGGCAACACGCCGGTCAGGCGAACCGACCAGAGGGTGAAATAATCCACCGCGGACCACATGCCTCCGCCGGAACGCAAAAACTCCAGGGTGCTACTGAGGAGCCGGAAGAATTTTTCATTGGGCTCGTGCGGCGGCATCAGATGGTCGGTCACCTCCGTAAAATAGTCCAGCGCCAGGGAACATCCATAGTCGGACTGCAACCCGAACTGCGACTCGATCAGCTCGCAGCTCGAAAGGTTCGCCAGATCGGCGTTTTCGCGCAGGAAGTAGGCCATCCGTACGTGGGAGAGCCGTTCCAAGCCCGATCCAAATGCGCTTTTCGGACGCTTGGCTCGCCGCGCGACCCCCCGCAGCTTGCCCTGGTCACGGGTGAAAAAACTCACGATGAGATCCGCTTCCCGGTACGGGTAAGTGCGCAGGACGAACGTCTCGCTCACCTGCGCGGGCATAGTCTGGGCGCAATATCTAAGGGTATCATGCCCGACCGATTATTTTGATCCTGGAGCAGGCGCCGTGTCTTCGTGGATCTCGCCGACCCAATAATTGGTGTCGCCTTGCACAAATACGGTGGCGTTGATTTTCTCGCCGGCGCGCAGGGCCTCGAATTCCTTGGCGTCCTTGACGGGGAACTCCATGGTCATGGGGCCCATCCAATCGCCGATCGCTTCGTGCTTGATGGCGGCGATTTTACCCTGAGCATCCAGGCGCAGCACCTCGCCGTGCAGCGCATATTGGCGGACGGGTTCGTCCTTGGCTGCCTTGGCCTCGTCCTTGATGTTGGCTTGCTGGCAGCCGGCCAGGAGAACAAACAGGGCGATCGCCGCACAAGTACGCATACCTTGAGCGTACAAGAAAGGCGGGGACCATGTTCCGTCCCCGCCGGCGTTCAGGACTGTCGTTCTCTCAAAAACTGAATTTGGCAGCCAGCTGGATGAGGCGGGCGTTGCTGGGAAACACCTGGTCCCATTTCCCGAATAGGGGATTCCCGGGAGTGAGGTAGTTGGTTTCGTTCACGTGGCTGGAGCTAAGAACGCTGTCGAGCCGGCCGGGCGTGTACTGCGGATGATTCAGGGCGTTGAAGAAATCGGCGCGAAGCTCGATGTGGTACCGCTCGCCCGCCGTGAAGGTCTTCACCACGTTGATGTCGACGTTGTTGATACCGTTGGTCGGCAGAATATTCCGTCCGGAGGTCGCCAGCGCGCCAGCGGAGGCGCGGATGAACTGGGCATCAGGATTCACAGCCACATAAGCGACCACCTGTCCCGCGCTGTTCTTCAGTTGCTTGACGTCGCTGCCAATCCTCGGTATGCCGTTGGGATTCACAATGACACGATCGGACACCGCATCCGTGTTCATGTTCGCGTCGGTAGCGCTCTGGGGAGTCACCCACTCAGGCGACTCGGCCATGTAGACACCAGACACCTGGTAATTGCCCACCAGGTTGCGAAGCCACCAGTTGTCGCTCTTTTCGAACCACGGCGTCTGATACAGCCAGGTCAGCGTGAGCCGGTGACGCCGGTCGAGCGCGGAAGACGCCCACTCCGGTCCGAGATTATTGAAGTCCTGGGGACGGCGCGGAGTCAGCGAGGTGAAGTTAATTTCCATCGTGCTGTCGTCCATCAGGTGGCTCCAGGTGTAGGCGCCTTTGAATGTGAGATGCCCCGAGAGCCGCTTGCTCACATCCACTGCCAGGCCGTGATATTCCGAGTTCCCCTGCGGAACGTACGAAAAGATGGTGGAGTTGAAACCGTATGCGCCCAACGAATTGGAACTTGCCTTACTCTGTGCCTGAAGTTGCGTTAGCGTGAGAGGCAGAGCGTTCAGTTGGTCCTGGGACGGCGCCTGCAGATAGGTCGGGAGATAGTTCGTGTCGGTGACCACGGCCGTGCGGCCAAGTTCCGTCTGCAGCAACAAGTGCACGCCCTTGTTGCCCAGATAGCGCACGTCGACCACGTAGTCTTTTGCAAAAACATGTTGTATGCCGAAATTCCAGTTGATGGCGTAGCCTAGTTTCTGGTCGCCCAGCCAACCGGAGGTCGCCGCACGAGCCTGGACCGCAGTGAGGCTAGCGGGCTGCGCGCTGGGGAGGATGCCGCCGCCGGCGAGATATCCGGGCGTGTCGGTCACCGGGCTGTTGACGATCGAGTTCACCTGCGGGGGCCGCACGTTGGTGCCGATGTTGTCGAAAATCTGGTCGTAGGCGATCCCGAAGCCGCCGCGGATCGACGTCGTCGCGGATTTACCCGGCGAATAGGCGAATCCGATACGCGGCGCGAAATTCTTGGTCTGCGGCTGCGGCTCAAAGAAGGTCAGCACGCCCGGAACATCGGCCAAGCTGTTCAGCGTGTACTCTTTCATGGATCTCGGCACCGAGGTAAATTCGTAACGCAGACCCAAGCTCAGGGAGAAGTTTCGCGTCACTTTCCAATCGTCATTGCCGAACCCGTAGAGGGCGTAGTTGTTTCCCGAATACGGCAGGCTTCCGCCAACCGCTCGCTGCGCCTGGAAATCGGGGACTTGATCCAGGAGGTACCGTTCCAGCGTCCTGTATTGATAACTGCCGCGAATATTGGAGATGAAATTGATAGCGGATATGTTGTCACGTCCATCAAAACCGAACTTCAGGCTGTGGTTACCTTTGATCCAAGTAAGGTTGTCGGCAATCTGATACGTGTTCTGAATCACAGTCTGGGGCGCGATGACGTTGGGTCCGATGCTGGTTCCCAGTTCCCGCAGACTGATGCTGGGGAACATGTCCAGGCCGGGAAACTGCGTCGGAGGCACGGCCATGTTGTCGTTAAAACGGTTATAGGCCAGACGCGCCTCGTTCGCGAGGTTGGGATGGAACGCGTGGAATTCGGAGGCGGAGAACAGCTTGGCGTTGGTCGGCCGCGGATAGTAGAACGCGGGCAGACCAGCCCCGGTATCGATCCGCGAGGTGTTGTTAACGACGTAACGCACTCGGAACTGGTCGTTCTCGGACAGGTTGTAGTCACCCGAAGCCAGCCACCGGTAGATGTTCTGATAGCTGGGTGCAACGGTGGGCACGATTCCGACCGGAATAGAAACGCCGTTCACGACGCTGGTGAAGCCGTTGGTCTGCTGCGGGGCAGCACCGGCATACTGCTGCATCACGTTCAAGTTGGTCTGGGAGACGTTCGGCATGCCGGCCAGTGTCGCGTAGCCGGCCGCGGTGGGAGCGTAAACATTCGAATTGCCCGTGCTGGCGAATCCGGCCGGATTGTAGTCGAAGTTGCCGTAGTAGAAGATTTTGTTCTTCTGGATCGGACCGCCCAGCGCGCCGCCGAGCAGATTGTAATCGTAACGCGGCTGGGAGAAAATTCCCTGCCGCTTCCAGAACTGGTCCAGGGCGTCCAGATTCCGGTTCTCCAGGTAGTCGTAAAAAGTTCCGTGCAGATCGTTGCTGCCGCGACGGATCACCGCGCTGAACTGGCCGCCCGAGGAATGTCCGAACTCGGCGCCAAACTGATTCTGCAGCACACTGAATTCAGCCACCGAATCGTTCGGGAGCATCACCAGAGGGCCGGTAATATCCTTACGATTGTTGTCGGCGCCCTCGACCATGTTGTTGTTGTTCCGCGGACGCTGGCCGCCCACGGAAGGACCCGTTCCCGCACCAACGCCGCCCGAGCTGGCGACTCCGGCTCCTAACAACGACAGATTCAAGTAACCGCCCGCGGGACTGGCCGCCACAGGGTTATCTGATGCCAGAAGGCTGGCGAATATGTTCGCGATCTGAGCGGTGGTGGTGTCAATCAACGTCGCGGAGTCCACCACTTCGATCGAATCCGTAGTCGTACCCACCGAAAGCGTGACGTTTCTTGTGGCGGTCTTGTTCAGCTCGACACTGAGATCCTCGATTTGAGCGCTCTTGAAACCAGCCGATGATACCGTAACGATGTAGCTGCCCACTGGAAGATTATTGAAACGGTAGGCTCCGCTCTGATCTGACTTCGTATCCGACGTCACGCCTGTCGCGATGTTCTTGACCCCCACCGTGGCATCCGGAATCACCCCTCCGCTGGCATCGTAGACCGTTCCAACGAGATTTCCGTCGGTGACCTGGCCAAAGCTGCATATCGATGACACCCCCACCGTGAACAAGATTGCAGCAGCAACGCGGAGGAGTCGCGAAGCATGACTAAACGAAGACATGAAGATCCCTTTCCACTGCTGGAGTTTCCAGTGCTTTATTACTGTGAATCGGCAGGAGGTAGAGAGAGGATTAGGTATGGGTTCGCAGCTGGTACTAGGGCCCTCTAAGGCCTACTCCGATGCGGCCCGGCCCTCGCAGGCGGTCAGGATCCCCAACAACGCAAAGAAGAAAGATGCCAAAGCCGGCCTCTGCTGCATCGGATAGTCGATGAGACAGTGCACAAAAACCGCCAACAGACCCAGACCCCACAAGGATCGAAACGCCGGCCGAATGACTCCGCTCACTACTGCGGCCATCAATAGGAAGAACGGTATGCCGCCCTCGGCGGCCCACTGGGCCCAGTCGCTATGCGCCTGGTTGGCGAACAGGCCGTCGTCGAACCGGGCGAAGCCGGGGTAGACCTCCGACCAGGTTCCCAGCCCGAATCCTGTCAGCGGGCGGTCCCGGACCATCTCCAGGCTGGACAGCAGGAAATCCTTCCGGACGGCGTAAGGATTCGGCTCCTGCAGCCGCTTCCAGATGACGTCCCAACCGGCGACCGCGCCCAGGATGGCGAGCGTGCCTACGCTGGCGAGCAGCACGCGTCCAGCGCCTCGCCGGGAGGCGATCCCCTGCGCCAGAGCCACCAGCGGGATTGCAACGACTTCAGCCAGGCACAGTATCGTTCCGGCCCGCGACCCTCCCGCGACCACCGAGGCCAGCAGAAGCGCGCCCATGACGCTATAGAGCACTCGGCGCTTCTGATCCAGAATCGCCCCGACCAGCGCAATCGGCAGCACGGCCTCGATAAACGCAGCGTACTGGTTGTAGTAGACAAACGGCCCCAATGTTCGCTGGTCCGATCCGGCATGGAAGATCCAGAACACGATTCCCGGCGGCGAGGAAAACACGGTGAGCATGGAAATCGCCGCCAGCGCCGTCTCGAACCATAGCACTGCGTTTAGGAACCGCTCCCGTCGCCGACGATCCCGGCCCAGATCGAGCGCCAGGGTGAAGACGGCCAGATACGTGGTCCAGTTGAGGACTTCGTTCAGCGTCTTAAACCGGTCCACTGTCCAACCGGCCAAGGCCTGAAGCAGGCCCCAGACGACGGCCACTCCCAACAATACAATCGTGGGATGAACCGCCACGTGCTTTCGCTGCACGATACGCACGGCGGCCAGAGCGAACACGGCGATTTGAAACGCGCTCAGCCCCCAGCGAGCCGGAACCCACATGGTGAGAATGCCCAGGAACAGAATCGCGGCGAGCAGCATCAGGGACCACTTTACGCGATCCACGTGCCATACTCTTTCTAGGTGAGACTGCGACCCACAGCCTTGCTGCTGACCTTGCTCCTCGGCGTGGCCGGCTGCTTTGGCGTTCCAGCCCCGGGTAGCGCGATTCCTCGTGCCTCCTACTCGGTTGTCTGGCCCGACAAATCTCTCCATAAACAAGCGCCGAAGCAGGAGATCGCGGAATCTGGAGAAGCCGCTGGGCCGCTGGCTGCGGACTCCCAGCCGGTCATCTCCAAAGACGATGCACCGGCTCCGGCGGCGCTGCTCGATCCCTCCCTGTTTCAACGCCCCCCTCCGTCCATTTCCTAGCGGCCCTAACCAAACAATCACTTCGGTAAAGGAAGAAAGGAGGGAGTCGTGCGTCGATTCCTGGATTCTCTATTTGCGCCTTCACGTCGTGACAAGGCGGATATTCAAAAGATCAACGCCCTGCGGGCTGGATTTGCGGGCTTGAGCGATGACCAACTCCGCGCGGCAGGTGCTCGTGCGATCGGTTTGCACAAGAATGACCTGCTTACGGTGATAGCCGTGACGGCTGCGGTCGCATCGCGCGTGCTCGGCTTGGACATGTTCGACGTCCAGCTTCAAGGCGCGCTCGCTCTGGCGCGAGGCAGCATCGCCGAAATGCAGACCGGCGAAGGCAAGACGCTGGCAGCTGTTCCCGCCATCGCCTGGTATGCGCGGCAAAGAAACGGTGTACACGTCATGACCGTGAACGACTACCTGGCCCGTCGCGACGCCGCCTGGATGGGCGAGATCTATCGCTTCCTCGGCCTGTCCGTGGCTCACGTCCAGCAGGGAATGACCGCCGCGGAGCGACGCGCGGCTTACGCCAGTGATATCACCTACGCCACCGCAAACGAAATCGGGTTCGATTTTCTGCGCGACCGTCTGGCGCTTCGCCTGGAAGACCAGGTCCACCGCCCGTTCGCGGCCGCCGTGATCGATGAAGCCGATTCCATTCTGATCGATGAGGCTCGTATCCCGTTGGTGATCGCCGGAGGCGACAGCGGCGAAAACACTTTTGCCTACGCAGCGGATACGGTGGTCCGCAACTTCCGCGTTCCAGTGCATTGCACCGTGGATGTGGGGAGCCACAATGTTTCGCTCACCGACGCGGGAATCGCGGCAGTAGAAAACGCTTTCAGCTGCGGCAATCTGTATGACCAACACAACTTGGGCCTGTTGACCGCCGTGCAGGATTCCCTGCATGCGCACGTGCTGCTGCGCAGGGACGTGGATTATGTGGTGAAGAACGCGGCCATCGAAATGGTGGACGAGTTCAAGGGCCGCATCGCCCAGGATCGCCGCTGGCCGGCTGGACTTCACACCGCGGTCGAGGTCAAGGAAGGCGTCGCCGCCAAGCGCCAGGGTATGATTCTGGGCTCCATCACCCTGCGGCACCTGGTGGCGCTCTATCCGCGGGTTTGTGGGATGACCGGCACCGCGGCAACGCAAGCGCTCGAGTTCCAACAGGTGTACGAATTGCCGGTGGAAGTGATTCCAACCAATCGGCCCATGATCCGGGCGGATCATCCCGACGCAGTCTTCCCGACGCGAGCGGAGAAAGAGAACGCGGTGGTGGAGGAAGTTCGCAGGGCTTACCAAAGAGCCCAGCCTGTTCTCGTGGGAACCGGCAGCGTGGAGGAATCGGAACGGCTGAGCCGCCGGCTCGGTAACACCCCGCACCAGGTTCTGAACGCCCGGAATGACGAGAACGAGGCGGCCATCATCGCGCAAGCCGGCGAGTGTGGCGCGGTGACGATTTCGACCAATATGGCGGGACGCGGCACCGATATCCGGCTCGGTCCGGGCGCCGCGGAACTGGGCGGGCTGTATGTTATCGGCATGCAAAAACACGAGAGCCGTAGAATCGACAACCAGCTTCGAGGACGGTCCGGGCGGCAAGGGGATCCGGGCAACTCGCGCTTCTTCGTTTCGCTTGAGGATGACCTTCTGGTCAAATACGGGGATCTCAATCCGGAACTCGGCCGCGATCCGGACACCGTGCAGCGGCTAGTCGAAGGTCACCACCTGGATGCGCGGCTGTTTCTGCAGAAGTACGAACTGCCTATCGAAGGCCAGCGCTACCGAATTCACTCGCATCGACAGTCGGTTTTAGAAGGGAAGATTGATTGCGCTTCGGATCTGGAACGAATCGTGACGCTTCGCGCGATCGATGATCTCTGGGCCGACTACCTTGCACGCGTGGCCGAGTTCCGGTCCGGCATCCCATGGTTGGATTTTGCCCTGGGGGGCGTACCGTACCTGACTTTGGACCGCAGGGATCCGCTGTACGAATACGCCCAGAAGATTCACCAGTGGTTCCCGGAGATGGAAGCGGCGCTGCCTGGGGAGATCGTCCGGCGCCTGGCCGAAGCGGAGGCTGGCGCGACGGATCCGGGCGAGCGGGGCGCCGTCTGGACCTACCTCACCACGGATCAGCCGTTCGGCTCCTTCAGCCAAAGGTGGGCACGCGGCATCCGGCGGAGATTCAAGAAATGAGCCCAAATCAAACTCGCACCTCAATGTTTGCTCTCAAAACTACCGGTAAAACCTATCCGTCTGGTAAAGGTTACGCTCATTTTGAGGCGATTTCCTTACGTGCCATAGCTGCCAAACCTATGCCAAATAAGGGGACAACGCTACGTCCCTCGGGTTGGCAGCGCGCTTGCTTCTTGAGGTCTCGACGTCAGGACACGCAAGAAGTGAGCCTGGCCGAAAAGAGGAAACGTTATGTCATCGCTTGATTTCGACGGGATGCCGGAACATCCGCAAGGCCCGCGCTGGAGTAAGGGAATCGTCGTTGGATTGACGGCAGGCCTGGTGCTGGCGCTGGCAGGAGACGCGTATCTCCTTAAGCGTTCCAGCGACGCCAATGATCAGATGGCGCGGATCCAGGACGAAACGCATACCCAGATCACCAAGCTGGGCGATGCGACCACAGAACTGCTGCAACAGCGCTTGAACGCGCTGGATGAAGAGATGACTGCCGCCATGAAGGGCGCGAGTACCAGCACTACCGCCGCGCTCAAGCGGGCTCAGGCCGACGCTTTGAAGCAATCGCAAGAGCTCAGCAAGAAAATCCAGGAGCAGCAGCAGCAGGTATCGGCGCAGATCGGCGATCTGAAGGAGGCCACCAGCACGGTCGACTCCAAAGTCAGCGCCGTTTCCTCGGATGTGGGCAATGTGAAGACGGAAGTGACATCGGTGAAGGCAGATGTCGCGACCACACAGGCGAACCTCGAAAAAGCCACCGCGGATCTCAAGAGAATGACCGGCGACATGGGCGTGATGAGCGGCCTGATCGCGACCAACGGCAAGGACCTGGCCGCCCTGCGTGAGCTCGGAGAGCGGAACTACTTTGAGTTCGACCTGACCAAGAAGCAAGCCGACAAGCGAATCGGTAACGTGACCCTGCGGCTGAAGAACGCCGACGTCAAGCGCAACCGCTATACGCTCGAGGTGCTAGCGGACGATAAGCGGGTTGAAAAGAAGGACAAGACCATCAATGAGCCGGTGCAGGTGTACGTGGCCGGTTACCGCCAGCCGTACGAAATCGTGATCAACCAGGTGAAGAAGGACGCCGTGGTCGGGTACCTTTCGACACCCAAGGTGACGCTGGCGCGGAAGTAACTAAGTACACAGTTAGATGTTTGTCGCGGGGCGGCCAGAAATGGCCGCCCCGCTGTTGTCTTACCCCCCTACCTCCCCCGTATCTTTTGCCTCCCTTTCTGGTAACTATGATTGAATCGCCTTGAGATCACTATGACCGACGCCGAGTTCAGGGCCGTGTTCGAGCAGAACAAAGACGCGGTCTACCGCTTCGCCTGGCGGATGTGCGGTTCGGCGCCGGTGGCGGAAGATATCGCGCAGGAAGTCTTCCTTACGCTGCTGCGGCAGCCCGGCCGGTTCGATCCTGCGCGCGGCGCGTTGCGATCGTTTCTGCTGGCGGTGGCCCGAAATCTGGCGCTCAAGCGCTGGCGGGATGCGTCCCGGCTGGATGAACTCGATGATCACTTCGTCACGCCCCCGGCGGATCTCGAACGCCGGGAAACCGCCGACGCTGTGGGCGCCGCTGTTGCATCATTGCCGCCGTTGCAGCGCGAAGTCCTGATCCTGGCCGAATACGAGGAGTTGTCGCTGGAGGAAATCGCGCGGGCCGTGGACGCGGAAGTCGGAACCGTGAAGTCACGCCTGCATCGGGCGCGGGAGAATCTGCGGCAAATTCTCGCGCCGCTGCGGTCGAGGAATGTGGGGAGATCAATACGCCATGGAACCCTTGGATGATCGTCAATTAGAAGATGATCGCGAACTAGACAGGATGTTGCAGCAGTGGCAGGCGCCCGGCGCACCACCGAGCTTATCAGCGAAAGTATTGCCGCCGCGCGACTCGTGGTGGCGCTGGATGCTGACTGGTTCGATTCGTATTCCGGTACCGCTCGGCATCGCGCTTCTGGTTGCGTTGGCGGTTTTCTTCTATTTCCGGCCGCTCAAGCATCCCGAGGCAGTGCAATCGAGCAAGCCGGTATCGTTGGCGGATTTTCAGCCAGTGAAGCAGTTGGAACCGAGGATCATCAGGAGGACAAATGAGACCAATTAGCATTGCGGCGATCGTGCTGTGCGTCCCTGCGTTTTCTCAATCCGGACGGATACAGAATGGAACTGCCTCCTTCAAGAACGGTCTGGGATTCGCGTACGAGACGCGCCTCGAACCGCCCATTCCAAGCATCACAGGAGAGAAGTTCGGCGGCGGAGTCCATGTGGATGAAGGGATTCATCGGTTCCTGGTCGACAATTCGAGGCACGTCTACTTCGGCTATGACGTAGCGGTCGACCGTCTGCCGGAAGAAAGCACTTACCGCGTAACGATCCGGCCCCTGAGCATCGGCGCCGAAAGACTCCATTACTTCAGCGACCCGGCCAATTGGAGCATCCTGCCGCTACCGTTGCCTGGGTATCCCGCTCCGCAGACCTTGCACAGCGGCGACGTAATGGCGCTGGATCTTATGACCAATGCTGAAACCGGGCAGAAGATCGTCGATTACCTCACGATCCAGGAACCACGACGCGGGTTGGGGACCTTCAATCCCGATCCGCCGCGCCAGTTTTCCTATGTCCCGGGAACGCCGCGCGACTTCACCATTGACGACGCGTCCCTCCGGCTCTCGGCTCCTCGTTTGACCATCAACGGAAAGCTGGACGAATCCTCGGCCAGGAGCAACGGAGAAGTGACGGGCGCCGCCATCTGGATCTACGCCGCAAACCGGGGCCGCTTCATTCTCTCGCTCGTGCCGAACCAGGCGCTCGGCTTCCGTAAAGCGGGCGAGGTCCGCGGGAGCTTATTGACTTTCACCATCGGTGCCGACTCGTTTAGCATCAACTGCGCGAACCCGATCGTGCCCGGTGAGGCGCCGTTTAATCTCTACGTACTGCAAGACCGCACCTGGAAACCGACCTATGCCTTCGCGGATGTATCTACCTTTACGATGGGCGCGGCGGATCGCGCGGAGCTGCTGGTGAAACGATAGGAACTACTGGGCTGGCTGCGGCACCTTGATGCGGCCTTCCCACAGGCTCTTGTTGTTTTCCTCGCAGGAGTACTCCATGATCTCCCACTCCGGATGAAGCGTCCATCTGCGAACGCTGTCCCAGGGCTTGGTGTAGGTCTTGGGATCGTCGATGGTGAGCACGTAGTCGATGTGATCCCGATCCGTCCGCTGGAAGCGTTCGATGGTGTGCAACTGGTCGCTATGCGGGTGCCCGATCGTGTCGACCCGGGTGCGTCCGTTGAAGCCGATGGTGTCGATGACCAGCGTGTCTCCCTCCCAATGGCCGACCGAGTTGCCGAACCAGGTCGGGTCGTAATCCTTGGGATGCGGCCGTCCATCAATCGGCGTGACATGGAACCAGCTGTTCTGCTCGTACAGCATCGCGATGTACTTGTCGTCCTGCATGATCTGGACGGGATGCGGTCCACCCACCGAGCGCAGCAGTCCGAACGGGAGACAGGCTCCGGCGTAATCGCCCTTGGCGGTCGCATCGTAGGATTCCCACTGCTGCTTTCCCCAGGCGGTAAAGGGAAGGTTCTTCACACCCTTGCAACAGGCTTCGTCCTTGGTGACGTCAGCCATGCGCGGGGGCTGCCAGACTCCGCTGAAATCAGGCTTGCCATTCGGCTTGCGCGGGGCGGGTCCCGAGGCTTTGGCGGGGGAAGCTTTACCTTTGCCCTTTTGCTGCCCGGCGGCGATGGGCATCACTACCGCGGCGAGGATTAGAAGGAATGCACACGAGCGAGTACTCATAAAAGGACATCATGCGCTTTGCACGAATGGGAGTCAAGCGCGTTACTCTGTCAAATCCTTCCGGGCATAGATGTTATAAGTCCCCGACCCGTTCGCGATACGGTCGGCACAGTCGATGCGGAAAATGTTTCCGCCGTAGGAGAACACCAGCGAATTCTCCGCCACTTCGCCCGCTCTTTCAAATCCCTGATCGGCCCGCGGCTTGAACGACAAGGCGAATCGCCCCTGCCCCGGAATGTAGATCGACACAACCGGAGCGCTCACAGACGGCAGGCTCGCTGAGTCCTGCTCGACTCCGTTGATGCGAAGACGCGGCTGAGTGACCGTCCATTCGGCGTCCTCGGCGTAGACGTCCCGCGCGGCTTGCTGACGGGACTTCATGAGCCCCGTGCCGACGCGGACGTAGTCCACCACCCTCCGTCCGGTACGGGCGTCCACGGCGAGCGTGAGCGCGATCGTCTCCCCGTTGCGAAGAATCTGCGGTACGGGATACGGAACATCCGAATCACTAAACACGACGCGAAACGTTTCGGTTCCCGGAATGGCTTCCAGCGTCATTGTGTATTTCAGCTCGGTGTGCCGGAAATTGTCACGCACAAACCGGTGCATGGTCGCCTTCCCTGCCTCTCGTTCGACGCCAGTGAAACCCGTCACTACACTCTCGGCGTAGTCCCTCGACAGTTGCTCCACCCAGGTCTCGAATTCCGCCCGAGGGCCTTTGCTGCTAGGTGGGAGTGTGAGGACCCACCCGTCCGGGGCAGTCACCGCTCGAGTTCCGCCGGTGGAACGGGCCGCCTCGAGAATCTCGCGGAAACGGTCCGTGATATCCAGGGCACTCGCTACGCCGGTTGGAACATCTTCAAGATACGTGGTTTGAATCTGAGCGACGCGCGTGCCGTGCGGAGCCGGCGATTGCGCAAACGCCGGAATCGCCAGCAGGATGGCAAAAGACCAGGCCAGTTTCACGCAACCTCCCCGCCCTTTATTATCACAGTATGGTTCTACGACTGTGTTGGACGATCCTCGCGGCGGTAACGTTTGCTGCCGCACAGAACAAAGTCGAAATCGAGAACGACTGGGTGCGCGTTTTGCGCGTGAAGCTGGGTCCTCATGAGAAATCGACTGAGCAGCAGCATCCCGACTCAGTCGCCGTGTATCTGACCGATCTCGCGAATCACAAGGCGGGCGACGTCGCCTGGCTCCCAGCGGCCAGGGACGCCCAGGAGAATCTTTCCGATCACCCCGTGGAGTACGTGCTGGTGGAATTGAAGCCGGGGGCGCCCAAAGCCAAAGGCTGGCCGGTCGAGCTGGATCCCGTCAAGCTCGAACCCAAATACGAACAGGTGCCCCTCGAGAACTCCCGCGTACGCGTGCTGCGGACGATTCTCGAACCGCATCTCAAGGGCCCGACGCACGATCATCCTTCCTACGTGGTCGTCTATCTGACCGAGTTGCACACCACCATGACCCTGGCCGACGGCAAGCAGGTCGACAACCCGCGCCGCCCGGGCGAAGTGGCCTGGCGCGATCCTTATCGGCATACTACTGAAAACGTGGGAGATCGGACAGCAGTCGAGATCCAGATCGAACTAAAGTGAACAACGTGCGTTCTAGGCCGCTCTGTCAGCGTATTAACAAGTGAGCGCATGTTCACCCAGGCAGCAGCCATACAAGAGACGACATCGGACACAATGACCGACGACGCCGAACAGTTCGCGGACTTGGTAAAGGAACACCAGGCCATGGTGTTCAGCATGGCGTGCCGATACTTGCGAAACCGCGCGCTGGCGGAAGAGATCGCGCAAGATGTGTTCCTGCAACTGTACCGGAAACTACCCACACTGGAATCACCGGACCACGTGCTTCACTGGCTGCGGTGGGTAACCGCGCACCGCCTGATCGACCATTCTCGCCAGGAGAAACGCCGGCCGCAATCGCCGCTGGAAGATGTTCCGGAACCAGCCGCGGCGCCGGATCCCACAGAACGCGCCGATCCGCTGCTCTCCAATATGTTGCGGGATTTAGTGGCGGCGCTGCCGGAAAACGCAAGAGTGGTCATGATTCTGCGCTACCAGGAAGACCTGGATCCCATGGATATCGCCCGGGCGTTGGACATGCCCATCGCCACGGTCAAGAGCCATCTTCAGCGTTCGCTGGCGACCTTGCGGGAAAAGCTATCGCACAAAAAGGGAGTTGGGGTATGAATTTAGATGACGAGTTAAGAGCGGCTCTGCGGCGTGAAGATCCTTCGCCGGGCTTTGCGCAGCGTGCCGTCGCGCGTGCAAAATCCAATCCCGAGCCGACCATGGCGATCCCCATATTCCAACCGGTTCGGATCTCTCAGATGATCTGGGCCGCGGCTCTGGCCGCGATGCTGGTGATCGGGTTGACGGCGACGTCCGAGTATCGCCAAAGGAAAGCGGAGCGGGCCGGCCGCGACGCCGTCCTGGCGCTGCGAATCACAGCGGAAAAGTTGAATATGACGCGGGACAAGGTGCTCAAGCGGGAGGAGAACTGAAATGCGAAGAATCTTTTTGATTACCGTGATCGCCGGCTGGACCGCGGCGCAACTACCCGCGCAGTTGCTGCAGTTGCGGATCACGGGCCTCGACGGTCTGGCGTCCAAAGCGAAGGAATCCGTGGATATTACCCTGGATTCGAGCCTGCTGCAGATGGCCGGCGGGTTCCTGGCGCGCAACGGTAAAGGCAGTAAAGACAGCCAAGACATTACGAGTCTGCTCACCGCGCTCAAAGCGATCACGGTGAGGAGCTTCGAGTTTAACGAAACCGGGCAATATCGGATCGAGGACCTGGAACCGATTCGCGCGCAACTTCGTACTCCCGGATGGAGCAAGATCATCTCCACGCAAAAGCAGGGCGAGATCAGCGAAATCTACACTCGAATGGAGCAAGGAAAGGTAGTCGGATTCGCAATCATCGCCGCGGAGCCAAAGGAACTGACAATCGTGGCGATCGAGGGAACCATCGACCTCAAGGATCTATCGAAGCTGGGGGGCCTGGGGGTTCCGTCGATTCCAATCCCCGACCAAGGCAAGAAAGGAAAACAAGAGTGAAGATATTTTTGATCGCAACATTCGGCCTGGCGGCATTCGCCCAGACGATCGACTTCAACCTTGATGCGGTGGCGGCGAAAGCCAAAAAGAAGGCTGAGGTCACGCTTGAAGGTCCCATGCTCGCGCAGGCGCTCCAGAAGGCTCCGGAAAAGGTCAAGGGCTCGGTGGCAAACGTGAGCCGTCTGGTTGTCCGGAATTACGAATTCGATAAGACAGGCCAGTACTCGGACGCGGACCTTGAGCCTATTCGCAAGCAGGTATCGGCCGGAACCGGCTGGTCGCGCGTCGTCAATACGAAGGAAGAACACGAAAGCGTCGAGATTTACATGCTGGCGAGTCAGGGCGGCAAATTGGGAGGGTTTCTCCTGATCGCAGCCGAAGAGAAGGAGCTGACCGTAGTGCACGTGGTGGGATCGATCGACTTGGCCAGCCTTCAGGAAGTGGTGAAGTCGACGATCGCCTACGATCTTTCTACGGCTGGAGCGCGAGCTGGCGAACGTTAGTCAGCAGGAATTGCAAAAAACGATCCGACCTGGTCATTAAGGCCATGTGAGCCGCGTCGGGGATAAGCAGCATTGCCTTTCGCGGCGCAGTGACCTGGTCGAAATACTCTTGCGCAAGAGCAGCCGGCGTGATGTCATCGTCGGCTCCCTGAACAACAAAGAAGGGCATGGAAAAATCGGTGCCCAAAGCCGGAAGGTCAATACGCATCATCGGTCCATCCAGGGTTTCCCCGAAAAAGGCGTCGCCGTCCACCACCCCGCGGATGTAGTTCACGACATCGTTCAGCGAATAATCCGGCGCAGTCAGGAGTTCCTCCAGTAGCAATTGCGGGCCCGTGGGGAATTTATACTCCAAGCCGGATTCATATTGCATGGCCCATCGCCGCTCCAGGCCCATCTGCTGAATCTGGTGATAGGGAGGCGCTCCGCTCTTCTCCAAGGCGTCGATGGCGTTCTTATCGCCGCGGGCGCGGGCTTTCGCAAGAACACGGGCATAGGCCACTACCTCGTTTTTCTGCATGTTCATGATCTGCCCGGTTCCCACCCAGGCATGGAACATGTCGGGTCGAGCCTTAAGCATGTGGACGCCAAGAACGCTGCCCCAGGAATGGCCGAGCAGGATGAGCTTGTTCTTTTGCAGGCGACGGCGAACGTACTCGCTTATCTCGAGCGCGTCGTGAACCATAAGGTCGATGCTCGCGGTGGCTCTGCCCGAACTGAAGCTCTTGCCGGCCCCACGCTGATCCCATTGCACGACGGTGAATTCGCGTTCCCAGGGAAAGAAGAGTTGCTCCAGCGCGCTACTGGCCGCGCCAGGGCCGCCATGGAGCATGAGGATCGCGGGATTGTCGCGATTCTGGCCGCGGATGACGATCCACTGATCGACGCCGCCGATCCGGACAAAACGCCGTTCGTCGATTCCATGGCCGACGGGGATTGCCATGGCCTCGGCCAGCCGGTGCTGGCGTACCGCGCGCCACCCAACCGCGGCGGCCACCAGCAGCAGTAACACGCCGCACAGGGCCAAGAAGCCGCGCAGAAGTAGTTTCTTCATTGATAAGTGGAACGAAGCTGGTCAAGAATATGTTCCCCATTCTCCTATTCCCCACTAGACAAAGTACATCGGGGTCTCCTACAATCGCTATACCCGATGAATATCTCGGTCAAAACCGAGTACGCCCTGCACGCCATCTTCGATCTTTCGGTCCAGCCGCAGGGCGAACCGGTAAAGATCGCCGAGATTGCCCGGCGTCAAAAAATCCCGCAAAAATTCCTGGAGCTGATTCTTTCGAGCCTCAAGCAGGGCGGATTTGTCGAATCGCGGCGTGGAGCCGAAGGTGGGTATCGCCTAGCGCGTCCGGCCGACCAGATCACCGTAGGTCAGGTTCTGAAATACGTTGAGCAGTCCAAGAAAACACGGCGCGGGCCCGATGCCTTCACCGATCTCTGGAAGCGCGTGGACAGCGCCACCGGAGCGCTGGTGGATACCACGACCTTCGCGGAGCTGGCGCGGCGCTGGAAAGAATCGCAGACGCGCTTCGTCCCCAACTGGGATATCTGATGTTCTTTGCCGACAATTCGCTGAGCATCGGCAACACGCCGCTGGTGAAGCTGAACCGCGTCACCGATGGAGCGCCGGTCACCATGCTGGCCAAGATCGAAGCGCGTAATCCTGCGTTTTCGGTGAAGTGCCGGATCGGGGCATCCATGATCTGGGACGCGGAGCGGCGCGGTGTGCTCAAGCCCGGCAAAGAGCTGATCGAGCCGACCAGCGGCAACACCGGCATCGCCCTGGCATTCGTCGGCGCGGCGCGCGGCTACGAGGTAACGCTCCTGATGCCGGAGACCATGTCGATCGAGCGCAGAAAAGTTTTGAAGGCGCTGGGCGCGAAACTGATCCTCACCGACGGTTCGCAAGGGATGGCCGCCTCCATCGCGCGGGCCGAAGAAATCGTCGCGTCGGATCCCGATCACTACGTCCTTCTGCAGCAGTTCAAGAATCCGGCGAATCCGGAGATTCACTTCAAGACTACGGGACCCGAGATCTGGAACGACACCAAGGGCAACGTGGATGTTCTGATAGCCGGGATCGGCACGGGCGGCACCATCACGGGAATTTCGCGCTACATCAAGCTCGAAAAAAAGAAAAAGATCCTATCCGTGGGCGTGGAACCGGAAAGCAGTCCCGTGATCACGCAAACGCGCGCGGGCGATCCGGTACGTCCCGGTCCCACGGGGATTCAGGGCATCGGCGCAGGATTCATCCCGGATACGCTCGACCTCAAGATGTTGGATCGCGTGGAGCTGGCGAGCGACGAAGAGTCGATCGTGATGGCGCGGCGGCTGTCGCGTGAAGAAGGAATTCTTTCCGGCATCTCCTGCGGAGCGGCGGTAGCCGCGGCGGTGCGGGTCGCACGCGAGCCGGAGATGAAGGGCAAGACCTTCGTGGTGATTCTGCCGGATTCCGGAGAGAGGTATCTTAGTTCAGTGCTGTTCGACGGGTTAGTCGAATAGGAGAGGTGAAAGATGCGCTTACGAGTTGTCGTAATGCTAGTGCCCGCGTTGGCCGCGCTTGCGCTGCTAGCACAAACGCAGGA
Organism: Terriglobia bacterium; assembly: GCA_020073345.1. GTDB lineage: Bacteria > Acidobacteriota > Terriglobia > Bryobacterales > Bryobacteraceae > Palsa-187. The sequence continues at coordinate 44,498 of JAIQFI010000007.1, forward strand.
AGCTTTTTACGGACTGTGGAAGGTGGACATGAGCAAGTCCAAGTACAGTCCGGGTCCCGCGCCCAAGAGCAACATGAAGAAGTATGAGCCGTGGAAGGACGGATTCAAGGCCACGCAGGACATGGTGACCGCCAAGGGAGAGAAGGTGCACGTCGAGGTGATCGCGAAGGTGGACGGCAAGGATTATCCGGGCAAGGGGAGTCCGGATGCCGATACGTACGCGTTCAAGAGAATCGACGCTCGCAGCTACGAGGTCACGCAGAAGAAGGACGGCAAGGTGACCATCGTCGCCAAGATGGTGGTCGCGCCGGACGGCAAGTCCCGCAGCATCGTGCAGACCGGGAAAACCGCCAAGGGCGAGCCGGTCAACAACACTATCTATTGGGACAAAGTGGAAGTGTCTCAGAAATAGAAAAGCGGGCGCTTCTTTTGGGTGAAAAGGGGTTAGTAGCGCCCGCTGTCGTAACGGGGATTTAAGTTAACTGTAAAACGCTCCGGACCCGGGTGTGGTTACCGGAGGCGCGAAAAAATTTTGCGTGTAGACTGGCAGTGTGGTTAGGTCGTGGTCCAACGGGGCCTTACTCCAGGCGGTTGAGTCCTTTGCCGCCCGTTTTTCCGAGATTGTAATAATCGGCCCCCGCCATTTGGCAGGGGAAGGGCTGGCTCCGGGTCTTCCAGGATCTGCCGGAGTGCATAGAGTAACCCTGGTCCAGGCAGCCGCCGAGCTCGCCCGTTCGGCTATGGCGGAGCGGGGCCTGGCACCCTTGAGTTCCTTGGGCCGGGAAGCGGTGGCGGCCAGAATCGCGCAGAAAGCGTTGGAGCAGCGCGGGCTTGCATATTTTCATCCGGTAGCCGCGCTCCCCGGGTTCGCACGAGCATTGGCCCGAACCATCGTGGAGCTGAGGCTGGCCCAGGTCGCACCCGAACAGCTCGCATCCGCCGGAACACCCGCAGCCGATCTGGCGCGGCTGCTGGAGCTGTACCAATCCGAACTAGAAGAGCGATTCCTGGTGGATCTTCCCGGCTTGCTGGCGCTGGCCACGGAAGCCGCAACCAAGGGCGAGCACCCGTGGGTCGGATTGCCTGTGGCGCGCCTAGATGCCGATCTGGAGTCCCGGGCACACCAGGAGTTCTTCGCCAGCCTGGCGGCGCGAGCACCGGAGGTGTTGGAAGCTGAGCTCGGTGAAGTAGGGCCGGGCTCCATCCCGGCCGCTACCAATTCACTAGAACATCTCCGGCAGTTCCTGTTTTCCCCGAACTCGCAGCGATTCGCCAAGGACGACGGGCGCTTCGAGTTCTTTTCCGCCCCCGGTGAAGGGCTGGAGGCGGTCGAGATCGCCCGCCGGATCATTCGATTAGCCCGCGAAGGCGTGCCGTTCGACCAAGTAGCAATCCTGCTGCGGAACCCCGACCGCTATCAGCCCATGATCGAGGACGCCCTTCGGCGGGCGCAGATTCCGGCATGGTTCAGCCTGGGCACGGCTCGTCCGCACCCTTCGGGCCGGGCGTTTCTGGCGTTATTGTTGTGCGCCGGCGAGAGACTCTCCGCCTCGCGCTTCGCGGAATACCTGTCGCTCGGTCAGGTTCCGGAAAATCCTGGCGCTCCGAAGTGGGTGGCCCCTGAAGACGAACTCCTCGGCACCCTGGAAAATGAGCCGGCGGAGCCACCCGCGGAAGCCGACCGTCCGACGCCTCGCCGCTGGGAACGGCTGCTGGTAGACGCCGCGGTGATCGGCGGCAAGGACCGCTGGGAGCGCCGTCTGAACGGCCTGGAGGCCGAATTCGTTATACAGGAGAAACCGCTCGATCAACTGCACAACCTGAAGCAATTCGCCCTGCCCCTGATCGCGATGCTGGACGCGCTGCCCTCCGCTGCCGTCTGGAGTATTTGGCTCGGCCACCTCACCGAATTAGCACGAATTTCGCTGCGCGACCCCGATCCGGTGCTGGCGGTGCTGGCGGAACTCGCCCCCATGGGCGACGTCGGTCCGGTGGCGCTCGAAGAGGTCGCCGAAGTCTTGAGCGAGCGTCTGCGATTCCTGCGGCGCGAGCCGCCCGCCCAGCGCTGGGGCCGCGTATTCGTCGGATCGATCGACGAAGCCCGCGGACGCGAGTTTGGCGTCGTCTTTCTGCCGGGACTCGCCGAAGGTTTGTTCCCGCAAAGGACGCTGGAAGATCCGCTTCTTCTTGATGAGCTGCGCCAAGCGGTTTGCGAACACCTGCCGCTTCGCAAGCAACGCGTCAACGAAGAACGGTTGCGCCTGCACCTGGCCGTAGCGTCTGCGCGCGACCGCCTGGTGGTTTCTTATCCGCGGATGGAAGTGGCCGAAGCGCGTCCGCGTGTGCCCAGCTTCTATGCGCTGGAATTACCGCGAGCCGTGGAAGGATCGCTGCCGGAGCTGAAGGCGTTCGAGGATCGCGCGCGGGAGGCTGCGCCCGCCCGTCTGAATTGGCCCGCACCGAAGGAGCCCGTCGATGCGATCGACGACGCCGAGTACGATCTCGTGGCCATTGCGGGCACACGAGGTCGTCCTGGGCACGTCCATTACCTGGTCGAAACGAATCCGCACGTAACGCGATCTCTGCGTGCGCGCTGGGCCCGATGGCACGGCTCATGGAAACCGGCTGATGGACTGGTTACCGGCGATCCCGCGGCGCTCGAAGCACTTCGTGACCAGCGACTGACGTCGCGGACGTGGTCGCCTTCCTCGCTCGAGCACTTCGCAATGTGTCCTTACAAATTCGCGTTGCATGGAATCTACGGGCTGCGGCCTCGCGAAGAATCCGCTCCGCTCGAACAATTAGACCCCCGCACGCGCGGCGCGCTCTTCCACGAAATTCAGTTCGAGCTGTTTCAGGACCTGCAGCGCTCGGCGTTGCTTCCCGTAAATGACGATCGCCTAACGGAAGCGTCGAGTCGGGCAGACGCGCTGCTCGATCGCGTGGCGGCGAAATACCAGGAGAAGCTTGCTCCGGCGATTCCGCGCGTGTGGAGGTCTGAGATCGAAGACCTGCGGACGGATTTGCGGGGATGGCTCCAGCACGTCGCCCGCAATGACGACGATTGGGAGCCGGTGCAGTTCGAGCGCGTTTTCGGTGAGGACCCACCCTTGACGCTGGCTGAGGGCGTGAATCTGCGAGGCCGCATTGATCTAGTCGAGAAGAACATATCCCGCGATGTATTCCGCGTCACCGATCACAAGACCGGCAAGCGCCCCGATACGATCCCTCGCTGGGTGGGTGGCGGCCGGAGCCTGCAGCCGCTGCTGTATGGGCTCGCCGCGGAACAATTGTTGGGATCGCCGGTGGAAGCCGGGCGGCTGCTGTATGCGACGCAACGCGGCGGCTACACGCCGGTCGAGATCAAGCTGGACGAGCGCGCCCGCCAGTTCTTGCAAAAACTGCTGGGCGATATCGACGCGTCTATTGCGGGCGGCTTCCTGCCTCCCGCGCCCGCGAAGGACGCCTGCGAGATGTGCGACTACCGGATCGTGTGTGGGCCATATGAAGAACGCCGGCTCGGCAAGAAAGACCGGCGCGATGTTCGACTGGAACCGTTGACGGAGATCCGAGGCATGGCATGAGCACCTCGGCGCGCACGGTCTCGGACGCCGAGGCCCGGCACAGAATCCAGACATCGCTCGACGAGAGCCTGATCGTCGAGGCGTCGGCCGGCACCGGCAAGACCACCGAGCTGGTGCACCGAATCGTAGAAGTGCTGGCCTCTGGACGGACGACCATAGACAAGATCGCAGCGGTGACGTTCACGCACAAAGCCGCCGGGGAGTTGAAGCTTCGGCTGCGCGAGGAACTCGACAAGACGCGGCAAGAGCGATCGAGCGACGAGTTGGAGCACGCACTGGAGCATCTGGAGGAAGCGTCCATCGGTACCATCCACTCCTTCTGCGCGCAGCTTTTGCGCGAGCGGCCGGTCGAAGCACGCGTCGATCCGGCCTTCCAGGAGCTGAGCGAACAGGAAAGCGGGCGGCTGTATCAACGGTCGTTTCGAACATGGCTCGAACACCGATTGGCCGAGCCGTCGCCGGGATTGCGGCGGGCCTTCGCAAGGCTCGCCTGGCGCGACTCCTGGGATGACTCCCCGCCCCTCGATCAATTGCAGTACTCAGGCAGAAAATTGGTAGAGTGGCGCGACTACCCCGCCGCGTGGCGTCGGGAGCCGTTCGCGCGCGAAGAAGAAATCGGCACGCTGCTCCGCATGGCTCGCGAGCTGGCGGATCTGAGCTGTCGTCCGCGCAGGGTAACCGACAACCTTTACATCGGGCTCCAGCCGGTCCGGCTAATGGTGCAAGCCGTAGCAGCGCACGATCAGGATTCGCTCGAGGCCGCGGTGTTGAAGCTAGGACGGGACCTGCGCCGCGACACGAAAAAAGGCTCAGGCGACTACGGGGGCGGCGTGAGCCGGGAAGACCTGGTGAAGCGGCGTGACGAACTGCTCCGATGGATCGAAGAGTTCCGGCGGCGGGCCGATGCCGACCTGGCGGCCGAGCTTCGCGAGGAGATGTCCGGTCTGGTCGAGGAGTACAACCAGCGCAAGCGCCTCCAAGGCAAGCTGGACTTCGTGGACCTGTTGGTTTGCGCCAGGGATCTGGTTCGCGATCAACGAGTTGTCCGTGAATACCTCCAGAAACGCTTCAGCCACCTGTTCATCGACGAATTCCAGGATACCGACCCGCTCCAGGCGGAAATCCTGCTGCTGTTGGCCGCCGATGACCCGACGGAATCCGACTGGCTGAAGATACGGGCCGTCGCCGGAAAGCTCTTCGTGGTGGGGGACCCCAAGCAATCGATATACAAGTTCCGGCGGGCGGATATCCTGCTCTACCGCCAAATTCGGGACGCAATGGTCGAGCGCGGATGCGGGCTGGTTGCGCTGCGCAAGAGTTTCCGGTCTGTCCCGAACCTGCAACATTTCGTCAACACGGCGTTTGAAACAGAGATGGATGGCGATGGACACGCCGAGTGGATCCCCCTGGAGCGGTATCGGGAAGAAATCGATGGGCGGCCGAGTCTAATCGCGCTGCCGGTGCCGCGTCCTTACAAGACGCGCCTCTCGAAAGAGGCGGTAAACCGGTCACTTCCGGACGCGATCGCGGCCTTCGTCGCCTGGCTCGTACAAGAGAGCGGCTGGGGATTTAAGGCCAGGGATATCGCGATCTTGTTCCGGCGGCGCACCCAAGGAGGCCAGGACCTGACGCGCGAGTATGCCCGGGCGCTGGAAGCCCGCAATGTCGATCACCTGCTGGCTGGGTCGAAGTCATTCCACCATCGCGAAGAGGTGGAAACCCTGCGAGCCGCCCTGACCGCGATCGAGTGGCCGGATGACGAGCTGAGCGTCTTCGCCACGCTAAAAGGGTCGCTGTTCGCGATCCCAGATGAAGTGTTGCTTGTGCACAAGCATAAGCGCGGCCGGCTCCATCCGTTTCATCGTGAAGGCGCCGAACCTCCCATCGCCGATGCACTGGGACTGCTTGCCGAACTGCATCGCACCCGCAATTATCAGCCCTTCGCCGCGACGGTCCACGCGCTGCTCGAAGCGACCCGGGCCCACGCGGGGTTCCTGCTGCGCCCGGGCGGTAATCAGATCCTGGCGAACGTGGCTCGCGTCGCGGATCTCGCGCGCACATACGAGATGACCGGAGGCGTGTCATTTCGGGGGTTCGTCGAGGAATTAACTACGCAGGCCGAGAAAGAAGAAGCCTCCGAAGCGCCCGTGCTCGAAGAGGATTCCGATGGGGTTCGCTTAATGACCGTACATGGCGCAAAAGGCCTGGAGTTTCCCGTGGTGATTCTGGCGGATCTAACCGCGAATCTGTGCGCGCGCGAACCCGACCAATATGTCGACGGAACCAAGCGAATAAGCGCCACTCGCCTGCTGCGCTGCGCGCCTTGGGAGTTACTGGATCACGAGGCCGACGAAGCGGCTCGAGAGCGCGCGGAAGGAGTGCGCGTCGCTTACGTGGCCGCCACACGAGCACGCGATCTGCTGGTGGTCCCGGCGTGCGGCGACGAGCCGTTTCCGCAGGACAATTGGCTGAGTCCCTTGAATAAGGCTCTGTATCCGTCGCGCGAAGCTTGGCGCAAGTCGAGCCCGGCTCATCTCAGATTGGGATGTCCGGAATTCGGCGCTGCCAGTGTCGTCGAGCGTCCCATGGATTACGATCGCGAGGCCGAGTTTTCCGTTCGTCCCGGAATCATTACCCCGCAGCAGGGATCGCATGAAGTGGTTTGGTGGGATCCGCGCACACTGAAACTGGGAGTCGAAGGAGACCACGGGCTGCGCCAGGAAGAGCTTTTGAAAGACGACGGGGGTGCGAGTTCAGCGTCCTATCAAGCATGGCGGGAACAACGCGCGAAGACTATCGATGCCGCAGCGCGCCCCGAATTTGCTGTATTCCTGGCGAGCCATGCGCCCGATGCTCCTCCGAATCCCGTTGCCGTCGAATCCGTAGCGGCAGGTCTGGAGACCGCTCCTACGGGACGACGGTTCGGAACACTCGTCCACGCCGTTCTGCGCGACGTGCCGCTCGACGCGAGCCGTGCCGCCATCCACCAATGGGCGCAGCTCAACGCGCGCATTCTCGGCGCTCCCGCTGAAGAGGCCGATGCTGCCTGCTTCCGCGTGGAGGCCGCGCTCGCTCATCCGCTGCTCGTTCGCGCCCGCGCAGCCGAGCGGAAACATCGCGAGTATCCCGTCATGCTTCGTGTTGACGGCGGACGACTCATGGAAGGCGTCATTGATCTGGCCTTCGTAGAGAACAACGCCTGGGTGATCGTCGACTTCAAGACCGACGCCGATCTTTCCGGCCACCGCGACCAGTACCAGCGGCAGCTTCAATGGTACGCGAGCGCGCTCAATCGCCTGACTGGCTTGCCAGCACGGGCGTATCTGCTCGGGGTGTAGGCCGGCGCTCGACCAGTGTATACAGAGCTGGAAGTACGATAAGCGTGAGCGCGGTCGCCGACACCAGGCCTCCGATGATCACCACCGCGAGGGGCTTCTGCACCTCCGATCCGATGCCCTTCGAGAGGGCCATAGGCAGAAGCCCCAGCATGGCCAGGAGCGCGGTCATCAATACCGTACGGAAGCGCACCAGCGATCCTTCGATCGCAGCCTGGCGCGCATCCAGCCCCTCGGCGCGCAGGGCGTTGAAGTAGCTCACGATCACGACGCCGTTTAGCACCGCCTGGCCGAACAACGCGATGAACCCGATGGCAGCCGACACACTCAGCGGAATCTTGGTGATCAGCAGCGCCAGAATCCCGCCCACCAAAGCAAACGGAATGTTCGAGAGAATCAGCAGGGCGCTCTTCACCGAGCCGAAGGCATTGAACAGCAGCAGAAAGATCAGAAAGATGCTGATGGGAACGATGATCTGCAGGCGCTTCATGGCGCGCTGCTGGTTTTCGAATTCACCGCCCCACTGCAGGTAATAACCTGGCGGAAGCGTCACGTTATGCTTAACGCGCTGCTGCATTTCCTCCACGGCGCTGCCCATGTCACGACCGCGTAGGAACACGCCGATGGCGTTCAGGCGCTTGCCCGATTCGTGCGCGATGTTCATGCTTCCCGAGCCGATGCCGAGCGTAGCAACATCTTCCAGTGGCACGCGCAGCCCGCGCGGAGTCTCCACCAGAATCTCGCCGATCGTCGCAATATCCCGGCGTTGGTCTTCCTGCAGGCGCACCACCACTGGATACTTCCGTTCGCCCTCCCAGATCTCCGTGGCCTCCTTGCCGCCGACCGCCGTTTCGATCACATTCTGCACGTCGACCACGTTCAGCCCGTATCGCGCCGCCCGCGCACGGTCGATTTCGATCTGCAACTGCGGCACGCTACCCGCCCGGTCGATGAAAGCGCGCGCCACGCCGCGCACCGACGAAACCTGATCCAGCACTTGCTGCGATGTTTTCTTGATTACGTCCAGATCGTCGCCGAACACCTTGATCACGATCTGACCGTCGATCTGCGAAATGCTTTCCAGGATGTTGTCGCGGATCGGTTGAGAGAAGCTGGGCTCGAAGCCGGGAACCTTGGACAGCGCCTCGTCGAATTGCTTGAGCAGTTCTTCTTTGCTGAGCTTGCTCTTCCATTCCTCTTGTGGATATGTATCCACCAGGAATTCGGCCATGTTGATCTGTTTGGGATCGGTGCCGTCCTCCGGCCGTCCCGCCTTGGAGATGACCGCACGCACTTCCGGAAAGTGTTTGAGAATGGACCTTACGCGGGCGCATTCCTTAACCGCCTCGCTCACGGAGATCCCCGGAGGCAGCGTCAGATTTACCCATACCGAACCCTCGTTCAGCTCGGGAAGAAACTCACTTCCAAGTTGGCTGGCGAGAAGAAGACTTCCCGCGAGTGCCATGACCGCCGCCGCCAGCACTAGTACCGGCCATCGCACGGCGTACGTCAGCACCGGACGGTACAGCTTCTTACAGAACCGAACCAGGCGATTTTCGCCGTGCGGCACGCCGCGCCGCAGCAGGAAGTAAGCCATCACCGGGACCAGCGTCAGCGAAAACAACAGCGACCCGAGCAGCGCCGAGACGATGGTGTACGCCATGGGCGCGAAGATGCGCCCTTCCTGGCGCTGCAAGGTGAATATCGGAATATGCGCGATGATGATGATCAGCATCGAGAACATGGTCGGCCGCCCAACGTGAGCCGCGGCCTCGATGATCACGTCCCGAACGTTTCCGCGTACCTTGTTCAGTGCCGACGTCGCATGCTGGTGCTCGGATAGCTCACGGAAGATGTTTTCCAGTACGATCACTGCCCCGTCCACGATGATGCCGAAGTCCATCGCGCCGAGCGAAAGCAGGTTGGCGGGTAGCCCCCGGAAGCGCAGACCCATGAAGGTGGACAGCAGCGCCAGTGGGATGATCGCCGCGACAATCGCCGCGGCGCGCAGGTTTCCCAGGAATAGGTAGAGCACGATCATCACCAGAATCGCGCCCTCCAGCAGGTTCTTGAACACTGTGTGCAGCGTGGTGTCGATCAGGAACGTCCGGTCATAGTACGGAACGATGGAGACTCCCTTGGGAAGAATCGAATCGTTCAGCTCCTGGACCCGCGTCTTGACCGCCTTCAGAACCTCCGACGGATTTTCCCCCTTACGCATGAGAATGATGCCGGTGACGATTTCGTTGTCTTCGTTCATCCCCACCGTGCCCTGCCGCGGAACCGAGCTTACGTCAACCGTCGCGATATCGCGCACCAGCAAGGGTGTTCCGCCGTGTTCAGCTAGTATGATGTTGCCGATGTCATCCGCAGAGCGCAGCAGGCCGATGCCGCGAATCAGATACTGCTGGTCGCCTTGTTCCAGGTAACTGCCGCCGGCGTTCGCATTTCCCTGCCCCAGCGCGGTCAGCACCTGCTGCATGGGAATGTTATTCGCCTTCAGCTTGGCTAGATCCAGGCTGACCTGGTACTGCTTCAGGAATCCGCCCAGGCTGACCACGTCGGCGACCCCGGGCGCGAGCTTCAGGTAGCGGGTGATCGTCCAATCCTGGATCGAGCGCAGCTCCTTCAAATCCTGACCGTTTCCATGCACCCGGTAGCGAAACAGCTCGCCGATGGGCGTGGATAAGGGCGCGAGCTGCACCTGGGCTTTATCGGGAAGATCCACGCCGCGCAGGCGTTCGAGCACCAGTTGGCGAGCTTGATAGTCGTCGGCGCGGTCGTCGAAGGTGACGATCAGGAACGACAAGCCGAACTGCGTGTGCGAAAACATCCGCACGGCGTTCGGCAGGCCGCTCAGGCCGATCTCCAGCGGCGTGGTGACCTGCTTTTCGACCTCTTCGGCCGCGTACCCCGGATACAGCGTGATCACTGTGACCTGGATATCGGTCACATCCGGAAACGCCTCGATCGGCAGATTCTCGAATGCCACTATGCCGCCCAGCACGAACAAGCCGGTCAGCAGGAACACGAACAACGGCTGATGCAAAGCGAACGAGACTAAGCGTTTGATCATCGCCGCAGTTACTCCTGCCGTTGCTTGCGGCGATAGTCCAGCAGCATGGCTCCGTCGGTCACGATTTTTTCACCGGCGTGGAGGCCGCTTGTCACCCTCAAGCGGCCTTCAGCGTCGGGCGCGGCGACGATCAGGCGCCGCTCGAAGCGCCGGTCGTTTATCGCCGCGAACACGTAGCTCTTGCCGTCCTCTGTAAACACCGCGCCGGCGGGTACTGAAATCGCGGCGCCACCCTCGCTCAATTCGAGCGAGGAGGTAATGAACATTTCGGGCTTGAGCAAAACTTCAGGATTCGAAACCAGCAGGCGGACCTTTAGAGTCCGGCTGTCCGGATCGACTTTGTCGCTGATCCGCTCCACGCTGGCAGGAAAGCGGTGGTTGGGATAAGCCGCTGCCACCACCTGCACGTTCTGGCCCACGCGGACCAGATGAATGTCGCGCTCGAAAACATCCACCAGAACCCAGACTGTGCTGAGATCGGCGATGGTGAGCAAGGCGGTGCTGTCGGCTTGTACGTACTGACCCGGAGTCAGATTGCGCTCGATGAGCGTCCCGGCCATGGGTGAGCGCACCGGCACCAGCGATCGCAACCCTCCGTCCTTCGCCGCCTCCTTTGGATCGATGCCCAGGACCCGAAGCGCTTCTTCGCCCCGAGCCACATGCGTCGTGGCCTTGGCCAGATCGTTTTCCGTCTGCTGGAACGAGATGCGGGAGGCAGCCTGGTGCTCGAACAGATCCTTGTTCATGATGTAGGTCTTCTGCGCCAGATCCAGGTCACGCTGGCTTTCGAGGTAATCCGCGACCAGAGAGGCGACCTCGCGGCTCTTGATCGAAAACAGCACTTGATCCTTTCCGATGGAATCGCCCACGCGGGCCTGAAAATCTACTACCTGGCCGGGCAGTGGCGCCAGGATGCGAACGGTACGGTCTTCATTGAATTGCACTTTGCCTGTGCCGCTGAGATTACCGCGTCCTGATTCAGAGCGGACCGCCTCGACCTTGATGTTCGCCAGCATGGCGGGATCGAGCTCCACGTCGTTGGGAATCGGCGCCTTGGCGGACACCTTTGCAGCATCGGGCGCGGCGGCGGAAGCTTCGCTTGCGCCGCTTCTCTGGCATCCCGTGATTGCCAGCGCGATCAGCGCTGTAGACAAGATCAAACTCCCTTTCATGGAATCACCTCTTCGCCAACCACCGCGGCCAGGCGGCTCACGGCCCGTCGGTAATCGGCTTGCGCGTCGTAATACGTCGACATGGTTTCGTTGAAAGCTCTCTGCGCGTCCAGAACGTCCAGTAGCGACCCGGCGCCCGCCTGGTAAACGTAGGTCGTCGTATTGCGGGCTTCCTGAGACAGCCCCAGCAGATCGCTCTCGATATCGCCGATCAGCTGGCGCGCGGTTTCGTACTCGCGGTAGGCCCCGGTCACTTCGCCCGAAACCTGGGACTGCAGCGCGTCCATCTGTTTCTGCAACTGAACCTCTTCGGAGCTCACGCGAGCGATTTCGCCCTGGTTCCGGTTGAACACCGGCAGCGGCACGCTGAAGAAAAAACCCACGGAATTCCCGGTGCCATTGACGCCTTGCTGGCGTCGATATTCCGCACCCGCGGCGTAATCCACCTTGCCGTTCGCCAGTTGAAGCCGTAGCTCGGACTGTGACCGCGCCTGGTCCAGCCGCGCGGCTTGGATGTCGGGCCGCACCGACAGCGCGCAGGCTCGAATCTGGTCAAGAGCAGGTGCCGCGGGTGGAATCGGAATCTTCAGCGGATCGCTGATATCAACAGGCATCTCGCCGGGCGCGCGCCCCAGCAGCGTTTGGAGCTTGATACGGGCCGTTGTGAGCGCCAGTTCCGCGGTCTTGACATTGCTGCGGAACTGCAGCATCGCCACGCGGGAGCGCGTCAGTTCGATGGGCGGAATTGCCCCGCCCTTTAGTCGCGTCTCGTTGAGCTGGACCACCGCCTCCAGCGACTTCAAATTGTCATTGGCAAGATCCAGGCGAGCCCTGGCCTCCATGACATCAATGCAGGCCAGCGTTACGTCCAGCCTCAGGCGGCGGATCGAGTCGGCCACTCGGGCCTCGGCGATTTTCTGCGCATAGCCCGCGGTGTCCACGCGGTATTCGCGTTTGTGCGCACGCTCGAACGGGAAATCGATGCGTAAGGCTGTCTCTGTGGGCCCCGCTCCATTCACCTCGCTAAAGCCGCTGCCCAGCCAGTCCAGATGATCGGATGATGCGCTCACCACTGGATTCGGCCGAAGACGGGCAGTGATCACCGCCGTTTCCGCTACTGGAATACCGAGCTTTTCTGCCAGCAGTCCCGGGTTATTCTGCAGGGCTTCCTGGACGGCCTGATCGATCGTAATCGCCGGTAGCGGCGCCACGGCCAGCACCAGACCCACCACCAAACCGAACGCCAATGACTTCGCAGAAATAATACACCTCCTGTCAGCCTTAAGAGGCTGGTCAGATTACAATGCTTTTGACTGGAATCAGGAGTTGCGGGGAGGAGCGCGCGGGCGGAAATCGGAACGGCGTGCGTCCCGTCGTGCGAACTCATTTTGCCAAGTGCAACCGGCGACGACGCGTTCCGGCGAGGCGATCACGGCCGAAGGCGCCACCGACTGTGTCCGCTCTTCGGAGATAGCGAATAACGGGAGTTCCGGGACGTGCCCCCGCCAGGCCGATCCTGGCCGCTCGCTCCAGAGCTTCCGGAAGTCCGCCAGATGTCCTTCGTGGAAGGAGCCGGCGCCGTCATTGATCCACACGCCGATCGGCTGGCTCGATAACGGTTCGAATATGACCAAATCTCCGTCATCGTCGCCATCCACGTCGCGACTGCTCAACTCGACCGTCGCGCCAGGGCTTAGGAAATGGAACGAGGTCTGCTGGAAAGCGCCCAGCGTGATGCGGACTTCTTGGGCATAACCATTGGCATCGTGCCGCTCCGATCGCGCGGTCGCCAGATCGATGTTCTGGTCTCCGTTGAGATCCGCCAGCACCCAGCCGGACACTGCGTCCGAATTATTCGCAAAAGGTAAGTTGCGGGTCGTGCCGGCGAGACCCAGCCCGCTTCCGGCCAAGGCCAGGAGCAGAAGCCGTAGCGCCGAAGATTTGGCGAGAAACCGCACGTCGCCCCGATTATAGCGCGACCTCTACTAGCCCGTGAATGAAAACTATTTAAGGTTCCGCTCGAAGAAATCCACCATAGCGGCGTTCAACTGGCGGGCTTCGGCGCCCGTCACCGCATGAGTCTTCTGGGTGTAAACCTGCATCTCGAATTGCTTGCTCGCGCGCTCCAGCGCATCGATCATCTGCACGGTGTTCTGGAAGAGCACGTTGTCGTCCTCCACATTGTGCGCGATCATCAGCTTCCCTTTAAGGTTCTTCGCCTGCGGCGGCAGGGCGGTATTTCTATAGCCGTCCGGGTTGTCTTTCGGCAGGCCCATGTAACGCTCCGTGTAGATGGTGTCGTAATTATGCCAATCCGTCACCGGAGCTCCCGCGATGCCGGCCCGGAACACGTCCGGCGCGTTCAGCATGCCGCTGAGCGTCATGAACCCGCCGTAACTCCAGCCGCGAATGCCGACGCGCGCCCGATCGACGAACCCGAGCGACACCAGGTGTTCGACGCCGGCCACTTGATCGGCCAGCTCTGTTAAGCCGAGCTTTCGGAACACCGGCGTCTCAAACGCATGCCCCCGGCCCGACGATCCGCGATTGTCCACTTGCCAGACCACGAAGCCCTTGTTCGCCAACACCTGATCCAGGTCAGCACCCATCCAGGCATTGCGCACTCCTTGCGAATCCGGGCCGCCGTAGACCAGCACGACCGCCGGATATGTCTTGCCCGCCTCGAATCCCGCGGGCCGGATGAGTCGAGCATAAAGCAACGTTCCGTCCGGACTCCGGAAGTCTACCAGTTCCGTCGGCAGAATCTCGTACTCTTCGGTCAGGCGTCGGTTCACCTCGCGATACACACCCAGTTCGCGTCCATCTCCGGCGTGAATAGTCGTGCGCGGGGGCGACGATACGCTCGAAAAGGTATCGAGATAGAAGTGTCCGCCCGGCCCCATCGCAATAGTATGCGTGCCTGAGCCAGAGCTGAGCCGTTGCTTCCCCTCGCCGGTCGTTTCAAACGTGTAACCAACACTGTAGAATTGCCGCTCCAGCGGGCTGGTCTCGCTCGCGGTGTAATAAACGCGCCCGGCAGCCTCGTCGACGCCAGTGATCCCGGTCACCTCCCAGGAGCCGCGCGTCAGCTGCTTCGATTCTTTTCCGTCGATCGAGTACAGATAGATGTGACGGAAACCGTCGCGCTCGCTCAGCCACAGGAATTGTTTCCCGCCACTCACGAACACCGGATCCTGTGGCACATTAACCCAGTATTTGTCGGTTTCCTCTAAAATCCGCGAAGTCTTCCCCGATCCGGCTCCGGCCAAGAGCAGGTCCAGTTTGTTCTGCACCCGGTTTGTGCGCACCACGTACACGTTCCTCGAATCCGGCGTCCAGCCGGCACGGGCGATCAGCGAGTCGCGCGTGCTGCCCACTTCGATCCATCGAGTACTCCCGCCGTGGGCGTCCACCACGCCGACCCGGACATCGGGATTATTCTCCCCAGCCTGCGGATAGCGCTGCGGCTCATAGATCGGACGAAGCCCCCGCAAATCTTCGTGAGGATAGAGCGGCTCGCGGCTGATATCGAATTGCAGATAGACGATCGACTTGGAATCGGGCGACCACCAGTACGCCGTGCCCAGATCGAGTTCTTCCGGATACACCCAGTCCAAACCGGCGTTGCGCGATGTGTCCGACCCGCCCGTCGTCAGACGCGTCTCGCGCTTCGAGGCAATGTCGAGCGTGTATAAGTCCCACTCTCGACGAAAAGCCACCGACTTCCCGTCCGGCGAGATCTTCGGATCACGCTCGGCGACTGCTGTTTTGGTGAGTTGGCTCCACTTGCCGGAATCGACCTGAATGAGGAAAACGTCCCCGCCGCCGGAATAGAGCACCTGGCCACCGGCCCATTGCACTGGCGTTTCACGTACCCGCCGGTTCTCCCACTCGAATGACCCCGATTCCGGGATCACCGGTCGCACGGCAGCCGAATCCATCGCAGCAGTGTCGATCAGGTCTTTCGACGCTCTGGTGGCGGGATCATAAACCACTAGCTTCCCGGCCTGCCGGTATAAGAACTGTTTTCCGTCCGGCGCCCAGGCCACCGGGTTTCCAGGACCTTCAGGAGCCAGCCGGGCTGCTTCCTGCACGGTCTCCAGAGTGATGAGTTTTTTCTGCGCCAGTAGACATAGTGGAACGCACGCCAGGAACAAAAATGCCGCTCTCATCGTATCCTGATTGTAAGTTGAATGCGGATCGTAATTGAATGAGAGTAACTTTTTGGGGTGCCGCCCAAACGGTTACCGGGTCCATGCACCACGTCGAGGCGGCAGGCAAGAGATTCCTTCTCGACTGTGGTTTATATCAGGGACGCCGCCGCGACGCGTTTGAGCGAAACAGTCATTTTCCGTTTCCGGTGTCCAGTATCGACGGCGTGATTCTTTCCCACGCCCACATCGATCACAGCGGAAATCTTCCCACGTTGGTTCACAACGGCTACTCCGGGCCGATCTACACCACGCCGGCGACCATCGATCTGTGCCTGCCCATGCTGGCCGATTCGGCCTTCCTCCAGCAAAAGGACATCGAGTTCTGCAACCGCCGCCGGGAACATCGGAGGGCCCTTGGCCGCGATGATCGGGAGTGTGAGCCCCTGTACCTTCCTGAGGACGCCGAACGCGTAAATCCCCTGTTCTGCCCGGTCGGGCTGGGCGAAACCAAGGAAGTGGCGCCCGGATTCCGCTACCGGACCTACGAAGCCGGGCACATGCTCGGCGCGACTTCGATGGTGATCGAGGCCGATGGCGTGCGCCTGGCCTTCTCCGGCGACGTCGGCCGCAAGAACCTGCCGATTCTCCGCGACCCGGTCTCGCCCGATCCGGTGGACTATCTGATCATGGAGAGCACCTACGGAGACCGATTCCATAAGCCGGTCGCGGACGTCGCCGAGAAGCTTGCCGACGTCGTAAATCGGACCGCCGGGCGGGGCGGCAGAATCATCGTCCCCTGCTTCGCCGTGGGACGCACCCAGCAATTAGTGATGATCTTGCATCAGTTGATGGATGCGCACCGGATTCCCTCCATCCCCATCTTCGTCGACAGTCCTCTGGCTGTGAACGCCACGGAGGTTTTTCGCAAGCACCCGGAGTGCTACGACGAAGAAACCCGAAAGTTTTTGTCCGAGGGCGACGACCCTTTCGGCTTCTCCCGCCTGCGCTACATCCGCGAAGCCAGCGAGTCGAAGGCGCTCAACAGCCTGCATGGTCCGTTCCTGGTCCTGTCCGCCTCCGGGATGTGCGAGGGCGGGCGTATCTTGCATCATTTGCGGAACAACGTCGAAGATCCCCGCAACACGGTCCTCTTCACTGGATTCCAGGCCGAATACACTCTCGGCCGCAAGATCCTGAATGGAGACCGCGAAGTTCCGATCTTCGGCGAGCCGATGCAGCTCCGCGCGGAAGTGGTTTCACTGGACGAGCTGAGCGGCCACGCCGATCAAGGGGAGCTGATCGAATGGATGCGCCCGCTGGCGGCGCGACTGAAGAAAGTATTCCTGGTGCACGGCGAGCTCGCCCAGGGCGCGGCGCTTGCGGAAGTGATCCGCAAGGAATTCCACATCGACGTGCAACAACCTTCGAGAGGGCATAGTTTCCTACTGAATTGAGGTAAATCCCATCATGGCTTTTTGCGTTCAATGCGGCAGTCAGCTTCCCGATGTCGGACGATTCTGCACCAATTGTGGCTCGGCCATCTCCGGAGGGACTGCGGGACCTCCTCCCCCAGCGGTCCATCAACCGCTCGACTACACCATCCAGGGCGACAACCTTCAGGTGATTCGCATCCGCCTGCAGCCCGGCCAGGAGGTGTACGCCGAAGCCGGAAAGATGGTTTACAAACAGCCGCAGGTAGCCTGGGAAACGCGTATGAGCGGCGAGACTCTCGGCGAAAAGATCTTTGGAGCGTTGAAGCGGAAGCTGATGGGCGAGTCCTTGTTCCTGACCTACTTCCGCGCATCCGTGCCGGGGGAAGTCGGCTTCGCGGGCAGTTATCCGGGGCGCGTCCAGGCGTTCGATCTGAAACCCGGCCAGAACATCTTCGTGCAGCGCGATGCCTTCGTCGTAGCGCAGTCCACCATCCAGCTCAACATCGCGCTGGTCAAACGGCTCGGTGCCGGATTCTTCGGCGGCGAGGGATTCATTCTCGAGCAGCTTACCGGGCCGGGAACGGTGTTCATCCATGCCGGCGGCGACTTTGTGGAGTTTACGCTGGGCGCGGGCGAGTCCCTGCAGATCGACACCGGCTGCATCGTGGCTTTTGATGAAACCGTGGACTACGACATCCAGCTGGCCGGCGGTATTCGGACCGCGCTGTTCGGGGGCGAAGGCCTCTTCCTAGCCACACTCACGGGTCCGGGCCGGGTGATCGTGCAGAGCCTGACGCTCCAGAAAATGCGCCGCGAGCTCGCGCCCTACCGCACCGGCGGCGACGAGCACCAGGGTCTGAACATTATCTCGGGTCTCTTCAACAGCGACGATTAACGTGAATCGTAGCCGCTGTCAGGCTACTTCGCCGCGAACGTCGTGATCCGCGCCCCCTGCAGCAGGATGTCGTTGTTGGGATTGTTCGGGTCGTACCCATAGTTGCTCGGCACATCCCGCATCCTGACGATGATCGAAATCGCGTTGCCCGGAGGGGGACCTCCCTGCGAGGAATCCGGAACTTTGACGTTGATCATCCACGACCCTGGATAAGTGGGATCCAAGCCGGAGAATAAAATGTTTTGCGAAACGTCTTTGGCGTTGATGATAACTACCAGATCAGACGCCTTGGTCGGTGTTGGACCGGAGGGTGCGAAGCCGTCCTGCGGCGGGTTATCCACCAGGCCCTGCCCCGTGAGTGCTAGCGTCAGCACTTTCCCCAGACCGACCGGGTTTTGCGGGCCATTCAGCGTCCCATCGTCAAAATTAATGGCGAGAATTTGCCCCGTGCCGGTTCCATTCACCGTCTTGAAGGCAGGATCGGCAGCCGCCATCAGAAAAGTTCCCGCGGCCACGATCTCGCCCGTGGCAGGATTAAACAGCAGGAATTCGGCGGTACCCGAGGTGGGTGCACTCCAGGGGACCACAAAGTTGATATACGCCTTCTGTACGATCGCGTAGATTCCCGAGGGCACTCCGTTCACCAGCATCTGCAGACCTGCAACCGTTTTGGGATACGGCGGATCATGGATCTCGTCGTTGACATTGAGGACCTTGCCAATCGGGGCCGCTTGCACCCACATCCCTGGCGTCAGCGGGTGCGTCGAGGTGAAACTGAATGCGTTCCGGGTCGCAAGCCTGGCAAAGTAAAACGTAATGCGATTCAGCGCTTCGCCTACAATCGGATTTTCAAAGGCGTCCAAAGCGATCGCCATCGGCAAGTTCGACGCGATCTGCTGGAGAATAGTGCCTGTATTCTGAAATGCGGTGACCTCGGGCAGGTGATAAATCGTATTGGCGGCGCCGACCCACATCTCACCGCTGACCGTGCTGACCGCAATCCCCTGAGGCTGGGAGAAATTGGGGAAATTGAGGGCCGCGGCAGGACCCGTTTGAGCGATGGCCGAAGTATCGGGATAAACCGTGACCCGGTTGTTTCCGGAATCGCAAACATAGAGGCGGCCGGATGTATCCGTGGCGACACCCACGGGGCTGTTGAGGCCGGCCGGCGTAGCCGAGGCTGCGCTCAACGCATAGTTTGTCTGCCCCACCACGCTGAATGCGCTTTGTCCGTTGCTAAAGGGCTTCTTGAACACCAGCACGCGGTTGAGGGCTGTATCGGAAACCGCCAGATCGCCGTCGGGGAAAAGAGCCAGCCCATGGGGCGTTTTCATGGTCTGCTGTGAGGCGCTCTGGACCTTTTGCGTGAAGCTGTTTTGCCCCAGCACCACATCGGCGGTCTGGATGGTTCCCGCCGCAACGCTGAAAGGCGCCGGGAACCGCACTGCCCGCCCGTTGCCTGAATCGGCCACCCACAGGTTGCCACTGTCGTCCACTGCCAGACCCATCGGCCGGAGCAGCCCCGTCGCGGTCGGCAGATCGGGGTCGCCACTGGGATAGTTCGCCATGGCGCGGAATAAATCCTGCTGCCCGATCACCAGATCCGCCTTTTGTGTGAGAACCGACCGCGCGTTTGTTCCCACCGATCGCGCGTCTCGAAATCCCAAAACACGGTTATTGTACGTATCGGCAATGTACAGGTGAGGAGGATCAGAACTCTTGTCGACAACGATTCCGCCGCCGGTAGCAATCTGATTGTTAACCTTTAAGCCGATCCAGACTTCCTTGCCCTCGATCAGATTGGGAACGCTGAATGGAAAGTCCGTTTGGCCAACTACGATACTTGCCGAATTGAAGCCGAAGGATGGGTTTGCCGGATAGGAAAGCACGCGGTTGTTCCCTGGGTCCACTACCCAGAGACTGCCGGCGGCGGGGTCGAATGCGCCGGCGATGGGCGAAGACAGCGTCGTGGCATCCGGTTCAGTCTGTCCGCGATTGCTTTTTCCGCTCACCAGATCGGCCTGCCCAATCACGCCACCAGCATCGATCCGAGGCGATGGCACCGTGGCAGACGAAAGGAATTGAGCCACGTTGGTATACCGCACCACACGGTTGGCCAGCGGGTCCGCCACGAATACCGTGTTTCCGCTCGCGAACACCCCCAGTTGAGCGTGCAGAATACTGTTCCCCAGGCTGTATTCGTTCGGAAAGGTCACCGTCTGCCCTTGAGTAGGAGCTGGAACCACACCCAGCACTTTGGTCGCGGGCAACCCGGAACTAGGATTTGGATAGTACACCACCCGCGCATAGCCGTCAGCTACGTACAGAGCCCCCAGGGTGTCGAAGGCCAGACTCTGCGGCTGGAGCAATACGGACATATTGGTCTGGCAGGTATTGCCGCAGCTAGGGGCGGTGTTCGAAACGAAGTCCGCTTGGCCCAGCACCACATCGGCCGGCGGCTCAGTCGCGACTGTCAGCAGTTTGCTAGACGGATCGGCCGGAAAACGCAATACCCGGTTATTTCCCGCATCAGCCACCCACAGGTTCCCCTGTGCGTCGAACGCGATCGAGGCTCGCACAAATGTGCCGCCGGGAGTGAATGAGAGCGTCTTGCTGGTAGGCTTGGCCTGTCCCTCGTTAGGTGCATTCCCGCTGCTCACAGTCTTTTGCCCGATGACCAGGTCGATCGAAAGAGGGTCGCTGGTCTGAGCGAAGGGATTGGGATAACGCACAATGCGGTTATTTCCGGCATCCAGAACGTAGAGATTCCCGGCTGCGTCCACGGCTACGCTGGCCGGAAGCGACAAACCCGATGGCAAGTCCCGCCCCGGTCCCTGGGTCACGTTGGAAAAGAAGTCGCGCTGCCCGATCACTTTGTCGGCCTGATTTCCCTTCGTTAGGCCTGTCGGGTTGAGCCATGCCAGGACCCGATGATTGTTCGTGTCGGCTACGTACATGGTGCCGCCCGTTGGAGGGAATGTCACCGCAAACGGCGCGTTCAGTTCCCGTCCCTCCAATAGATTTGGCGCATCTGAGGTAGGCGGATTGGACAGTTTCGCCTGGCCGAACTCGCGCGATGGGTCCCCGTTAATGGTGGGCGAATTCTGGGCCCATACCGGAACGCTCGCGATCAGTACAAGACGCCATAAGAGCTTCATTATCAGGATTCTCCGATTAGGGGCGGGAACGCGAAGTCGCCCTTCCCCAGAAGATACCACAGCGCTAAAACCGCGGCATGTACCATTCGTACTGGACCGAACCAACCCGCCCTTTCTGCGCCCAGGCAGGGCCGGTTTCCGGAGCGGCTTTAGCCCGATGATAGAATGTTTCTTTGGATCCCCTCTCACCCACCAAGCCCCGCGTGTGCGCCGTCAGCTACCTGAATACGGTGCCCCTGGTGTGGGGCCTTCAGCACTCGCCCGACCCCGCACTGCGCGACGCTTTCGAGCTTCGCTTCGCCCTGCCCTCGGCATGCGCGGACCAGCTGGCCTCCGGCCAGGCCGACATCGGAATTGTTCCCGTGATCGAAATGGCCCGCCAGGGTCTCGACTATTTCCCTGGCACCGGCATCGCCTGCCACGGCCCAGTTCGCAGCATACTTCTGGTTTCGAAAGTCCCGTTCAAGGAAATCCGCACTCTGGCGACCGACTCGGGCTCGCGCACCTCTGCGATGCTGGCTCAGGTGATCCTGGCCGAAAAGTTCGGCGTGAGGCCGCAAGTCTTTACGCATCCGGCCGATCTCGCCGAAATGTTGGGCAAGGCTGACTCCGCCCTGCTCATCGGCGACGCTGCCCTGCGCGTCGATCCCGCCACACTGCCGTTTGAAACATTGGACCTCGGCGCGGAATGGGTCTCGCTCACCGGCCTCCCCATGGTCTTTGCCGTCTGGGCCGGACGCAAGCAAGTCGTTCGCGAACCCTACGGCCGGATCTTCCTCGAATCCTGCAGCTATGGCCTGGCGCACATCGACGACATCGTTCGCACGGAAGGGCCCGCCCGCCAGTTCGAGCCCGAACTGGTCCGCCGCTATCTGACCCATCACATCGTATTTGAGTTGGGCGAACGCGACTACGAAGGCATGCGCCTGTACATCCAGCACGCCCTGAGTATCGACCGCGACCGGGACAAGGTTATGATAGTTTCCAAATGATGACCCGCGCTGAAGCCATCGACATGTTCCAGAGCGATGACCTGATCGGCATCGGCATGGCCGCCGACCGAGTCCGCCGCAAGCTGCATCCTGAAAACGTGGTCAGCTACATCATCGACCGCAACATCAACTACACCAATTTCTGCACCGAGTATTGCAGCTTCTGCGCCTTCTACCGGCCGATGGGTCATGCCGAAGGCTACATCCTCCCTCACGAAACCATCTTCAGCAAGATTCAGGAAACCATCGACCTCGGGGGCACCGGCATCCTGATGCAGGGCGGCCTGCATCCCGATCTCAAAATCGAATGGTATGAAGACCTGCTGCGCTCGATTAAGAAGCGCTTCGACATCTGGTGCCACTGCTTCTCCGCGCCGGAGATTATGAACATCGCGGAAGTAAGTGGTCTGAGTTTGTATGACACGCTCTCGCGCCTGCGTGATGCCGGTCTCGATTCCCTGCCCGGCGGCGGCGCCGAGATTCTCGACGAGCAAGTCCGTCACCGCATCAGCCGCCTGAAGTGCGGAACCAAGGATTGGATCGACGTGCACCGGACCTGTCACGCAATTGGATTGCGCTCGACGGCCACCAT
Organism: Terriglobia bacterium; assembly: GCA_020073345.1. Taxonomy (GTDB): domain Bacteria; phylum Acidobacteriota; class Terriglobia; order Bryobacterales; family Bryobacteraceae; genus Palsa-187. Next base: position 66,889 of record JAIQFI010000007.1, read on the forward strand.
GATGTTCGGCACCGGCGAGACCATCGAACAGCGCATGAATCACCTCGATATCGTCCGCCAGATCCAGGAAGACACTGGCGGATTCACGGCCTTCATCCCTTGGAGCTTCCAGCGCGAGCTCACTTCGCTCGGACGCTTCGTCAAAGAGGAAGCGACTGCGGTCGAGTATCTGAAGATGCTGGCGTTATCGCGAGTCTATCTCGAGAACATCCTCAACATTCAGTCCTCCTGGGTGACTCCCGGGCTCAAGACCTGCCAGATCGGCCTGCGCTTCGGCGGCAACGACGTCGGCAGCATCATGATCGAAGAGAACGTCGTGAGCGCCGCCGGCACGCATCATCAGGCAACCGAAGAGGAGCTGCGCCGCCTGATTCGCGACGCGGGCTTTATCCCGAAGCAGCGCGATACGTTGTACCGGACGTACTTCTTGAATTAGCCCTGATCCAGAACACCAGGCCAATCAGCGCCACCAGGCTGATCGCACCCCCTAGTCCCAGCAGCCGTGACCGGAACCGGAACTCGACAGTGTGCTCGCCGGGCGGCACCACGACGGCCTGAAACGCTCCCGTCCATGGTTTCACCGCTTCGCTTCTTCCATCCACGTGGGCCGTCCAGCCGGGGAAGAATTGCTCGTGCAAGGCCAGCAAGCCGCCGGTCGCAGAGTGAACTTCGAACACACGGCTTTCGGGCTCCCACGCCCGGCGTTCCACTCGGTCGCCCGCGCTGCCGCCTTCCCAACTGAACGGAGGCCGCGCGTCTAAATACTCATACACCTTGTAAAACGACGGCAGCGATCCCAGCAACCGGTAGTGAGAGTTGTCCTTCAGCTTGGGATATGCCTTGCTGTACTCCGAGCTGATCACGTACCGCACCCCGAACAGGCGCAGAGCGATGTAGTTTTCGGGATCCACTGCGAAGAGCCGATCGGTTGTGAAGCGCGCATACGTCTCCACCATCTTGCGGAACGGGGTGGCGAGGAAGGGATCAAACCCTTGCGGCGTGACCAGGCCCACGTGCCGCAGACCATTGGGAAGCGGACCGGTATCCGTATCAACCACAATCCGATAGTCTGTGCTGGCGCGGAGCTGTTGGTACGTATCATCCGGCATTCCGGCATATGACGTTGACGACCATCTCTGCGCGTCGCCGGGCGCGGCGTTGAATCGCTTGCTGGTTCCGAATGCTTTGTAGTCCACACCCACAAACAGAACCAGAGCGGCTGCCATCCAGATCCGCTGGCGGCCCTCCACGGCGCGCACAGCATACATCCCAGCGCCGAAAATCGCCAGCGTGACCAGCAAGTCGCGCCCGCTGCGCCACCCCGCGGAGAAGCTCTGAGTCTTCCATCGGAACAGTTCATAGCCGGCCCACATCGCCATGACGGCCACGCTGACCGGCGCCAGCCACCAAGGCAGGCGGCGACTCTTTCGGGCAAGAAAATGATCCAGACCGTAGGCCGTAAGCGGCGCGAACGCCACCGTCACGCCGGCCAGGAAGTACCAGTCCCGGATGATGTCCGCCAACAGGTCGGAATGCCGGATCACGCTCCAGACAACGTTGAATGGGTTTCCAGCCATAACCAGGCTGGCTGCCAGCACCGCCAGGGATGGTGCTAAGTCTCGAAACCGGCGCCGGAGAATCAGAAACGGCAAAACCATCAGCGCCGGCACTCCCAGGTAGAAGTACTCTTTGAGCGGGTTGGTATCCACAGGAACGCTCAAGCCGAAGTCGAAGGAATTCGGCAGGACATAGGAGAGAACCAGGTCCCACTTTATGGCCCCCAGGCCGTAGTGCATTTCGGGCTCTCGGAGGCCCATGGTCTCCCAGGTCGGCAGAATCTGGACGGTGCACAGCAGCAGTGAAAAGACCAGAGCCGCGATGGTCCCTAGCGCCGTCTTCCAGCGCCAGGCGCCCGCTAACGAATAGACGCCGACGGCAACCGCGAAAACCATCCAAGTGGGCGGATATCCCGCCAGGAAACATAGCGCCGAGGCGGCCGCGACCTTCCACATAGGCCGCCAGGATCGCCGCTCCACGGCCTGATCGACGCCCCACAGAGCCAGCGGTATCCAGGTGTATCCCGCCACCAGGCCGAAGTGCTGCAACTGCTCGCACATGTATCCGCTAAACGCGAACGCGCCCGCTCCCAGGACGCATGGCAGCTCTCCCAACCGTTTCCCGCGCAGCCACAGGTAGCACAGCAGGAATCCCAGCCAGACGTGCGCGAGCAGCAGGTCCTGCATTGACTGATAGGAGAGGCGCTCCCGTCCGAGATTAAAGAGAAACATCAGCCAGGTCGGCGGATAGAGGAGCGCCGCCTGGATGTTGCCCACAAAGCTCATGCCGCAGTAAATCGTCGTATCCCACAGTGGAAAATGCCCCTGGCGCAGGCGTTGAAACGCATAGTCGGCCAGCGGGTAATGAAATCCTTCGAGGTCGTAAGGAATGTGAACCCATCGGACGGGAGGAATGTACTCGAAAAAGAACAGATAGGTGAACAGCAGGGAAACCAGCACGATGGCTTTCCGGGAGTGCAAGAATCCATCCTACTTCACTCGGAACTAACCGGAGTGCCGCAATGAATTATCTGTCCAGCCCTACAGCGGTGGCGACAGAGGCTTCCGAACGATGAAGTGGTCATCCACGAAATCGAAGATGTAGTCCATACCCTCGATTTCCTTCGGCGAGAGATGGACTTGCTTCTGCAATTGGATATCGAGGCTGCGGTCTTGCCAGACCAGCGTTGCTACGAAAAACGTGACCCAGTTATTGGGGAATGGATGGTTCAGGAACAGAATCCGGCTTCCGGCGGCAGGCCGAATGTTGATCCTTTTAAATTCGTCGACTAATTGCCGGGTATCTTGACCGTTTGCCAGTTCGTAGCTCATGGACGGCCGGTCCTTGCGCTGGGTCTCATGCACGTAGGCGGCGACGCAACCCGCCAGAGCAACCAGCATGGTTGCTTTCCGCGGGATACCTTTGAAGACGATATCCCGAGCGATACGGCGCGCCAAACCCCTGAGACTGAGCACTGCCAGCATGGCCCAGCCGGCCAAGACGATATACAACATCGCCCCGCCGCGGTCTGGCAAGAACGTGATCGGAAGCGGAGTCACCACCACCCATACCCATAGAAACAGCCAGCGCGGATCCGGCCGTGAGAGACGCAATTGTCGAACGCCGGCAAACAGCACAACTGCCCATACCAGCAGGACTCGCTGCATAGTGAACCAGTCGGTGTAGAAGATCGTGTTGAGGTAGCGGGTGTTCGATTCGGCGAATCGCGCCCACGTGAAGACCGGTCGATAGGCCTCCATATCGGTCAGTGAACCATGGCCGGTTTTACCTAGTATAAAGATCGCCGTCACGGCTGCCGCGATCAGAACCGGGCCGAATCTGGCATTTCGGCCTTTAAAGAGCAGTTCATAAGCGAGCACGACCACCGGAAACGTGACCGCCATCTCCTTGGAGTTCAGTGCGCAAATGTAAAGGCCGAGAAACACGCAAAAGTGCGGGATGCGCAGCGGCGTCTCACTCCTGCGCAGCCGCACATAATAGAGTAGTGCCGCGAAATAGAAGCCGCCGCATAGAATGTCGTAGATGAAGGAGCCGCTATAGGCCAGGTATGCCAAGCCAGCATGGTAGGCAATGGGTACCGCCGCGAGCGTAGCGACCCACCGGGATCGACTTAGGGATCGAGCCAAATAGTAAAAAATCGCAGTGTTCGCCAGTAGGAGCAGAAGCCGGACGACGTTGTAGGGAATTGGATTGAATCCGGCGACCTTGAACAACGGCAAATAATAGATCGCACTCATCGGGCGGATGAAATCGCTCCAAAACATCAACTGGGCCAGCCCGACCTTCCACAGCGGAGGATCCCAGACGCGGTAGATATTCATGGGTTCATCCGAACTGAAGTAAACGCTCCAGACGTTGAAATGAAATCCAGCGAAGACTGCCAGTAAAAGTAAGACTGACAGCGCTCCCTCAAGTCTGGCGGTTCTCTTCAATCGCACATTTCCCCCGGACAGGCTAACATAGACGGGCCTTGCACCCTTTCGCGGCTGACGTTAGTTTCTAAGCAAGGGGCGGCCTTCCGGGAAATTAGCACAACACTTTCTGGAACTTTTGGTACGCCTCGAACGCTAATAAGTATTATGACTCCACGTGTGTTCGCTACAGTCTTACTCGCCGGCGCTTGCCTGGGAAAATTGGTGCACGCGCAGCCGCCTCCCAGCTTCGAGGTCGCCACGATCAAACCGGCCGATCCGGACGCCAGGGGACAGTTCATCCGCATTCCCTCCCCGGGTCGCATTTCCGTGACCAACATGACGCTCCTGGATCTGATCCGTTTTGCGTACAGCGAAGGATTGGGCGCCAACCTTGAGATCACAGGCGGTCCGAACTGGCTCAATCGCGACCGCTACGACGTGGAAGCCAAGGCGGAAGGTACTGCGACCCCGCCCGAAATGCGCCTCATGCTGCGGACTCTCCTGGCACAGCGGTTTGCTCTGAAGCTTCACAGCGATTCGAAGGAGGTGAACGTGTACGCGATGGTGCTGGCGAGGAGCGATGGCAAGCTCGGCCCCAAAGTGCAGCCCTGGGATGGAAAGTGCAGCGGCCGCGAGCCTCCCCCTGCCCAACCCAAAGGACCGCGTTGCGGAGCGTTCTTCCGGCCGCCCGGCATGGCGCTGGAGGGCGTGTCCATGGAGGTGGTTGCCGATATGCTGTCAACGCCGATCGTGAATCTCGGCCGTCCGGTGGTGGATCGAACCGGGCTGAAAGGCGAATTCACGATGCAGCTCGAATTTCAGTTCCGTCCGCCGGGTCCCAACGCGCAGGCCCCGCCTGACGACCCGCTAGCGCCCTCGCTTTTTACCGCCCTGCAGGAACAGTTCGGCCTCAAGCTGCAATCGTCGCGAGGAAACGCGGATTTCCTGGTTGTGGATCAAGCCGAGAAGCCTTCGGCGAACTAGAACGGCGAACCCCCTATCGCGGCCCCACCCACGCCACGTAAGCCGATGCGGGATAAATGCTCGCTCCTTTGGTTTCAAGGACTTCCTGGGTAAGTTTTGTCGCCGCGTTTTTCTATCCGCTAAGATAGAACTAGTGACCCCCCAAGATCCGACGGACTCTTCCCTGCCCTTGAGTTCGGGTACGCTCCCCGAGGTCCTTCCTCAAGCCGGACCCGTGACCGAACTGCCTCCGGCCGCTGGCGCTACAGCGATCCTGCCTCGCGAGGATCCCCATCATGAACGCCCGCGCAGCACCATCGCCGAGTGGACCATCACTATCCTCCTCCTGCTGTTCCTGACGACTACGTTGGTCCAAGCGTATGTAATTCCGACGGGTTCCATGGAAGACACGCTGCTCATCGGCGACCACCTGCTGGTGGACAAGCTCGCGTTCGCTCCGTCCGGCCCGGTCAGCAAATACGTCCTGCCCTACACCGATGTGAAACGCGGCGATATCATCGTGTTCCGCTATCCGGTGGATATCAGCCAGACCTTCGTCAAGCGCTGCATCGGCGTACCGGGCGATCGCATCCGCGTCATCAACAAACAGGTGTACCTGAACGGTGTCCGGCTGGACGAGCCCTACACCTACCACAAGTCGGATTACATCGATTCTTACCGCGACAATTTCCCCGGCGAGCCGAATGTTTCGGTAGACCGCCGCGCTTCGGACATGCTTCTGAACCACGTCGTGAACGGAGAAGTCGTGGTCCCGCCCAACACGTACTTTGCCATGGGAGATAATCGCGATTCCTCGCTCGACAGCCGCTACTGGGGATTCGTGCCGCGAGAAAATATCATCGGCAAGCCGCTGGTCATTTACTGGTCATACGATGCGCCCACCGACCAGCTCAACACCTCCTCCATCAGCGTGGAGCACATTATCGACCTGGCGCAGCACATCTTCACCAAAACCCGGTGGCGCAGAAGCTTCATGCTGATCCACGGCTATCCGATCAAGTAGAGCGACCATGAACCGATACGCCGACTCCGTCCGGAATTTCATCCATGAGTGGAGCCTGAACATCCTGATCCTGCTGTTCGGCACCACCACGCTGGTGCAAGCCTTCATCGTGCCGACGCCGTCCATGGACACAACCGTGATGGTGGGCGATCATCTGTTGGTCGATAAGCTGTCCTATGCTCCCCCGGGCTCGTTTTCGCGCTTCTTCCTGCCTTACACCGAGCCCCGGCGCGGCGACATCATCGTTTTCCGCTGGCCTATCGATATCCAACAGAACTACGTCAAACGCGTGATGGGAATTCCCGGCGACCACATCCGCGTCGTGAATAAAGTCGTCTACGTGAACGGCAAACCCCTCCAGGAGCCGTACGCCCAGCACATCTTTCCAAATCTGGAGCCCTACCGGGATAACTTTCCCGGACAGCTTCCGGAGACTCAAATTCTTACCATGCTGAATGGGCAGACCATGGTGGATCGGGCGCGCGTAATGCTGCAGCACGTTTCCGGCACTGAGCTCATCGTGCCCCCGGACAGCTTTTTCGCCATGGGCGACAATCGCGATAACTCTCTCGATAGCCGCTACTGGGGCTTCGTGCCGCGCGAAAACATTATCGGCAAGCCTCTGCTGATCTTCTGGTCTTACGACGCTCCCACCTCGGAACTGGTGGGCTACAGTGCGGACCATTTTTACGATCTGGCCAAGAACTTTTTCTTCAAAACACGGTGGGATCGGGAGTTCAAGCTGGTCCGCGGCGTGCAAATTCAGTAATCCTTCATGGAACATGTGCACGGTCTGATTTTGGCCGGAGGCCGCGGCACCCGCTTCTGGCCCAAGAGCCGCCGGCACACCGCCAAACAGGTTCTGCGGTTGTTCGGCGACCGTTCCCTGATCCAGCAGACGGTCGACCGGCTGCGGCCGGTCCTGCCTCCAGAACGAATCTGGATCCTCACCAATGGCCATCTGCGCGACGAGATCGTTCGCCAGCTCCCTGAAGTCCCCAAGCGCCAGATCCTGGCTGAGCCCGCCCAGCGCAACACCGCGCCCGCGATCGGTCTGGCCGCGCAGATCCTCCATGGGCTCGATCCCGAGTCGATCATGGGCGTGTTTCCAGCCGACCACGTCATCGGCAAGCCGCGCCAGTACGTCCGCCTGCTCAAGGCCGCGTTCAAAGCCGCGCGGACGGGGAAGATCGTGGTCCTGGGGATCCAGCCGCGATGGCCCGAGACTGGATACGGTTATATCGAGTTTCCCAAGGGTGTAAAGCCCGGCGCTTCGGAACCGCTTCCCGTCAAACGTTTCCGCGAGAAGCCCGACGCTCGTACCGCGGCGCGTTTCGTGAAAGCCGGCAACTTCTACTGGAACGCCGGAATGTTCTTCTGGCGGACGTCCGTATTGCTGGACGCCTTGCGCCAGCATCTGCCCAAGACCGCTAGCCTTCTGGCCAGTCTTCCTCAGTTTGGCTCGCGGAAGTTTGCTAAGAGCGTCGAAGACGCCTTTCCCAAGTGCGAGAACATCTCAATCGATTACGCGGTGCTGGAACGCGCCGCCAACGTCATGGGCTTGCCGGCCGGCGACATCGCTTGGAACGACGTCGGTAGCTGGAACGCTGTATATGAGCTGCACGCGCGCGACCGGGCGGGCAATGCCCTGCGCACGCATACGATGATCGAGAACAGCACCGGTAACTACGTCGACGCCGAGAAGAAGTTAGTCGCGCTGCTGGGGGTGAAGGACCTGATCGTGGTCGATACGCCCGACGCCTTGCTCATCGCCGACCGCGGCCGCGCCCAGCAAGTCGGCGAGCTGGTGAAGCTCCTGGAAGCCGCCGGCCACCATCATTTGCTGTGATCACGCCTCTGGCGGCTTGGCCTTCTTGAAGACCCTCTTCAGCACCGTCACCGCCCGATCCACGTCCTGCTCAGACAGTATATAGGGCGGCAGAAAACGCAGCACCTTGTCGTGCGTGCAGTTGATCAGCAGGCCTTGCTCCATCGCATCCAGTACGATCTGCTTGCCTCCGAAGTCGAGCTCCACTCCGATCATCAAACCGTACCCGCGCACTTCCTGAATGAAGGAGAACCGCTTGGCCAGTTCCATCAGCTGCATCCGGAAATACCCGCCGACATGAATGATGTTCGGCAGCAGCTCGTCCAGAATGTCGAAGAACTCGAGGGCAATGCGGCAGGCTAGCGGCCCTCCACCGAACGTGGTACCGTGCTGGCCCTTGCCGATCGCGCTCGCCGCACGCTCGGTCGCCGCGACGAATCCCAATGGAACCCCGCACGCTAACGGCTTAGCCGCCGTGGTGATGTCAGGCATCACCACGGGATCAAGCAATTGATACGAGAAATAGGCTCCGGGACGCCCCACGCCGCACTGGATTTCGTCGAACACCAGCAACGCGTTGTGACGATACGCCAGGTCGCGAGCCGCGCGGATGTATTCATCCGTCAGCGGATTGATCCCGCCCTCGCCTTGCACAATCTCGAGCACGATACCAGCCGTGTTTGGGCCCACCACTTGTTCCAGCGCGCCGATATCGTTGCGATGCACGAAACGCGCGCCGGGCAGCATCGGCTCAAAGTCGCTGCGATACTTCTCCTGGCCGGTAATGGAGAGCGCTCCAAAGGTCCGGCCGTGGAAAGAATCGAACAAGGCCACGGTCTCATACTTCTGAGGGCTGATCTTGCGGCCATGCGCGCGGATGATCTTGAGCGCGCCTTCCATGGCCTCGGTTCCAGAGTTGCAGAAGAACACCCGGTCCAGACCCGTCGCCTTGGCGATTCGCTCCGCCAGCGGACCCTGGTATTCGTGATAGTAAAGGTTCGACGAGTGCAGCATCCGCCCGGCCTGCTCCCGGATCACTTTCGTCAGACGCGGATGGGCATGGCCCAGGGCATTCACTCCGATACCGGCGATGAGATCCAGGTACCGCTTGCCGGAGGTGTCATAGACGTAGCAACCTTTGCCGCGCGTGAGCACCAGCGGATAGCGCGCATAGTTTTGGAATAAGTAGCGTGCTTCCAGGTCGATTACGGACGCGGCAGGCGTGGCGACAGCGGTTTCCATGATCTTTTCATGATACCGAGCCGACACGATATTATGAAGAATGCCCCCGAGTACCTCAGGAGGATCCGTCCGCGAGGTCGCCGCCTTAATCGACCACACCCTGCTCAAGCCGCAGGCGACCGCGGCTGATATCCGCCGGCTCTGCCAGGAAGCCCGCCAGTTCGGATTCGCCACCGTGTGCGTAAATCCCTATTGGGTTGCTCTGTCGGCGTCAGAGTTAACCGGATCTCCCGTGCGCGTGGCATCGGTGGCCGGATTTCCGCTGGGCGCGAACACCACTCCCATAAAGGTGGCGGAGACGGAGGCGGCCATCACCGCGGGAGCGTGGGAAATCGACATGGTCCTGAATATTGGCGAGCTGTGCGCGGGCAACCTCGACGCGGTTCGGGCCGACATCGCAGCCGTGGTGCTCGCCGCGCATCCCCGTGGGGTCCTGGTCAAAGTGATTCTCGAAACCGCACTCCTTAACGACGATCAGAAGAGCGCAGCCTGTGTCATCAGCAAACAAATCGGAGCCGACTTCGTTAAAACCTCCACGGGATTCTCGACTCACGGCGCCACCACGCACGACGTCGCGCTGATGCGTCGCACAGTCGGCCCGGAGATGGGCGTGAAGGCATCCGGCGGAATCCGCACGCTGGAAGACCTCGAAGCCATGCGGGCGGCCGGCGCAAATCGCATCGGCACCAGCTCCGGTGTGCAAATCCTCGCGGCCGTGCCACCCCAGCTGAGGCTCGCGCCATGACTCCTCGCCGTTCCGCTCTTCGCTTCCGCGAGCGCGCCGAGCTCCTGGACTTTCTGCTCGAAGTGTCCCGTGTTACCTCCGAGACACTCGACCTGGCGGAGCAGCTCTCCGCCATCGCTTCCATCGTGAAGGAAGTAGTTCCCTACGATGTCTTCGCGATTCTCTTGTATAGCGAGCGTACTCACGCTCTGACGATCCGGCACGCCATCGGGCACCGCGAAGAAGTTGTGCGCAGCCTGGTGATCCCCTTGGGAGAAGGCATCGTCGGAACGGCGGCCGCGCGCCGCGAGCCGGTGCTGGTCGAAGACGTCACTCAAGACTCGCGCTATCTGAATGCGCTGGACGCCGTTCGCAGCGAGCTGGCCGTTCCGATGACGGCCCGAGGCAAGCTGGTGGGCGTGCTCGACGTCCAATCGACGCGCGTGAAGTCCTACGGCGAGCAGGATCGGTCCATGCTGAGCCTGATCGCCTCGCGCGTCGCTTCCTCCATCGAGAACGCCAGACTGTACCGGCGCGTGGACCGGCAAAATCGCACACTGCGGACCCTGGCGCATCTTTCTAGAGAATTCAGCGCGATCCTGGACCTGGATGAGTTGCTGACCAAGATCGCCTCCGCTACCCGGGCTCTGATTCCCTACGACGCCTTCAGCGTATTCCTGGTGGACAATGAGCGCAGTATCCTCCGCAACCGCTTCAGCGTTCGTTATGACAAGAGAGTGAAGATCGACAACATTCCCTTGGGAAAAGGCATTACCGGCGCCGCTGTCGAATCCAGGGAGCCTGTGCGCGTGCTCGATACCGGCGCGGATCCCCGCTATATCGCCTCGCACCCGGGCATTCGTTCGGAGCTGGCGGTTCCTCTGATCGTGCAGGACCGCATCGTGGGTGTCCTGGACATCGAAAGCGAGCGCATCGCGTTTTTTACCGAAGATCACCAGCGCACGGTCTCCCTGCTGGCCCAGCAGATCGCCAGCTCCGTGGAAAATGCCCGCCTCTACGAGGAAGTCGCGCAGCGCGAACAGCGCATGGATCAGGATCTCAAGGCGGCGCGCAAACTCCAGCGGATCCTGCTGCCTCGCGAAGATCCCGAGCTCCAGGGCTTGACCGCGGGCATCCGGTCCCGCCCGGCGCGCGAAATCTCCGGCGATGTGTATGGATTCTTCGAACAGGCCGACGACTCTGCGATCATCGCGTTCGGGGACGTCAGCGGAAAAGGCGCGGCGGCCGCCCTTTATGGAGCGCTGATCACCGGCCTGCTCCGGACGCTGGTCCGGCGGCGCAATCCCGCGCAGCTGATTCAGAAGTTGAACGAGATCCTGCTGGAGCGCAAAGTGGATGCTCAGTACGCCACTTTGTTGGTTGCTTTGTGGCTGCCACCGGTGCGAAAGTTCGTCCTTTCAAACGCTGGGGCTGCGCCTCCCCTGATTCTTCGCAACGGCGGGATTCTTGAGACCAAGATCGAAGGCGTGCCCATCGGCCTGCTCGACGATCAGCAATACGACGAGGTGGAGCTCGCCGCCCAGCCTGGCGATGTGCTGGTCTTCTATTCCGACGGCGTGGACGAGCAGCTCAACGAGAAGAGTGAAGAGTACGGCCGCGAGCGTATCATGCGTATTCTCAAGAAGCACGGGAATGAGACCCCGCAGGAGATCGCGGACTCCATCATCGCGGCCGTGGACGCATTCCGCGGCGCCGTTCCCATCTTCGACGATCAGACCGTGGTGGTCCTCCGGGTGTTGCCGTGACGCCCGTTGGGTATGTAGATCGCACGCTGACCTGCGACGGCGTCGCCCTGGCCGACGTGGCCGCGAAGGCCGGAACGCCGTGTTACGTCTATTCCGCCGCGACCATCCTGGCGAACTATCGTGCCTATGAGGACGCCTTGCAGCGCACCCCTCACACCATTTGCTATGCGGTGAAGGCCAATGGCAACCTGGCCATCCTGCGCCTGCTGGCCAAGGCTGGCGCAGGCTTTGACATTGTCTCCGGCGGCGAACTGCATCGCGTTCTGAAGGCCGGCGGCGATCCCGCCAAGGTGGTGTTTTCGGGTGTAGGCAAAACCGCCGAGGAGATCGATGCCGCACTCGCCGCGGGCATCTTCGCCTTCAACTGCGAGTCGGAGCCCGAACTGGCGCTGCTGGCTGCCCTGGCGCAACGCCACGGGATTCGGGCACGCGTCGCTCTTCGCGTGAACCCGGACGTCGACGCCGCCACGCACGCGTACATCTCCACCGGCAGCCTGGCCCACAAGTTCGGAATCGACATCGGCGAGGCCGAAGGAGTCTACGAGCGCGCCCACGAACACGGGAATCTGCTGCTCGAAGGCGTGAGCTGCCACATCGGCTCGCAGCAGTTCGATTTCGCCCCGATCATGCAGGCCGTGGACCGCGTGCTCGAATTGATCGCCCGTTTGCGCGCCAAGGGTTTCTCCATCCGGCACGTCGATCTCGGAGGCGGCCTGGGTATCGCTTACAAGCCGGACGAACCCGCGCCACCAATCGGCCAGTTCGCCGCAGCCCTGCGCGAGAAGGTGACGGGGAAGGATCTGCACTTGTTGCTGGAGCCTGGCCGGTCGATCGTCGGCGATGCAGGTGTCCTGGTAACCCGCGTACTATATCGGAAGAAAGGTGGCGACAAGGAATTTGTGGTGATCGACGCCGCCATGAACGACTTGATCCGCCCCGCCCTCTACGACGCGCATCACGAAATCCTTCCGCTGCGGGCATCCCCGGCAGGTTGCGGATTGCGCGCGGATGTAGTGGGACCGGTCTGCGAATCCGCCGATTTCCTGGCCCAGAACCGCCAGATGGCCGAAGTATTTCCCGGCGATCTTCTGGCCGTGTGCACCGCCGGAGCCTACGGCTTCGTGCAGGCCTCCAACTACAATGCCCGTCCTCGCCCCGCCGAGGTGTTGATCGAAAATGGCTCCTGGCGCGTGATTCGTTCGCGCGAGACCTTGGACGATCTCATCCGCGGCGAGGAGTAAGATAGTCGGTATGAAGTCCGCAGCGCTGATTTCCGTCGCCGAGTATCTGCGCACCGCGTATAGCCCGGATCGCGATTACGTGGATGGGGAGGTCCAGGAACGCAATTTGGGCGAACGAGATCACAGCAAACTTCAGGGCGAGTTCCTATACTACTTCCGGTCGCGGAAGAAGGAATGGAAAGTTTTTGCCTATCTTGAGCAGCGAGTTCAAGTGTCACCCACGCGGTTTCGAATTCCGGATGTTTGTGTGTATGCGGGGGAGGACCCAAAAGACCAAATCTTCCGTACGCCTCCCTTTATCTGCATCGAGGTGCTTTCTCCACAAGATCGGATGGGCAGAGTTCAGCAGCGTATCGACGACTATCTGGCATTCGGAGTTCCGTACGTTTGGGTGATCGATCCTGCCACGCGCCGCGCGTGGATACACACCAAGGATGGCGCGCAAGAAGCCAAAGGCGGAGCTCTTAGGACAGAAAACCCGGCCTTGACTGTGCCGCTACCGGAACTTTTCGCTGAACTCGACGAGTAGCCCTAGAAGCCGGCAAACAGCCGCCTGAACGGCGTATCCTCACGGAGGATCACGTTGGGCCACGTTCGCTCGATCCCGTCCAACGTGGGGCCGTTCAAAAACTCGACCATCAAATGGTGGGCGGCGGCCATCTTCGCTGCGCGGCCACGGAGCTCGATCATTTGCTGGTCGGAGCGATTCTTCAAATCGATCGCCACGCCGGCAACGCCAGTCCTTTCCAACTTGGCGAACTGCTCATCTAGGTCTGTTGAATCCGCGATCGAGACCAGATCTTTCGGCTGTTTGATCCAGGACGTATCGGCAATCTTCGACGCAGGGTTCAAATTCTCGACGATCCCGGAATCGAGCAATTTGCGCGGTTCCGAAGCGACCATCAGCACGCGCCAAGGAGTTTCCGCCGGCGACATTCCGTGCATCGCCAGGGCCGCGTCATCGAAGCGCGGCGCGAGCGTGGTGCGCATCGTGGTTCCTTCGGGATGGAACACGTACATCCCCGGATAGTTGTCGATCTGCGCCTCGGTGATCGCGACCCAACCCACGCCAGGCTGTTCGACGAGAAACGGCAGGGCCAGGAGCGAACTTCGCTTGATCCCGCTCAGTTTTGTCCGGCTATATTCGCCTTTCTCCGACTGATACCCGCTGAGCACCGACGAATATGCATCGCCATCCTGCGCGAAATGGAAGTCCGTCAACTCTTCCTCGATTTGCAGATCTTCCACAGTGCTGGTGCGGGGGATGTAATACCGGAACGCCACACCGTCATCGTAGGCGCGCGCTTCAATGGTCACGCGGCGTCCCAACGAGCCGTTCTGTAAATATTGGGCGATGAGCGAATGGTAATGGTTGCCCGGCGCGTCAACGGAGTCCTCCTTCGAGCTCACCAGGCCGACGGTCTCTCCCAAAAGCACATCCACATCGTGAAGCGTGATCCCGAGCAGGGACGTATCCATCAGCAGTTTGCCGTGATACGTGACCGAGTAAGCCAGCCGTACCAGAATGCTGTCCTTGGGCGACACAATGAACAACCGGAACACGAGCTGACCGTCCGGTGAAGCCACGCTCACGGTGTCGGTTTCGGCGAAAACAGCAGAGGCTGCCGCCAGGCCCAGCAGCACAAGAGTTAGAATCCGGCGTCTCATAAATGAAAAAAGGGGGCGCTTGCGCACCCCCTCTTCATGTTACTGCTCACTAGGAATTACGCCCAGCTATAGCCCGCCTTCTTGAAAGGCAGCGCTCGGACGCGATCGCCCGTCGCCGAGAAGATCGCATTCGCGATCGCCGGCAGGATCGGAGGCATGGACGGTTCGCCCATACCGGTAGGAGGATTTTCCGACTTCACGTAGTGCACTTCGATGTCGGACGGAGCCGCGGAAATCCGGAGCAGCGGATGATCGTTGAAGTTCGACTGCACCACGCGGCCGCGATCGACCGTGATCTCCTGCTCCATCATCGCGCCCATACCGTCGATGATGGCGCCCTGCGCCATGTTCATCGCCTGACCGGGGTTAATGATGGTGCTGCCGATGTCAGCCGCGACCCACACCTTGTTCACCTTCACCTTCTTGTTGCCACTAACCGTGACTTCGGCGACCTCGGCGAAATAGCCGCTATGGCTGAAATGGAATCCGACGCCCATCGCAGTGCCCTTGGGGAGGGTCTTCTTGCCCCAGCCCGACTTCTCGGCTACCAGGTCGAGGACGCCCCGCATACGGGACGCGTTGAACGCGTTTCCGCCGCCGAAACCACCCGGCGCGGGAGGCGGAGCCGGCTTGGTCTGCGACAACAGATCGCGGCGGAACTGCACCGGATCCTTGCCCGCAGCATGTGCCAGCTCGTCGATGAAGCTCTGTGTGACGAACGCCATCGCGTTGCTGGTGGGCGCGCGCAGCGATCCAGTACGGATCGCCAGCGGCTGGGCCGAAGTGTACAGCGCGAAATTCTCGATGAACGGTTGCGGGAACTCGGTCGCCCCGATGCCGCCCGCGCTAACGGACTGGATCGCGGGACCCTTGCCCTGACCGTCGTTCTTGGCGCCGTAAGTGACGAAGTGATTCCGCCACGCGACCACTTTGCCTGATGCGTCCAGACCGGCTGACAGGAACTGGAACCCGCCGGGACGATAGTAGTCGTGCTTCATATCGTCTTCGCGCGTCCAGAGCAGCTTGACCGGGGCGTTCACTTCCTTGGAGATGTACGCCGCTTCCGCCACGTAATCGTTGGTCAGACGCCGGCCGAAGCCGCCGCCGCCGCGGACCATGTGGAATGTGATCGCGCTCTGATCGACTCCGCAAGCCGTCGCGGCCAAACCGCGGCCGCTGGCTGGAATCTGGCTGTTCGACCAGATCTCGACCTTCCCGTCCTTGTAATGAGCCGTGCAGTTCTGCGGCTCCAGGGGAGCGTGCGAAATGAACGGATAGGAGTAGTTCGCTTCCACCTTCTTGGCAGCGGACTTGATCGCGCCCTCGGGGTCCCCGTCCTTACGCGTGGTGCTCATCGGCTCGCCTGTGCCGATCTGCTGAGCCTTCGCAGCGTACGCGGTGCTGCTGTGATCCGCGGTCGCCCGAGGACCTTCGTCCCAGGTGACTTGCAGCTTCTTGCGCGCCGAATTCGCCTGGTACCACGACTCGGCCACGATCGCGATCCCACTTTCGAGACCCGGATCCCCCGGCAGCACCGCCGCGGTTACATCCGGCCGGTCGACCACGAACGCAGCCTTGATGCCCGGCAGCGTCTTGATCATGTCGAGATTGTGGGTCTTCACCTTGCCGCCGAACACGCCGCACTTCTCGTACACCGCGTACAGCATGCCTGGAACGGTCTGGTCGATTCCGAACACCGGCTTCCCGGTGACGATCTTGGGAAGATCCGGGCTGACAACCGTCGTCCCGATGATCTTGTAGTCCTTCGGATCTTTGTACTTGATCGACGCGGGGTCCGGAGGCGTCATCGCGGCGACTTTCGAAGCCAGCTCGCCGTACGTTACGGTCCGGTTGGATGCCTTGTGCATCACTTTGCCCGATCCAGTGGTCAGTTCCGCCGCCGGAACATTCCAGGTCTGCGCCGCGGCGTTGACGAACATCAACCGCGCCTGCGCGCCGAGCTGCCGCATGGGGACCCAGTTGGTCGGAGTGGCCGTGCTGCCGCCCGCGATCTGGCCACCGTACTTGGCCTGATCCTGATCGGCTTGGACCACCTTCACATCCTTCCAATCGACGTCCAGTTCTTCGGCAATCAGCATCGGCAACAGCGAGCGAACGCCCTGGCCTACTTCCGGGTTCTTCGCGATGATGGTCACGCTGTTGTCCGAATTCACCGTGATGAAGTCGGCAGGCTTCAGCGCAGGGCCTCCGAAACCGGCCGGTCCGCCTCGGCCACCAGCTGGAGGTGCGCCTTTGGCAGCGCCCGGCTGCTGGGCGTCTGCCTTGAATACCAGTCCGAACAGCACGCCACCGGTTCCGGTGGCGGCCACGGTTAGAAAGGAGCGACGATCAATCGTAGTTTTCTTTTTCATGACGTTCTCCCTTACTCCCTTGCCCTACCGGCGCCGCCGCCGGAGGCGCCCGGACGCGCGGTCGCGAGCTGCGCTGCCCGGTGGATCGCCTGGCGAATTCTTAGATATGTTCCGCAGCGGCACAGGTTGCCGTACATGGCGGAATCAATGTCTTTGTCGGTCGGCTGGGGCTTGGTCGCGAGCAGCGCCGACGCCGTCATCATCTGACCGGCCTGGCAATATCCGCACTGCGGAACGTCCACTTCCATCCAAGCCTTTTGGACCGGATGCGTGCCGTCGGCAGACAACCCTTCGATGGTGGTCACCGGATCTTTCACGGTGCCCACTTGTGTCTGGCAAGAGCGGACGGCTTTGCCATTCACGTGGACCGTGCAGGCTCCGCAAAGCCCGGCTCCGCAGCCAAACTTGGTGCCTTTCATGTCAAGAACGTCTCGGAGTACCCACAGGAGGGGCGTATCCGCGGGCACGTCTACAGTCTTGGACTGCCCGTTCACTTTGAGCGTATATGCCATGTCATTGACTCCAGAATCTGCCAGTGTCTCTATGGACCAAGGTTTCGGCCGCGGACCCCACTCGGTCCGCCTATCTCATGGAGAAAGTACCACTTGGATGCACTCGGTGTCAAGGCCCGGCGGCCACCAGCTCGATCGCCACGGTGGCGTCCAAGGAGGGTAATCCTTCCACGATTTGGGTCGAGCCCGCGGGATGCACGCGGCCCAGAAACTCGGGCGCCAGAGCTGCCGCTTTATCCGCCACTGCCCGGTTCAAGGAATAAACACTCATCACCACGGTGTCGGCGTACCCTGCTTTCAATGTCTCGAGCGCCCGCCCCAGCCGCCCATAGGCAAGCCGGAAGGCCTGGTCCTGATCCCCAAACGCCATCTGGATTCCCGTGAAGACCAGCTTGGGTGGGCTGTTTCCCGGCTTCTGGAGGCGTCCGACCCCTTCGCACGAAATCCCGGGCTCGACTGCCAGCCGCGTAAGCTGAACGAAGTTCGCGGCGGCCCCGGGAAACGCCGATGCTGCGGCCGCCCGCGCACTCTCCACTTGATTGAGGTCCCCCACGAAGCACGTGACCTGCACCATGACCGCGTCCTGCGCCTTGGCCGCAACCGCTAACTCCGGGGCCCGCTGGGCAGAAAAGAACGCCAGGCCGTTCGGATTCAGAGTCTTCTTGTCATTCTTCTCTTGGCTGATACTCTCGATCACCACCTGCGCGCCTTCCATCGGTAGCGCGCCCACCTGGATCGTTGTCACTGCGGGCAGCGGCATTTTCTTAACCGAGAAATCCTCGGCCACGATCGTCGCCACGCGGCGCATGTCGCCGGTACCCGCGACAAACGCTCTCAGCTTCACGAACGTCGCGCCCCCGTTGGCGCGATCCAGGGCCTTGAGGGCGTCGTGCACCTGCTGAGTCAGCAGACCCTTCCCCGAGAGCGGCGAGACATGAAACGCCAGCTTGCCCGTTTCCGCGATCACCGCCGTCGGAGGCTCGGGCGGAAGGGGCAGAATCTGAGTCTCGGGCTCCTTTTCCTTTTTGGGAGGTTTGATGCGCGGAGGGTTGGTTTGCGCCGCGGCAATCAGGGAAACGCCAAGTACTAGTGCCGTGTACCGTAGCATGATCACGTAGCCGCCGACGCGATTTTAGCACCATTAATGACCCGCGCAGTCCATGCCGATCTATCCCCTGTAGTTCTAAGGATGATGGCCTTGACACGGATCTTCCAGGGCCGACATACTAAAGCACAGCATCCTTAAGCGATTTTAAGAAGATAGCGATCCGCTTGGCAGATTGCGAGGCGCAGTTTCCCATTCGTGCAGCAGGAGGACTCTAGATGAAACTCAAAACGTTCACGCTCGGATTTGTAATGTTGGCCGGCTTTGCGATTGGCATGGCGCTGGCGCAGGCTCCGGCTCCGGCGGCTCCCAAAGCCGCGCCGAAGACCGCCACGCCGGCGAAAGCGGCCACCAAAGCGACCCCCTCACGAGTAGATTCCGTTGTCGAGTCGGTGAAGGCTGGACTCTCGGAGAGCCTGATCATCCGAGGTCTCCAGCGTGAGAACAAGCCGATCGATCTCACCACCGCCGACATGGTGAAGCTGAAGAACGCCGGCGTATCGGAGAACATCATCAGCGCGATGCTCGATCCCACCAGTGCTCCTGCCGCAGCCGCAGCTCCGGCGCCCGCGCCGGCACCTGCAGCCGCCGCGGCTCCTGCTCCGCCGCCCGCTCCGGCTCCTGCGCCTGCTCCCGAACCTGCGGCGACAGCTGCTGCCCCCGCGCCGGCTCCCTCGGGAGCCACTTCGCAAGCCGAGAAGAAACGGGTCATCGTCGATGAGTTCGACTTTTCGGCTGTGAAGACCCAAGTGCAGGCCGTGTTCAACACGCAGCAGGACATCGGCAAAGGCATCCGGGCGATGCTGGTCACCCGGCTGGCCCAAGCCAACAAAGTAGTCGTCGTCGAACGAGCCAAACTCGCGACCCTGACCAAAGAGCAGGACTTCAACACCAGTAATCGGGTCAAGCAGGGTTCCGGAGCGCGCGTGGGTCAGATCTCGGGCGCCGACGCGCTTCTGTCCGGCGACATTGTGGTCTTCGGCCGCGACGACAAGAAGAAGAGCGTCAAGGGCGGCGGCATCATCGGCGGCGTGATCGGCGGCATTGCCTCCAGCAAGAATGAGGACAAGGCCGTGGTCACCATCGACTACCGTCTGATCGACGCGGAGACTTCCGAAATCGTCGCCACGGGCGAGGCCAAGGGCGAATCCGTCCGCAAGGGCAACGCTCTGGGCGCCATCGGCGGAGTGCTCGGCAAGGGTGTCGCGGGCGTTCAGGTCGATATGACCAGCTCCAATTTCGCCCAGACCATCATCGGTGAGGCCACGCAGGATTGTGTCAATAAGCTCGCGGAAATTCTCCTAACGCAGACTTCCACGATGAAGAAGGCAGTCCGCGAGGTGGAAGGCCGCGTAGCCGATGTTTCCGGAAAGACGCTGGTGCTCAACGTCGGCTCGACCGACGGCGTAAACGTTGGTGAAGTTTTCGAGGTGCTTCGCATCGTCCGCGAAGTCAAGGATCCGGTGACCAAGGAAACGCTGGATGTGGTCACGGAGAAGACCGGCGAGATGACCATCACCAGCGTACGGGACAAAGTTGCGACGGGAACCTACACGGGATCGGCCGCGCAAGTCGGTTTCATGGCGCGCAAGAAGATATAACGAGGCATAATCATGAACAAAAACCTTCTGGTAAGCTTACTGGCCGCATCGGCGACCCTGGCATCTGCGCAGACCAAGAAAGCGCTGATTATCGAGCCCTTCGACTATTCCACCGTCATGACCGCCGTACAGGCGGTCTTCGGGACGCAACAGAACATCGGCACAGGCATCGCCGCCATGCTGACCACTCGCGTCACGCAGGATGGCAAGTTCACCGTGGTCGAACGCCGCAAGGTTGCAAACCTCACCAAGGAGCAGGATTTCGCAGCCAGCAATCGCGTGAAGCAAGGCACGGGCGCGCGCGTGGGCCAGATCCGTGGTGCGGATCTCACGCTGATGGGCGATATCGTTGTTTTCGGACGTGACGATCGCAAGGTAAGCGCCGGCGTCGGTGCCATCGTTCCCGGCGCGGGTGGCGTCATCGGCGGATCCAAAGCGGATGCCAAAGCCGTCGTCGTGATCGATTACCGTCTGGTGGATGCGGAGACCAGCGAGGTCGTCGGCAGCGGCGAGGCTCGCGGCGAATCCAAGCGCACCAGCAAGGGCTTCGGCGCGGCGATGTTCGCCGGCGGCGTGCTCGCCGGCGGCGGCATCAACATGACCAGCTCGAACTTCGCCGAAACGATTATCGGCGAGGCTACCATGGACGCCGTGAACAAACTCTCCCAGCAGATCGCGGCCGGCCCCACTACCGGCAGCGCGGGCAGCCGCGAAGACGACCTGGATGCCATCGTGGCGGATGTGGATGGAGCCAATCTCACGATCAACGCCGGAAGCGCCGCTGGCTTGGCCAAGGGTCAAACCTTCACCATCTATCACAAGGGTAAGGAAATTAAGGATCCAAAAACCGGTGAAGTTCTGGACGTCCAGACCACGCCGATCGGCAAGCTGACCATCACCAATGTTCGCGATCGCATCTCCACCGGAACCTTCGCCGGATCCGGCGGCGGCAATCCCGTGGTTGGCGACGTCGTCAGGAAGTAAAGCGGAAGCAACCATGCGTCTCGCGTCTTCTCTGGCTCTATTCGCCTGTCTGAGCGCGCAAGCGCAAGTCGTCCCGCGCGTGGGCGCAGTGGTTCCGGGCGTGGGTGTCGGCGCAGGATCTCTGTGGCGCGGTAACCTCGGCGGCATCCTCGGCCAGCAGCCTTCGCGGGTAACCATGGACGATCTCGGCCGCTTCGATCAGTATCTGGCGGGAGCTGGCGCGTACTGCGCGGCACTGACAGCCGCTGACTATGCTGCAAATCGTTTGATGGTTCGCAGTATGGCAGCGTACGTCAGGACGATGAACGCCTACTCGATCAATCCAGGAATGCGCTCCTATCTGGGCCGCATCTCGACCCGGATCTCGGCTTTCCCTTGCGCCTGGGCCGGTGGCCAGGCCGAGCCCCTGGCTTTTGACCCCGTTCCTCCGCCCGTGAACACGGAGCCGCCATTCTCCTTGACGCCGCCGGATGTTCCGAACGTCGCCGCCGCGGACAAGGAAACCTTCAGCGATCTTCGGGCTCGCTACTCGGTGGATGCCACCAAGGCTGCGTCCGCTTGGAAAAGCGCGGCGCTGATGAACGCCAGGCTGGCGGCGCAAGGGGCGTCGTTGAACGCAGACACCGCCGCCACCGTTGCCCGCTTCCAGCTTCTCTTCGGCCTGGCTGCGGGCTCCATGCTCGACCACCGCTGGGACGAAGTCACCGAGCACCTCCAGGCCGTCGAACAAGAGACGGCGAAAGTCACAAAAGTCGTCGGACGCTAGACTAAATGTGTAAGGAGGCTATAGCCTCCTCGTCATAAGACGCTTCTGATGACAGCCGAGCCCTCCACGCCGCTCATGCGGCAATACCACGGCATCAAGCAGCAGGTTCCGAACACGCTGCTGATGTTCCGGCTCGGCGATTTCTACGAGCTGTTTTACGAGGATGCCGTCACGGCCGCCCGCGAACTCGAAATCACGCTCACAGCCCGCAATAAAGAAAAAGGCCAGCCGATTCCGATGTGCGGTGTCCCATATCATTCGGCCGAAGGCTACATCGCGCGCCTGATCCAGAAAGGCTATCGCGTGGCCATCTGCGATCAGATGGAGGTTCCCAGCGCGGCTACGAAGTTAGTCAAGCGCGAGGTCACACGCATCGTCACGCCCGGTACTGCGATGAACGCACAGGTGCTGCGCTCGCATGAGAACAATTACCTCGCAGCCGTAATTGCTTCCAATGGGCGCGCCGGCGTCGCGCATGTCGACATCTCTACCGGCGAGTTTCGCGCCACCGAGATCGATATCACCGAGGTCCGTGCCGCACTTGAGACTCTGAACGCACGGGAAGCGCTCGTTCCCGAGGGAGCGACTGACTCCCTTCCCTGCCTCAAGACCAATGTGGACGCCTGGGTCTTCGCGCCCGATTACGCCGCGCGCAGCCTGTGCGATCACTTCCATTTACTGGCGCTCGACGGCTGCGGTCTCGAGTCCCGACCGCTGGCTACGGGTGCCGCCGCTGCGATCCTGCACTACCTCCGCGACACGCAGCGCAGCGCACTCGATCATCTGGAGCGGCCGTCTTTCTATAACCGCGCTGATGCTCTCATTCTCGACGCGACCACCGTCCGCAACCTGGAACTGGTCGAGCCGCTGTTTGCCGGTGAGTCCAAAGATTCCACGCTCCTTCACGTGCTCGACCGCACCCGCACCGGCATGGGCGGCCGTCTGCTTCGCCGCCGTCTGCTGGCGCCCTCGATCGACGTGACTGAGATCGAAGGACGCCTGGACTCCGTCGAAGAGCTGCACCGCGCGCCCATCCTGCGTGCGGACCTGGGTAAGCATCTCGAATCCATCCTGGATCTTGAGCGGCTGCTCGCGAAGATTTCGCTCTCTTCCGCCGGACCCCGTGATCTGCTCGCGCTCGCCCGCTCTTTCGCCGCTATCCCGAATCTTTCTGTACAACCGGTCAAGGCGGCGCTGCTGCAAGACATCCAAGGACGACTTGACCCCATTCCGGAAGTACGTGACCGCGTCCTCGCCGCGATCGCCGAAGAGCCACCCGTGAATCTTTCCGACGGGGGCACCATCCGCTCCGGTTTCGACGCCGCCCTTGATGAACTGCGCGATATTTCCCAAAACAGCCGAACATATCTGGTCCAAATTGAACAGCGAGAGCGAGGGCGCACCGGCATCGCCTCACTCAAGGTTCGCTTCAACAACGTCTTCGGCTACTACATCGAAATCTCCAAATCCAACCTGCATCTGGCCCCGCCGGACTACCAGCGGAAGCAGACTTTGGTGAACGCCGAGCGCTTCACTACTCCCGAACTCAAGGAACTCGAAGTCAAGATTCTGGAAGCGGAAGAAAGATCGCTTGCCATCGAGCGCGAACTCTTCGAGCAGCTTCGAGTGCTGGCTTCTTCCCATGCTGCACGCATAAAAGCCACCGCGGCCGCCGTCGCCGAGCTGGATGTCGCCGTGGCGCTGGCGGGAGTCGCCGCGGAAAGCCGCTACGTGCGCCCGCGATTTTCTGTATCTGGAGAAACCACAGGCGAAATGCGCGTCGTCGCCGGCCGCCATCCCGTCATCGAAAAGCTCGCTGAAAGAGACGCCCAGCGATTCATCCCCAACGATCTCTACTTCCATCCCGACACCGAATTCATCGCCGTGATCACCGGCCCCAACATGGGCGGCAAGTCGACCTACTTACGCCAAGCCGCTCTGCTGACAATCCTTGCCCAAATGGGATCGTTCGTGCCCGCCGAGTCTGCGCTGATGCCCGTCGTCGACCGCGTGTTCACCCGCATCGGAGCCGCGGACAATTTGGCGCGCGGCCGATCCACGTTCATGGTCGAAATGACCGAGACCGCCGTTATCCTCAACACCGCCACGGCCCGCAGCCTCATCGTGCTGGACGAAATTGGCCGCGGCACCTCGACCTATGACGGATTGGCTCTGGCCTGGGCCGTAGTCGAGCACATTCACCGCCACATCCGCGCGAAGACGCTGTTCGCCACGCATTATCACGAGCTGACGGAGCTCGCCGGCCAGCTCGACGGAGTCCGCAACCTGCATGTCTCCGTGAAAGAATCCGGCGACCAGATCCTGTTTTTGCGCCGCGTCGAGCCCGGTGCAGCCGACCGCAGCTACGGCATCGAGGTCGCGCGCCTGGCAGCCTTGCCGATGAGCGTGATCGAGCGCGCCCGCCAGATCCTGGCGCATCACGAATCGGCCGTGACCGAAGAGCTTTCGCCGCCTTCCCCACCCATGCAGATCCAGTTGTTCGAGCCCGTCAATCACCAGCTCGCCGCCCGCATTCGCGACCTGAACCTCGACAATCTCCGACCCATCGAAGCCCTCCAGCTCCTGGCAGAGCTCCAAAAGGAACTCAAGAACTGATGCGAGTCGCGGGGATCATGAGCGGTACCTCGCTCGACGGGATCGATGTCGCCATCGTCGACATTCGCGGCAAGAAGATCGAGCCGGTCGCCTTCCACACGGTTCCCTACCCTAAGAACGTGCGCGAGGCGATCCTCGGCGTCTCCAACACGATGACGCACACCGCTGCCATCGCACGCCTGCACTTCCTCCTGGGCGAGCTCTATGCCGAAGCCGTTCGCGAAACCTGCCGGCGATGCCGCGTTTCCCTGCACTCGATTTCGCTGTGCGGCCTTCACGGCCAGACGATTTTTCACGAAGGCGCGCCCGTCAACTACCTCGGCCGCCGCGTGGCCAGCACGCTGCAGATCGGAGACGCCGCGATCGTGGCCGAGCGCACCGGCCTGTGGACCATCTCCAATTTCCGCGAGCGCGATATCGCCGCCGGAGGCCGCGGAGCGCCCTTGGTTCCGCTGGCCGATTTCCTCTTGTTCCGCCACCGCCGCATCGGACGCGTTGCCCTGAATCTCGGCGGCATCGCCAACATCACGGTGATTCCTGCGGGCGCCACGCGCGACGACGTTCTGGCCTTCGACACGGGACCCGGCAACATGGTGATCGACGCGCTGG
This sequence comes from Terriglobia bacterium, assembly GCA_020073345.1. GTDB lineage: Bacteria > Acidobacteriota > Terriglobia > Bryobacterales > Bryobacteraceae > Palsa-187. Next base: position 91,902 of record JAIQFI010000007.1, read on the forward strand.
TCTCCCGCATGACCGAAGGCCGCCAGACGTTCGACCGCGATGGCCGCATCGCCCGCCACGCCAAGGTTCACGATCGCATGCTGGCGTCGATGCTGGCCGATCCCTACTTCAAGCTTCGCCCGCCCAAGACCGCCGGCCGCGAGCAGTTCGGCCAGGAGTTCTCGAGCGGCCTGGCCGCGACCGGCCTCCCGCTTGAGGTTCTGATCGCAACCGCCACCGAGTTCTCAGCGCGCTCCGTCGCCTCCGCGATCACGGCCTATGCGGGCGAGGCTCGCGAAGTCATCGCCTCCGGCGGCGGCGTGCACAATCGTTGGCTCATGCGCCGCCTGCGCGAGCTTCTGCCCGGTTTCGATCTCGGCACCAGCGCCGATCACGGTGTCGATCCGGACGCCAAGGAAGCTATCGCCTTCGCCATCCTGGCCCACGAGTTCGTAATGAGTCGCCCCGGCAACCTGCCGTCCGCGACCGGAGCCCGCCGAGCGGTGCTCCTGGGACGCGGTACTCCCATGCTCTAGGGTGCCTCAGAGAACCTCTCGCTCATTTTCTTTCTGCGCCTGATAGTCCAGTTGCCGGACCTTTTGTTGCGGATCCTTCGATAAAATCTGGTTCTGCAAATCCTGCGGCACCACTGGATTTTCTTTCTTCTTCGTTTTCGCCTTGAGGTCGTCGAGAACCGCGCGAACGTATTTCTTCATGCCTCATTCCTGCCATACTCATCTCTATAACGGGATGTTCAAAATGCTATTTCCAAGAGAACTCACTACATCGTGGCGCACACTCCGAGTGATCGGTTTCCTAGTGATGGTTTTCAGCGGAACCGTCTCAGCCCAATCCGCTCAATACGTGGGATCGACTGCCTGCAAGACCTGCCACGCCCCGACCTACGAGCGCTGGCAGAAGACCCGTATGGCGAACGTCGTGCGCGATCCCAAGGAACACCCCGACGCGATCATCCCCGATCTCAGCAAAGCCGACCCGGCCGTCGTCACCTTCACCAAGGACGCCATCGCCTTCGTCTACGGCAGCAAGTGGAAGCAGCGCTACTTCACCAAGGTCGGCGATGACTACTTCCCTCTGCCGGCCCAATGGGACGTCGCCAATCAAACCTGGAGCCGCTATTTTGTCCGCGATGGAACCGACTGGTGGGTGCCCCACTATCCAGCCGACAACATGCAGCGGCCTACCGGACCGCTGTGCGACGGCTGCCACTCCGTCGACTACAACATCCAGACCAAGACGGTCACCGAATGGAATGTGGGCTGCGAGAAGTGCCACGGACCCGGCAGCCTGCACGTCGCCCGTCCTTCACGAGCCAACATCGTCAATCCCGCGCGCCTCGGATCTCGCGGCAGCGACGTGTGCATCCAGTGCCACTCGCAAGGCCAGCCGCTGGCGAATCCGATTCAGGGAAAATACTACGACTGGCCGGTCGGCTTCGACGTGACCAAGAAGTTAAGCGATTACTGGCAGCTCGAAGAGCACAAGTTAGGCGAGACCACGTTCACTCATTTCCCCGACGGCACTGGCCACAAGAATCGCATGCAGGGCAACGATTTCGTGCAGAGCCTGATGTACTCGCGCGGCGTCACCTGTTTTACTTGTCACGACGTGCACGGCACCGAGAACAACGCCGACCTGATCCGCCCAGCCAGCGTCCTCTGCCTGCAATGCCACGGCCCGAATTCTCCTAACGGCCCGCACACGGCGACGCTCGAACAGCACACCCATCACGCCGCCGGATCCACCGGCAGCGAATGCGTCGGTTGCCATATGCCGAAAATCGAGCAGGAGATGACCACGACCAACGTTCGCAGCCACACGTTTAAATTCATCGCCCCATTGGAAGCCGAGCGCCTGAAGATGCCCAACTCATGCACGTCCTGTCACACGGATAAGAACGTGGCGTGGGCCAATGACGCGCTCAAAACGTGGCCCCAGTTTTCGCCCTGGCGCGTGGCGAATTGATCCCGCACATCCTCACTTCGCGGGAGGCTTCACAGGGGCCACGGGAATCAGTCCGGTTCCTGGCTGCGTATCCGCCGATGGCACAATCGCGGGGCCGCGCAGATGCCGCGCCGACTGTTCGCTCTCCTGGCAAATATATTCCATGATTTCCCCGTCGGGCATCAGATTCGCGGTGAACGTCACTGTGAACGGTTTGGAATACGCGCCGGGATCCTGGATGGTAATCTCGTTGGTCAGCTTGCCGAATTCCTTGCGGGTATAGCGCTCCACGGTGTGCAGTTGTTCGGTGTGCGGATGCCCGCGGAAATCGAACCAGAACTTATCATTGAATCCCACGGTGTCGATGACCAGGGTGTCGCCTTCCCAGCGGCCGACCGAATGCCCATACCAGGTGGGATTCAAATCCTTCGGATGCGCACGGCCATCCATGAAGATCTGACGATAGCTATGGATGTTGCCTTCGAACAGGATGTACAGCCTGCCCGGTGCGGTGGCGAACGTCCAGGGATAGGGAGCCTGCCGAGGCACGCCGGTAGGCAAGCAGTTCGCTTCCGGATCGTCCTGAGCCAGCCGAGCCTTCATGATCTTCTCGGCAGCCGGCAGAAGAGGAATCGTCTCTCCCTCGCGCAGACCAGCCGCGAGGTCCGCAACAGGTCCGCCGCCGATCCAGATGCCCGAAAAATCGGGCTTGCCATCGGGCAGCCGCGGCACGGCGGTCGTTTTGGGTGCAGCCGGCTTTCCCTGCGGCCACACGGGGACTGACAGGAGTGTGAAAACCGAAAGTAAAGCGAGGGTACGCACTACCGCGCGGCCAGCAGCGCCCGCAGGTGCCGAGCGCGCTCCGGCGACCGCAGTTGCCGCAGCGCCTTGGCTTCGATCTGCCGGATGCGTTCGCGCGTGACGTCGAACTCCTGGCCGATCTCTTCGAGCGTGTGCTCGCGCTCGCAGCCGATGCCGAAGCGCAGGCGGATCACCTTCTCCTCCTTGGGAGAAAGCGTCTTGAGGATGTTGGCGGTCTCGTCGCGCACGTTGGTGTCGATCACGGCGTCCACCGGAGACCCCACCCAGCGGTCTTCGATCAGATCGCCCAGGGCGGATTCGCCGTCGCGGCCCACCGGAGTCTCTAACGACACCGGATCGCGTGAGATGGTCTTCAGCTTCTGGACCTTCTCCACCGGAATGTCCATGCGCCGGCTGATTTCGTCGTTCGAAGGCGCGCGGCCCATTTCTTTTTCGAGCTCGCGCGTCGCGCGCAGGAACTTGTTCATGCTCTCGTTCATGTGAACGGGAATACGAATGGTGCGCGACTGGTCGGCAATGGCGCGCGTAATAGCCTGCCGGATCCACCAGGTGGCGTAGGTTGAGAATTTGTAGCCGCGCCGGTACTCGAACTTGTCGGCGGCGCGCATCAGTCCGATATTGCCTTCCTGGATCAGATCCAGTAAGTGCAGCCCGCGGTTGACGTACTTCTTGGCAACCGAAACCACCAGGCGCAGGTTGGCTTCGACCAGATCCTTCTTGGCCCGCTCGGCTTCGATTTCGCCGTGGCGGATCACCGAAAGCGTGTGCTTCAAATCGCCCAGGTTCGCCCCGGCCACTTCCTCGCGCTTGCGGACTTCGCGCCGGATCTCGCGCGCCTTGCTCTGAGCGGTCTGGCTCGAACGCCCCTCGATCTTGCGCAGATCGGCTTCCAGGCGCGAAAGCTCTTCCGCGACTTTCTCGATTTCCTTGGTGAATTCCTTCCACTGCGACAGGTAGTAAGGCAGGTGCCGGATCGCCTGCGAAACCTGCACACGGGCCCGCTTCATGCGGCCGATCCAGCGCTTTCGCAGCTTCTTGTTGCTCAGCGGAACCGAGTCCAGCTTGTCCGATACCTGCACCATCTTCTTGTGCAGCGCCACCAGTTCGGCCAGATCCCCGCGGACTTCATTGCGGCGCTTATTGTAGGCCGGGCTCTCGTCCTCGAGATCGCCCAGATCCACGTAGGTGTCCAGCTCTTCGGGTTCGTGCTTAATCTGCTCGGCGATTTCCACCGCCCGCAGCTGCACCAGCGCGGAACGGCTGATCGCCTTCTGCATCCGCAGCTTGCCGCGTTCCATGCGGCGGGCAAGGTTCACCTCGCCCTCGCGGGTCAGAAGCGGTACGGCGCCCATCTCGCGCAAATACACGCGAACCGGGTCGTCGGTATAAATCGATTCCTCGACGGGGTGCGCGTGGGCGAAGTCTTCGCCGTCATGCACCTCTTCAGGGTGAAAGAAACCGCCTTCCTCGTCGAAAGGAAGCCCTAGCGGCTCATGACCCTCGCCTAGGAACTGGTCTTCGAAATGATCCACGTGGTTCACCCGCGCCAAACTACAACACCTTTTTTTACAAAGACTTAGCTAGATCCAACAGCAGTGTATGCAATTCCCGCTGGCGTCAAAGCCGCTTCCAGTATATCAGTCTTCCGAAATTATGTTAAGCCTCTATTTCAAAAGATGCTTGAAATCGCTTCTGGTTACAGTCGGAAAGACCTACTTGAACAAGTCTTTCAGCTCCACCAGGAAGGACTCCGCGTCCTGGAAGTCCCGGTAGACCGACGCAAACCGCACATAGGCGATCTTATCCAGCTTCTTCAGGCGCTCCAGCACCAGCTCCCCGATGGCCGTCGTGGAAACTTCCCGTTCCGGGTTTTCCGCCAGCGCGGACTCGACTGCATCCACCACCTCAGCCAGCTTGGCTACGGGTACCGGCCTTTTTTCACAAGCTCTTAGCAGCCCTTCCAGTACCTTCTGCCGGTCGAAGCGCTCCCGCCGGCTGTCCCGTTTCACCACCATGTACGGAATCTCGTCGCTGCGCTCGTAGGTGGTGAACCGGCGAAGGCACTTCAGACACTCCCGACGCCTGCGAATGAGGTCGCCTTCCTTGCTCTCGCGCGAGTCGATCACCCGGTCCTGGCGATGGCGGCAGAACGGACAAGTCATAATCCATAGCCCGAAGAAGAAGAGTCTATATGCCTTAAACTACGCCACTTAATACCCTCGTGGAAGGCCAGAACCAACCCCAGCGGGACAATGACTACAAATGTGATGATCCAAAGCACCAATGCGATTCCGCTGGCTGCCTCCAGGCTGACCCCGTAGAGCTCGGTCAACACCAGGACCGTCGCGATCTGCATCCCCCCGCCCACACCGGGTATCTGCAGTACGCTCCCGAAAGCCACGAAGCCTAACGCAATGATTACATCCGTGATACGCATCCCGGCGGTGGCCGGAAAGGCACGGAAGACGCAGAAGAAGGATCCAGCCACCACCAGCCACTCTATGATGGTGTAAATGACCAGGAGCCAGACGTAAGACTGGCGCTGCGTGGATTGCATCCCTTCTTCAAACGCGTGCAGGAATCTCGCGACCCTCTCGTGTACGGGCTCCGGCAGGAATGAGAGAGCCTCCATCAGCCGGGTCCGGACGCTTCCACGGAAGTGCCGGAGCCCCAGTAGCAACGCCAGCGAAAGCGCCCCCGTGATCCCTGCCAGCAAACCCGCGGCCTCCAGCGCCGATTGGATGTGCGGGCTGGGCTGGATCCCGCTGCGGGATACCTGAGTCAGGGCGATGCCGAAGATCAGCAGGACCATCAGCAGGTCCAGAATGCGCTCCACCAGCCACGCCGCCACCTGGCTCGAGAACGAAACGCCCTCCTTCCGGGCGATGAGATACGGCCGAACCGGCTCTCCCGCCCGGCCGAACAGCACTACCGCGGTGAATCCGATGCAGGTGGCGACAAACAGCCTCCACATCTGAACCCGGCTAGTCAAAGGCCGCAGCATGACCTCCCACCGTAGCGCCCTGCCAACATAAGTGGCTAGGATCAGCGCCATGGCCAGGGACAGCCAGCTCCAGTTGACGTCGCTGAAAACGTCGACGAACTTCTGCCAGACGAAACCCGAATGGCGCCAGCGGTAAACCACGAACAGCACGGCCGCGAGGATCGCGAGAACTCCCAGCCCAGCGCCCAGGTGATGCTTTTTCAATCCTTTACAGCTGCTCCCTTCGGACGTCCCAGATCAACAGTCCGCCCCGTTATACCCCCGCGTGCGGATAGAATGTAGAGCGAACTTTCCATGCGGGGATTTCGTTCTCATATCAGGAACCTCTTGAACGGGTACGGTATCCGGGAACAAAGGTTCGTCCGCACGACGCAACGCCATGGCGGCTATCGCTACAGTCCGACAGATTACCACGCCCAGCCGCTCGGCCGCCGGAGAGGGCTCTTTTTGGGGTAGGATCTCAAAGCCTCGTGAGATCCTGGGACGATTCTTGGACGCCGACAATCAACTGGTGGAGCGCTGTCTGGGCGGGGAAGAGGCCGCCTGGGAGGACCTGGTGAAGGTTCATACCCGGCGTGTGTACGCGATCTGTTACCGCTTCACGGGCTCGGATCATGAGGCTCAGGATCTCACCCAGGATGTCTTCCTCCGGGTGTTCCGGTCCCTCAGAAGCTTCCGCGCCGGCGAAGGTTCGTTCTCGGTGTGGCTTTCGCGGCTGGCACGGAATCTGTTGATCGATCATTACCGCCGCACGAAACTCGAGCGCGCCAGCTCTTCGATTGAAGAGCAGCTGCCCATGCTGGAGGAGAAGACCGCTTCCCTGGGCCGCACGGAAGGTTTACTGGCCGGACGGGAAGCGAGCGAGGTTCTCCAGGCGGCGCTGCAAAAGCTTTCGCCCGATCTGCGCGAAACGGTGATCCTGCGAGATCTGGAAGAGCTGGAGTACCGGGAAATTGCGCAAGTGCTGAATGTGCCGGAAGGCACAGTGAAGTCCAGATTGAATCGCGGACGCGCCGAACTGGGGCGCATCCTGCACAAGTTCCGAGGATCGTTGTGAATTGCGCGGATGTAGAAATCCTGCTGGCCGACTACGTGGACGGAACGCTCCGCGGTGACGCGGCGTCCGTGCTCGAAGCCCACCTGGCTGGTTGCGAAGCTTGCGCCGAACTCGCCCGCGATTCCGCCGGAGCGGTCGAGTTCATGCAGCGCGCCGCGGTGGTGGAAGCTCCGCCCGAACTGGTCACGCGTATTCTGTTCGAGCTGAATGACGGACCCAGCCGCGCCGCCATCAAGCCTTCGCTAACGCGCCGCCTGTTCGGCCGGTGGCTCGAGCCGGTGTTGCAGCCCCGCTTCGCGATGGGCATGGCGCTGACCGTTTTGTCCTTCGCCATGATCGGCCGCTTTACGCATGTGCGCCAGCTGACGCCCGCCGATCTGGATCCGGTAAAAGTTTGGACTGCGGCGGAAGATCGGGTAGTCCGTTGGTATAACCGGGGCGTGAAGTATTACGACAGCCTTCGGGTAGTCTACGAAATTCAAACTCGGCTCAAGGAATGGGCCGAAGAGCAGCCAGCCCCACAAACAGCCGCGCCCCAAGCCGCGAGCCCGGCAGGAGAGACGAAATGAACCCGGAAGCCCCTCCCTCGATTCCACCGGAGGCCCCAATCGTCGGCTATTGCCGGGCCTGCGGTAAGGCGCTCGATTCTGCCAGCGTCCACACCGCGCACGGGACCATCTACTGCGCCGAGCACGTGCCTGCTGAACCGCCTCCTCCTTCTGGCACCCCGGATTCGCCCTACGCCAGCCCCTACACGGCAAGCACGCCTCCTCCCGTTCCCCACCCCGACGTATCTCCCGGTGTTGCCTTTGTTCTCGGACTGATTCCCGGAGTAGGCGCCATCTACAACGGCCAGTACGCCAAGGGCTTGATCCACGTTTTTATCTTGGGAATGCTGTTCACGATTGTCGGCGGCAACGACGTCGGTGGATTCGAGCCGCTGTTTGGCGTCCTCATCCCGGGTTTCTGGGCCTACATGGCATTCGAGGCATACCACACTGCCAAGCTGCGTCAGCAGGGACAGCCGGTAGACGAATTTTCCAGCCTCGTGCCGGGTCATGGCGGAACGCGATTCCCGGTGGCTCCCATACTGCTGATCGCTCTGGGCGTGGTGTTCCTGCTGAACAATCTTGAAATCTTCGAGCTGCGGCGTATGCTGCGGTTCTGGCCGGTGATGCTGATCGCTCTGGGTCTTTACATGCTGTATCTCCGGATGGCCGGAAACTCTTCGGGGGTGAACCCAAAGGTGAACAATGAGCAGCGGTAGCTTTCTCCTCGCGATTCGAGGCCCGGTGCTGCTGGTCGCATTGGGGCTGCTGATGGCCGCCGATCAACTCGACCGCATGAGTTTCTCGCGCACCTGGCCGGTCCTGCTGATACTGTTCGGCCTGTTCAAGCTGGCCGAACATCTGGGGCCCAAAGATCTGAACACTAGAGACGAGGGAACCAAGAGCCTATGAGACGAGCTTCCCTGGTTGCGCCCCTGCTGCTGATCGGAATCGGACTTTTGTTCCTGGCCCGCAACGTTTTTCCCGACATGCAGCTGCTGGACTATCTGGCCAAGTACTGGCCGCTGCTTCTGGTCGTGTGGGGCGGACTGCGCCTGCTCGAGATCCTGTTTTGGGCGGCCACCTCGCGGCCGCTTCCCCGATACGGCATCGCCAGCGGCGAATGGGTGCTGGTGATCTTCCTGTGCTTTCTTGGCGTAAGTCTCCACGCCGTCCGCGGATTCTCCGCCTGGCTCCCGGGAAGCCGCATCGAACTGGGCGGCCTGGATATCTTCGGAGAGAGTTACGACTATCCACTTTCCGCGGAAAGGCCCGCCTCGAAAGCTCCGCGCGTGATCCTTGAAAGTTTTCGGGGCAATGCCCGCATCACCGGCGCCGATGTCCAGACCGTGAAGGTGACCGGCCATTCCACGATTCGCAGCCTCGACCAGACGTCGGCGGACCGCGCCCATCAGGAAGCGTCGCTGGAACTGGACGGAGAGCCGGGCGAAATCCGTGTTCGCACCTTGCAAAACCGGGTTTCCGGCAACAACCGGCGCATCTCGGCCGACTTGGACATCGTGGTTCCCAAAGGAGCCACCATTGAAGCCCACGGCCGCTCTGGAGATTTCGACATCAACGGCGTCAACGGCTCGGTCGACATCAACTCCGACAACGCCAGCGTGCGCCTGGAAGACATCGGTGGCGACGTAACCGTGGAGGTGCGCGGCAGTGACATCATGCGCGCGGTCAAGATCAAAGGATCGGTCGAGCTGAAGGGCCGGGGTTCCGATATCGACCTGCAGGACATCGCCGGTCCGGTGACGATCAACGGCTCGTGGACCGGAAATTCCCAGCTTCACAATCTGGCCAAGACTCTGCGTATCGTCACTCCTTATACCGAATTTTCGGCCGAGAAAGTGACCGATATGCGAGTCACGCTGGGCAATCTGAATGGGTCGGATCTGACTGGTCCCGTGCGCATGTCGTCGTCGCGGTCCTGGGACGTTAGCCTCACCAACTTCACCAATTCTCTCGACATTAACCTCAATGGTGGCGACGTGGACCTGCGGCCTGGCCTGCTCCCGCTGGCGAAAATGGACGTGCGCAGCCGCACCGGCCATATCGAGCTCGCGCTTCCGCAATCCGCCAAGTTCGATCTCACCGCGACCAGCACGCGCGGTTCGGTAGATAACGAGTTCGGTGAGCCGCTGAGGCTGGAACCGACCGGCCGCCGGGGCGCTACTCTGCGCGGCTCCAACGGCGGGCCTTCCGTGAATGTTTCCACCGACAACGGCCAGATCGTGGTGCGTTCGGCGTCGGCTACCGATAGCGCGCCGCCCGCGATCCCGCACGCCCCGGCTAAAACGCCTCAGCCCGTCGAGCAATAGGATCCTGCTTCACGCCGGAACCAGCAGAATCCGCACGTCCATCACATTGGTTCCCGTTGGACCGGTTTTGACCAACGCGTCAAGCTTCTCGAAGAAGTGGTACGAATCGTTGTTGTCGAGGAATTCGGGCGCGTCCCGCATTGGGGTTCTTTCGTCCGCGATGGCTCCGGCCGCATCCGTCGGACCATCCAGGCCATCGGTGCCTCCGCTGAAGATAGTCACGGGACCCTGTCCCTCCAGCGCGATCGCCGTTGCCAGAACGAATTCCTGATTCCGACCGCCAAGCCCCTTTCCGCGAACAGTAACGGTCGTTTCCCCGCCTGAGAGCAAGCACGCTGGCCGCCGCACCGGCCGTCCGGCCGTCAGGATTTCCTTTACGATGGCCGCGTGCATCCGCGCGATTTCGCGCGTTTCCCCGTCCACCGAACTCGAAAGCACCAGCGTGCGATATCCCAGCTCCTTGGCCTTTGAAGCCGCCGCGTCCATCGCCAGCCGGTTGCTGCCAACGATCAGGTTCTGCACCCGTCCGAGCTGGGGGTCGCCGGGCTTGGGCGTTTCGCGGAGAACTGGACGCGCAACGCCATACTTGTCGAGCACGGACTCCGCGTGCTTCGCGGTCGAAGAATCCCCGACCGTCGGTCCCGACCCGATGACACCCAGGTCATCGCCGATCACGTCAGACAGGATCAAAGTGATCAGCCTGGCCGGATACGCCGCGGCGCCAAGCTGCCCGCCTTTGATCAGGCTCAGATGCTTGCGGACGGTGTTCAGCTCCTGAATCGTAGCGCCCGCGTTGAGCAACTGGCGTGTGGTCTCCTGCTTGGCGGCCAGTGAGTACCCCGCAATCGGCGCCGGCAGGAGTGCCGAGGCACCGCCCGAGATCACGCAGATGAGCAGATCCCGAGGCCCGGCCGCGCACGCGATTTCGAGAATCCGCTGCGCTCCCTGCTGGCCCCGTTCATCCGGAATCGGGTGGCCCGCCTGATTTAAATCAACGCGCCGCAGCCTCGTCGAAGTTCCGTCAGGTACATTCACCAGTCCCCCCGTAATGCGCCGCCCGAGCACGCGCTCCACCGCTCGAGCCATCGCCGCACTGGCTTTCCCCGCCCCGATCACCTGGATGCGATCGAAATCCGCCATCCGGTAACGCCGCCGCCCGGCCGTGAGCGTCTGCCCGTCAAAGTGAAGATGACGGAGAACCGCGGCGTAGGGATCGGCGCCTTCAAGCGCCGCGCGGAAAATCTGGAAAGCGTGTTTGCGCACTTATGATTTAAGGTGACTCTATAGTGACCTAGAACAGGGGCAGCGCGAGAATTTTCGCCGCAGTCCCGGCTGCATCGTCGTTCTCCACCGGGACGCAGTAGTCGGCGCGTTCATACGCGGCACGGCGCACGGCGAACAACTCCCTTAGCTTCGCCGGATCGCGCGCCAGCGGGCGATGAGCGTAACCCGCCAGACGCCGCTCGACCGTGGCGAACGGACAATCCAGCCACACGCTGATGCCGTTGTTTGAGACCATCTGGAAATTCTCGTCGCTTAAGAAAGCCCCGCCGCCCAGGGCGATGACGCACGGCTGGCCGCGCTCGACCGAGCGGACCCGTTCTTGCAGCGCCGCTGTCTCCACTTTCCGAAACTCAGCTTCCCCGCGGGTGTCGAAAATCTGGCTGATGGGCATGCCTTCGCGCTTTTCGATGTCTTCATCCAGATCGGCGAATCCCCAGCCCAGCTCCTCGGCCAGCGCGCGGCCGACGGTGGACTTACCGCTTCCCATGAACCCGACCAGAAAGATCCCGGGCGTCCGCTTGAGCTTTAAAATCATTCTTTGGAATGCGCGTTTGGCGCTGGCCTGCGCGCGAACGCCATAATAGTAGCATGCAGGAGGGCTTACTGCCGCTGTTTCCGCTCCAGGTCGTGCTTCTTCCGGGATCCCCTCTCCCTCTGCATATTTTCGAGGACCGCTACAAGGAAATGATCGGAGAAGTGCTCCGCGACAAGCTCGAGTTCGGAGTAGTTCTGGCCAGCGAAAAAGGCATCGTCAACACCGGGTGCACCGCCACGGTGGATCGCGTCCTGCGCGAGTATCCCGATGGCCGCCTGGATATTCTCACCCGCGGACGCAGGCGCTTCGAGATTCTCCTGCTCAACGACGAACGCACTTTCCTGCGCGGCGCGGTCGAGTTCTTTGATGACGACGCCGACAAAGCTGAGCCGGCTGGTCCGGATCTGCTGCAGAACGTCATCGCCGGATATAGCCAGCTGCAATCCATCCCCTCGAATGACCCCCTGGACCCGGACGATCCCCGCTTGAGCTTTCGGCTGGCGCAGGACGTTCCCGACCTGGGATTCCGGCAGACGCTTCTCACCATGCGCAGCGAGGCGGACAGGATGCGGCGCATCGCCGACTTTCTGCCGGGATACCTCGAGCGCCGGCGGCGGACCCAGCACACCAAAGACGTTGCAGGCCGCAACGGCCACGGGCATCACCAACCCGAATGAGTGTCCTGATTTTCGACGCGGACGACACGCTCTGGGAAAACAATATCTATTTCGAGCACGCCTTCGACGATTTCGTGGAGTTTCTGGCGCATTCCGCGCTGACACCTCCGCAGGTTCGCGACGTGCTCAATGAAATCGAGCTGGTGAACTCCAGGATCCACGGCTACGGATCCCTAAACTTCGGGCGCAACTTGCAGCAGGCCTACCAGCACCTGGCCGAGCGGGAAATCCGCCCGGAGGACCTGGAACACGTGATGTCACTGGCCGAGCGCATCCTGCGTCAGCCCGTCGAACTGATTGAAGGCGTGGAAGAAACGCTCGCGGAACTGAGCCAGCGGCATAGCCTGGCGTTGTTCACCAAGGGTCATCCGGATGAGCAGCGTATGAAGGTCGACCGCTCCGGTCTGGGCCGTCATTTCTCCCACACCGCGATCGTCAAGGAAAAAGATTCGCCGGCGTATCTGCGTCTGCTCGAGGAGCAGGAGTTCCCTGCGGCAAATTCCTGGATGATCGGCAATTCGCCCAAGTCCGATATCAACCCTGCCCTCGCGGCCGGTTTGGGAGCCGTGCTGGTGCCTCACGCACGCACCTGGGTGCTGGAGCATCAGGAGCTGCGGGCCCCGGCCGGCGCGCGATTTTTCCGCGTCGAGCGTTTCACGGACCTGCGACAGCATTTTTGAGCGAGCGGTTTTAACCCAACTTGATGGTCTGCTGCCTCGGTCCCCGCGGCGCTCGGGAAAATTCCAGCGCCATAGCCGGTCTTTCAGCTTCCACGATCATTCGCTCGCAGGGCCCGAAGAAGGCGTCGGCTTCTTCCTGCGGCATCACCGGCACCAGCGCCCGCAACACGCGCGGGTCCCAGAAGCGGAAGGTCATCGCCGCACCCGAGGACGTACGCAGACTCACGAAACTGGTGAAGTGCGCGTGGACTCTCTCCAGGCCGGCTCTGGACGTTCCGTAAAACCCCCAGCCTCGACCCCATCCGTCCTTGATCAGCACGTGCACCAGACGAGCCTCGGCCGGAAGCGAGACCAGGAACGCGGTCTCGCCTATGGTCAAATGTTTCTCCCCGGCGGCGTCCAAAAACGCCGGGATCCGTGAATCGCGGGAGGCGTCCACCACCGCGAATACCTGCTCGCCGGAAGCGTACAGTGCGTTCAGCAGCACGGTCTCGGCGGGGGAGTATCCGGCCTCGCTGATCGTCTGTGTTGATACCGAGAGAGGCGTGGGCGCGGTGCGCAGCCTCGGCAGCCCCACGCCGGTGATCTCCGGCAGCGCGTCGACGTGAATACGAAATGTGGATCCACCCGCCACCACGGAGTCGCCTTCCTGGACTACTTGCTCGGTGATGCGCGAGCCGTTCACGAAAGTTCCGTTGCTCGAACCGAGGTCGCGGATCCGGCACTGCGCTCCGTCACACTCCACCGAAAAGTGCAGGCCGGAAAGGTATCCGTCTTCGGCGATGGCGTAGTCGGATTTTCCCGTGCGGCCGAGGCGCAAGATGCTCCCGCCGCGGACCTCAATGCGCCTTCCTAAGACCGGTCCGGAAACCGCTTCCAGGATGACCACCATTCAATCGTTATACCTTATCTCGCCACATCAGTTCCGCATCGGAACGGCGCACGTAGTTTGCGTCGATCTCGGAAGGATCTTGCGCCAGTCCCGCTTTGAATCGCTCCGCGGCGATACGGGCGATGGCTCCCGCCAGATGTTTCGGAGCGTGGGTGATCACTTCTGTATCTGCGGGCAGCGTCCGCAAGAAGTCCTCGAGTTTCATCACGACCTCAGGGGCCACCAGCCGCAGGTCGGCGTCGTACACTGCGCCGAAGATGTCCCCGCGCCGCGCATCGATCACCGGGGCTCGTAGCGCGCGCGTCCCGAACGATGCCACCGCTTGCAAGTTCGAAATCGCGACCACTTTGCGGCCCGTCGCTTCCGCCAGACCTTTGGCGGCCGTCAGACCGACGCGAACGCCGGTAAACGATCCAGGTCCCGCGGCCGCGGCGAATCCTTCCATGTCCGTGATCTTGAGATGGTGCCGCGCCAGCAGTGCCTCGATCTCGGGGAACATGACGTGGGCAAACCCGTCCGGCGAATCGAGCGCGACTTCTTCCAGCACACGGCCATCTTCCGCAAGCGCCAGGCTGCCGAATTCGCTGGTGGTATCGATCGCCAACAGGAGTCGGCTCACGGTCCCAGCCGATACACTTTGTCAATCGCGTACGCCTTGCCGTTGGCGTTCAGGATCGACACGCGAACGCTCAACGTCCCGGGCAGTCTGTGGACAATCGACGCAGGAACGTGGAGCGTCCCTTCGCGGCCCGTTCCCGCCACGCGGAACCCTTCGCCGTCGAGCACCACCTCCCCCGTCCACTCGACCAGCAACTCTCGCGTGGCCCGCGTCGGCCTCACGATCTTGAGGGAATAACGTGGCGAGATCTTCATCGAAATGTCGCCGTCCGGCTGCTCCACCTCAAACGGCATGTTCTTAGGATTCGTCTCGATCTCCTGAATCGGCACCCGCCGCGATTCGAATTTCCACGACTTTAGCATCCCTTCCTTGTGCCCTTCGCGGGAAACCTGCAAAACCCAATCGTGCGATTTGTCGGGAGGCTCGCCGGTGAAATGCTTCCCCTTGTACCCCTTGGCCTTGATCCGCTCACCGGTCGACGGATTAATCCACGCCACGTCGTACCCGTGATCCTCCACCGTCAGCTCCACCGGCCCCGGCTTCTCGACGTAGACAATATACTCGACGTCCTCCAGCGCCACAGCCCGCCCGCCGTCAACATCGAAATACGGTTCCAGCTCCCAGTAGCGGTTACCCGACATGAAGTCGAACCAAACCGTCATGTACTTGCCCGAGCCCGACGCTGGATACTGGCCGTTCATGGTGGCGTTCCACAAATCCCGTTCAGACTGGATTCCCGTGTTCACCGCCGGCATCGCGTAAAACTGGTGCTCCACCCCGCCTACGTTCGGATCGGGAGTGCCATAGCTCAACAAGTTCATCCACTGATCACCTACCAACGCGGCTGAGGTCGTCTCCGCCATGGACGTACGCGGATGGTTATAAGGATCGAGCTTGGCGAGCAGCGTTCCCGCGTCTTTCACGATCGCTTTGCCGTTAGGGATATTCTCGAAGGCCGGCGCGCCCATCCAGGTAATGTTCAGAGCGGAGAACCGTGCCGCGATGTCCGTCATATACCGTTCCCGCTCCAACCTATCGGAAGCAAGCCCGGCTGGAATACCCCCCAACACAATGTCGGCGACGATACCCCGCGCATTGATCGCCCGCACGCGTTCCGCCGCCTCCCGCAGGTCCGCGTCCTTGGCGATAGTGACGCGTAGATGCGTGAACTTCTCGGCGGACCTCTGTGTAACAGCGTTGTCGAAGTCACTTCGTGGAATTGTGGTGAAATTCTCGATCGCCGTCGCCATCCATAAATGTTGTTTGTTCGTGCCTTCCCAGGCGAAGTGATGGACGTTAGCCACCTTGACGAAGCCGGGCGAATCCGAGTCCGTGGCCGTGGCCTTTCCCAACTGGCCATCGAAGCGCTTCAGGCTGCTGGTCAGCCGGTAGGCCCATTCGCCGGGCTCAGTCGGCGCGAACCGCAGGACATAGCGCCGGTCTCCGTCGCGGAACGCCCGGATCAGAAGAGTACGCTTGGCGGACCGGAACTCGCCATGCAATTCGACGCCAACGGGGTTTTCGCCGGCCTCCAGATCGAACGCCAGATCGCAGGCGCTCCAGGTGGGAACAGTGCATGTCGGCAACTGACCCCATACAGGGCCTCCGATAGGCAAAGCCACCAAAATCGCCCAGTGCCGGACTCCCATTCTGTTCCCCACTATATCGCGCTACAATTTGCTTCATGAAATACGCTGCCACCCTCGCCCTGTTTTGCCTGCTGGCCGCCTTCGGTCTGGCGCAGGCCGTTCCCGAAATCCCATTCGATTCCAATCCGGATTTCTTCAAACTGCCCGACGATCTGCACTTCGGCGAAACTGCCGGCGTCGCGGTCAATTCCCAGGGTCAGGTGTACGTCTACTCGCGCGGCAACACTACCGGCCCCGCCTACGGAGCCACCGCGTCCCAGATCCTTCTATTCGATCGCAATGGCAAGTTCATGCGCGAAATCGGCAAGAATCTGTACGCGTGGTCCTTCGCGCACACCGTGCGTGTCGACCGCCAGGACAATCTTTGGGCCGTCGATAAGGGCTCGGACATGATCGTGAAGTTCAATCCCCAGGGACGCGTCATGATGGTGTTCGGCCGCAAGTCCGAAGCGTCCGACGAAAACGCGCATCCCCTGGAGCATCCCAATCCGCCGCGTCCCGCGCAGGACGGCCGGTTCCGCCAGCCCACCGACGTCACTTGGGATCCGGAAGGCAACATCTTCATCAGCGACGGCTACATCAACTCCCGCGTGGCCAAGCTCGACAAGAATGGCGACTGGATCAAACAGTGGGGCGGTCCGGTTCCGGCTGCGAATCGCGCCAATCCGGCTCCCGGCGAGTTCAACACGCCTCACAGCATCGCCGCCGACGCGCAAGGCAACATCTATGTGGCCGACCGCGGCAACCGCCGCATCCAGGTTTACGACAAGGACGGTAATTTCAAAAAGATCATCACCATCGACGTTCCGGTCGCCCCCAACGCGAAATCCTGGTTCAGCAATGCCGGCACCCCGCAGGAAGTGGCCACCGCCGGCGCGCCTTGGGCCGTCTGCATCACGCCCGGACCTGGAACGCAATATCTCTATAGCGCCGATGCCTACCCCGGCCGCGTGTACAAGCTGTCGCTGGATGGCAAGGTGCTTGGATGGCTCGGCAGATCCGGCCGCCAGCCCAAGGAGTTCGGCTGGATCCACGAAATGGCTTGCCCCTCGGAAAACGAGCTCTACGTCGCCGAGATCCTGAACTGGCGCGTCCAAAAACTCACGCTGAAGCCGGGTAAGTAGAGCCGCAAGCTGTCGGCCTTGACTGCCGAAACCCGCTTCGGTATAGGTAGGTACAGTCATCGGGAGGTACACGATGAGAACCAAGCTTCTGCTGATCGCGGGGATCAGTTTACTTCTGGCCGCAGCGCCGGTTCTAGCGCATCATTCCATGGCGGCGAAATACGATACCCAGCAATCGATTCTGCTGAAGGGTACCGTCACGAGGATCAGTTGGGAGAATCCTCATGTCCATTTGTATCTGCAAGCCGAGGACAAGGGTGGACCAAATGCAGGCTGGGAATTCGAACTGGGTAGCCCCAACCTGCAGCTTCAGAACGGCTGGAGACTCGACACATTCCGGCGGGGCGATCACGTCCTGGTCACCGCCTATCCCGCCCGCGACGGCTCCCGGTTTGGGTACGCCAGCAAGGTCTCTCTCAGCTCTCACTGAGCGCCTGCAGGGGGACCTACGCTAAGTCGCCGAATTCTTCGTACGGGAAATCCGAGCCCAGGCGCTTAAGCTCGGTCATAAAGTAGCGGTCCATTTCCCGCTGTTGTTCGCGGCTCAGCAGTTCGGACGACCCTCCCTGCGTGCCTTTCCGCATCATCGCTCCCTCCTTGCGCCAGGGGATCACCTTTCCGACCCGGAACTTGTGATCGATCCCTTTCATGTACTCGAATGACGATTTCTCGCAGACCGTATCAATGAGCGATTCCGGCGCCTCGATCTCCAGGAACTTTGCCACCTTCCGGACCGTTCCTTTCAGATCGCGCTTCATCGACTTAAAGGAAACAATCAGCACGTTCGGACGATGGCGCTGCGCCCAGTAACCGGCAGTGTTGGCTGCCCACGGGCCGCCGATCATCACTCCGCCCGACGTGAACAGCTTGTACCAGGTGTCAACCGAGGGCATCGCCGGGCCCAATATGCCGTCCTTCAAGAAAAAGTAACTCGATACGAAAATGTCTTTGGGATCGCGAATGACCATGATGTAGCGGGCATCCGGCGAGTACGGCAGCAGTTCCCAATCGAAGTGCGTCTTGATCACGCGCTTCCGCTCCGGCGACGTCTCCCAATCCCGGGCGTCTCGTAAAGGAATCGCGTAGTGTCGCATCATCCCAGGCCCCATCACCTGGGTATCCGGCCAGGGAACCACAGAGTGGATGTGCTCGAATTCGCCCATCCCGTGCCAGATGAGCTGGTGCGCGATTTGCATCATCCAGTTGGTTCCGCTCTTGGCATACGTTGCCACAAACACGTCCTGCTTGCCCGGAACGTAATCGCGAAACGGATTCTTCTCCTCGAATGTTTTCCTCTGTCGGGCGGTCCTGCGGGCGAATAAACGTTCGGCGCGGCCGGTCTTTTCAAGGGCCCACATCAGGGGTGCGCCAATACCGTAAACCATCGCCCCCATGACCAAGCGGAGAGGCAGGGGCGGCTGCTTACGCACAAACTTCTGAACCGGCGGGCGAACGGCGGTAGCAGTACTCATAGCGGCTCCATATAGCTTACTGAATTGGCGCGGAGTTCGCGCGGGCCTTCAGGTACACTAAGAACGCCATGAAGACTGGACTTTTGCTCGCGTATTTGGCGACCGCATCCGCGCTATCGGCGCAATCCAAACTGCATCTTCGGGTCTTCACGTCCGGCCCCAACGGATTCTCGGTCAATTCCACGCTGATCTATGGCGATAAGGACGCCGTCCTGGTCGATACACAATTCGTGATGAGCGAAGCGTACCGCGTGGCGGCCATGATTCTGGAAAGCAAGAAAAACCTCACCACCGTCTACATTACCCACGGCCATCCCGATCACTATTTCGGCATCGTGGCTCTGAAACAGGCTTTTCCCAAGGCCAAGTTCGTGGCGCTTCCCGCGACCGTCGCCGCCATCGGCAACGGCTGGGAAGGGCGCCTCAAGAACTGGACGCCTGAATTTGGCTTCAATCTTCCCGCTACCGGTCCGATCCTGCCGGACGAGCTCCAGGGAAACACCCTCACGCTCGAAGGCGAGACGCTCGAAGTCGTCGGCGGTGTCACCGGCGACGGACCGAATAACTCCTATCTATGGATCCCGTCCTTGCGCGCTGTGATCGCCGGCGACATCGTGTTCAGCGGATCCTATTTCACGCCGCCTAAGATGCCCCAGGACTGGCTTAAGACGCTCGATCAGATCGCCGACCTCAAACCCCTGACTGTGATTCCGGGTCACCAGTCGGCCAATGCAAGGCACGACGCCGCCACCATCAGTTTGATGAAGACCTACATCCACGACTACAACGAGGCGCTCGATTCTTCCAAGACCGCCGCCGAGTTTCGGTCCAAAATCACCAAGAAGTATCCCAACTATGCGCTGGAGCGCCTGATCGCATCGGCCGCGGACGCCGCGTTTCCAGCCGCCAAAAAGTAATCCGCTCCCGCTCGCGTGCCACGGAAACACACTCTGCCGCTGCTGTTCCCGCTGGTGTTCGCCCTATTGCTGGCGATCCATTTGCCGTTCCTGCGGCTGCCCTATTTCTGGGACGAACAGTGGCAATACGCGCTCGCCGCACTGGACTTGTATCGCGACGGCTCCTGGGTGAGCCATACTGTTTCACCCAGTGTGCATCCGCCGGGCGTCATGGCTCTGGTGGCACTGGTGTGGCACGTTTTCGGGTACTCGATTGTCGCGGCGCGGGTGACCATGCTCGCGGTTGCCTCGCTGGGCGCTCTACTTTCCTTCCTCCTGGCCACTCGATTGGCGCGCGGGACTGCCGGAGCATCCGCCCTTGCGGCTGTTCTGTTCCTGATCGCCGCGCCGATCTTCTACACCCAGTCGATGCTGGTGATTCTGGATATGCCGGCCATGACGTTCACGGTTCTCGCCCTGCTGCTCTTCCTGGACGGCCGCTATCTTTGGTGCGCGTTGGCCTGCACCATTCTGGTCCTGACCAAGGAGA
This sequence comes from Terriglobia bacterium, assembly GCA_020073345.1. Taxonomy (GTDB): domain Bacteria; phylum Acidobacteriota; class Terriglobia; order Bryobacterales; family Bryobacteraceae; genus Palsa-187. The sequence continues at coordinate 111,985 of JAIQFI010000007.1, forward strand.
CTGCCGTCACCACTCCCGCGGTGCTCGCGGCGTGGCTGTGGTTTCGCGAAACGCGCCGGCGGCAGGCACTCTATTTCGTTTTGCCCGCGATCGCGCTAGGGACGTGGCTGCTGATTATTCGGCGCGCCACGGGACATTGGCTCGGAAACGAGCATTTCGCCAGTTACAACCTCGCCGGCGCGCTCGATCCCATTCACATTGTGCTGGACGTCGCGGAGCGCGCCCGCGCTCTGTTCTGGAGCGATGGACATTTTCTGGGGACCATCGCACTAGTGATCGGATGGCGCCTGTTGCGTGGGAAAGCGTGGACCGTCTGCGGACTGGTCGCCGTGGCGCAAGTGATCGTTGTGACTGTGTTCGGCGGCCCGCTGGTCCGGTACCTGTTGCCCGTCCTGCCGATCTTATACGCGGCTGTGGCGACATCAGCGTCGGTCTATCCTCCCAAGTGGCGTTGGACTTCACACGCGGCCATGATCGTTCTGCTGATCGCAGGATGGTTCTGGAATCCGCCGTATCCGTTTGCGTACGAAAACAACCTGGCGATGGTGGATTTCATCCGGCTCCAGCAGGATGCGGCGAGCTACCTGGAAGCCAACGCGCCTGGCCAACGCATCGCGACTGCGTGGCCGCTCACGGACGAAATCACAAATCCGGACCTGGGATATGTCACGCGCCCCTTACAGACCGTCGATGCCGGCGGACTACGTAGGGACTACCTGGCGCGTCTGAATCGCCAGAGCTTCGATCTTCTCGTCGTGTACAAACGGCTACGGCCCGCCGCGGGCACCATCCTGGACATCGCGCCCTTGCGCAATGTGCTCGAGCATTATTACGAGTACCATCCGCAGGCCACCGCGGAGGAAATCCGTGCTGAGCTGGGCTTCGTTCCGCTGATGCGCTGGGAGCGGAGGGATCAGTGGATCGAGATCTATCGGCCCGGCACCCGCTGAACCCAAGTGGAATTCCCCGGGTGTATACTGGCCCCGATGCGAGGTGTCACAGGAGTCACGAGGAGCCCTATGAAAACTCTGAAGCTCACGATCTTTGGCGCGGCCGCCGTCGGCTTAGTCGTTGTTGCTGCGATGTTCCTGGTTTCGTCGCCGGTCCTAATCCAGGCACAGCAACCTAAAGCTGCAGCCGTCCAGGTCGACCCCGATGATATCGGCGGCGCAGTCACCGGTCCCAAGGGTCCGGAAGCCGGGGTGTGGGTGATCGCCGAAACCACCGATCTGCCCACCCGCTTCAGCAAGACCGTCGTCACCGACGACCGCGGGCGCTACCTGATCCCCGATCTTCCCAAGGCCAATTACACCGTATGGACGCGCGGCTACGGCCTGGTCGATTCCGCCAAGACGCAGTCCGCTCCCGGCAAGGTTGTGAACCTGACGGCCGTCGTCGCGCCCAACGCCGCCGCCGCGGCCGAGTTTTATCCCGCCAACTATTGGTATTCCCTGCTCCAGCTTCCCGCCAAGAACGAATTCCCCGGCACTGGACCGAATGGCAACGGGATCAGCCCCAACATGCACAGCCAGGCGGAGTGGCTCCACGTAATCAAGACCGATAGCTGCGAATCCTGCCACCAGCTCGGCACCAAAGCCACCCGCACGCTCCCGACCAATATCGGAACATTCGACTCTCCCGCGCAGGCCTGGGCTCGCCGCGTCCAATCCGGGCAAGCCGGTTCCATGATGAGCGGCGGCCTGAACCAGCTCGGCGCCCCACGCGCCACCGCGATGTTCGGCGATTGGACCAGCCGCATCGCCAAAGGCGAATTGCCCAAGGAAGCTCCGCCGCGTCCGCAAGGCGTCGAGCGCAACGTCGTGATCACACAATGGGACTGGGCCGATCCCAAAGCGTATCTCCATGACGAGATCGCCACCGATAAACGCAACCCTACCGTGAACGCCAACGGCCCCCTCTACGGATCAGCGGAAGAGAGCCGCGACTATCTCCCCGTCCTCGATCCGGTTCACAACACCGCCAGCACCGTCAAGGTGCCGTACCGCGATCCCAACACCCCTGGTCAGCCCAAACCTCTGCAGGCTTCCCAGTTCTGGGGCGACGAATCCATTTGGGACAGTCACGTGACGGTCCACAATCCTATGTTTGACGAGAAGGGCCGCGTATGGTTCACCTCTCGCGTGGGCGTCTCCGACGATCCGGCTTTCTGTAAGGAAGGTTCCAGCCATCCGTCGGCGAAGGTTCTCCCGCTGAACAATTCTGGACGCCACCTCGCCGTGTACGATCCTAAAACCAAAAAAGTCGACCTCATCCGGACCTGTTTCAGCACCCACCACCTGCAGTTCGCTGAAGACGCCAACAACACTCTGTGGACCAGCAGCGGCGGCGGCGGCGGAGCGGTCGGCTGGCTGAACACCAAGCTGTGGGATCAGACTCACGACGAAGAAAAATCGCAAGGCTGGGCTCCGTTCATTCTCGATACCAACGGTAATGGTAAGCGCGACGCCTACGTCGAGCCGAACCAGCCGGTCGATCCCGCCAAGGACAAGCGCCTCAATATCGGACTCTACGGCGTAACCGTCAGCCCCAAGGACGGGTCCATCTGGGGAACGGTTCTCGGTTTCCCCGGCGCGGTTGTTCGCGTGCTGCCGGGGACAGACCCCACCCATACGGCTCTGTCTGAATACTACGAAGTTCCGTGGAACACTCCTGCCGCGAAGGTGCAAGGCTTCTCGCCGCGAGGCCTCGACATCGATCGCAATGGCGTGGTGTGGACCGTGCTCGCCAGCGGACATCTGGCCAGCTTCGATCGCAGCAAGTGCAAAGGTCCGCTGAACGGTCCCAACGCCACCGGACCACATTGCGTGGAAGGCTGGGCGCTGTATCAATCCCCCGGTCCGAAATTCAAGGGCGGCGAAGAGTACGGCAGCGCCGACTCGCATTACTACGACTGGGTCGATCAGTTCGATACGTTCGGCCTGGGCAAGAACGTGCCCGTGGCCACCGGGAACGACTCCGACTCACTCCTCGCGCTCGTGAACGGAAAGTGGGTGATCCTGCGCGTTCCCTACCCCATCGGTTTCTTCGCCAAAGGGCTCGATGGCCGCATCGACGATCCGAACACCGGCTGGAAGGGCAAGGGCCTGTGGTCCACCTGGTCCACCCGCACGCCGTTCCACAGCGAAACCGGCAAGGGAACCACCAGCAAAGTCGTGAAATTCCAGCTCCGTCCCGATCCGCTCGCCCGGTAACGATGTACAGAAGACTGTTTGCGATTCCGCTTTCACCGCTTTCGCACAGGCCCAAAACGGGGCCTGCGATCGTGCATGCCTCGAAGGTTTCGTGAACCAGTACCTCGCCGCACTCGAAGCCCGCGATCCTTCCAAGCTCCCGCTGGCCAAGAGTGCCAAGTACACCGAAAACGGCGTGCAGCTCAAGTTGGGCGACGGTATGTGGGGACCGGTCGTAAAGATGACCGAATACAAGCTCTATTTCGCCGATCCCAAGGCCGGCCAGGTGGGATTCTACGGATCGCTTGAAGAGCACGGGCATCCCGCCATTCTCGGCCTGCGCCTCAAGATCGAAGACCGCAAGATCAGCGAAATGGAAGCCATCGTCCTGCGCTCCACCGCGCGTGGAACGTTTTCCGACGTGAAGGCGCTCAAGGTCGATCCCATCATGACCCAGCCGCTCGCTCCCTCCGAGCGGCGCACGCGCGATGAGCTGATCACCGCATCCGACGCCTATTTCGAAGGCATGGAGAAAGGCACCGACAAAGTCACTCCCTTCGACCCGGATTGCAAGCGAATCGAAAACGGAGTGGTAACCGCGAACGATCCCGGCAATGCCAAACAGATCAGCCGGATTCCCTGCGGCCAGCAGTTCGCCACCGGTTTCACCAAGGTCATCACCAAAGTGCACGAGCGGCGCTACCCTGTGGTCGACGAAGAACGCGGCTTGGTGTGGGGATTCATCCGCTTCGACCACGCCGGCAAGGATAAGACCATCACATACAATGACGGCTCCATCCACCCCGTGAACACGCCCTTCGACGAGCCATTTTCCTTCCAGATCTGCGAGCTCTTCAAGGTCCGCAACGGTAAGCTTCTGCGCATCGAAGCCCTGGTCGCACCGGTCCCCTACGGCATGCCCACCGGCTGGGGCGGAAAGCCCAGTCATAAAGAATGACCGGCAAGCCCAGCCACTAGGAATAACCGCCGCGGTTATTCGCGTTTATTTGCGTTCATTCGCGGCTACCAAAGTTGCCACTGGCCGAACGCCAGAACGTATACGGCCAGCAAGGCATTGGTAGTCGCATGGGCGGCGACGGCCTCCCCGATTCTCCCCCGCCGGATGACCGCGAAAGCGTACAGCAGCCCTGCCAGGATTCCCGCGAGCCAATGGCCGCCGTGCAGAGCGCCGAATAGCACGGACGAGATCACCAGCGCGAACCAGGTGAACCGCGTGAAGGCTACCGACTCGAAGTCTTGCGAGATCAGACGGCGCAGAAGAAACCCGCGAAAGGCAAGTTCCTCGGCGATCGGAACCGTAACGGTGGCCGCCAGGACTCGAAAAGAAATCCAAGTGATCCGCGCCGCGGCCGAGGATGCGCTCAGCACACCCGGCATAGCCGTCACCACCGGAGCGCTCCAAAGACGGTCCAGGCCGACCCAGACGATAAACACACCCGCCCCGATCGCTGGTCCCAGCCACCCCACTCTCCAGTTCAGAGTCGAATACCTGGTTCGAAACGCCCATAGCGCTCCCGCCGCCGCAAAGAACCGCAGCGGATACAACCATTCGAACCCCCCGCTCAGCGCGCCCGAGACCATTCCTGCACCCAAAATCACCAGGAACGGGACTAGATAGGCGGCCGTGGGATTATCCTCGGTTCGAGTTGACGATCCCGCCTGGGTCGGGTTCAAGGTGAAATACGGCGTCCGCCGCGCAGCCACCGAGAAACCCAGCGCGACTAAGTTAAACGCGATCCAGCCCGCTTGCGAGTGAAACCCTCCTACGGCGATCTCGCGCGCGCCCGCGCTGCCGATCAGGATCAACGCTGCAATGCGCACCGCGTTGAGCAGATACATCACCACCACTCCGGCTGGAATCAGAAGCAGCGCCTGCGGGAAACGGCACTCCTTCCGGAACAGGCACAACCAGACCACGCCGAATGCCAGCATCAGACCGGCGCCCTCGAAGCCCGAGCACTGTTCCGCAATTTCTACCCTGAAGTTGCCGGTCCCGATAATCATCTTGGCCGGGTCGGCTGTTACGCTGGAGGCAAAAAACTCCAGCAATACCTCCACCAGACGGAACGTGACGCGGCCCATCGGCCGCCACAACGTCCTGCCCGAATTTCCCACCACACAGGCCGCGACCACCGCCGCCGACGTGAATAGCCACAGGTATCCAGTGCCGCGCACCATTTGGATCCACTGCGCGAGAGGAATAGCCGCAAGTCCCGCGAAGGAAATCGCGGCAACGCCCGCTGCCAGCCAGCTTCCGGCGATCAGATCCGCCTGGACGCCCGAAACGCCGGTTTTGTACAGAGCGATGGTGAGGGCGCCGGTCAGAACCATCGCGGCAACGTGTGCTGCTAGAAAACCCCTCCCAACCGGGATGGCAGCCAGCCGTTGAGAGATCTCATCAAAGGTGGGTTTGCTCCTCAGATACCCGAAGGTTACGAAGAGTGCGGCGAAACCCACGATGCACCGCACGATCCACGGTCCCCAGGCGGCCAGAAATCGCAGCAAGCTGCCCCGGTTCGCAAGCTCGGCCCCGTCGGCTGCCACCGAGAGGACCAGCAATTCCACGGCAAAGATACCCGCCAGCGTGAGCAGGCGAAAGAATACTCCAAATCGCTGGATGTTGATCGAAAGGGGGGATGCCGTGTCGGGCGCCCCAACGGACACCGCATGTGCTGGGGAGAGTTCAGGCACGATGGTTCAGGGAAAATTCTTCAGGAGAATCACGGACACAGCCAGTGCCGAGTCCGTGAATAATGTCGAAGGGACTAGCTACTTCTTGTGCCGTCCGCGCATCACCAGCAACGCACCCTCCTTTTGGCTACCGTGATTCAAAGAGTATACATCAGGATGCCGGGGGTTTAGCGTCCCCAACGGCGGCCGGAAGTCCTGGTACTTGTTGTCGAAGACTGATCATGGATGCAGCCGGCGCTCCGTTTGAATTGTAAACGCCCCCGAGCGAACCTTTCCCGGGCAATTTCCGCACTTTTGGTGCCAAAACAGGGGATTTCCGGGCCGTAACCCTAACGAAAGGCAGCTTTACGACCGATAGCCGAATGCTGACCCTAAATGCCCACTCAAGCTAAGGCGGACCGACCTTCGTCGCCGGGACAGAAGCTTCCCGTCAGGCGCGGCCCGAGTGTCACCGCCGGGGAAGCGCCGCCAGTCGCCCTTAAAGAGCCAAATCAGGAGGAATTCTCCGATCGCCACAACGACCGGGAGTTCCGCCACTTTGCCGAGAGCATCGTCCAACATATTGATGAGGTCTTCTTCTGGCGCGATCCGGACAACCTGAAACCGTACTTCGTTAGTCATGCCTACGAACGGATCTGGGGACAGTCTTGTCACAGCGTCTACGCGGAACCCTCCTCGTGGACCGAGTCCATCCACCCGAACGATCGGGAGCGAGTGACCCAGGAGTCTCAGCGCGCCGCGACCGCCCCTCAAACACAGGTGGAGTACCGCATCGTCCGGCCTGATGGCGACGTGCGCTGGGTCTGGGCGCGAACGTTTCTGGTCGAATCCCAGGATGGAACCGCGAAGCGGCTGATCGGGATCGCACAGGACGTTACGGAACGCAAGCAGGCCGAAAAGATGAGGGCGTTCCTGGCGTCCATCGTGGAATCCTCGGACGATAGCATCATCGGAACCGACCTGGACGGCAGAATCCTGAGCTGGAACCAGGGCGCCGAGAAGCTTTTTGGCTACACCCCCGACGAAGCCATCGGGAAGCACATTACCCTCCTGTTCCGGGTGGACCGTCAGGCGGATCATTTGAATACGTTACACAAGATCCGGCGGCAGGAACAGATCGAGCGTCTGGAAGGCGTGCGTGTGAGAAAAGACGGGACATCCATCGATGTGTCGATCATCCTGTCACCCATCAAAGATGCCCTGGGGCGTCTTCAGGGCGTCTCTGCGATTTACCGCGATATCACCGCCAGCAAACGAGCCGATGCCGAGCTCTTGAAGGCCAAGGAGGCCGCCGAAGCGGCCAGCCGGGCCAAGAGTACGTTCCTGGCGACCATGAGTCACGAGATTCGCACGCCCATGAACGGCATCCTGGGCATGACCGAGTTGGTATTGGACAGCGATCTTACGCCGGACCAGCGCGACAGTCTGGATCTGGTCCACCTTTCGGCCGAGTCCCTTCTCTCCGTGATTAACGACATCCTGGACTTTTCCAAGATTGAAGCCGGCAAGATGGAGTTTGAGTCTATTCCTTTTGATCTCCGCGAGACGCTGGGCGAAACCATGGAGACGCTGGGTTTCCGTGCTCACCAGAAGGGCCTCGAACTCGTCTACGATCTCGAGCCGGATGTGCCGGCGGCCTTGTTGGGCGATCCGGGACGCCTCCGCCAGGTTTTAGTGAACCTGGTCGGTAATGCCATCAAGTTCACGGAACAAGGCGAGATTCTGGTCAACGTTGGGCGGGAATCGGAATCACCTGACGCTGTTTGTCTGCATTTTTCAGTCAAGGATACCGGAGTAGGAATCCCCGCGGAAAAGCAGGAAAAGATTTTCGAGGCGTTTTCCCAAGCCGATGGATCCATGACCCGCAAGTACGGCGGAACTGGTTTGGGGCTGACCATCTGCGGGAGACTTGTGGAGATCATGAACGGACGCATCTGGGTGGAAAGCCAGATCGGACAAGGCAGTACCTTCCACTTCACCACGCGTCTGGGTGTTCAGCGCGTAGTTTCCGAACCGGCGGCTCACCTTCATCCCGCGCAGTTACGTGATTTACCCGTGCTGATCGTGGATGACAATTCTACCAACCGGCGAGTCCTGACCGAGATGCTCACCCGCTGGGGAATGAAGCCCACAGCGGTCGACGGCGGCCGTGCCGCGCTGATGGCGCTGGAGATCGCTAAGAGTATCGGCCGCCCGTTCGCCCTCATTCTCTTGGATGGACACATGCCGGAAATGGATGGATTCACTCTCGCCGGGGAGATTCAGAACCATCCGGAACTCGTGCGGACAACCATCATGATGTTAACTTCCGCGGATCACTTGGGCGCCGCCACACTCTGTCGGGAGCGTGGCATCTCCGCTTATCTGGTGAAGCCCATTCGCCAGTCTGAACTCTTGGCCATGATCTGCAGAGGCATGCAAGTTCCTCAAGAACCCACCGAGGGTCCCAGGATTTCTATTGCCCCGGCCAACACCAACACTCAATCCCGGGTGCTCGTGGCTGAAGACAATGTCGTGAATCAAGCCCTGGCGCGGCGCCTGCTGGAGAAACGAGGCTACGCGGTATCGGTTGTAAAAGATGGCCGGGCAGCCGTAGAGGCCGTGAAGCACGAGCGTTTTGACATCGTGCTCATGGACATTCAGATGCCTAACATGGATGGATTCGAGGCTACCGCCGCCATCCGGCGACATGAACAACTGACTGGCATCCGCGTCCCCATCGTGGCCCTGACTGCACACGCACTCAAGGGTGACGACGAGCGCTGCCTCGCCGCGGGGATGGATGCCTATATTTCCAAACCGATCCGGCAAGAGGACCTGTACGTCACCATTGAAAACATGCTCGGCCGGATTCCGGCGCAATTGAACTAGCTTCGATTACTTCGCCGCCGCGGCTTTTCTTTGCTCCTCCAGAACCGCGTTGAACGCCGTCTCCTGAATGTCCAGTTCGGTCTTATATCCCTGCGGGTCGATAAACGGATTCGGCCCCTTGCCCAGCTTCGGATACTTTTCCGCCAGGTTGTACATCGCCGGATGCGACCCCAACGGCACATCGCACTTCAGCCCTCTCAGAATCCGAAAACTGCGCTGATATTCCTCGGCGATCTGCGGCACTTGCGGATTGTTCACCAGCCACGTTCCCTGGTTGACACCCACGCTCCCGATGATCACCACCTCATACGCCCGGCCGCCTTCCTGAATGGTCGCGGTCCACGTGGTGCATCCGCGAGTGTGCCCCGGCGTCAGATGCGCCACCAGCGTCGTGCCGCCCAGCGTCACTTTCTCCCCGTCATGAATAACCTTGTAGTCCGGGCGACGTGCCCCGCTCGGCGTCCGCATGGTCTGCAGCGCCGGAATGTCTTCGGCCATCGCCATGGCTTGCGCGCCGCTCAGCTCCAGCGCCAGCGGATCGCCTTCCATATGATCCCCATGCGCGTGGCTCCCCAGCAGGATCTTGATATCGGTGAACTTGAACCCCAGCTTCTCCACCGACGCCTTGATCACCGGCACCGTGCGTTCATAATCGCTGTTGATGAGGATGTTCCCCTGCGGCGTCACGATCAAAAACGTCCCCAGGCTCCGCGTGCCGACGTAGTACAGGTTCCCGATGATCTTGTGCGGCGGAAACGCCGTGTCCTGATCTTCCTTGGTTCCGACGTTGCGCGTGAACAGCTCCGCCGCCGTCCACACCTTGCCGGCCTGGGCCATCAACGCCGCCGCGCCGCAGCCAGCGAGAATCAGCCCTGGCAGAATAAATCGAGAAAGTCTTTCGGTCCGCATAAGTGACAACAGAATATCAGATCCCTTCTGGGGTGTTATCCTTCTCAAACATAGGTCTGACGGCAGCCGCGGTTTATTGGAAGTCTTAGGAGCCTTTCATCGTCTAAATACAAATGAGTCTGCTCGGCGACATCCGCTTGAGTCTTCGGACCCTGGTCAAGAATCCAGGTTTCACGGCGGTGGCCGTGACGATGCTCGCCGTCGGTATCGGCATCAATGCCACCGTCTTCACAGTGACGAACGCCGTACTGTTCAAGGGATTCGCGCTGGTGGAGAGGAACGATCGCCTCCGCTACATTGGCTACAAAAACTCCAATTGTTGCGTCTCCTACCCCGATTTCCTGGATTGGAGGGCTCAGTCGAAGTCGTTCGAGGGCATGGCGATCGTCCACGGCGTGAGCATCATGCTCAGCGATGACCACGGCTTTCCGGATAATCTCTCCGCGAACGAAAACAGCGCCGATACTTTCAAGGTTGTTGGCCAGAGACCGATGCTTGGGCGAGATTTTACGGCGTCCGATGAAACCGACGGCGCTCCTCCCGTCGCGATCCTGAACTACGGCTTCTGGGAACGCCGCTACGGAAAGGATCACAACATCATCGGCCGGACGTTGCGGATGAACGGCGCTCCGACGACCGTAATCGGTGTCATGCCGGAAGGCTTTTCCTTCCCCCAGAGGGTCGATGTCTGGGTGCCGCTGGTGCGGACGCGGAATGTCCTAAAGCGAGAGAACCGCGCCACCTGGGTCGTACTCGCCCGCCTGGCGGACGGCGTAACCATGGAGAACGCCCGCGCGGAAATGGAGATCATCGGAAGGAGGCTCGCCGGCGCCTACCCGCTTACCAATCGGGACCTGCTTCCCGAAATACAGACTTTCGACCAGTTCTTCATAGGTCCGAACGCGGTCCTGATTTACGGGTCTATGTGGGGCGCGGTTGGTTTTGTGCTGTTGATTGCCTGCGCCAATCTGGCGAACCTTCTGCTTGCTCGCGCGATCGGCAGGTCCCGCGAGATTTCGGTCCGCATCGCGCTCGGCGCAGGGCGATGGCGGATCGTTCGGCAACTCCTCATCGAAAGCCTGATGCTATCCGGGTTGGGCGGATTCCTCGGCTGGTGGATTGCAAAATGGGGTGTGCGCACCTACGAAATCGCCATGGCTGCCAAATCCTCATGGCTGATTCTCGATTACTCCATGGACCAACGCGTCCTTGAATATCTCATCGTGATTTCCATTGGGACCGGATTGCTGTTCGGGCTTGCGCCCGCCCTGCGGCTCTCCAGACTCGACGTCAATGCCACGTTGAAAGACGGGGGCCGGGGTGCCACCGCCGGAGGGCACGGAAAATATCTCTCCGCTCTTCTTGTGACCGGAGAAATGGCGCTGGCCATAGTGCTTCTCGCGGGAGCGGGCGTGATGATCCGCAGCTTCCTGAAGATCCACAACGCGGATATGGGCGTCAATACAGCCAACGTGCTCGGTGGAACCCTGAATCTCCCTTCCGAAAAGTATCCGCACCCGGAGGACAAGATTTCGTTTTTCGACCGCCTTATAACGCGCCTGGAGGCGATCCCCGGCGTGGAATCGGTGGCAACAGCCGACACCCTCCCTAGCTGGGGTTCTACCAGGCTTCCCTACGAGCTTGCGGGCGCCCCTCCACCGGACGGGCCCCGCCCAAGGCTTTCCACACTGAAGATCAGCCCGGCGTACTTCCAGATCCTGGGAGCGAAGCTGCTCTCTGGCCGTGAATTCAACGATGGCGATGTGGCTTCGGCAGTTCCCGTAGTGATCGTGAACCAGCTGTTGGCGAGCAAGTTTTGGCCGAGTGACGATCCTCTCGGCAAACGGCTCCGCTTGTTTGATAAGGACACGCCAGAAACGTGGCTGACCGTCGTCGGAGTCGTGTCGAATATCATCCAGAATGACCAAACCCGGCAGATGGTCGATCCTGTGGCTTACTTGCCCTATCGCCAAAAACCGGGAGGAGGCGCGTGGATTCTCGCGCGAACTCGCGTCCCTCCGGGCAATCTGGCCAATGCCTTTCGCAGTGAGGTGCACGCACTGGATCCCGACCTGCCCTTGTATGGCCCCATGCCCATTGCCGACCGGCTGGAGGGGTATTGGGACAGCCGATTCTATGGCGGACTATTCGTGATTTTCGCTGCGATTGCGCTCTTGCTTGCTTCGATCGGCTTGTATACCGTGATCGCGCATGCCGTGAGCCAGCGCACTCAGGAAATTGGAATCCGGATGGCGATCGGCGGAACGCCCCGCGATATTCTCGCACTCGTGTTCCGGCAGGGAATGATTCCCTTGGCCATCGGTCTGGCCATCGGACTGCCCGCATCCTTTGCCGTCAACCGCCTGTTGAAATCCATGCTCGTCCAGGTTTCACCGGCGGACCCGGTCACACTCGCCGTCGCCTCCGCCGTGCTGATTCTGTCCGCAACGCTCGGTTGTCTGATTCCGGCACGCCGCGCCATGCGCGTCGATCCGGTTGTCGCTTTGAGAAACGAATAGCGCCGGCCTGTGCTAGGCCGCCGCGCGCTTCTCCCGCGACACCCCCTGCGTCGATTTCCGCCGCACACGCCGGATCGCCGCACTCATCCCGACCATCGCCAGCACCAGCATCGCCGATGCCGTTACGCATTCCCAGACTCCCAGGCGTGCTTTATAGAACGAAAACCACCGCCCGTACACCAGCTCCACGTGGACCCAGTACACCGCCAGCGATGTCGTCCCTAACAGCCGCACCCAGCTCCATCCCGCGCTGAAATATTCGGTCCATAGAAATGCGCCCGAACCCAGCAGTAGTGTGATCCCTAATTTGCACGCCACCAGCGCCGGACTATTTAACCAGAAATCCGTCTTGGAATAAATGGAAAACGGGAGATTTGAGAAATATTGCCCCGCCAGCAGCAGTCCGAACCCGCACAGTGCTGCCCACTGCATCACGCGGCTCCATTCCCCGCGCCTCACGAACGGGACCGCGCTCCCCGCCGCCAATCCGAACGCCAGATACGATCCCCACGGGAACATGCTGAACGCCTCCGCGCTGGGCACGAAATAGTCGCGCACCGCGCCCGGGATTCCACTGGTGTCTAAGCCCGCCATCACCGGAGCCAGACCCGCCAGCGCGATTCCAGCCGACACCGCCCATCGCACCCGCTGCATCCCGTGAGCCAGCGCGGCCACCGATAGCAGCGCCGCCGTCGCACCCATCAGGTTCAGTACATCCACGCGCAGCAAATCGGTCCACGGCTGATTCGGCAGCGCGAAAATCCACATCTGCAGCCGGAATGCGATCCCCAGCAGGAACAAGTACCGCGCTCGCCGCAGCGCGCCTGTGATTCTTTGCCACGCCGGAAGGTCATCCCGCCGGTTCATCCCCAACCCGAACGTGATCCCCGTCAGGAACAGGAAAATCGCCGCCGCCTGCCCGCCGAAAAATTGCGAAAAAATGTACGCCGGCTGCTCCCGCAGCTCCGGCCGAAGGAAGGAATCAAAGATATGCCCCTGGAGCATGACGATCGCCGCCAACCCCCGCAACCAATCCAGGAACACAATGCGACTGCGAACCGGCACCAAACTCACTGCTTCTAGTACTTAACCTTTCCCAAAAATGCCAACAGCAGCCGGTTGAACTCTTCCGGACGCTCCATCATCACGAAGTGCCCGGTTCCCGCCATCTGCACGTACTCCGAATTCGGAAACACGCTCTTCAGAGTGTCCCGATTCGCCATCGGCGTACCAGCGTAAATCCCCAGGACCGGTACCGTCGTCACGAAGTCGTTCAGACTCGCTGTTCCGTTAGAAGAATCGAATGTCGCGATCATCGCCCCCGACGCCGTCGCTTCCGGCGGCGCCAGCATCATCTTCAACACGTGCTGTTGGATCGCGGCCGGTGTCGCCGGAGTAAACATTCCCCGGATCATCGCCTCGCGAGCCTTCATGCCGTCCGGACCCGTCATCGCCGCCGGATTCGGAGGTCCCCCGCGTCCTTTCCCTTGCGGAGGCGCGGCGGAAATCACCAGTAGCCCATCCACCGGCACCAGTCCAACCACGCGTTGCGGATACAGCCGAGCGTACTCCCGGATCACCGGCGTCCCCATGCTATGCCCCACCAGCACCGCCTTATCGATCTTCGCCTCCGCCCGCACCGCCTCCACCGCGCGCGCGAATACGGTCATCGAAAATTTCCCGTCCTTGGGCGGATCGCTCTTGCCATGACCCGGCAGATCCAGCGTGATCACGCGATATTTCTGGCTCAGCACCGGCACCTGCGCGTCCCACGACGTTTCGTCGCAGGTCCACCCGTGCACCAGAATCACCGCCTGTTTCGCCGACCCTTGGTTTGGACCATGGGACGTCCAATGAACCTTGGCGCCATCGACGCTGGCCCCATAACTGGAGAGGGACAGAGGAATCGCCAGGACAATACTCAGCAGTAGTCTCATGCGGCCATCTTACCAGTTGACACACGATCGAAAAACGGACGTGGTATCATTGGGAACAGCATGCAATACTTTGTCCGGACCATGGAGAAGCATAAGGCCAGCACCCGGGTATTCAGCCCCGAAGTGCCCTGTCCCGCCTTGGGGAGCGCTAAGGACGCCGCCAAGCAAATAGTCCAGTCTTCCGACCCCTCTGTGATGCTCCAGGCCGACGTTTGTTCGCGTAATCAAAACCAGGTCCGCACACGATACTGCTGCTGGATTAACGAACGGGGCGAGTTCGTCGAACGCGCTCTGATCTAACCTCTTGTGATAAACTCTTGACAGTGCCTAGCCCGCCAGTTGCCTACCATTGGAACCGAGCCCGCCTGGTCAATTGAACCCTATTGGAGAACTTTAAGTGACGAATATTTTTGTTGGAAACCTTGCTTATCAGACCACGGAGACCGAGCTCGAGGCTGCTTTTGCCGCGTACGGCGCCGTTGAAAAAACCAGCGTCGTCCGCGATCGCGACACCGGCCAGCCCCGCGGCTTCGCCTTTGTCGAGATGACCAACCAGGCCGAGGCCATGAAGGCCATCGAAGCCCTCAACGGTCAGGAACTGAACGGCCGCGCGCTGAACGTCAACGAAGCCCGTCCCCGCCCCGAGCGCGGTGGATTCGGCGGCGGCGGCGGCAACCGCGGTGGCGGTGGTGGATACGGCGGCGGCGGCGGTCGCCGGCGCGAACCCCGCTGGTAATTGTTTCTTAATAGCGTCGAGCGCACAGGCCGTACGTGCCGTTGTGCGCGATTCAACCAAGGTGATAGCATGTCGCCATGCGAAGAGTAATCTTCTTACTCGCATTTGCTCTCGTCCTGGCATACGCCCAAGGGAAGATGACGCCCGAGCAGCGTCAGGCGATTCTCGATTACCAGCTCACCCTGCCGCGAGCCAACTCGCTGATCACCGCAATGGAAGCCATGACCAAATACGTGGTCGGGTTGCCCAACTATGCCGACAGCGTGCGCAAGGCCGCCACCATGACTCCGGCGCAGCGCGTCGCCCAAGTCGAGAGCGACCCGAAGGCGATGGCCATCCTCAAGCAGAACAACCTGACGGCGAGGGACTACCTGATCGGCGTCCCGGCGCTACGAATGGCATTAATGCTTGCGCAGGACGTGACGCTAGCAGACGGCGGCCGCGCCGGCGGCAACATGGTTGCTTCGCCTGCCAATGTGACGTTCGCAAAAGCGAATCTCGCCACGCTCAAGCCCAAGATGGACGCCGCTGACGGCCTGACCCCAGCCAAGAAGTAACTACCGCTCAAGTACTTCCGGAGCGGCAACCAGTCCGCCCTAATTCCGCGCCGCTATAGTCAGGGCGCATGCCTCGCCGACCCGATTCCGGCCAGATCGACCTCGCCGAAATCTTCCGGCGAGTGCAACAGGAAATGCTCGCCCAGCTATCCGTTGGCCGGCTCTTCGAGCACGCCTCCACAGCCGGAGCCGCTACCGAACATCACTGGCTCCAGCTTTTCGATCGTTACTTGCCCAAGCGGTATCGAGCGGCGCCTGCATTCGTGATCGACTCCACCGGCCGCCGCTCGCGTCAGATCGACATCGCCATCTTCGACAACCTCTACACGCCGCCTCTGTTTCCGCACTCTTCAGGCATTCACCTTCCCGCCGAAAGCGTCTACGCAGTATTCGAAGTCAAACCGACCTTCTCGCGCCAATGGCTCCGCGACGCCGCGGAAAAAGCCGCCTCGGTCCGATCGCTTCACCGCACTTCCGTATCCGTCATCGGCCGCGCCGCCACCAAGCCGCCCGCAATCCTCGCCGGCCTCCTCGCGACAACCTCCGTCTGGACTCCCGACAGTTTCGCAGCCAACCTCCGCCGCGCCCGTCACAACCCGGAGCGCACAGCGCGGGGTGCGCTCGATAAAGCCAACAGACGCTCGCGCCCAGCTGCGTTGTGCGCGTTGGAAAGATTGGACATTGGTTGTTGCCTGGAGCATGGGTCTTTTGACGGCAAGACCATCAGTTCTCCAAACCAGAGCCTTATATTTTTTCTGATTCGCCTTCTCGACCGTCTCCGCGCCATGGGCACCGCCCCCGCCATCGACTGGAGCCAGTACTTCAAATGACTGTGGGGCAGGTTTCCAAACCTGCGGCCGGCTTTCAGCCGGCCTTCGGTGTGTTGCAGCGTAGGCTATTTGCGTTCATTCGCGTTTATTTGTGGCCATGACTCTTGAAGACCCGTGCCTGTACGCCCTGATCCGCATCCGCCTCCTTCTGCGCCACTGGAAATACTACAAACATGTGGAGTCCGTCAGGCTCGCCGGCTCCCACGCCAAAGGCACGGACTTGCGGGATAGCGACGTAGACATATTCATCGGACTCGCGCCGGAAACTCCCGCATCGCTCAAAGAAATCCAGCGGTCCCTCGCCGAGCACTTTATCCCGTACGGGTCTAGCCTTCGTAACGTGTCCGTTCGAGTCACATTTGATGGGATGACCATCGACCTGGTCCCGGCTCGCGGGAACATCCTATGGCAGGCCCGGTTCGATACCTGGCTGAAGACGGATATCGACAAGCAGATCCGTTACGTCCGATCCAGCGGACTCATCGACGAAATCCTGGCGCTCAAGATCTGGCGCCGCCGCCACGCCCTCCGCTTCCCATCTTTCCTGATGGAGCTCGCCACCATCCACGCCCGCCCGAAGGACTTCCGGGCGCTGCTTCAATTCCTCGCGACCGACTTCCCCACCACCCGCCTCCTCGACCCCGCCAACTCCAACAACGTCGTCTCCGACCTCCTCACCGAGGTAGAGAAACTCCGAATTTCTCGGACTGCCGGAATGTATTTCTGAGCGCACAGGCTGTACGTGCCGTTGTGCGCGATGTAACCAAGGAAAAGCTCCGCATCGCCCGCCGCGCGGAGATTTCGCTCGGCCATCCTTAACAACAGCAGCTTGAGCCCATCCCGCCCGACCATAACCCCGCCTGCTCGGGAGCCCCGTTGTGGGTTGCTCTCGGCGCAGTCGCACCGCCGATCTGCTATCCTCGGCCCGATGAAGCTGCCCAACGGTGGTGACGCCATCGTCGATTTAGTGAAGCTTCGCGATTATTGCCTCAACCCGTCGCACATCAGAGGCCGGCACAAGGCCCGAATTTTTGCCTCTGCTCTCGGCTTGACCCAAGCCGACGCCGAGTTCGTCCGTGAACGCCTGCTCAACGCCGCGAAAACGGAAGACGCCGTCGAATCGGACAGTGACGATTATGGTCAGCGCTACACGGTCGATTTCACACTCGTGCGCGGTGAGCGCCAGGCACGTGTCCGCAGCGCCTGGATTGTCCTCCGGGGCGAGCGCCTTCCCCGCCTGACGAGTTGTTATGTACTATTGAATTGAGGTGTTATGGCTGGATTTGACTTGCTCTCCGTGGTGGCCTTGCTGGAGGATATTCCCGCAAAAGGACTCCTTAGGGGTCAAGTCGGCACCATTGTAGAGACTCTGGCGCCGGGCGTCTATGAAGTGGAATTCAGCGACGACGCCGGACGGACATATGCCTCTCTGGCGCTCCGCTCGGATCAACTCATGCGCCTCCGCCACGAGCCCGACCATCGCGCCGCATAGAGTCACGAGGTAGGCAGTCTCCCGGCCAGCCGATTGTGGAGCGGGCTTTAGCCTGCAACCTGGGCTTCAGCCCAGGCCTCTGTCTGGTGGGGTCAGCCATTCATGGCTGCCGCCGCCTTTTTAGGCGGCGCTCCGTTGTGCAGACTTCATCGCCTCTCCCCGGCGATCTGCCGATACATCGCATCCGGTGCCAGCTCAATCTCGCCCGGCCATGCCACCGCTCCATGATCCACAAAGACCTGCTCGAAAAACGACGGTTCACGAAGTGGCGCCAGGACGCCCGTGAAATCCTCCGGAGCGAGCTGCACCCGCCCGCCGCTCCCGTCCGCGAAGCGCACAAACAGGCGGTAGTCAGGCTCGGGCTTCACTTCCACAACGTCCCAATACATCGCTGATCCTTCTCCATCCCCAGCGTACCTCGCCGAAACCGCCCGGCCATCCAGAACAATATAAGCCTGAGCCCATCCCAGCCGACCATAACCCCGCCTGCTCGGGAGCCCTGTTGTGGGTTACTCTCGGCTCGGCTGTGTGCAGCAGGCTTCAGCCCAGGCCAGGTATGCATGATCTGCAGCGATCACCTTCGATTTGTATCCCCATACTCAAAAGTATTATCTTAGGAAGGCTTCAGCAGACTCTTCGATGCCTTCCCACTTTCGGCTCGTAATTCTTCGGATTTTGCACAGCGACTATTAGCCAAATGCACGTCTTGATCGACTGGGATAACATAAGCGATAGCGTTCGGCGTCAAGGACCGAAATACGTACCCGACTTTCATAAAGTTGATGAAAGAGGTGGCTCCTCAGGCCACCGAACTGGACTTTGAAACCAGCCCCAGACCGGAATCAGCCTGACGTACTGAGAAAGCATTAAAACAAAAAGCCCCGATCTTTCGACCGGGGCTTTTCTTATTAATTGGGCAACGTCCTACTCTCCCACACACTTGGCGCGTGCAGTACCATCGGGGCTGAAGGGCTTAACTTCCGTGTTCGGGATGGGAACGGGTGGGACCCCCTCGCTACAATCACCCAAAAGTGATGTAGAGATCAGGAGCCTTCAAAAGACTCCTGACACTCTTTGAATATTGACGGGCAAGCCACAATTTGCCACTTCTTACGCGCAATCTTGACCTACTCTGAACCTACAGTAAATTATATGGTCAAGCCGAACGGGCTATTAGTAACGGTTAGCTTCATAGGTTACCCCACTTCCACTTCCGTCCTATCGACGTGGTCGTCTTCCACGGCCCTTGTTACCTTTCGGTTGGGAAAACTCATCTCGGGGAAGGTTTCACGCTTATATGCATTCAGCGTTTATCCCGACCAGACTTCGCTACCCAGCTCTGCCACTGGCGTGACAACTGGATCACAAGAGGTCTGTTCATCCCGGTCCTCTCGTACTAAGGACAACCCCCCTCAATTTTCCTGCGCCCACCACAGATAGGGACCGAACTGTCTCGCGACGTTCTGAACCCAGTTCACGTACCGCTTTAATAGGCGAACAGCCTAACCCTTGGGAGCTTCTACACCCCCAGGATGCGATGAACCGACATCGAGGTGCCAAACCGGAGCGTCGATGTGAACTCTTGACTCCGATCAGCCTGTTATCCCCGGCGTACCTTTTATCCGTTGAGCGATGGCCCTTCCATACAGAACCACCGGATCACTATGTCCTACTTTCGTACCTGCTTGACTCGTTGGTCTCGCAGTCAACCTGGTTTATGCCATTGTACTCGAAGGAGGATTTCCAAACCTCCTGAACCAAGCTTCGAACGCCTCCGTTACAGTTTAGGAGGCGACCGCCCCAGTCAAACTACCCGCCTACCAATGTCCTTCTCCCGGATTACGGGAGTAAGTTAGAATCACAGAATGCTCAGGGTGGTATCTCACCGGTGGCTCCTCCGAAACCGAAATTCCGGACTCAAAGCCTCCCACCTATTCTGCGCAGAGCACCCCATAATTCATTGATAGGGTATAGTAAAGGTGCACGGGGTCTTTCCGTCTTGTGGCGGGCATCCGGCGTCTTCACCGGAACCACAAATTCGCCGGGCGGCCTGTTAAGACAGTCATCAGATCGTTACGCCATTCGTGCAGGTCGGAACTTACCCGACAAGGAATTTCGCTACCTTAGGACCGTTATAGTTACGGCCGCCGTTCACCGGGGCTTCAGTTCACAGCTTCGCAATCGAAATCGCTAACCGCTCCCTTTAACCTTCCGGCACCGGGCAGGCGTCAGCCCCTATACGTCGTTTTCGACTTTGCAGAGACCTGTGTTTTTGTTAAACAGTCGCCTGATGCGCTTCACTGCGACCCTCCGAAGAGGGTACTCCTTATCCCGAAGTTACGGAGTCAATTTGCCTAGTTCCTGAACAGACCATCACCCGAGCGCCTGAGAATACTCATCTCGTCCACCTGTGTCGGTTTGTGGTACGGATACTTCAACTCTCCTTAGCGGATTTTCCTGGCAGACGGCCGGGCGGATTTCCCCTTCCCAACCTCGCTTCGCTCCCCTTTGAAACCATTGCGCAGAGGAACTTACACGCTGCGTCCCCGCATCGGTCTTGATCGAATTAAAGTAGTCACGGAATGTTAACCGTGTGTCCATCGGCTACGCCTTTCGGCCTCACCTTAGGCTCCGACTAACCCTGAGCGGATTAACCTTTCTCAGGAAACCTTAGACTTACGGCGACCAGGGTTCTCACCTGGTTTTTCGCTACTTATGCTGGCAGAGTCTCTTCCTAACGATCCAGTTGTGTTTACACTCAACCTTCACTTCGGTTAAGAATGCTCTCCTACCACACGTCTGCCCGAAAGCAAACGCATCCATAACTTCGGTACCATGCTTGAGCCCCGATGGATTGTCGGCACCGAGTCCCTCGACCAGTGAGCTGTTACGCTTTCTTTAAAGGATGGCTGCTTCTAAGCCAACCTCCTGGCTGTCTGAGGAACTCGACTTCCTTTCCCACTTAGCATGAATTTAGGGACCTTAGTTGATGGTCTGGGCTCTTCCCCTTTTGACGACGAAGCTTAGCCCCCGCCGTCTGACTCCTGCGCTACACGTGTACGGCATTCGAAGTTTGATTGAATTCGGTAACCTGGAAAGGCCCCTAGTTCATTCAGTTCTCTACCACCGCGACGGACCACGCAAGGCTAGCCCTAAAGCTATTTCGGAGAGAACGAGCTATCACGGAATTTGATTAGCCTTTCACCCCTACCCTCAGCTCATCCGAGCTGTTTTCAACCAACACCGGTTCGGACCTCCAGTCGCTGTTACACGACCTTCATCCTGGCCAAGGGTAGATCATCCCGCTTCGCGTCCAATCCCAGCGACTAAAACGCCCTATTCAGACTCGCTTTCGCTTCGGCTCGCTTTCGCTTAACCTTGCCACTGAGATTGACTAGCCAGCTCATTATTCAATAGGCACGAGGTCAGGCCTTCCGCTTGCGCGGCATAGCCCTCCCACTGCTTGTAGGCATGCGGTTTCAGGTACTATTTCACTCCCCTCGCAGGGGTTCTTTTCACCTTTCCCTCACGGTACTAGTTCACTATCGGTCGCAAGTGAGTATTTAGCCTTACCGGATGGTCCCGGTAGATTCCCGCAGGGTTCCACGTGTCCCGCGGTACTTAGGAGCCACTTAAAGGAAGATTGCATTTTCGAATACGGGGCTGTCACCCTCTATGGCCGGCCTTTCCAGACCGTTCTCCTAACGCTCCCTTATCCCTCTTTTAACCAGGTGACTCCGCAGAACGGAGTTACCTGATTATTGTGGTCCTGCAACCCCGACCTCTCCTTGCGGATTGATCGGTTTAGGCTGATCCGCTTTCGCTCGCCACTACTAGCGGAATCACGGTTGTTTTATATTCCTAGGGGTACTAAGATGGTTCACTTCCCCCCGTTCGCTTCCTACGACTATGAATTCATCGCAGGATAACCGATGTTCCCATCGGCTGGGTTCCCCCATTCGGAGATCCCCGGATCACAGGTTGCTTGCACCTTCCCGGGGCTTATCGCAGCTGGCCACGTCCTTCATCGCCTACTTGCGCCAAGGCATCCACACGCATGCCCTTAGTAGCTTGACCATAAAATTTACTCTAGACACAGAATAGTCTCGACCACCGTATCGTTTTCGATTCACGGCGATTCTTAGATTTGCGCTACCGGCTCCCGTATATTGGCTGCACGGGAGCCTAATGCAACATTTGTTGTTGCCCGTCAATATTCTTATGTCAAAGATCGTGATAGGTGACCGGCCAGAAGGCCGGTCCTACCTAAACTCGTTTGTAGGTGGTGGGCCTGGGTAGAATCGAACTACCGACCTCACCCTTATCAGGGGTGCGCTCTAGCCAACTGAGCTACAGGCCCGTATCCTGACCGCGCAAAACGCTGAGAAAACGCTTTGCGCTCCAGTCAAGTTGGTGGAGCTGGTCGGGATCGAACCGGCGACCTCCTGAATGCAAATCAGGCGCTCTCCCAACTGAGCTACAGCCCCGTTGCTTGAACCGCGCACAACGCTGAGAAAACGCTGTGCGCTCCAACCCCCTAAAAAGTGTTATCGAGGCCGATTGGATGCAGATCGCAAGACCAGCTCGCGACCCATAGAAAAACGTTTTATTGAACTTGAGAAAAGAGAAACCGAAGCTGCCTGCCGACCCCGAAGGTCCGGCAAGCATTGGACCGGAAAGGCTGCCACTTACTTAATTCACGTCATTTCTGACGCGTCACTTTCAGTGACTCCGGACACTGTCTCTTAGAAAGGAGGTGATCCAGCCGCAGGTTCTCCTACGGCTACCTTGTTACGACTTCACCCCAATCATGAATCATACCTTGGGCCCTTTAAGGGGGACTTCTAGTACAATCCACTTTCGTGATGTGACGGGCGGTGTGTACAAGGCCCGGGAACGTATTCACGCCATCGTTCTGATACGGCATTACTAGCGATTCCAGCTTCACGCAGGCGAGTTGCAGCCTGCGATCCGAACTGAGACCGGTTTTTTGCGATTAGCTCCCTCTTGCGAGTTTGCAGCGCTTTGTACCGGCCATTGTAGCACGTGTGTAGCCCTGGACATAAAGGCCATGATGACTTGACATCATCCCCACCTTCCTCCAGCTTATCGCTGGCGGTCTCCTGAGAGTGCCCAACTAAATGATGGCAACACAGGACAAGGGTTGCGCTCGTTGCGGGACTTAACCCAACATCTCACGACACGAGCTGACGACAGCCATGCAGCACCTCGACTCAAGTCTCTTGCGAGAAGTCCCTGTTTCCAAGGATGATCTTAAGCCGTTCGAGCCCAGGTAAGGTTCTTCGCGTTGCGTCGAATTGAACCACATGCTCCACCGCTTGTGCGGGCCCCCGTCAATTCCTTTGAGTTTCAGCCTTGCGACCGTACTCCCCAGGCGGCATACTTAACGCGTTAGCTCCGGCACGAACGAAATGAATCGCTCACACCAAGTATGCATCGTTTAGGGCGTGGACTACCAGGGTATCTAATCCTGTTTGCTACCCACGCTTTCGTGTCTCAGCGTCAGAAATGGTCCAGTAAGCTGTCTACACCACAGGTGTTCCTCCTGATATCTACGCATTTCACCGCTACACCAGGAATTCCGCTTACCTCTCCCATCCTCTAGCACTCCAGTTTCCGCCGCACCCTCCCAGTTAAGCCGGGAGATTTCACGACAGACTTAGAACACCGCCTACACACTCTTTACGCCCAGTAATTCCGAACAACGCTTGCTGCCTACGTATTACCGCGGCTGCTGGCACGTAGTTAGCCGCAGCTTCTTCTTCGGGTACCGTCATTATCGTTCCCGTCGAAAGAGCTTTACACCCCGAAGGGCTTCATCGCTCACGCGGCGTCGCTGCATCAGAGTTTCCTCCATTGTGCAAGATTCCCCACTGCTGCCTCCCGTAGGAGTCTGGCCCGTGTTTCAGTGCCAGTGTGGCCGTGTGCCCTCTCAGGCCGGCTACCGATCTTCGCCTTGGTGGGCCGTTACCCCGCCAACTAGCTAATCAGCCGCGGACTCCTCTTCCAGCGCATTGCTGCTTTCCTCTTACGAGCTTATGCGGTATTGTCCCCAGTTTCCCGGGGGTATTCCCCACTAGAAGGTAGATGATCCACGTGTTACTCACCCGTACGCCACTTTACTCATGGATTGCTCCACTTTCTCGTGCGACTTGCATGTGTTAAGCGCGCCGCCAGCGTTGATTCTGAGCCGGGATCAAACTCTCGTTTGAACCGTTTGAAATGACCCAGCCGATTGCTCGACTGGCCAATGGTTCAACTGGCTTGCCAGTTGAACTTCAACCATTAGATCACTTCGGTCTTGAACTCAAGTTACTGACGAAATTGCGCCCCGACATAGCCTTACGGCCACGCCGTTGCGCTTCTTCTACTTAGCATCCAACCAGATTGTCAAAGATCTGCGTACCCGCCATCACTCGTCCACGGGAAAACCGTGGATTCCTGAAGGCCACAAGCGATCTTGCGAAAGCCTGCTGGGCACCGGCCTCGAAATTCGTTATTGAACGCAGCCACGTTGGCGCGACCGTTTTCCACAGTCACGGCCATGGACGAAAAAGCTAGCGTCCAAAGGAAACTTAGGGAATCTGAAAGAACTTCTTCAGTTTAAGGCTGGCCGATAGAACCTTCTACCCGCTGCCCACTCACCCCGCAGCAGGCACAAAACCACCTGCCACATAGTACCATCGTCTAATTTACCAAACCCTGGTCCACTGCGCAAGGGGCAAAACCAACTTTTTTCGCTGGCTCTTTGCTCCCGGGCAGGGTCTCCCGTTGGGGAGCGGCCTGGCAGGACTAGTGTCAGTCTAGCAGATGAGGTCCGGGTGTGCAAGGTTTCAGCGGGAATAGTGGCTGGCCAATCACTCGGTGGAGTGGCTTTGGTCCGCCGAACATCTATCATCGTAAGTAAGCCCTGATGGCACAACGACCGCTTAATCCATCGTTGATTCAGTGGATCAGAGAACTCTGCGTGTCCGAGCCGGTAAAGAAGGCTTCGATACCTTTGCTCAATGCCATCTCCTTGTACTTCATCTTCCCGCTACATCCGGGGATCACGATCCCTGCGGTGATCGCCGGAATCCTGTCGGTTGCTACATGGCCCTCCTTCGGTTTTCCGAGACTCGCGTCACGGACCTGGTCGATTGCGCTGCTCGTAGGCGGGATGCTATGGGCGATTCTTTCACCGTATCTAGTTCTCAGCGGCACGGTCTACTTCTATCGAGCGGACTCCAATGATCCGAGGCAATCTGAGGTTCTTGCGCTAGGCGGTTCAACGGACGCAGGACACCTTGTCTATCTGACCGATCCAATCCGGGCTTCTGTTCCCGTGTGGAAGGCCATGAAGCTTATGGGATTCGGGGTAGAGCTTATGGAGAGAGTCTCGGACTATGATCCGCCTGTGATTTTGATGCCACTCTCAGGCGCTGTCAGATACCGAAAGCTCGGAACCGGAACCCCGACTTTCGCAGAGGAACTCATTACGTCGTATACCGGCACTGGGCTTTCAGTTGAGGTATACCGATGGTCAACGGCCCCACACACTATGGTGGGCGTTGGCGTGACGGCTTCTAGCTTTTCACTGGTTGATTATGTGCGTAGCATTGACAACTCGCCCGACTTACCTTGGAACGCAGTGATAT
Organism: Terriglobia bacterium; assembly: GCA_020073345.1. Lineage (GTDB taxonomy): Bacteria > Acidobacteriota > Terriglobia > Bryobacterales > Bryobacteraceae > Palsa-187. Next base: position 137,397 of record JAIQFI010000007.1, read on the forward strand.
ACGCAAGGGAAAGTGAGAAGCGAACGGCCAAATATGCCGCGGAACTGGATTTGGCGCTGCAAGCAGCGTCATCAGGTGATTTCCAGTCGGCGATCGGTACCCTCGAATCGGCGTTCCAGACTGCACCGTCGGCTTTGGAGAGAGCTCGATTGTATACCCTTTTGGGATCTGTCAGCTCTGCGGTAATCGGCGGCAATATTGGAGACGCGCAGGGCCTCGCATTCTTCAACCAAGCCATGCGGTATTGGCCCCGAGCAGCGCTACGGAACCGATTAAACCGAGCTCAGTTGGACAGCCCAGTTGATCGTTGGCTATTTGACAGGCTCAAGACCGCCTTCTTCTTGCGGGAAAACGAGTATCCGACGTGGGCAAAGGTGGTCGGAGATAGTGATCCACGCCTACGCCTGGCGACTGCGCATAAATCAGGCAATTTGACTTCAGGGTGGGTGTTAAACTATATGCCACAGACCCCCACCGCTGCAGAGTCGTTAATCGGAGCTGATAAGCAACGGCTGATTGGCTTGGTCAAGCGATCAACTGGAAATCCCGACCGGCTATCGACGGAACTCAAGGAGTTCGTCACAGGTGCCAGTCCCCATTTGGTCCATTTGTGAACCAAAACAGCCACCAGCCTGAAGGCCGGCGCTACCAAGTCCGGCTGAAGCCTACTCCACCCTAGGTCCTATCTCTCGCCCCATGCCGGATGTGAAGGATTTGAACTTCACCGCGGCGCTCCACAATGCGATGGATGACACGATACACATGTGGTTTGCGGCCGTAAAGAAGCTGTCGAAGGTTTTTGTTCTCAGGCATTTTCCGAAATAGCGCCGTAAAGGTCAACAAAATCGCGCTCGGCGCGAGGCATGATCCTAACCAGGTAAGCCACGCTTGGCCTTGAACCCGGCAAAGAACTCGCGAACCGGCCTCCCTTTTCCGCTACGCGCTTCTTCCAGTCCCTGACGGATTCCCTCACGGGCATCAGCCTTTGCGGCGACATCAAGAAGGCGTTGATACGCCCCGGCATCTTGCACTACGGCGGCGGCCTGACGCTTCACTGTCAGCACCACCGGACGCTTGCTCTTGCGGAGTTGCTTCATGAGATCCCCGGAACGGCGACGAAACGTCGTTTCATTGAAGCACCTTTTTAGGTGCGGAGCATACGGTGCCCCCGCCCTGACGGGCGGGGCTGGGTCGGAACGCAGTAAAATGGCGTCGGACGGAATCTTATGCTGTACGACAACATGGCTCGCATAGCGGCTTGGACACCCGTGGTGCTGGTCATTCTGACGATCGGGTCGGCGATCGCCTGGTGGCTGGCCCGAAGAAAGCGCGCCTCGTTCGTACAGGGCCTATCCAAGCAGATCTTCGGTCTATCGATTGTTACTCTGGCCGTCGCCTACCTGCCGATGGCTCCTTTGTTTCGTTCCGCGGAAAAGCTCAGCACGAAAGAGGGCAAGCAATTCCCGGACGTGGAATTCAAGCTGGTCAGCGACGGCTCCTCGCACCGACTGCAAGAGTACAAGGGGCGCGTGGTGGTGATCAATTTCTGGGCGACCTGGTGCGGCCCCTGCCGCGAAGAGCTTCCGGCGCTGAACCGGCTCCAACAAAGCTACAGGGACCGCGGCGTGGTGGTCCTGACCTTATCCGATGAGCGCCCCGATGAGATCGCCGGTTTTCTGCAAAAGACGGCGCCCGATACTTTCAATGGCAGCGTCGAGTCCTATGGGTGGCTGGCGATCCGGGACTTCCGGCCCTGGTCGGTGGTCATCGACCGTGCCGGAAACCTGCGCGACTACGTATTCGGGATGCAGGATTTCGAGAGCTTTGAGAAAAAGATCCTGCGACTGCTGTAGGCCACACGACCAATGCTAGACTGAGGCCCAGGGAATTATTGCTTGCGGTACCTTCTCGTCCTCTCCTTCGTAACCTTATTACGTGCGGCGGACACCACGCTGTGGGAGCCGGGTAAAGTTGTTGCCGTCGAGCAAGTCTCCACTCCCGCCAAGGAACCAGACCCGACTTGCCGCGCTGTGCCCAAAGGGGCAACTCCTCCCGCGCAATGCAGGCCTTCGAATCTTCGCGCGCAGCAGTTTTGGCGCGTTACGGTCGAGGCCGGCAACAAGCGCTACGTAGTTCGGCCGTACCGGGCGCAAAGCTTGCTCAATTCGCTGAATCAGTCCGAGACTGACTATGTCGATCCGAATTTGACGGCGGGTTCGGCCATTGAAGTAGCCGTGGTTTCCAGCAAAACGGTCCGGATCAGAACCGATCAGGGACAGGGGATCCCCGCGATTGTGGATTCGCAGGAGCTGCTGGCGAAGCCAGCTCCATCGATAACACCCGCGCCGAGCGTCGCGGCGCCGCAAAAACTCTGGTCCGCCATCAGCGTCGCGCAACCGGTCTTCCAACTCAAAGAGGCCGGCACACTGCAACTGTATTTCGCCGTGGTGAACGACGGCGACACAGTCGCGAATCCGAATGTCGAGGCTTCGCACCTGTTCATCAATGGATCCGAGCCGAAAGACTGGAGCTTCCTAATAGGCAACGGAATCAGAACTCCATACTTCACTGCCCTGCCGCCCGGACAGGTTCTGAACTTCACCTATCAACTGGGGAGCAGGTATTTTGCGATGCCTGGCGTCTATACGGTTCGATGGGAAGGACCGGACTTCCGCTCTCCCGAGATCACGTTTCGGGTGATCAGAACACTTTCCGAAAGGTGAGATTAATGCGCGCGGCGCCGGTGAGCGGATGCTCGCCGTCCTTGAGCGGAGCGACACCGTGATAGATGAAGCGCGCGGGTCCACCCCACACGACGACGTCGCCGGATTCGAGACGCAGTCGGCGCACGGGATCGGAACGGCGTTTGCCACCCCATAAGAAGGTAGCCGGCAGGCCGAGAGAGACAGAAACGATGGGTGCCCAGGCATCTTTCTCGTCGCGATCCTGATGGAGGCTGAGTTTGGCGCCGGCGACATAGCGGTTAATGAGGCAAGCGTCGGGATCGTAGGCGGCGAATCCGGCTTCGGCCGCGGCGCGGGCGGCGAGATCGAGGAACGACGGGGGCATGGCGGGCCAAGGGATTTGGGTGTCGGGATCGACGGGGTCATAACGGTAGCCAGTGCGGTCGGATACCCAACCGACGCGGCCGCAGTTGGTCATGGCGACGGACATCGTGTAACCGCCGGGCGTCACCAAGTGTCGGAATGCGGCTTGCTGGGCGATGCGGGTGACTTGCTCCACTAGCTGGGGCGCTTCGGAAGTGGTGAAGCCGCGCAGAAGGATCGCACCGTCTTCGAGAGCCTCGCGGGAGGGCGGTAACGAATCGTGTTCAAAAAGCGAGCTCACACTCTACCCCGAAGGCGGCCGATTTCACGGCGATCGCGCTTGGAGGGCTTCCCTTCCCTGGATGCTTCGAAATGCGGCATGGCTTTGCGCTCTTCGGCCAGCTTAAGGCGCAGCTCGCGGCTGGCCTCGGTTTCACGGTAGAGGGTCTGCGCGACTGCAGCCGGGCCGCGTATTTCACTGAGGGCCAGCACCTCCACTTGAAAGTCGCCGCTGTCGTTCTTGATGTGTAAAAGGTCGCCGATGCGGACTTCGCGGGCGGGCTTGGCTCGTACTCCATTGGATTCGATCCTGCCCAGTTCGCAAGTCCGCTCGGCGAGCGAGCGGGTCTTGAAGAATCGGGCTGCCCAGAGCCATTTGTCGATTCTCACGCGGTCCACAATCCCATTCTCGTATCAACGAGATCGGCGATGTGCGGCGATGCTAGAGTTGACAATGGAATGGTTATAGGGCCGGCAGCGGCGCTGGATCAGGGCCGGGAAGCGTTCCGGAAGCAGGCTTGGAGCGCCGCATTTTCCAACCTATCCAGCGCGGATCGCGAAGCGCCGCTCGAGCCCGAAGATCTTCAACGACTGGCCATCGCCGGGCACCTCACAGGCCGGGACGCGGAGAGCGCCGATATCCTGATCCGCGCGCATCAGGGCTTCCTGGCCGGGGGCGACACCCAAAGCGCGGCGCGATGCGCTTTCTGGCTCGGCTTCGGATTGCTGAACAACGGCGAGTTGGCGCAGGCCGGCGGCTGGTTCGCCCGCGCGCGCCGTCTGCTCGACGACGGACACCTCGACTGCGTGGAGCAGGGGTATCTGCTCTTGCCGGACGCTATCCGCGCGGTCCATCAAGGAGACACTGCCGGGGCGTATCACGCGTTCGTCAAGGCCGCCTCGATCGGCGAGCGGTTCGGAGACAACGACCTGGTGACTTCGGCGCGGATGGGCCAAGGGCGCGCCCTCATCCGTCAGGGAGAAGTGGCGCGCGGCGTCTCGCTGCTGGACGAGGCGATGGTCGCGGTGACGGCCGGCGAGGTCTCTCCGGTCATGGCCGGCGGGGTTTATTGCAGCGTACTGGAAGTCTGCGGCGAAATCCTGGATCTGCGCCGCGCACAGGAATGGACCTCGGCTCTAGAGCGTTGGCATACGGCGCAGCCGGATGTGGTCCCTTACCGTGGTCACTGTATGGTGCGACGCGCCGAGATCCTGCAACTGCAGGGCGATTGGCCGGGTGCGCTGGATCAGGCACAGCAGGCATGCGAGCGGCTTTTGCATCCCCCGCCCAAGGCGGCCGTAGGCCCGGCTTTCTACCGCAGGGCAGAACTCCACCGGTTGCGCGGCGAGTTCGCCCAGGCGGAGGAAGCGTATCGCCAGGCAAATCAGTGGGAGCGCACTCCCCAACCCGGCTTGGCGCAACTCCGGATGGCGCAGGGGCAGGTGGATTCGGCGAATTCGGCGATCCGCCACGTCGCCGAGGCCGTGCGGGAGCCGGGCCAGCGAGCCCGCGTCCTGGACGCCTATGTCGAGATTGTGCTGGCTGTCCACGATGTTCCGGCCGCTCGCGCGGCAGCCGACGAACTGGCAGAGATCGCCTCCCGCCTCAACGCGCCGTGGGTCGATGCCATGTCGGCTCGGGCCAACGGCGCCGTCCTTCTGGCGGAGCAAGATGCGCGCGGCGCCCTGACGACGCTGCGCCAGGCGCTGACGGCCTGGCGCGATCTCGAAGCACCGTATGAGGCGGCGCGCGTACGGGTTCTGATCGCCCTCGCGTGCCGGGAGGTGGGCGATTGCGACACTGCGGACGGGGAACTAGCCGCGGCGCGCGACGCGTTCCAGCAATTGGGCGCCACACCGGCTGTCGCGCAGGTTGAGGCTCTATCACGCAAACAGCCAGCCGGCGCAGGCGGTTCCCTGACCTCGCGCGAAGTCGAGGTGCTCAAACTGGTCGCATCCGGGATGACCAATCGGGGGATCGCCGGGAAACTCCGGATCAGCGAGAAGACGGTGGCCCGCCACCTGAGCAACATCTTTAATAAGCTCGATTTATCGTCCAGGGCGGCGGCCACCGCGTACGCGTATCAGCACAACCTGGTTTGACCGCCTACATAGAATTACCCATCCCGCCCGTTTGTTGAGGTACGCACTTCGCCCGATGCGGCGAGCCTTGGGTAACTCTATTCTGTGGGCATGAACACTAAACGCATTCACACGGTAGTGGTCGGCGGAGGCCAAGCGGGGCTGTCCGTGGGGTACCACCTGGCGAAACGCGGACTCCCTTTCGTCATTCTCGATGCCCATCCACGCACCGGAGATGCCTGGCGGAAACGTTGGGACTCCCTGCGTCTCTTCACGCCTGCTCGCTACGCAGGACTCCCGGGATTCCCGTTTCCCGCGCGCGGCGATTCCTTTCCAGACAAGGAACAGATGGCGGATTATCTCGAATCCTATGCGCGACGGTTTCGCTTGCCGGTTCAAAGCGGCGTCAAAGTGGACAGACTTTGGAAGGAAGGAGACCGGTTCGTAACAACGGCGGGCGACCTGCGATTTGAATCGCAGAATGTGGTGGTGGCGATGGCCAACTTCCAACAGCCTCGGGTACCTGCATTCGCCGCGGATCTCGACCCGGGAATCCTGCAACTGCATTCGCACGAATACCGGAATCCTTCGCAACTCCAGAACGGAAACGTCCTCGTTGTCGGCGCGGGAAACTCGGGCGCCGATATCGGCCTGGAGATCGCGCGCGCGAGCAAACATAAGATCTGGATGTCCGGCAAGGAGTCCGGTCACATTCCATTTCCCATCGATAGCGTGATGGCGCGGTTCTTCCTGGTGCGCATCATCCGATTCGTCGGGCACCACGTGCTGAGCGTGAGCACGCCGATCGGCCGGAAACTGCGCCCCAAGCTGCTGTCCCGAGCCGCTCCGCTGGTCCGCGTCAAGCCCCTGGATCTGGTCAGCGCCGGGATCGAGCGCGTTCCCAAGGTCGCAGGCGTGCGGTATGGACAGCCTCTGCTCGCGGACGATCGTACCCTCGACGTGAGGAACGTGATCTGGTGCACCGGATACCATCCCGGATTCTCGTGGATCGACTTGCCTATCTTCGGCGAGGACGGGCGGCCGATGCACGAGCGCGGTGTCGTGACGCGCGTGCCGGGGATGTACTTCGTCGGTCTGCACTATCTCTATTCCATGACGTCGGCGACGGTCATCGGCGTCGGGAGAGACGCGGAGCGTATTGCTCGCGCGATCGAGGCACGATCTCACATGGTCCGGGCTGCGTGAAAATAGAATTGTGAGGCCGACGTACCGGGCCATTCAGTTGAAAGGCAGAGGCGGACTCGACCAGCTCCAGGAGGTCGAGTTTCCGCTGGAGCCTCCGAAGCAGGGTGAGGTCCGCATCCGGGTGCGTGCGAGCGGAGTCGGCTCCACCGACATTTTGAAGCGGACGGGCTATTACCTGTTCAGCCCGCCGTTCCCGTTTGTCGAGGGCTACGAGGTGCTCGGAGACATGGATGCCATCGGCCCGGGCGTCGCCGGTTTTGTGCGCGGGCAGCGCGTTTGCGCGCTGACGGTTTATGGCGGCTGGGCCGAGTACTTCACGCGCGGCGCCGAGCATTTCGTCCCTGTTCCCGAGGGGCTGGACGACGCCGAGGCCATCGCGCTGACATTCAACTATGTGACGGCATACCAGATGATTCATCGCACGGCCGCGATGCAGCCGGGCCAGACCGCGCTGGTCACGGGAGCAAACGGCGGCATTGGTACCGCGCTGCTGGAGCTCTTGCGCGTGCATGGGGTACGCGCATTTGGATTGGGTTCAAAGAAGCATTTCGACCTGATCCGGAGCCTTGGCGGTGAGCCGATCGAATCAAGAACAAAGCCGGTGGACGTGGCCCTGCGTGAGGTCCTGCCCGGAGGCGCGGACGTAACTTTCGACGGCCTGGGCGGCGCCGGTACTCGCGAGTGCATCCGTGCCACGCGAAAAGGCGGACTGGTGGCCGGCTACGGATTCGTGGCGGCCCGCGGCACCATCGGTATGTTGCGAGGATTCGCCGCGTTGTTCCTGGGCGCGCGTTTCGCCGGCCGCCGCGGAGCCTTCTACGGCATCACCGCGCTCTACCGGAAGGACAAACGTCCGTTCAAAGAGGATCTCCGCAAACTCTTCGAGCTTCTGGCTGCGCGCAAGATCCAGCCGCGCATCGCTGCCAGGCTTCCGCTGCTGGCAGGCCGCGAAGGCGAGCGGCTTCTGGAAGCGGGAGGTTTAGCGGGGAAAATCGTCCTGTTGTCCGACCTGCCTTCATGAAAATCACGATTCTCGACGACTATGCCGACACGGTGAGGACGCTTTCCTGCTTTCGCAAGCTGGAGGACCATCAGGTGGAAGTATGGAACGATCATGTTCAGGACACCGATACACTAGCTGAGCGCCTGAAGGACACGGAGGCGCTGGTCCTCATCCGCGAGCGGACCAGGATCCAAGCTCCGCTCCTGGATCGTTTGGACAAACTGAAGCTCATCAGCCAGCGCAGCGTCTACCCGCACATCGATATTGCAGCCTGCACGAAGCGTGGCGTGATCGTGTCCTCAGGCCAGCACCCGGGGACGCCGTCCCATGCAACCTCGGAGCTGACCTGGGGCCTGATTCTGGCCGCGATGCGCCAGATCCCGCAGCAGGTGGCTTCGCTCCGGGCGGGACATTGGCAGATGGGCGTGGGCCACACTCTTCGGGACAAGACTTTGGGGATCTACGGATACGGCCGCATCGGACGTGCGGTTGCGGGCTACGGCAAGGCGTTCGGCATGAAGGTGCTGGTGTGGGCGCGGGAAGCCTCCCTGGCAGAAGCGCGCGCGGAGGGCTACACGGCCGCGCCCACAAAGGAGGTCTTTTTCGAAGAGGCCGACATCGTGTCCCTGCACATGCGACTGGTGGCGGCGACGCGAGGGATCGTGACAGCGGGCGACCTCGCGCGCATGAAGCCTACGTCGCTCCTGGTGAATACCAGCCGCGCGGGCCTCATCGAGCCGGGCGCGCTGGTCCGCGCATTGCAGGCGGGGCGCCCGGGCATGGCCGCCGTCGATGTGTATGAGGAAGAGCCAGTCCTCGACACGAGTTATCCGCTCCTGGCAATGGACAACGTGGTGTGCACGCCGCACATCGGGTATGTCACGCACGAAGAATATGAGATTCAATTCAGCGACATCTTCGACCAGATCACGGCGTATTGCGCCGGAAGGCCGATCCATGTTGTGAATCCAGAGGTGCTGGATTCCCAGAACGACGGTTAGTTTTCTGTAGGAACGCGATCGATCCGGTCGATGACGAGGACGGGCATGGGCTGTTCGCGCTGCTCGAGTTTGAGGCCGAGGTTCTTCTCCATGGTGCGGAAAATCGTGGTGCCGGTGTCAAATTCGGTGCCCGGCGCGGCATCCAAGCCGACCAGACCTCCCGTGAGCGGGGTCCAATCGACAGTGAACTCCCAGGCACCTTTGAGGCCGGTGGCATCCACCACGGGCTTCCCTTCGAAAAAACGCGGGGCGAAGCTGGGGAGCTGTTCCGCAAGCTGCGTCATGGTCATGTTGCGGCAGTCGCGGTGGTAGGTGTTGTCCGGATCGATCCGGCGACCGCATACCGGATTACCGGTGTCCTCGGATTCCTTCAGCTTTTGGCCGCCCTTGGCGACAGTCATCGCGTACACCTTCGCCACCTTGGTTTCCCGGTGGACAACCAGGTGGAAGCGATCCGCCAATAGGGTTTGCATCATCAGGCGGAGCGTGTCCACCCGGGTACCCTGGGGCGCTTTCGCGACCACATCGAAATGGTCCGAATTCAGCCAGGGAGGCGCGCCCTTGAGGTAATCGGCCGCAAAGTTATTCAACGGCCCGACGACAGGCGCGAGCGCGATCGAGATTTCGCTGATTTCGGGGAGCACGCGGCTCTCTTTATAAGCGATCCCAATGAGCGTCTTCATGGTGACGCCGCGCAAGGTAAGCTGGCCGCTGGGCAGAAACTCCGAGGAAGGATTTGCGTCCAGCTTGTTCACGCGGACATCGGCTACCTCGAACTCGGGCTGTGCCGATTGGCCGTACGCCCCGGGCCACAGCAGGACGCTCATGCATCCCAGGGCAATCGGACGATTGATTCGCATGAGAAACCCTTCTGCTGGAAGTCATTATATAGGCAAGAAGGGTTTCTCGCTGTGGGTCTATCTTCGGTTCTGATAGGCGTTTTGTTCGAATTGGTCGATGTGGGTGGTGCGAACCTGTCCGGTATCGAAGTTAACGGAGCAGGAGAAGCGATAAACATTCTGGCGGCCAAACCGCCCGCGCACGGCCACGTCACCCACGATCCAGTCATTGCGTCCCGGATTATTGTCGGCCGAAACATTGCGCACGTCGATATTTTGGGTCTTGAAACGGTTCACAGCCTGGTCTCGAATGGATTGCCGGCACACTTGCACGGCCTCGTCCGCGGTCATGCGCCGATCGGGTCGAACTCCGCCGCGGTCGGGCGGCCGATTATCCGGCGGGCCAAAGCCGCGTTGATCCTGAAATCCGCCATCATTTCGAGAACCGCGGTCAGGCTGAAATCCGCCTGAGACGGCTGGTTGGTTGCCCCAGAACAAGTCGAAGGTGTAGGCCTCGGCTCCGCCCTGGCTGTCTTGAATATCGACGACTGCCGCGCCGCCGCTATTGCGAGGATCGCGGGCCAGAGTCTGCCGGCCCCGGCCGTCCACTCCGGCAAACCGGAAATTCGGAGGATTCGACGGCATTGAGCCGGTACACTCGAAACGCCGCCATTGTGGCGCCTGGCCGCCGGTGTTCCGGAGAGTGGCGTTGTTTCCCCGGACTTCGACCTGGGCAGAGCCGTCCACCACTACTTCGACAGTGCACTTGCCGCGTCCCGGGTCGCCACCGTTGATAATAACGGCTTTCCGTTGTTGACTTGACTGGGCATTCGATAATCCCGCAGCGATTGTCAGCGCCCCGATCATCAGTTTCCGCACTTCCATTTTTGGACCCTCCCCTGAGAGTCGGAGCATTTGCAATGCCAATACGGAAAAATCTCTTAACTACTGACTTGGCAACGGTGTTTCGCCAAGCACTCGGCAGAATATTCCTGTCGACGAGCACGGGTCAACAAGATTACGGATAGGCAGTACTATTTTTTGAGGCTGTGGACGTACGCTGCGACGTCGTCAGCGGACTTTACCGCCGTGATGGCCTTCATTTTGCCTTTGCCTTTGGTGATCACCGTGGCGATGTCGGCATCGCTCATGGACTGAACGTCGGAAGATTTCAAATCCTTCATCTCAACCTTCATCATCTTGGCGACGGCCGGGTTGGGGGTTCCATCAGGTCCATGGCAGGACTTGCAGGAGGTGTCGTAGGCAGCTTTGCCGGCTTTGGCGTCGGCGGCGTACATCGCTACAGCGGCGGCGAGCGAGAGGGTGAACATCGTTAGGTACATGCGCATGCTACGAGCCTAACATTTGCTAAGTGCGGACGCTGAAGCGTCCGCTCCACGGTTCAGAGTGCCATGTCGGGACGGGCGATGGTGCGCCACATGTGAGCCACGGGACTGTTATCGTTGCCCAAGCCTTCCTTGGGCTGCTTGAAGTGGCGGCCGATGATCTCGCGGAACGGATCGATGCTGACTTTGGCGTCGGGGTCGAACGAATAGTAGTCGTTGACCGTGACCAGGCGCGGGGCTTCATACCACGAGTGTTTTTTGAGCATCTCGTAGTCGGCGCGAATGTGGGGAAGCGGAACGTAGTCCTCGCCGAACAGGCGGCGGTAGAGATCGGGATACACATACCCGTAAGCCGGATCGGCGAAGAAGCGCAGAGCCTGGTGATACTTGATGGCGAAGGCGGTCTTCTCGGGGACGTAAGGCGTGTACATCTGGGCGGCCCAGTACCCGTGGTCGGCCTTGAGCAGCGCCTGCGCGGTGTCATGGAGCAGACAGGCGAGGATGATCTCCTCGGGCATGCCGTTCTTCATCGCCAAGGCGGCGCTTTGCAGAACGTGGTTGGCGGGGGCGAAACGAAGTTCGAAGAAATCGTAGAGCGTGGGATTGGCCGGCATTGGCGGGAGTAGTTTGACTTTGGCTCCGGGCGCCTGGGCGACGAAGAGATTTCCTACGCCCATTCGAAAGTGCCGGGTAGGGATCTTCTGTTCGACCTCGGCCACGGTGGGGAAATGCGGATCGGTGGAGGTGAGGGCCTTGTCGAGCTCATTGGACAGGAAATCCTCAAGGGCGTCGGCCTTGGCTTCGGAGTCCAAGCGGGCGACAGATTCTTCGCCGCCCAGCGTGGCAATCAAGTTTTCACGTTTGATTTCCATATAACAGCCTCTACCTCAATGTTATCCTGGACGTGAGACGATGGCGTTCAGCACGCGATCCTACGCGCGTCCGTATCTTGGCGGGGGAGGACTGCCCCCGGGCGTCAAAGGTTTGATCATCGCCAACTCGGTGGTGTTCTTACTAATGTGGTTATTAGGATCGGCTGAGCCGGTCCGAATTTTCGCCAGCCTGTTCTCCCTGGTTCCCGCCGACGTGGTGCGCCGGTTCTACGTGTGGCAGCTCGGCACGTACCTGTTTCTGCACGCCGGGTTCTTTCACATCCTATTCAACATGCTGGCTCTGTGGTTCTTCGGGAAGGATCTGGAAGACATCTGGGGTACGCGGCGGTTCCTGCAGTTTTACTTCTTCTGCGGCGTGGGAGCGGGACTTTTCGTGGTGCTGGGCAACTATCTGTTTGGCAATCCCCTGATCCCGACCGTTGGTGCGTCGGGGGCGATCTACGGGGTCCTACTGGTGTGCGCGGTGATGTGGCCGGACCGAATCATTATTTTTTACATTTTTCCCATCAAGCTCAAGTATTTTGTGATGATTCTGGCCGGGATCGCCTTCTTTGGCCTGCGCGACCTAAACAGCGGCGTGAGCGACGTCGCGCACCTGAGCGGAATGTTGTTCGGGTATGTGTTCCTGAAGAGTCCAAAGATTCGTAAGTTTGATGCGGTGGGTCCGGTAAGAGACAGCTATAAGGCGTGGAAGCTGGCGCGGGCCAAACGCAAGTTCCAGGTGTACCTGAAGAAACAGCAAGGTTCGGATCGGGACCGCTGGGTGCACTAACCGGCCGGCCTGGAGGCCGGCCCTACGAGGTGGTAAAGTACGGTCATGAAGGCCTCCCGAGTCATTCTCCTTGTTTTGGCCTCGTCTCTGAGCTTGACCTTGATCATGGTTGCTCAAGGTCCGAAGAGCGGAGGCAGCGAGACCGTCGCGCGCCCGAAGAAGGGCTCGACCACCAGCGCACCTGAACCGGCGGAGCAGTCCAAGATCCCATCGCAGTATAAGAAGGGTAAAGAACTGCCGGAAGGCGTCGCAACGTACTCGACCGATGCGGTCACGGTGACGGTGGACGTGTCGGTGCTGGATAACAAGGGCCGCTTCATTCCCAATATTCCAGCAGGCAATTTCCGGGTCCTGGAAGATAACGTGCCCCAGAAGATCAGCGCGATATCGAAGGGCGAGGCTCCCTTGACGATCGCCTTGGTGATCGAGTTCTCGGGCCGTTTCCAGCAGGTTTATTCGGAACCGTGGTTCCAGACGCTACAGGCGGCTTACGGGTTCGTGGAGACGCTCAGGCCGGAGGATTACGTCGCGATTGTGGCCTACGATCTGCGGCCGGAAATTCTTTCCGACTTCTCGACGGACCGCAGCGAAGCTCAGGACGGCCTACGGCGGCTGACGTTCCCGGGCTTCTCGGAAGCCAATCTCTTTGATGCGTTGGTGGATACTGCCCAACGGATGCAGGATATCGAGGGACGCAAGGCGATCCTGTTGATTTCCTCAGGCATTGATACCTTCAGCAAGCTGAACTATGGCGAGACTCGCAAGGCGATCCAGAACGCCGGCGTGCCGATCTACGCCATCGGTCTGATGCAGGCCTATCGCGACATCCTATATTCCTACGGGGCTATTTCGGACTCCGCGAACATGGACTTCCTGCAAGCCGACAACCAACTGCGCACCTTCACCAAGGAAAGCGGCGGCGTGGCGTACTTTCCGCGCTTCTACGGCCAATTCCCGGATATCTATCGGGAGATCAGCGGGGTTCTGCGCAGCCAGTACGTCCTCACCTACACTCCCAGCAATACGGCTCGGGACGGCAAGTTTCGCAAGATCAAAGTGGACTTAGTGGATCCGGAAACGAACAAGCCGCTGTCGATCTCAGTAAACGGTAAGCCGTCGAAGTACGAGATTCTCGCCAAGCCGGGCTACACGGCTCCCAAACAAGTCGAGTAAGAGAATTTTTCGCAACCGTCTTCCCTGTATTCAAACGAAAGAAAAAAGTCAAGCACTCCATCTTTCTCTTTTTGAGTTCGATAGAAATTTCTTGACAGGCGTGTTTCGGCTCTGTTAATGTCGCGTTGTTCCCAACCACATGCCTCTTCGGAATTCTTCGCCTACATCGATGCACGGTCGGATTTTGCTGGTGGACGATAACGTAAGCGGATCGACGGCCCGCAAAACGGTTCTGGAAGAACTCGGACACAAGATCAACGTGGCTTCCAGCGGCGCCGATGCGCTCGAACAATTCTCACAGCACAAGTACGACCTGGTAGTCACGGACTACAAGATGCCCCGAATGGACGGCCTGGAGCTGATCATCCGCTTGCGAAAACAGCAACCAGACATTCGCATTGTGATGGTTTCGGGCTTCGTCGACACACTGGGGTTGAACGAAGCCTCCACCGGGGCGGATGCGGTTATCCAGAAGAGCGCCAACGAAGTGACGCACCTGGTTCGCGCGGTAAACCGGCTACTGCGACGAAAGCCGGCGAAGAAACCCGCGGCGGCAGATCCGCGACCGGCGAAGGCGAAACGGCAAGCAGGCTGAACGGTTTACCCGGCGAGAAAGGGCAGCGGGATCCAGCGCAGCGACGCGGCTGTCATCAGCATGCCGACGCACAGGATCACCAATGCGGACGCAACCGGTGCGAAGGTCAACAGCGGATGGCCGCCCTTGGAAGATTCGGGCAGCCAGTTCTTGGCGTGAATCACGAGCATCCCAATCGCCATCAGCACGCCCGCCAGACCGAGGCTGAAGGCGAGCAACAGCACTAAGCCCAAGCCAATTCTCCCGATCGCAATGGCGCTCAGCAGCAGTACCATCGCGGCGGGGCACGGTACTAGTCCACCGCTCGCGCCGAGAGCCATGAGGCTTCCGAAAGTAATATCTCCTTGCGGAACATGACTGTGAGTATGTCCATCGCCGTGGCTGTGAGTGTGGCCATGCTCGTGGGGATGGTCGTGGTGGTGGTCATGACCGTGGTCGTGATGATGGTGATGATCGTGGTCGTGATTTTGATCGTGATGATGGGGGTGACCGAGAGCGTGGGCGCGAGTGTGCAGGAACGTTCGCCAGCGTTGATAGAACAGCCAGCCGCCGATCAAAACGATGGAGATGCCGGAAATCACGCCCAACGCGGGAATGATTTTTTCAGGGACGATATAACTCGACAGCAGGAGCGTACCGAGTCCCAGCAGGAACACGCTGATGGTATGCGTGAAGGTAACGGTCGCGCCCAGCAAAGCGGCGTGCTTCATGTTGCCGCGGGATCCGACCAAGTAGGCAGCGACGATCGTTTTGCCGTGGCCGGGCTCGAGGGCATGCATCGCACCGAGCCAGAAAGCCACGGCGAGTCCAGCAAGGAGCCATCCTGCGCTCAACTGCGGCTGATGCAGAAGTTGCGCTAGATAATCTGCATTCATGGTTTACTACCCAGCTTTCTTGTTGCTCTTCGAGGCGGCCGGAGCAGGCTTGGCCGCCTGGGGAGTCTTACGGATTTCCTCGAAGTATCGTTCTACAAACGGTTGAAAAATTAGCGGAACTTCATCGCGATGGATCTCGCCGCCAGACTCGGCGTGATTGGCCTGCTTATCGGTCCAGGGCGTCTTGAGCGACTGCTTGGTTTGACCGACCTCGACCATCATTTCGCCGGTCACAGTGGCCGAACGTTTCCCAAGAATCTCGCTGATCTGCCCCATTGCTTCCAGAGCCTTGGCGTCTTTAGCGGCTTTCTCGCCATCCTTGGATCCGGCCCCGCTGGCGCTCTCCTGCGAGGAAGGCTTGCCGGGCTGGCTGCTGGACTTGGCGTCGTCGGAATTCTTTTGATCGCCGCTTTGGTTGCTGTCGGGATTAGGCTCGGCGCCGGCGTTCTGGCTGTCCTGCTGCTTCTCGCCCTTGTCAGCCTTCTCACCTTTATCATTGGGCTGGCTCTTGCCGTTCTGCTGCTGCTGTTGCTGAGCGGAGTTGGGCTTCATCTTGTTCAGCATGTTGGCTAAAGCGTCCTTGATTTTGTCGAGAACGCCGCCTTCACTGGGATTGTTGCCCTGCTTATCCTGATTGCCGCCTTCCTTATCCTTGCCGTCTTTGGAACCCTTGTCGCCCTTGTCGCTTTGCTTGCCGTCCTTATCGCCTTGGTCCTTGCCCTGCTTGTCGGCGTCGCCACCGTTCTGGTCGCCCTCTTTATCGGCGGCCTGCTTGGCGTTGTCATCGCCCTGGGGATTTACCGCGTCGTTGGAATCCTGGGAATTCAGAAGATCTTCGGGCTGCTGATCGGCTGCGGTGGATTGCGCATCGGGCTTGCCAGGGTCGAACGGGTCCTGCGTCATATTGAGACGCTTGGCCTGGTTCTTCGCGAGTTGCTGGGGTGGCGGACCGAAGAAAGAATCGTAGGCGATCTTTAGTAACGAAGGTTCCAGGCTCAAGCTGCCGGTGACCGCGTAGCGTACCGCGAAAAGGCCGAAGGCCACCAGAGCCAAACCAACTGCGGGCAACAGATAGCGCGATCGCGAGGTCGGCAGGGCTTCCCGCACATCGACTCGCTGGGCGACGAGTTCCGCATCGCGGCGCTGGCATGCAGAGACGGCTTCGCGTCCCGGTTCGGGATGAGCGGCGAAGTGGACCGCAGTGGAAAGTGAGTCTGCCAGGCCTAGGCGGCGGTCTATTTGCTGAGCCAACTTGTAAAGAGAGGGGAGACTCTTGCGGAGGCGGTAGATTCCCACGCCGAGGCTGACCGCAACAAGCAGAACCGGCCAATACCAATCCAGAATCTGGGTGCCGGTGATCAGGAGCAGGATTGCTCCGCCCATGCCGATCAGCAGCGCCAGGGCTCCCTTATCCAATACCAGCTGCCCGAAGAGACGCCTGCGGGCGCGTTCGAGAAGATCCGTCAGAGTAGGATGGCTGGGCACCGAATGTAACTCTATATAATAAGCATACAATCGCCGTACGAGTAAAAGCGATACTTTTGAGAAACGGCGTACCGGTACGCCCCCAGAGCCAGTTCCCTGCCCGCGAAGGCGCACACCAGCACCAGAAGACTGGACTTGGGCAAGTGGAAATTGGTTAGCATCGCCCCTGTGCGGCGGAAGCGAAACCCAGGATAGATAAAGAGATCCGTTTCGGCGGCTGCCGGATCGCTCTCGATCGCCCGGACGGCGGTGGTGCCCACGGCGACGACTCTTTTCGCTTCATCCATCGCACGGATGGTCTTCGGCGGGACGACGAACGATTCTTTGTGCAGGTGGACGTCTTCCAAAGTCTCAGTGCGGAGCGGCTGGAAGGTACCGAGTCCGACGTGCAGCGTGACGTGCGCTATGGAGGCTCCCGCGGCTTTGCACGCTTCGAGGATCTCGGGGGTGAAGTGCAGGCCCGCAGTGGGCGCGGCAGAGGACCCGGGCTCGCGGGCGAAGACGGTCTGGTATCGTTCACGGTCGGCGGGAGTGTCGTCCCTGCGAATGTAGGGGGGTAAGGGCACGTGACCTACTTTCTCGAGAACGGCCAGTAAGTCGCCGACGGGATGAAGGCGGACGGTGCGCTCGCCGAATTCAGCCCGGCCGAGGATTTCCGCGGTGAGATCGTCGGAAATCAGAATGCGCTCGCCGGTGCGCATCTTGCGGCCGGGATGAACCAGCGCTTCCCAGGTAAGTCCGTCTGACGAAGTGGGTTTGGTCAGGAAGATTTCGACTTTTCCCGTGCCGTGTTCGCGGCGGCCGTAGAGACGGGACGGCAGAACGCGGGAGTCGTTCAGAATGAGGCAGTCTTTGGGTTGCAGGTATGACGGGAAATCGCGGAAGGCGCGATCTTCCCACTTGCCGGTGGTGCGATCGACGACAAGCATCCGCGACCCGGCGCGGTCGGACAGAGGGTCCTGGGCGATGAGATCGTCGGGGAGTTGGTAGTCGAAGTCGGCGAGAAGCACTTATTCAAGATCATCGCGCACAACGCAGCGTGGCACGATCAAAGCGCACCCGAAGGTGCGTGCCACGCGCTGTGCGCGATCCTCACCACTGTAAACTGGAAACCGGATGCGGATTCTGGGGATTGAGTCGTCGTGCGACGAAACTGCGGCGGCTGTGGTGGAAGACGGCTCGCGGATCCTGTCGTCCGTAGTTTCTTCACAGATGGCAACCCATTCGAAGTACGGGGGAGTTGTTCCGGAGCTGGCATCGCGCGAGCATTTGCGGGGGATTGTCCCCGCGGTGCGGCTGGCGCTGGAAGAATCGGGGACCAAGCTGGAGGATCTCAGCGCGATCGCGGTGACCGAGGGTCCCGGGCTGGTGGGATCGTTACTTGTCGGGATGACCTATGGCAAGGCTTTGGCGATGGTCCACAGGCTGCCTTTGATCGCCGTGAATCATATCGAGGGACATATCCACGCGGTGGCGAGCCAGAGTGCCGTGGAATATCCGGCGCTGGCGCTGGTGGTGAGCGGCGGGCACACGCACCTGTTTGAGGTTTTGGAAGGCTTCCGTTACCGGCTGTTGGGAAAAACCCGCGATGATGCGGCGGGTGAGGCGTTCGACAAGGTCGCCAAGCTCCTGGGATTCGGGTATCCGGGCGGGCCGGTGATCGATATGCTCGCGCCGCATGGGAATCCGGATGCGGTGCGGTTCACGCTGGCCAAAATGAAGGGCAACACGCTCGACTTCAGCTTCAGCGGGCTGAAGACGGCGGTGCTGCGGTGGTTCGAGGCGCGCGACATGGCTCACGAGGTCGCGGCGCGGCGGGCGCTGCTGGCCGAAAATTTCAAGCCATCGGTCGAGGAGTGGCTGCGGGTGACGCCGAAGGCGACGCTCGACGTTCTCGCCTCGTTTCAAGCGACCGTGATCGATGAATTGCTGCGGCGTGCGACCAGGAGCGCGGAGGAAATCGGGGCGCGCAGCATGATCGTCTCGGGAGGAGTCGCGTGCAATTCGGGGTTGAGGCGAGCGGCGGAAGAGGCGCATCTTCCTTATCCGGTGTTCTTTCCTGCGCCGGATCTATCGACCGACAATGCGGCCATGATCGCGGCGGCGGCGTTTCCCAAGCTCGCGCGCGGGGAATTCGCGGATGCGACACTGAAGGCGCAGGCGAATCTGGCGCTGGCGTAATAGCGGCGATTCAGGCCTCAAAGGCACGCGAGCTAAAGCCCGCCGCCGGTCTGGAGACCCGCCCCACATCGAACGTAGAATAGAAGCATGCGGACTACCGTTAAGAGCAAGGCTGCGTCGTGGCGGTGCGCCCTTCGCCTGCGTGGTTCGCTCAGCCGCAAGGAAGCCGATCATCTCCGACGCGAGACGCAGACGCTCCGAAAACAATGGCGATGAAGACGCTGCCGGCGAAGTATTACACCGATCCGGAGATCTTCCGCTCGGAGATGGAGCGGTTTTACTTCAACCGGTGGATTTACGCGGGCCGGGCGGAGAGAATCGCAAAGCCGGGGGATTATTTCCTCTGCGACGTCGCGGGGGAGAGCGTGATTGTCACACGCGCCACGTCCGATCGAGTGGAAGCTTTCTACAATGTCTGCCGGCATCGCGGAACGCGCATGTGCACGTCACATGAGGGAACGACGGAGGGTACGTTCGAGGGACGCATCCGCTGCCCGTATCACGGCTGGACGTATGGGTTGGACGGGTCGCTCATCAGCGCGCCGAATATGGGCGATGAGGGGTTCTCGCGATTCGACTATCCGCTGCATGCGGTCGCATGCGAAATCTGGGACGGACACGTTTTTCTGAATTTCGCGGCTGAGCGGTCCCAGCTGACCGCACAATTGGGGGGTCTTCCTGGACAATTCGCGGCGTGGAGAATGGGCGAGCTGAAGCGGCACAAACGGATCGTCTACGACGTGAAGGCCAACTGGAAGCTGATCATCCAGAACTACAATGAATGCCTGCACTGCCCGACGGTGCATCCCGCGCTGGACCGGCTGACGGATTACCTGGGCGCGGACAACCAGGCGCCGACGTCCAACTACATCGGCGGCAACATGGGGTTCCGCGCGGGCGTCGAGACCATGACCTTCGACGGGATCCGACGGCGCGATTACCTGCCGGGCTTGAATGCGGAGCAGCGGAGCATGGTCTGCTACTACGCGATTTATCCCAATCTGCTGCTGGCCCTGCATCCGGACTACATGATGACGCACGCCTTGTGGCCCAAGGTTCCGGATCGCACGGAGATCGTCTGCGAGTGGCATTTCGATCCACGAGAGATGGCTAAGCCTGGATTTCAGGGCGACGATGCGATCGAGTTCTGGGACCAGATCAATCGGGAAGACTGGGCGATCTCGGAGCTATCCCAGCTGGGGATCGGCTCGCGGGCGTACACGCCGGGTCCGTATTCCAAGCGCGAGGAGTTGCTGTATGCTTTCGACCGTATCGTCAGAGAAAAATAGAGCGATCGAGTACGATCCGTTCGTCCGGGGGCGATTTCCGGTTGGCGTGCGAACGATCGAGGCATTGGACACGACTCGAGATCGCCTGTTCCCTTGCGAGATCTGGTATCCGGCGGCCGCGCGACATGCGGGCCAGGACGTCGCGCCAGAAACCCAGGATTCCTTCACGGTTCCGGCAGCGCCGCCTTGGCGCCCACGAGACGCGACGCGGAATCAAACGGCAGTGCGCGATGCCGCAGCAGAACCGGGAGCGTTCCCGCTGATCATTTTTTCGCACCATAGCGGCGGGCACCGAAGAGCGGCGACATTTCTTCACACTCATTTGAGCAGCCATGGGTATGTTGTGGCCGCGCTCGATCACTCCGAGATCATCGCGAAGGAACTTGCATATAGAGCTGGTGAGACCCCCGAACAACTCAACGCTCGAGCTGAAGCTTGGGTATCGAATCGTGTGCCGGACGTACGTTTCCTGCTCGATCGTCTCCTGACGGACGCAGGGGCTCACGTCGATCCCGATCCCATCGGAATCGCGGGACACAGCTTCGGAGGATGGACGGCATTAGCAGCGCCCGAAGTCGAGTCGCGGATCCGAGCCGTGGTGGCGCTTGCACCAGCGGGAAGTTCCGACCCGAAACCGGGAGTTATCCGGGCGAAACTTACTTTCCGTTGGGGCCGCGATGTTCCGACTTTGTTTCTGGTCGCAGAGAATGATGTTCCACTACCGCTAGCTGGTATGTATGAACTATTCGAGCGGACGCCGGCAACCAAACAAATGATGATCTTGCGCCGGGCCGACCATCTCCACTTCCTGGACCAGGTCGAGGAAGAGCATGAAAACGGGCGGAAGATGCTCCTCGAACGGAAAGAGTTGGCGTGGATGGGGGAGGAAATGCGACCCATCGCGGAACTGTGTTCGGGGGAACAGGCTCACTTATTCGTGCGTGGACTCACGTTGTGCCACATGGATGCAGCGCTGAAGCAACGAGAGGAAGCGCGGCGCTTTCTAGCGAGCGATCTAGAGGCCGAACTCGCGGTGCGGGGCGTCGACGTACAGGTGCACAAGTGATATCTTAGACGACGCATGATCGTTCACTCGGACGCGGTTGGCAGCATGGTGTTCTTCTTTGTGATGGTCGGCTCGGCCTTGATGCTGGTTGTTCTGCTTATGTGTCTGGCGGGCCGGGAATTTCGCCTGGCTGGCAAAATCTTTGGATGGTGGAGTGCCTGCTTTGCGACGTACACGGCGTTGACGATCGCTGTTTCGCTACTCCTTCCGCAGAAGGTCGTGAATCCGGGGCAATCGTACTGCGTGGACAGTTGGTGTATCAGCATTCAGAGCGTCACCAAGACAGCGCTGGGGCAGAATGTTGCGTATAAAGCCGACGTCCGCATCTTCAGCGATTTGAACCGAGGCACCACCAGCGCAAAGGGGGCATCGCTGTATCTGGCCGACGAGCGCGGCAGGCGTTTCCCGCTGGTCCCGGATTCCTCCGTCATTCCGTTCGATACCGAACTAAGTCCAAAGCAATCGGTAGATACTTCGCTCACCTTCCTGGTCGCGCCCGATGCGCGGCAGCTTTTCTTGCAGGGCGACGGGCCGAGCCTGTGGATCACGAAATTCTTCATTGGCGACGACAGCGCCTGGCTGCACCGGCCGACCCTGATACGGGTGCTATAGGATCCAAGGTCCCGAACGCCAATATCTTGCCGCTAACCGCGCGGCACTGAAACTCGGCCAATTTGGAACGCCCACGAAGATCGCGCGTTATCCGAAGACGAACCCGAGAGTAGTTGCGCTTTTCCCGCACTACGTATTGCATGCCTGTTTGTTCGTCTGCGAGGTGTTGCGGATTACTTCTAGCCTCCCTATGGATAGGCCTTAACCCGATTCCGGTTGCGGCGCAGAAGGAACGGTCGGCCGGGGAATTGCTGGACATGAGTGTTGAGAAACTTTTGACCGTGCAGATCGACTCGGTCTACAGCAGTTCCAAGTTCCAGCAGAAAATTACGGAAGCCCCGGCTTCAGTGACCATCATCTCGGCGGAAGAAATCCAGAAATTCGGCTATCAGACCCTGGCGGACATACTGCGCGACGTGCCGGGCTTCTACGTCACCTATGACAGGAACTACAGCTACCTGGGGTTCCGTGGGTTTGGCCAGCCGGGGGACTATAACAGCCGGGTCCAACTGTTGGTGGACGGGCACCTGCTCAACGACGACATCTATGGACAGGCGCTGCTGGGAACGGAGTTTCCGGTGGACCTGGATCTGATCGATCGCATCGAGATCGTGCGGGGGCCAAATTCATCACTGTACATAGCCAGCGCGTTTTTTGGCGTTATCAACGTGATCACCAAACGGGGAGGCTCCCTGGGAGGCCTGGCCGTCTCGGGTGCGGCCGGCAGCGACGAGACCTACCGGAGCCGCGTCAGCTACGGCCGGGATTTCGACAACGGCCTGGAAGTGCTGCTGTCCGGTTCGTTCTATGCTTCGCAAGGCGCGGACGCGCTGTTTTTCAAGGAATTCGACAATCCCCTCACCAACAACGGCATCGCCCGGAATGCGGATGGAGACCAGTTCCAGCAACTATTTGCGGACCACGGCTCCTTCACCTTTCAAGGCGTGTACGGTTCGCGCGACAAGCATATTCCCACCGGGTCCTTTGCCACCGTGTTTAACGACCCGGGCTCCCATACGGTGGACATGCGGAGCTACGCGGATCTTCAATACCAGCACAAAATCGCCGGCGGCTGGCAGTTGGCGGCCCGGCTGTATTTCGACAAGTACGATTATGAGGGAACATACGTCTATAGTTCCGCGGATCCAGACGTAGCCTCCACGGTCACTCAGAAGGATCTCGGCTACGGTACATGGTTAGGCGGCGAAGCAGTTGTTTCGAACAAGCTTTTTGACCGGCACCACGTTACCGTGGGCTCGAGCTACCGGCAGCACCTCCACCAGGATCAGGCTACCTACAACCTGCAACCGTTTTCTGAATACGTCAATGACCAGAGGAGTTCCACCGATTGGGGTTTGTACATTCAGGACGAAGTCCGGCTGCCCGGGTCTCTGATTGTGAATGTAGGCCTGCGCTACGACCATTACTCGACGTTTGGGGGGGCTACCAGCCCCCGGGCGGCCCTGATCTATAACCCATTTGAGAAGACCACATTCAAGCTGCTTTGTAGCCAGAAATCACGACTCTACCGCTTTCTCGGTCAATTCGCCTTCGCATCTGGGTCGAGCATTCGTCAGCGCGCCGCTGATCCGGCACGCGCTTTTCGCCAGCTTCGATCTCCAGTACGTCAGCACGCGAAAGACCCTTGCGAACAACGATGTCCCTTCCTACGCTACCTCGAGCCTCACTTTTTTGAGCCGCAGTCTGGGGAAAAAATGGGACGTGTCCGCAAGTATCTACAACATCTTCGACAGCAAATACGGAGATCCCGGCGGCCCGGAACATCTTCAAGACGTCGTCCTGCAGAATGGGCGAACGTTCCGGATCAAGGCTGGATACTCCTTTTGACACCTATGATTCAATCGCGGCGAGGTGGAACATGGGCGTGCCTGGTGTACCTTTGGCTTGCGGTCTGCGTTTCTCCTTGCGCGTGGCCACAGGTCGAACAGACTGTCCAATACCCGCTCAAACTGGCCTTCATCTATAACATGACGAAGTTTGTGGAATGGCCACTGGGAGCGTTTAGCAGCCCTAGCGCGGCTCTAACAATTTGCGTTGTGGGTCATGATCCGTTTCCAGCCGACGCGGAACGGGAACTCCGCTCTCGAATGAGTGGAGGCCGGCACATCGACATTCAGCGGATCACGACCACGGACAATCCGGGAGTCTGCCAGGTGGTCTTCATTAGCGACGCTGAGCGGGAGGACGCCGCCGGTATCCTGGCCAGAACAGAAACATCTAGTGTGCTGACAATCGGCGAAAGCCAGGGTTTTGTCGAGCGGGGCGGAATCGTCAATCTGGTGACCCAGAACGCGAATATCCGCTTCGAAATCAATATCGGCGCTGCGGTGCGCAAACGCCTGATCATCAGTTCCCGGCTGCTTGCGCTCGCCAAAATCGTTCGCGATCAGGGGACGCGTTAGCCCAGAGCGTCGCTGGCTTCACCGGCCGACCCTGATACGGGTGCTATAGGCGTAGAATAGCTTCATGCTTCGCCGAGTTTTTGCGTTTGTCGCTGTGTTCGCGGCCTTTGTCTCGTGCAGCCAGGCCGCCGTTACGCGTGTCGAAGTCGCCGAGCGCGTGGATCTTCCTGTTGCCGGATATGAAAGGATGGCGGGCAAGGTGTATTTCGCCGTGGATCCCAAGCTGCCTGCCAACCGGTCCATCGTGGATATCGACCTGGCGCCAAGAAACGCCGCCGGGCTAGTGGAGTTTTCGGCCGATCTTCTCGTCCTGCGTCCCAAGGACGCGGCCAAGAGCAACGGCACTGCATTCCTGGAGATCGCCAACCGGGGTTCGTCGCCGTTCTGGGGCGCCCTGAATATCGGCGCGGCGCGAGGCATGCCCGGCAAGCAGGACATGGGCGACCATTTCATGCTGGATCAGGGATTCACGCTGGTGTGGGTCGGTTGGCAGTTCGACGTAACAGGCGCGAACAATGTGAAGCTGTATGCGCCGGTGCTCGCCGGCGTCACCGGTAAAGTGCGGACGGAGATTCTGGTGAACCAGAAAACCACGTCGCAGGCTCTTCCGTACGCGGCTGCCAGTGTGCCTTCGGGTTCGCTGACGGTACGCGATCAAGCGGACGGCCAGCGGATCGCCATTCCGGGTGATCAATGGCGGCTGAATGGAGATCGGATCGAGTTCGCGGCGGGATTCGAGCCCGGGAGGCTCTACGACTTTGTATACACGGCCAAAGATCCTACGGTAGCGGGGCTCGGCATGGCGGCGGTGCGAGATTACGTTTCTTATATCAAACAGCGTAACGAAGTAAAAAGAGCCATCGGCGCGGGGATTTCGCAGAGCGGCCGATTCCTGCGCACGTTTGTCGCGGACGGTTTCAACGGCGACGAGAAGGGCCAGAAGGTTTTCGACGGCGTCTGGGCGCACGTGGCCGGCGGCGGTCATGGCGATTTCAACCAGCGCTTCGCACAGGCAGGCCGCACCAGCGGGCAGTTCAGCGGAATTGACTTTCCGACCGATCTGCCTCCGTTCCATCCCGACGAGCTGCTCGCCAAGTCGGCGCAGGCGGGCGTCGCGCCGAAACTGCTGCTGAGCAACGGATCGCACGAGTATTGGGGTCGCGCGGCGGGGCTGAATCACATCAGCGAGGACGGAAAACGCGACGTAGTACCTTCTGCGGATGTACGAATTTATTACGTCGCGGGCACGCAGCACGGCGCGGGCGGTGGACCGAATCCGCTCGTGCAGAATCCGACGAATCCGATGGATTGGTCGTTCTTCCAGCGCGCGATGGTAGTGGCCATGAACAGGTGGGTTACTGATGGCACGGCGCCTCCTACGTCGCAGATTCCGCGTATCGACAAAGACCAACTGGTGACACCCTCGGCGCTGCGGTTTCCGAGAATCCCCGGGGTCAATATCGTGAAGGCGGCATATGCGCCGCGGCGCCTCAATATGGCGCAGGAACCGCCGCAGGTAGGAGAGGCGTTCCCTGCCCTGGTTCCTCAAGTGAATTCCGACGGCAACGAAACATCGGGTATCCAGTTACCGGAGCTGCGGTTTCCGCTGGCGACGTATATGGGCTGGAACCTGCGCAATCCGTCGATCGGCGCGCCGACGGAGCAGTATCCTCTGATCGGGTCCATGGTTCCGTTCCCGCGCACGAGAGTGGAACGCGAGAAGTCGGGCGATCCTCGGCTTTCGATCGAGGAGAGGTATAAGGACCAGCAGGATTATCTGGGCAAGATCGAGACGTCGGCCCGCGAGCTTGCGAAACAGCGGTTTCTGCTGGAGGCGGATATTCCTCAAGTGGTGGCGCGTGCGAAACAACGTTGGGAGACGCTGGCTTCCCATTAGCGCCTGCTACCATCGAAGTTCATGCATCCTCAGCAAGAACTTCCCAAAGCGCCGATTGCCGGCGTGAAGAATCTGGTGGCGGTCGGCTCGGGCAAAGGAGGAGTCGGAAAGACCACGGTTTCCGTTAATCTGTCGATCGCGCTGGCGCGGCTGGGACGAAAAGTCGGGCTGCTCGACGCGGACGTCTACGGTCCCAACGTCCCTACGATGATGGGTACGCGCGAGACCCCGATGGGCCAGGCCGAACGCATCCGGCCCATCGAAAAGTACGGCGTGAAGCTGATGTCTATGGGATTCCTGAATCCCGGCGACAAGCCGCTGGTGTGGCGCGGCCCGATGCTTCACAACATCATCCAGCAGTTCCTGCGCAACGTGGAGTGGGGCGAGCTGGATTATCTGATCATCGATCTGCCGCCGGGCACCGGCGACGTATCGCTGTCGCTGGTGCAGAACGCGCTGATCTCCGGCGCGATCGTGGTGACCACGCCGTCGGATGTTTCGCTTGAAGACGCGCGCAAGGCGGTCAACATGTTCGTGCAGGTGCGCGTGCCGATTCTCGGCATGGTCGAGAACATGAGCTATCTGATCGCGCCGGGGAGCGGCGAGCGGATCGACGTGTTCGGCCAAGGCGGCGGCAAGAAGACGGCCGAGCACATGAATATTCCGTTCCTGGGCGAGCTGGCGCTCGATCCCGATGTGCGGATCGGCGGGGATTCGGGCCAGCCGGTGACCACGCGCGCGGGCGAGGACACGCATGCCGCGCCGTTTCTAGCTCTGGCAAAGCGTGTGGATCAGGCCGTCGGAGCACTGAAGCAGACCGGGCCGACGGTCACGATCGAAGATTAGGGCGCACCGACCTAGGCGCTTTTAGTGCGTTCGCGTGCCTTGGCGGGCTGATACGTTCCAGGCACGGTCCGCACGGCAATGTTAAGCCGGTTCCAGGAATTGATCGAAGTGATCGCCAGACTCAAGTCCGCCAGTTCCTTTTCCGTGAAGTGAGCTTGTACCCGTTCATACACTTCATCCAATACGTGCCCCTCGCGGACATTCGTCAGCGCTTCCGTCCAGGCGAGAGCAGCGCGCTCGCGATCGGTGTAGTAGGGTGATTCCTCCCACGCATCCAGGCCGTATAGCCGTTGCTCTGCTTCGCCCAGGGCGCGGGCGTCCTTCCAATGCATGTCAAGACAGTACGCGCACCCGTTGATTTGCGAGGCTCGCATCCTGATCAGATTGAGAAGCGATTCCTCGAGGCCTGACTGACGAATGTATTTCTCAACACCGAGCATGGCCTCCAATACGCCACGGCCGGATTTCAAATAATCAATTCGCGGCTCCATCTATATTTCTCCTTCAAGATTCCCATCGCCACAGTTAGTGATGATTGGAATAGGTCGGGAGTTCCAGCTGCTGTTAGTAAGGGAAAAGGTGGCGAAGATCGCGTTGGCTACGAACGTGCCTGCCGCATCCCCGACCCGCGCACGAAACCCGACATGGGCGGCGGAGGCGGAAGAGGCTCGGGAGCCGGCGCCACTTTTTTCGGCCGTGCGTCCAGGCGTGTGACGATCATCTCATCCTTGACGCGCTGGAACTTGGGCGTACCGGGCGCCACGCCAGTGGCCGCCACCACTTCATTGGTGACCTCCAGCGCCGCCGGTAAATATTTCTGGAAGTAATTGCGAATGCGGTCGTGGACGATCCGCTGGGTCGAATACACTGCCAGATACAGCACCTGTTCGCCGGGCGTTTTGGAGAGAACGGCATACAGCTGCGACGCTTTTTGCAGCTTGGGACTCTTCAGATCGCGTTCCAGTTTCTTCGCCGCGGTTGCAAGTTTTTCCGGAGCGGCCGTTTCCACTTTGGTCAGCTCCGCAGCGGCGATCAAGGCGCTGCGTTCCTTGGGGTTGAGCTTCTCAAACAGCACGTACAAAAACAGAGCCATAGTGTTGATGCGGAAATCGAGGCCAAAGGGCACCATGTGACGAGCTTTTTGCAGCTTGGCGAAAACCGGCAGATTCAATTTTGCGCCGGTGAGCACGGGCGAGTACAGCTCGATCAGCTTCTCCTGCTCGAGCGCCGCGAGAAGATCATGCGAGTCGGGCTCGGCGGCGGCGTTGCGCAGCTCGCGGCCCAGCGCTTCAGCTGAGATACGAGTCAGCATTTCCGCCTCGCGGGCATTTTCGTATTGCAGCCTGGTGCGCTCGTCGATAGCGTACCCCAGGCGGACCCTGAAGCGAATCAGCCGCAGCATGCGCGACGGATCGTCGTAGAAGGAATAATTATGAACCGCGCGCAGTTCCTTCCGTTCGATGTCGCCGACGCCGTTGGTGGGATCGACCAGGAGACCTAATGACGCCTTGTTGAGGGATAGTGCTACCGCGTTCACCGTGAAATCCCGGCATCGCAGATCCTCGTGAATCGTCGCAGGTTCAATGACGGGCTTGGCGCCGGACTTCGCGAATCGCTCCGAGCGCGCCATGGCGATCTCCACGGAAACGCCGCCCTCAAAGCGCAGCTGCGTGGACTTTTTGGGCTCGTCGGTGGAAACCACTGTCCCGCCGTGCTTGGTCGTCATCAGCTTGACCAGCTTGGCGGGGTTGCCTTCGACCGTGAAATCGAGATCGCGCACAGGGAAGCCGCCCAGCACATCGCGCATGGCTCCGCCGGTAAGGTACAAGCTCAGGCCCGTGGTGGCCGCGGCCGCCTGCATCTGGCCCACCACCCGAAATTGTTCCCCGGTCAGGTGGCTTTCCAGCATGAACATGTAATCGCTCATTCTGTCCTCGCCTTCTCGTTACGCCGCGCCGGGGGATTCATGCGCGGGGGTGATGCCGGTCGATAACTTCGCGCAGCCTGCGCCGCGCCACGTGCGTATACACCTGCGTGGTGGAAATGTCGGCGTGTCCCAGCATGATCTGGACACTGCGCAGGTCGGCGCCGCCTTCCACCAGATGCGTGGCGAAACTGTGCCGGACGACGTGCGGCGTCAGCCGGCGAAAAATTCCTACACTGCGTCCGTGCTTCCGGATCAGCGACCAGAACGTCTGGCGGGTCATGGCGGAACCACGCGACGACGTGACGAACAGGTACCGGCTCGCCCGGCCCTTCAGCAGTTTGGGCCGCCCGTCCGCAAGATAGCGATCGACCGCACCTCCGGCCGGCTCGCCAAATGGAACCACACGCTGCTTGTTTCCTTTTCCGATGACTTTCAGCACGCCCATCCGCCGCTCCACGGCCGTCAGCTCCAGACCGCAAAGTTCCGAAACTCGCAAGCCAGTGGCGTATAGCAGTTCGAGCATGGCCCGATCCCGCAAACCTCTGGGGTCATCGTCGGGCGGCGCGGCAATGAGGCGCTCGACCTCCTCCCGGTTGAGGTATTTCGGCAAAGTGGACCACTGCTTGGGGGATGCCAGAAACTCGGCCGGGTCTTTCCCTACTTCGCCCTCCCGCGTCAGGAAACGGTAATAGTTTCTGAGCGTTGCGACATGCCGGGCGATCGAACGCGGCGAGTACTTAGCCCCGTAAAGGGACTCTACGTAGTCCGCCAGCTGCTGCCCAGAAGCCTGCTGCTCTGGCACTGGAAGTTCCGAGTTAAACCTTTCCAAATCTAAACGATAGGACGACAGCGTGTGGCGTGCCAGCCCCTTTTCCACACGGCAAAAGTTGAGAAAAGACTCGGCCAGGCCGGAAAGTGGCTTCCCAAAGCCGGAATGTGGCTTCCCTAAGCCGGAAAGTGGCTCCGCCACTGGCGCCAACGGCTGCATCCTGCTAATGATACAATACTTGCGAAATTGTTTGGAAGGGCTTCAGCAGCAAACAAGAAGGTTTTGGTCGCCCGCTTCGATCGCGCTCCCTTGCAGGGGTTTGTCCAGACCCCCGGCGGGCTCCAGGCGGACGGGCTGGAATTGCTGACTCCCGAGGGAACCTTAGTTCAGATTCCGTACTCGGAGACGAAGGCGGTCTGTTTTGTCCGGGAATTCGATAACGCCGAAACCTGGAAGCGGAACCGGTCCTTCGCCGCGCGCCCCAAGACTGCGGGACTTTGGATCCAGCTCCGGTTCCGGGACGGGGATACGCTCGAAGGCCTCATCCCCAATAATCTTCTTCAAGTGGAGACGGCGGGCTACAGTGTGATTCCGCCCGACCCGACCTTTCAGAACCAGCGCGTGTTCGTGCCGAAGGAGGCGCTGGAGTCGGTCCAAGTGCTCGGCGTGATCGGCAGTCCTCTACGGCGGCGGGCCAAGGAACGTGCGGCCAAGGACAACCAGTTGGAAATGTTTGGGGAGTGAACAGGCGAGTCTAGACCGAAACCGGCACGCGGAGAGAAAATTCTCCCAGGGTGGTCCAGCCGTTTTCGAGGGTGTTCTGAACCAGCGTAAGGTGGTCGACCGCGAAGTGCCGGGTTCCGGAATATTCCCGCCAGCGGCGCGTTGCCAGCTCCGTTACGGAAGCTAACTTCGCCGGATCCAGATCCTGCGCCAGAGTCACGTGCGGATGATACTCAAACAATTCCTGGCGGTACAGGCCGTCGCGATGCAGCGCTTCGTGAATCTTGCGTGCCTCGGCCCAGCCGGCCCCCAAGGAAAGATGCACCACCTGGGAAACTTCGAACACCCGCACATCGCATAGTTCCACGCGAAAGGCGGGCTGATTTCGTAAGCCGGCTTCCAGCTGACCGCGGATTTGTTCCAGAGGAATATCGAGGAGACGTGGCGGAAGGAATGTCAGGTGGCTGCGCGCCGTACACTCCGGTTGTGTTTCCTGGCGGAGGCGTTCGATAAAACCAGCCAATGGCTGCGGAACGTACGCCACCAGAGAGAAGGAATTAATAGCGGTTCCTTCCCCGCAAAACCCATCTGTCAATGATGCACTCTGCTGTTCGCCCTATTGTAACGCAGGCGCCTGATCGTCATTGGGCACACTATCCGGCGGCGGCTCGGTCGCGAGCGGCTTTGGCTCGGGCAGAGCCCATTGCGCCTCTTCGAATCCCACGAACTTAAAGATGCGCAGGGACCCGTCCGCGGCAGATTCCAGGAGATCACCGACTTCCAGGGGACTCGCGGTGTCCCGCAAAGCGAAAAAGGCGGCATATGGGGTTTCGGCCTCCACCAAGTCCTCGCCAGTGGCGGCGGGGTGGTAGTCGCGAGGCTTCACGGTGGCGGTCCCGCTCACGTGCGGCGCGAAGCGGACCTGCTGGCGCAGGTGATCCTTCAGGCGATGGATACGGTACGTCGGCATGGGCGTTCCGGTCTTATTATGCAACAAAACCAATTCAGAACAAAAATGTTTTTTGGGTTACAGCGCCCCCAGCTTTGCTAAAGTGGCCGCGGCGTCTTCGGCGCCCTGGTCGAGCCAGCGCTCGATGTTGCTGCGTTTCCACTGGATGGTGTCGCGAACCGAACCGAGACTCCGGCCGGGGCGGATCTCGACGACGTCGATTCCCGGCGGAACCGCGGGATTGTGCCCCGCTATCGCGCGGAACGCCCGGACGCCGTGCCCCAGCCACCAGGACGGAGGCTTAGGCAGCGCCTGCAAGCCAATGATGTGTTTGGCTCCCAGCTCGGCGGCGGCCCAGAGAGGCAAGGCTCCCAGCAGCCCGCCATCGGAATACCATTGCGTCCCGATCCGGACTTGGGGCAGCGCGAAAGGAAGCGCGCAGGACGCGGCCAGGTGCTGCCAGGTAATTTCGGAATCGCGAAAGATCCTAGGTTTCATGCGCGGCAGCTCGGTGGCGGTAATCGCGAATGGGATTCGCGGCGTGTACCGGGCCATCATCCGGCGGATGTTGTGCGGCAGATCCGCGAAGCGGGCAAACGCCGGCTCGAGCCACATGGCCGCGAGTTCCTCGGGCGTTGCCCCGCTGGCGATCGCGTATCCGTTCAGCGATCCCACGGAGGCGCCCACAATCAGGTCAGGAGTGATGCGTCCTGCCAGCGCGCTCCAGGCCCCCGCCTGCCACGCGCCGAATAAGCCTCCACCGGAAAGGACTAACGCCCGCATGAGAATATGTAGTGTAGCGCTGTCCATGGCTAAAGCCCTCCATGAAATCTAAACGTTTCTGGCTCACCCTGATCATTCTGGCCATCGCCGGAGTGGTGCTCTGGAGGCTGGAACTGCAGCGCAGCCAGCCTCCCCAAGTGACGTTTGCGCGGACGATCAGCGAAAGCATCTCGAGCCTGGTTTCGACCAACGGCAAGGTGGAGCCGGTGGAATCCGGTCAGGCGCGCGCGGAACGCTCCGGCGCCGTGAAACGGATTCTGATCCGGCAGGGGCAGCGCGTTGAGAAGGGGCAAACACTGGTGGAGCTGGACGCTTCCGACGCGCAGGCGGAGCTGAAGACGGCAGAAGCCCGCCAGGCGGCAATTCGTGCGGAGATGCAGGTGCTTGCGCAGGGCGGCCGGGCAGCGGACCGCACGGGGATCGATACCGCCATCGACAAAGCTCGTTTGGAATTGAAAATCGCGCAGGACGCCCAAGCCAGGGCGGTGCGGCTGCGCGACAAGCAAGCAGGCACCGAAGAGGAGGTGCGGACGGCCAAAGAAGCGGCGGACCGGGCCCAGGCGCAGATCCAGGCTCTGCAGCAGCAACGCGCCTCACTCGTCGCACCGGCGGATCACAGCAGCGCCGAAGCGCGTCTGGACGAGGCCAGGACGGCTGCGCAATTGGCCGAGGCTCGCATCCGCATGAGTGTGGTGCAGGCGCCGATCGCGGGCATCGTCTACCAGTTCGACCTGAAGCCGGGGGCCTACTTGAACACGGGCGATCCAGTGGCTTCTATTGGTCGTCTGGATCGCGTCCATGTCAAGGTTTACGTCGACGAGCCGGATCTGGGCAGAGTGAAGCAAGGCATGCCGGTGGCCATCACCTGGGACGCGCTCCCTGGACGGAAATGGAAGGGTTCGGTGGACAGCACGCCCAACGCAATCGTCACGATGGGCGCGCGCCAGGTGGGCGAGGTGATGTGTAACATCGAAAACCCGGATATGGATCTGTTGCCTGGCACCAACGTCAACGCGGTCATTCTTTCGGAAACAGTGGAGAACGCGGTCACGATACCGAAGGAAGCCGTGCACCGCGAGCAGGGTAAGACCGGCGTATACCTGCTGGAGGGAGATCACATCCGGTGGCGCCCGATTACGCAGGGCGTCAACAACACCACGCGCACGGAGGTCAAGGAATTGAAGGACGGCGATGCGGTCGCGCTGCCTTCGGAAAAGCCGCTGAAGGACGGGATGATGGTGGAACCAGTTGTCCAATAGTCGATAAACTCGTTTCCGATGGCGATCAACCTCAAACCCGTGGATGTCGTTGTCGTTGGGCTGGGCGCGGCAGGTGGCGTCGCGGTGCTGCCGCTGGCGCGAGCCGGGCTGACGGTAGCCGGGATCGAAGCCGGCACGTGGATGACCAAGGAGCCGGGCAAATTCTTCCACGCCGACGAGATTTATAACAATGTCCGCGGCCTAGTCACCACCGGCCACAAGGTGCAGGGCGAGATCCCCACGGTCCGCAACAGCGTGACGGGTCCGGCTACACAAGGGAACGCCCATCCCATGATGAATGCGATCGGCGGCACGTCGATCCACTATCACGCGCAGAGCTGGCGGTTTAATCCTTGGGATTTCAAGGTGCGGTCCGCCTCGATCCAGCGCTACGGCGCCAATTCCATTCCCAAAGGATCGACGGTAGAAGACTGGCCCATCGGATACGAGGACCTGGAGCCGTATTACGACATCATCGAGCACGAAGTGGGCGTCTCCGGGCGAGCCGGAAACATCCAGGGCAAGCTGACGGGCCGGGGCAGCAATTTCGAAGGGCCGCGCCAGCGCGAGTATCCCATGCCTCCGCTGCGCGACACCGATTTCACGGATCTGATGACCAAGGCGGGAAAATCGCTGGGATGGAATCCGTTTCGCGGGCCCGCTGCGATTAACTCGCAGGACTATCGCGGGCGGCCATCCTGCGCCTATCACGGCTATTGCGACCGCGGCGGTTGCCACGTAAACGCCAAGAACTCGACCGCCGTCACGACGATTCCCGCCGCGCAGAAGTTCAAGAATTTTTCGATCTATGATAATGCGCAGGTCACGCGGGTCCAGGTCGACAACAACGACAAAGTATCTGGGGTGCTCTACATTCGCAATGGCAAGGAATACTTCCAGCCGTCCAAGGTCGTGCTAATCGCATCCTACGCCTACGAGAACGCGCGGTTGCTGCTGCTGTCGAAATCCAAAGCCTGTCCCAACGGTTTATCGAATAATCACGGCCAGGTGGGGAAGCACCACTTCGGACATTGGAATAGCGCGCTGACGGCACTGTTCCCGTTCGATATCAACGTCTGGTACGGGGCCATTGCTCAGGGCGTGGTGATCGACGAATGGGCCGACGACAATTTCGATCACTCGGGCCTCGGGTTCATCGGCGGCTCGAGCCTACACGTGTATCACGAGAAGCATCCCATCGCGGCGGCGGCGATGGGCACGTTTGGCCGCGCGCCGCAGTGGGGCTCGAAGTGGAAGGCGTTCATTCGCGAAAACGCCGGCCGCACGGCTCCCGCATATCTGCAGACCACCAGCTTGCCCTACGAAGACCAGTATCTGGATCTGGATCCGCAGGTGAAAGATCCACTGGGCGATCCGGTGATCCGGATCACGACCGGTCCCCGCGAAAATGAAAATCGCGCGACGGCTTACGCTGTCGCGAAAACGCAGGATTGGTTCCGGGCGGCCGGCGCCATCGAGGTGACCGGAGGCGCAGGATTCGGCGGAGGGCTTTCGACCCACGCCACGGGCGGAACGCGCATGGGCGACGATCCCGGCACGAACGTCGTCGACAAGTGGGGTTTCTCGCATGAAGCTCCGAATCTGGGCATCCTGGGAGGATCGGTGATGGGCACCATGGGCGCCCGCAATCCGACATTGACCGTGCAGGCGCTGGCGTGGCGGACAGCCGAGCACGTGGTGAAGAACTGGAAAGCGATCATAGGCTGATCCAAAATGATTGCAACGCCGGAAGACGCACGCCTGTTCTTTGACCGCTGGAAAGAAGCCGCGCCGCCGTTGAAGGTGCGCCTATGGGCCTCCTCTTTATTCTTCGACGCCGTGGGAACCGTCATCAATTTCACCCCGGAGAATCTGGAACTGGGCGGCGATTCCTGGAAGTTCACCATACCACTCGAGGGCGTGAGTTTTTCGTTTTCCGATCCGCGCGAGATTCCGGTAGCCAGCGTCCGCGAGTCGGAAACGGCCCAGTATGAGTTCGGAATCGCCCTCCAGTTGCCCAATGGCGACCAACTGGTCATAATGGAATTGAAGGCATCCTCCCAGCCCGCCAGCGAATCAGACGACTGAGCCTCGCTGCCCCTAGTACTATAAGTCCTAGAATTTTCTGGGCTTGCTAACCGCAGGATTTCATGGGAAACAGGAAACTGCCCGGTCGTATCCAATTATCTGATGCATAACGTACACAGTCTATTGCCGCGCTGCAGCCGCCTCGCTCGATCCACGGTGCTGGGCGTCGCGGCATGCGCTGCCGTCGCCAGCGACAATACCCTTCCGGTTACCGATCCGCGCACTGTGCGGCTGGAAGCGTTCTTCAAGGCCTACGATTGCCCGGCACCCCTGCACGTGGAGGAGTATCTGCGGGCCGCCGACTCTCACGCGCTGGATTACCGGCTTCTTCCGGCGATATCCCTGGTGGAGAGCACCTGCGGGACTTTCGAGAAGTGGAACAACCGCTGGGGTTGGGATTCGGTGCAGAGCGGATTCCCTTCGGTGCCGGCCGGCATCGACTTCATCAGCGAGCAGCTTGCCGAGAGTCCCCACTACAAGGGCAAGACGATCGAGCAGAAGCTATTCACTTACAATCCCTATAAAGAGTATGTCCGCCAAGTCAAATGGCTGATGCGGCAGATCGAGGACTGAACCATCCCGGTCCGCAAAGCGGCATGTTACCTGTGAATTAGAGCTTTCCCCAAAAAGCGAATCCGACAGCCCCAAGAATGCAGAAGAACGATGCTGCGTAATTCCAGCGCACCGGCTCTCCGAGATAGAAGTACGCGAAAACGGCGAAAACCACCAGCGTTATGCACTCCTGGATCACCTTCAGCTGGTAACCGGTGAACTGTCCGTACCCGATTCTGTTGGCTGGAACCTGAAAACAGTACTCCCCAAAGGCAATGAGCCAACTGACAACGATGGCCGAAACAAGCGGCATGGAGCGGTGCTTCAGGTGCCCGTACCACGCGAAAGTCATAAACGTGTTCGAGATGATGAGTAGGATTACGGTGGACATGGCTGTGCCATCATCGTAATCCGCTGGGGCGGCGGGTTTCAAACTGTTTCAAACCCTCACCTTTCCATGTGGCATCGGGAAGGCTAACAGTTCTAGCAAGCTTGGTCTGGGGTTGGCCATGCCCTACAATGTGGAATCAACGTCAAAGGCCAAGCTATGTCAGCGGGACGCGCAATACGCGTTGCGTACTTTCTTCGGATTCCCAATGTTGGCGACAGAATTAACCCGTCCATTGTCACTGCGGTAACGGGTCGGGCTGTCAAGTGTTTCGCGGGACAGCACGAGCCCCACCTCCTGGCCATCGGAAGCGTCATGGCAAGCGCCACGGCTTTGTCGCAGGTATGGGGCACCGGGGTGATGCACCCGGATCTGGGAATCGGCACCGTTCCGGCAACCAATGTCCATGCCCTCCGTGGTCGTTTGAGCCACTCGGCGATGCGACAGGCCGGCACTATGGTTGGTGACGTGCCGCTTGGTGATCCCGGTTATCTGGCGCCCGGCCTGCTTGGAATCAAACGGTCCGTGTCGCCCAAGTTTCGCGTTGGCCTAGCTTGTCACTATGTTGATCGGTTCCATCCGGTTCTTCGCCGCATGATGCAGGAACCGGGCGTCGTCGATCTCAACGTGCACGAATCCCCCGAGGTGTTTCTCGCTCGCATGGCCGAATGTGAAACCGTGATTAGCTCCTCTCTGCATGGACTCATCTTTGCGGAAGCGCTAAACATTCCGAATTTGTGGATCAAGGCGAGCGATGAGATC
>JAIQFI010000048.1 GCA_020073345.1 Terriglobia bacterium
GAATTAAGGTTCGCTGAGGCTCAGCTTTCACCGAGCCCCAGCCTGGTCTTGGCCCCGGAGTCGGCGCTCAGCTTGCTTCCCAGCAGAGGCTTATCCTCCGCTCCGGCCGCTTGTAGTGTATCCACGAGAGCAGTTCTGGTGCAACGGTGGAATGAAAAAACAGCTTGATTCTCGCAGCGCTTTCAGACATGCCCGTTAACGGGTTGCTGTCCTCGGCCGCCCGCCGTTCTCCGAGTCTGTTCGAAAGATCAGCTAGACTTGACTAGCCGCACGAATGTGGCGAGGTTGAACGCGCGCTGTTCGACTCCTAAGGTTCGAGTGGAACGCGATTCAGTTCGGAGGAGATCGTGACTATTGCGTGGGCGCTAAGTGGCGGCGGGTCTAAAGGAGACTTCGAGGTGGGCGCTGTCCGCTGCCTCACCGACCTCAGTATTGTCCCTGCGATCGTGAGCTCCACGTCTGTCGGCTCCGTCAGTGCGCTCAAGATCGCCGAGGGCCCACAAGGGATTCCGGGTCTCCAGAACGTTTGGCTGAGCCTCATGGGCAATGGCGACATGTTTGGAAGAGAAGCATGGACCACCGACCCGGACCTCGAGGAGTACGCGCTGTCGATCGGGAAGGCGCTAATTTCGTTGCCTCCGCCGTCCCCATTCCTCGCGGACATCGAGGCGATCGGCCTGCTCGAGCAGGCGATCGACATGAACGATCCGGTAACCGGCGAGACAGATATCTCGCCTTCGGGCATCGCGGCCGTGTCCGGCTTCGTTCCGATCTTGGGACTTTTGATCTCAACCGAGATCAACAAGCTCGAGAGACTGAAGGACGCAGTGACCCACCAGCAGGCGGTCTTCAATCCGAATCCGACCCGAGAGCTGGTGCGCGCAAACCTTAGGCAAGATCTTGTGGCGGTGTGGGGTGCCCAAGGGAATCGACTGCGGCTCGCGATGGTGGGGCTGGTCTCCGGAAAGCTGAGGTACCTGACAGAAACAGGTCGTATGGTCGAGCGAGACGGAGCGACGTCGATCTACGACCATGACACCGGCTTCGAAGTGCACAGTACGTATCTGACCGGAATGATGGCCTCCGCCAGTATCCCCGCCATCTTCCCCCCAGTCGTAATCGCGGACGACGCGTATGTGGACGGCGGGATTCGGGAGCAGATTCCGATTGAGGTTGCTGTTTTACTCGGTGCGACCAGGGTCTATGCGATTTTCTCGGACGCCCGCGATGTCGAGCGTGATCCCAGCCTGAAGCAGGGCACGCTCCTATCTATTGCCGCGAGGGCACTGATGGGGCTCGCGATCAACGAGCTGACCTATTCGGACACCTTCCATGCCGGAGGCTGGGGGCCCGGCGTCGAGATGAAGGTGATCCAACCGAGGGTCGACGTCCACGGTGCCTTCACCATCTATCCCGCCTTCGTCCGCAATCGCATGACCTACGGCTATCTCTGCGCGGCTGATATCGTCCAGCCAGCCGCCGGAAATCAGGCACGTTGTCAGGTGATCGCCGATGAGATCGCTGTCCTTCGCTATGGTGCTGCCCGCCTCGAAGCGTGGCTTGAGGGACGGCGTGTCCCGCCGACCCTGATCTCGTTAGCGCGCCCGAGCGGAGTTGTGCGGAACAAAGTCAGGCAAGGCATCTACCGGTTGAAGCTGAGAATCCACGCGCTCGCGAAGGAACGCGCGCAGCTGGGCGGAATGATGCCTCCTCAAGACGGCAGCTGGACCGACTCCAATCGCTGGTGGCAGGGCTGGGAACGGCATCCGCTTCTCCAGTTAGAACAGGCCCCACAAACCGGCGAGGTCTGTGCGATCTCAAGCTCGCCCAATCACCTTCACGTGTTCGTGGTTACAGCGGACCAGCGCGTGATGACGGCAAGCTGGAATCCCGAATCAGGGGAAGGGTGGGAAGGCTGGTTTCAAGTAGCGGGCGTGGATGCAGCCTTGTCGACGTCGCAACCGGGCTCCCCGATCCACGCCACTTCAAGGCACAACGGCTCGTTCGACCTGATGATCGCCGGCACGCAAGGGGAAGTGCGCACGGCGCAATGGGACCGGCAGTTTCAAGTCGATGACGGTTGGAACGGCTGGCACGATTGGAGTCAAGTCGGAACCGGGCGAACTGCACAGCACGGCGCGGTCACCGCCACGTCACGCAGAACCGACTTTCTGGACATCTTTACAGTCGGAACGGACCGCCACGTCTGGACAAATGCGATGGATACGTCAAGGCAATGGGGAGCTTGGCGGATGATTGGTTCGTTGCAAACTGCGGATGGTGCGCCGGTTCACGCCGTCTCGCGGAAACTCGACAATCTCGACATCTTCGTCACCGATGCCAGCGGCAGTATACAGTGGTCGCACTGGGACCCTTCGCTAAGCAGTTGGACCGCGTGGTCCATTATCTAGGGCGGTCGGGCCAACGCCGGCGGCGCGGTCACGGCGGTCTCGCGAAGACAAGACTTCGTCGATCTTTTCGTGGTGGGGACCGACGGCGGGATATATACCGCCGCTCTTGATCCCGTGAGGGGATGGCAAGGCTGGTGGCGTATTGGAAGTATCACGGCACCCTTTGGATCGACGGTGAGCGCGGTCAGCCGGGCCGCGGATCAACTAGACATCTTTGTCACCGACGCGCAGCAACGCATTGAATGGTCGCACTGGGACCCGACGCTAACTGGGTGGACCGCTTGGGCACAAATCCAGGGTGGGCACGCTTGGGCTGGCAACAGAATCGCGGCAACATCACGCGCGCCCGGCCTTATTGACTTGTTCGTGGTCCGGCTCGACGGTAAGGTGTGGAGCGCAGGCTTCAATCCGAGCGTCGGGTGGGCGGGGTGGTGGCGCCTGCAGGCGGACCTCAAGCCGGATCCCTTGGATTCGGCCGTGATCGAAGGTTTCATCTAGACGATCGCTTGTCTTGGCGCGAATTTTGCCCGCATCTGCTGAACGGAACTGACTCGAGCCGGGCCATACAGGAAGATACGCTGTCAAGACCGACCGGCAACCACGACTTCCAGATTACCTGAGACCATGATGGAAACTCTCGGTTAATGTGACACAACGGGCGTTGAAGGCCGGATCTTAGTGTTCCCTAGCGCCCAATGCGGACATTGCGTCGATCGTAACCAATCGGCGCACTTGCTCGCCGGCATTGCCCGTCTCCGCTTCACTGTCACTGTCAGCATAACCTCTACCGGCTTTCCGGCGAAACGGATTATCATCGAACGGTAGTGTCTTAACCCCTTGTCTCACCAAACGGGGCAACCCCAGATTTGCTTGTAGCCTTTGACAGTAACCTCTGGAAAACAGCTGATCACAATTCCCTCGACAAGCTGTAGCATAACGCCTATACTCGACTCAGTTTCCAGTAAGGAGTACCCGATGGACAGAACAACAATCCTGGGAAGGCTACAAGTACTTACGGGGAATCTGAAGCCGGCGCCCGGATCAAGTGTCGCCGAACTCTCATCGCTGCAACGAAGTCTGTTGGAACAACTCGTGGCGAACCCCGAGTTCAGCGTCTCAGGAAACCGGGTGCAGCAGGAATTCGCGCAATCGGTGTCTCCTTCGGACCTTTCGGCACAGTTTAGTCATCTGTCAGACATATTGGCGGCGCCGACGGCCGCTGAGAGCGCGACTGCGCCTCCGCTGGTGTTCAAGCGTGAGACGAGTTTCAGTAGCAGCCTGCTCGGCAATTCCGTCCCATCGTGGGGTTCGGGACTTGCTCCCTCGCAAACCTTCGGGCCGTTTCTGGATGAGCACGGGTTGCCGGTCTGGTTTGATTTCTTTTTTCCAACTCGGCTCGTCCAGGTTTTTGTGCAAGGCGGCTCTGCGCCAATACTTCTATTGCCTCTGTGGGGCGCGCTCACCGGTAGGAAGTCTTACCGTATCGAGGCGGGCAGCGCTTGGATCGCTTCCGGCATGATCGCGAAGGTTCCAGCGCTCAACGGCTTCTATACGGGTCTGAAAATACGGGGCGGATCGCTCGACCTTTCTCAGAACGCCGCCATTAGCTCCGGAAAGATCGTCATCCCGGTTTCCGCCGCGCTGGCTTTACATCTCGACCTGGATCAGAATTCTGCCACGGGAAGTGGAGGCGTGGCGGGCCTCGACGCGGAAAACACGGTCGTCCAACTGCCGGAGACACTCCAACTGCAAGCTCCCGTCGCCGGCACCGGCATAAGTGCGGGCAACGCCTCCTGCAGTGTCTTTGGCTGTAAAGTCGATTTCCAATTTAAGAACAGCGCACCCGTCTGGGTCAGTGCGATCGGCCAAATCCTCGTGCCCTATTCGGCGCGATCCGTCGGCGATACGCCTCAGACATTTGAAATCACGTCCTCGGAATCGCGCCTGTGTCAGCTTTCTCGCGGTGCAAGGTTCGATGCGTTCTGCGGGTGGCTGTTACCGGCTGCCAAGATCGATCCGAATAAGTTGGGCCAGGCCGCCGGCACGGGCGCCATGTGCATTAGTCTTTCGAAAGGAATCTTGGCCGATTGGCAAGGCTTGACCGGCGCGGCCACCTCTCTGGTTCATCCGGCCGTCATTGTCGAACCTGGACTTGTTACCGTGGTCGACTTCTTCGCCAGCAACGCCTACGGCAAACAGAAATGGGTTCTCTGGAGAAACGACGACGGCAGACATCACTCCGACATCACGCTCACGTTTGCCAAAGCATTCCCGTTCATCTTCGTGTGTTCCAGCCTGAACAGCGAGGCCCTTTTTTGCTTCTGTGGCTACAAGGCGTCGTTGGATCGGCCCGTCGATGCCAATGGTCTGCCGTTCCGCCTCGAGTCCTCCATTGCTTTCGCGGGGATCCTGCAAACCGGCGACACCTTCCATTCGCTCCTGCTGGACACTGATACGTTGTTCGACGGCAACCCCAATCAAGCAGGCGCCTTTGAACGCCACTCTTTGGTATTGCGAAATGCTTTCTTCTCCGTCAGTCGTCCATACACATTCTTTCTCTCCGGAAAGTTGGAGAACGGAAATGAAATCACCAAGGGCGTCGTGGCATTGCTCTTCGGAATTTACCAATATCTTCCGATTC
Source organism: Terriglobia bacterium (assembly GCA_020073345.1). GTDB lineage: Bacteria > Acidobacteriota > Terriglobia > Bryobacterales > Bryobacteraceae > Palsa-187. The sequence goes on from JAIQFI010000048.1 coordinate 5,053, forward strand.
TGCCCGATCCATACGTAGCCAGCTATACGGCCACCTTGCGAGAGCGATCGGCTCGCGGCATTGGCCAGCCGCAACAGAACGCCCTTGCCGGCTTTGTGAAATGGCCCGATCCGAGCGCCGTTGCCGAAGCCGATGCGGAACAGCCGGACGATCCTGCCTATGTCTACTTCAGGATGGTGCCGCTCGACCAATCCGCCGTCGTCGCAACCCTTCAAGCTGGACCGCAGACGCCGGAACTTCAGTTCTTCGGGCAATCCGTAGCTGTCGACCAGGCTCCGCGAAGTTTCCAGACCGGAGTACGCACTTTCAACGCCTCCTTGGGCCTCGCGCAGACGGCATTCATGCCTTTCGCGACACTCGCGCCGGCCGCTCGCGCAGCTTCGTCTCTGCCGGTTTCAAATACAAGCATTCAGCCAGGTGAGATCTCCTCGGTAGTCGCCACTCTGGAAACGAACCCGTTATTCAATCACATTCAGGACAAGACTCTTCACGTCACCCAGACGCTCAACGCCGCCCTCGCTAACGTGCAATCCACGTCCAGGTCGAATGCATTCTTGGCCGCCACCGGAAACTCCGATACGCAGACCAACGGTTTCGTGGCTTCAACCGGCCGTGGTGGTGGCTTGTTCGGGCCGGACCTGTTCATGCTGCTCGATGTATCCAGCAACGCTGATCAGATGGGCGTTAGTCTCGGTAACGCCATTCAGGTCGGCCGCTACCCGTTGGGCGATGCCAAGTTTCGCACCGTCAGTACGCCGGTGACCGCTACAGCCACTGGGAATGATTTCGGGCTTCAGATCCTCAACATGGATGTGGTAATCGACGCGCAAAACCTCCGCGCCGTTACCCTTCCGCAAATATCGTGGGAGCCGATCGTAAATATCCCGCTCGCAATAGAGGGATCGCCCGATCCTGATGACCTGATTACCGTGATTCCGGGACTGGTAGTTTATGACAACGATGGAGTTCCTACCCGCATTGCCTCCGAGAGCCCTTATCAGGTGCCGATCGCGCCACTTCCAGTTACCCGCCACTTCCTGAAAGAGTTCAATGACCAGCACGTACCCCGGCAGATGTATTCGACGTTCACTCTGCCGTTCGGTTTGGTGGCGCTAGCCGGCTTCACGCGCAACACGAAGGGACCCGCGGAGCACTACTCCAGACTTCATTTCAACCAGCCGTACTTCCCTCAGCTGCGCGGCGGCTTGCAGATCAAGGCCCAGGCGCCAGCGGCGGCTTCTCCGAGAAAGAGACCAGCGTTTGGGGGCTGGACCATTCAGTTGGATAACAACTTGACATGGGCGCCGTTTGGAGTTTCCATCACCGGCAGTACGCTGGGTAATACAGTTAAGGAAATCTTCAATGGCGAATTCTATGTAAATAAACCGAAGGTGCCGCTCGAACAGATGGAGATTTCCGGGTATGGAGCCTCTATCTTCAGTCACTGGCTTGACGAGGATGCCGCCATTGCGGAGGTCAGCCAGGCATCTTTTGATGTCCTGGTCGGACGCACAGGACATGAAGTAGTTCAAGTAAGAAGCATTATGTATCCGTTCGGCGTCCACGTGGTGCGCACGATCACACTCACGCGTTCGTCCAACGGCTATGTTTTCCGCTCTGACTCGGGATGGAAGGCCGAAAGCGATGGCTTCTACGACTTCAGCTATAACATCAACCTCGATCCCGATCCGATCATCCCCGTCCCCAACCCTTACACAGTCCACAGCCAGCCGGTAAAAGGCGTCTCCAACGTACGGGAAATCAAGGACAACCCGGACGCGGGAACATTCACCTCTTCCTTCCAGCTGAACGATGCCGGCTTGCCCTCGGAGGTGACGGGACTCTCACTGGCGAAGCTGAAGCAACTTTTCAAGGGTGTCACCAGCAGCAGCGATACCCTGCCGGTGAAGATGCAAGCCGTGGTTTTCGATGCCGACGTCCATTTCGACAGCGTAACCAGCGGCGGCGTGAAAGACTCCATTTACGGCGATTTCAAAGTGCAGTCGCGAAAGATGTTGGGCTACGTGCAGATTGCTCCCTCCTCAATCCTCGTTCCCGCCCGCATTTTCGCGGATTTACTGAGCTTCCAGAACGGCTCACTAGGTGGTCCGGTTGATTGCGTCATCGATATCGCGAATTCCAAGCAGACGATGCGGATAACCAGAGCAGATGTAAACCCCGCCGTGGACGCGGGCGGCGCGTACATCTTTGCCAGCGCGGCACGTGGCTCGCTGATTCTGCCGAAAGACGGATCGTGGTCGGTGGTGAAGCAGCAAACCAATACCGGAGACGTAAAGCCGGTGGAAGATGGGCAAAGTGTCCCGCTCATCAAGCAGAACGGCAATTCCAACTTCAAGATCGCCAATCCGGCAGACGTAGTGGTGGCCACGGCTTCCAAGGTGAACTTTGGCGTCCTGCAATCCACGGGCACTCAAAAACTGCTCTTTGACATCCCGCAATTCTCGCCAGGGGTGGCCAAACTCTTGAGCGATGAGACCTACTTCGCCGACGCCTACAAGCTGCTCAATTCCAAAAGTGTCTTTCCCAACATTGCCAATGCCCTGCAACTGACCAACGCCGAAAAGGAGGTGGGGATTATCGGAGAAGGTCTCATGAAGATGGCCGACCGGGACATTGATCTCGGCGCTCTTCTGCCTTCCTCTTATGAGTACGCTTTTATCGACGAACCCGACATCCTGAAGATCTATGCGCAATACAAGAGCACGGGCGGCGCCAACGGCAAGCTGAAACTGGGCATCGATTCGGCGGCCGCGCTGGCCGATCAATGGAAAGCCGCGCTCTCCAGCATCCGGGTCATCGTCGATCTCGGCCCCTTCAAGGAATTGATGTGGATCGACGGTAATTTCAGTGCCTCGAGCGGCGTCGACTCCAAATACGACATTCCCCATCTGCAATTTGGCCCCATACTCCAACCGGTCGTCGACATCCTCCAGATCCTGGCGACGCTGACCGGCAACGACTTCGACAAGGGCATGGATGTGGGCATGAGCAATTCCCCCGATAACTGGGAGTACAAATTCAGTTGTTCCAAGGAAATACCGGTTATTCAGTTTCCCAGCCCTGAGGAACTGACAATCGATCCAACGCCACCTCTGAAGCTGGAAGCCGGCTTGAAAGTCGGATTCTACTTCAACGAAGTGTTGTCCATTCCCACCGACCTCAAGCAACTAGTGCCGGCCTGCGGCGCCTTTGTCGCCTTCCACGGCGGACTTCATGTGATGTGTTTCTCGTTGCAAGTTGCCAGCATTTACGCCGTAGGCCAAGTCGACCTCGGCATCGCGGCGGACAGTAAGGCCGGCATCTCCTTGCGCATGAAGTTCGGCTTTGGGGTGGAGCTGGTAGTAGGACTTCCGGTAGTCGCCAACGTTTCAGTCCTCTATATGGTCGAAATCGATGTGGGCATCAGTAGTACAGCGCTGGATGTGGGCGCCATGATGTTGTTCCGCGGTTCGGCCGAAATCCTCGGGGGACTTGTAGCCATCTGCATTCAGATCGAGGCGGGCGGCTCCATTCACCGTACTGCTGATGAGACTGACTGCATCGCCCAGGTCACCTTCTCTATCGATGTGACCCTTCTTTGGGTCATTGACATTCACGAGTCCGACTCATGGCAGGAGTCGCGCCAGATCGCTTGATGCTTGGAGATATACCGTTATGCCGCTTTCACCTGAATACCTGCGAATATTGACGTTCCCGCAACGCATCGCAGGCGACCAGCTCACGATCCACGCACTCTTCATGCCCACGCAGCGGATGCTCAATGTCACGACGCCGTTCCCCAGTCAGTTGAACCCCGGCACTACCGTCCAATTACCTGACTTCATAGCGGCCAACCTCAAGCTGGAACTGCGGGCGCTGAAGGGCCTAAGCACATATCCCTTTTCCGATGCGACTGTCTTAAGCGCCGAAGGGGTCACCATTACGCCGATAGCCACGACATTGGCGTTTCCTCTGAAGCTCCCTGCGATTTACGAGGGGCTAGCCTCGCAATTCAAGCTTGACACTTCGGTATCCGGAACCAATCAGGGCGCCGGATCGCCGTGGGCCAACAGCGACGGCATACGGAAATATTTGCCGAAGTCCTACCGCACCGCCTTCAATTTCACGCTTCCGCGAACCGAATTCGCCAAGACAGACGATAGCTACCACTGTGCGATCAAAAAATCGCCGAAGCCCGATCCCACTTTCAAGCAATCCCCGGACGACGTTACCTGGGGTCGCATCATCGCTTTCTGCTTACGGCAGCCTCTGCTGGCCGAGCGCATCGGCTTGCTCTACAGGCTCACCCTGACCCTGCCGGATGCCAGCTACTTTCAGGACGGCGGATGGGTTTATTTCAACCTCCTTTCGCCGGCGGATTTCGGAATTGCGAATCCGGCGATCGAACTCAAGCAATACGCCGCGCGCATCCCTCCCATAGACTCGCCAAGGCAGGTCTTCGCCGCTTTGCTCTTTCCGGTGGTTCCCGGACCAGCACAGCCCAATGGCGATTTCGACACGCTGAAGATTGAAGCGTCCGATTACGACGACGGCTTCGCCAAGATCGTCCATGCGGTGCAGCCCGTCAGCGCCAACGTTCTCCTGGAAGAGCCTGACGGCGTTCACGTCCAGAAGGATATGGGAATCCGTCTGGGGTGGGATGACGAGCAGCTCATCATCTGGCAAAACCGTCAGGTGCTGGCCGATCCCGCCACGCCCGGCGCACGTATCGACGCACCGGTAGGCGCTTTTACTTATCGAGTGGATGTGCGCAAGAAGGGCCAGCCTGACTGGGGTTCACTGGTCCTCATCCGCAACAAGCGGGAACTTACGCTGGCCGGTCAATCCGTTGCTCCGGCGGAGACTCCACTTGAGACCGGCGTCCAGGTTTTCCCGGTCAAGATCAACGCCGATCTGGCAACGTCGTACTGGCTACCGAGTTATTTCACGCAATGGTACGGTCCTTCCCTGGTGCTGCCGGATACGCGTGCGGCGGAGTTGGATGAGACTGGCGCCCTAGCGGACCCAGGGAGTTATCACGACGCGAAGATCCCCGCCCAACCCAATCAAAAAGGTGGGCTCTATGAGCCGGTTCTGCCAGAGGACCGCGATCTCAAGTATGGAGACGAGTACGAGTTTCGCGTCAGGCTTAGTGATCTCTCCGGGGGCGGTCCGATTTCCGACGACGACGAACTGAATGAGGCGCCTGCTACTACTTCCTCCATCGTCTTCCGGCGCTATGTGGCCCCGAAGCAGTTGAAGGTGGTTCCCCAGGACCCCCAGCCGGATTCCAACACAACCGTCTTCTATACGGGCGACTCGTTTGAGGTTTCGCGGCCCCGTCTGGGTTATCCCGCGTTGCTCTTCACTCAGATGGACACTGAGGACGCGTTCCAGAAGCTCCTCGACGACAAAGCCTTCCTTCATACCGGCAAATCCCCAAACGAAACGATCAAAGAGCAACGGGAAGTCAGTTACTTCGATCCGGATGTCGATCGAATGATGGTAATTGTCGAAGTGAAGACGTTACTCCTGGACAATCTCGCTTCACTGACGCAGAGGGAAACCTTCATCCCGTTGTATACGACTTTCCGCGATTTCCCTGAGGATCCTGAGGCCCCATTCGATCTAGAACTGGAATACCGTGACGCCGACGTTATCCACTTTGGAAACAAGATCGATCTCGGCGACCTGAATCTCTCGCAGACGGACATCGACGACGGTGAAAGCATCGTGCTGCCGACCTCGCGCGATATCCGCATCACTCTCTTGCCCGTTGCTTCCGACAAAGCAGACAAGCCGGAATACTTCGGATTTGCGAAAACCCTCTTTGCCGGTGCCTTCGTGCGCACGGGGGAGCCGACTCAGTTCTTCGTAAGGCAGGATGCCACGGAAGAGCAGCATTTCTTCCGAAAGGAACTTGAGTCCAAACAGTTGCAAGCGATCTACCTGCAACCCGATCCTCTGCAGCTCAACAACCCGTTAACCGTCGTGGCCTTCACCGTGGAAGGCAAGGAAATGGAGCAGAGTACGCTCATGCAGCGGCTGGCATCGCAGTTGGACCTTGACTTCAAAGGCCTGAGCCTGCTTGGAAAGCCGGGAGAGCGCACTCAGTTCGGCTGCAGCAGCCGCGTTCGAAATACGCTAGCGCCTGACAATTCTTCGCTCACTTTCGCTACTCAGGGCGAGCTATTGAATCACTGGCTATGCGTGCTTTCCTTTACAATCGATCGCGATTGGACCTGGGACGGACTGGATCCAGCCGGCATCAAGATTAGCCGCCACAAACTGTTCACCGGGGAACCCGCAACCATTCAGGATGAGATCGTCGGCTATGTGCAGCTGAAAAAGACGGCCAGCCGGGTGGCGACAAACAACCCGGACCGTAGCCACACCAGGATTATCTTTGTTGACGCCGTCGAGCCCAAAAAGAATCTGGATGCGCCAGCAACTATCGCTCATCCTTTTCCCAATACGATTGACCTCAAGTACAGTCTGGTTCCTAACTTCATTGGCGCCGTTGGGCTCGAGTTTTCAAAGAATGAGACCGCGACCTGCGACGTACAGGTGCCCGTGACTACGCCGCCGTCGCAGGTACTGAAAGTCGTTGCCGCGGGCATCGCACTTTCGCCGTATCAGCACAACGAGAATTATTCGGAGACTGCGGTCCGTCAGCGTTACTTGTGGCTGGAGTTTTCCGAACCGGTCCACGATCCAAATGACACGTGTTTTGCTCGGGTGCTCACCTACGCTCCCGATCCGCTGCTGAGCTACCCGAATCTCGACCAGGTGCTGGTACGCCAGGATGACCCACCCCTGGGAATCGATCCTGAGTTAATCCGCGTCATCACTAAGGGCCATGGCAACGATAACGCCGGCATCGATGCGATGCAACCGATGACTGCGGAAACCGCCAATCCGGAAGAACCGATGATCAAGCTCTCGCCGGTTCACTACCTGCTTCCATTGCCTGCCGGCCTGCACAATGAATCGCCGGAGTTGTTTGGGTTCTTTGTATACGAGTTGCGCGTCGGACACACGGACCGGATTTGGTGTACCGCCCAAGGCCGCTTTGGCCATCCCACGCGCGTGAACGGCGTGCAGCATCCCAGCCCGCCACTGAAGTGCCTGGTGGACCGAACTCCGGCCCGCCTGTCGGTCACCGCTCAATATGCCGTGGCGCTATTCGGAGGAAGGAACGTGACCAGCCGGCCGCCCAAAACCGAGATCTGGTGCATGCTCTATGCGCAAGTCAAACAGGCCGACGCTAAACAGGAGCGCAACATTCTTCTGGCCGAAGCTAAGGTTGAATATGTCGCGTCCAACCAATGGAACATATCCTCGTTCCTGGCGAAGCGGTCGGAAATACCGGTGCGGGTCGCGAACAGCGTAGATGTAAACCTCGATATGCCTGCGACGGGCGTGGTGAGCTGGTCCGAAACCGAGCTCCAACAGTTACTCAGCCAATTCAACCTTGCTCGCACCACTGGCTTGAGCGTGCTCGCAGTTGAAATGATGCCACGATACGATCATTACATTCGGATCGGCAAGGCGCCGGACACGTCCGTCCGCCCTCTGTCGCAGCAACTCGGCCAATATCGCATTCTCCGAACATCGCCATTGGTGGCCGCGCCGGACATTTGTTGAGAAGATATTGTTCCCGCGCGAAACGGCCTCTAGTGGGGATTCCGGGCGAACGTGAACGCGAATCCGGGATGAATCCGAACGCTAATCCGGGATGATTCCGAACAGTGATACGGAATGTGGTGAACACCGATTCCGGGATGAAGCCGAACAGTTTTAGGCCGATCCCGGAATAGCGTTCGGCTTCACCGGATTAATTTCCACAGGGCCAACGGCGCTGGACAACACAATGGCGAGTAGCCTCCCCAAGAAAGGGAGGATCGCTTGCCAGCCAGGAGATTGTCCATGCGCAAGACCAAAGAAGTTCTGAGATTGAGATATGAAGTGGGCCTGGGATTGAGGCAGATCGCCCGTAGTTGTTCGATTGGCCTCGGGACCGTCCACGAGTATCTGCAACGAGCCGAAGCGGCGGGAGTCACGTGGCCGCTTGGAGAGGATTGGGACGAAGATCGGCTGGAGACGGCCTTGTTCGGCGGTTCACCACGTGCGCGCCCGGCAGTGTTGGCGATGCCGGACTTCGCCGACCTTCACCAGCAGCGGCAGAGCCATCCACACCTGACCCAGCAGTTGCTATGGGAGGAGTACCGTCAGGCCAACCCGGACGGCTATCGCTACTCGCGTTTCTGCGAGCTGTTTAAGCGCTGGCGCCGGAAGCAAGATGTAGTGCTGCGCCAGGAACACAAGGCCGGCGAAGCTGTTCGTCGATTGGGCGGGCACTAACATCCCGATCCATGACCCTCGGGGTGGCCCCGTGCAGCAGGCGCATTTGTTTGTGGCCGTGCTGGGAGCCAGTTCCTACACCTACGCCGAAGCCACCGACGATGAGCAGTTGGCAAACTGGGTCGGCGCGCATGTACGGGCCTTTGAGTTCTATCAGGGTGTCCCGAAGCTGGTCGTCCCAGATAACACCAAGACCGGCGTGACGAAAGCGTGCCGCTACGATCCTGATCTGAACCCCACTTATCAAGAGATGGCCATGCACTACGGCGTGGGTGTGGTTCCAGCGCGGCCCTACAAGCCACGCGACAAGGCGAAGGTCGAATCCAGGCGTACAGTTGGCCGAACGTTGGATTATCGCTGCGCTGCGCCAGCGGAAGTTCTTCTCAATCGAAGAGCTGAACCAGGCCATCCGTGAACTGCGCGACCGCATCAACCAGCGACCGTTCCGTAAACGCGAAGGCTCGCGGGCATCGCAGTTCGCGGCTCTCGATAAGCCCGCGCTGAATCCTCTGCCCGCCGAGCCGTTCGATCTCAGTCAATGGTCGCGCGCACGGGTCAACATCGACTATCACATCGTCTTCGACGCGAACTACTACAGCGCGCCCTACAACCTGGTGCAGGAACTAGTGGAAGTGCGCTCGACGCCCACGACCGTCGAGCTTTTCCATAAGGGCCAGCGTGTGGCGTCACGCCTGCGAGCGCGTGGTCATGGGCACAGCGTTACGATTGCCGAGCACCGTCCACGTTCCCATCAGGCACATCTGGAATGGACTCCCTCGCGGATGGTGCACTGGGCTCAGTCCATTGGTCCGCATACAGCGCGCCTGTTTGAACGCATCATGAACGACAAGCCGCACCCGGAGATGGGGTATCGAGGATGTCTGGGCATCATTCGCCTGGCAGCACGGTATTCCCCGGCACGGATGGAAGCCGCCGCCGAAAGAGCACTTGTAACCGGTGCCTGCCGCTACCAGAGCGTGAAGTCGATTCTGAAACACTCGCTCGACTCAGCGCCTCCCGTCGAGCCTCCGCCTTCACCACCACTGCAAACGCACGACAACATCCGTGGGGCGGAGTATTTCGACTAAAGGAGACATGGCGATGCTCAAACAACTGATGATCGAAAAGCTATTAGCCATGCGGCTCCACGGCATGGCCGAGTCACTGAAAACGCAGGAACAAGATCCGGCGGCTCGTGAGTTGAGTTTCCTGGAGCGCTTGGGACTGTTGGTAGATCAACAGCGGAACTGGCGCGAGAATGAAGCGCTTGCACGACGATTGAAGAACGCTAAGCTCCGCACCAACGCTTGCGTCGAAGACATCGACTATCGCGGCGCACGCGGCGTGGATAAAAGCGTGATACGTGCGCTGGTGCAAGAATCGGCCTGGGTTGGTAAGCACGAAAACGTATTTGTGCTCGGGCCAACCGGTGTTGGCAAAAGCTTCGTGGCTTGCGCCCTGGCTCAGAAGGCGTGCCGCGATGGGTACTCGGCTCTCTACACGCGCGCCCAATCGCTGTTCCGCGACCTGGTGATGGCGCGGGCTGATGGCAGTCTCCGCAGTCTGCTGGCGCGGCTTAGCCGCATCGACGTTCTGGTGATCGACGATTGGGCCATGTCATCTCTGAGTGAACCCGAACGCCGGGATTTCTGGGAGATCTGCGAGGACCGCTACCAGGTGCGCTCGACCATCCTGACCTCGCAACTGCCGGTTTCACGCTGGCACGAACAGATCGGCGATCCAACTCTAGCGGATGGCATCCTAGACCGGCTCGTGCATAACGCCCATCGGATCGAGATGAAGGGCGACTCTATGCGCAGGAATCGCCTAAAGGGAAACTTGCAAGAGTGAACAATAGCACGTGAGATTGCTCAACACCGTCCGGGACCCTCAACTCCTCCCCCCTCGGCCATCTTCCATCTCACCGGCTGCTTCGGCACGCCATCTGCGCCTTCACGTTCGCCTGGCGATCGGTCGGGTTGTCCTTCATGGCCTGCGCCAGGCAAGCGGCCAACTTTTGCGCCGCCGTCTGCGATTCCGCCTGTTGCGCCGCCATCCTCTGCTCCTGCGGCGTCAACGGAATCGTCGACGGGTCGAGCAGCGCAGCGATCACCGCATCCGTCGCACCCGCCGCCTTCAACTCCGCTTTGTCCGCATCCGTCAACGTGACCGCTTTCTTCCCCTTCAACGCTCGCAGCACCGCCGCTTCATTTCCGCCCTGCTTCAGCTGATTCAGAATTTGATCGATCAGTGGATCCCGCTTCGGTGCCGCCGGAGCGGGTGGAGTCGTCGGCCCAGCCGGAGCGTTCAGCGTACGCACGATCGGGCGCGCCGGCGTGACCGAAGCTGTCGTCGTCGCCGGTTCCCGCGTCGTCCTAGGGGTCGTCGTCCCAGCCCGGCGTGCATTTGCGTCTGGCGGCGCCAGCCCCCCAAACAGAGCCTGAGCTGCTGCTTCCGCAGCGTTATCGCGGAAAGCGCCGACCTTCCCACCGAGATCCGAAATCGGAGCCGGCGGAGGCGACCCAGCAGGCGCTGGCCCGAACTTCGGCATGAACGTCTGCCCCTTCGTCGCGGGCGTCGACGCCGTCACCACTTTCACCTGATGCGCTAGGTCCACATGGATGCCCACCGCGGCGCTGCACGTGCCGCTGTTCAGCTCGCCTTCCATCTCCACCATCTTGCCCACCGCCGACGTCACGTAGCTCGCACCAAACACATCGCCCAGCACCGCTCCGTCCACCGCACAGATCGCGAACGCGTCCTCGCGCCCCACATACTGCTGAATGAAGTAGTCGCCCGGTAGATCCATCGGAGCCTTCGTCAGCGTGCTCCCCTCCTTGAAGTACACGACGTAGCGCGGAATCTCCGCCCCCTGTTTTGGCGGCACCACCTTCGAGACCGTGCCGCGCAAAATGATGTGCCGGTTCGCCATCAGCGGCTTGGCCCTGGAAAATGCCGATACGACAAACGTCGACAGATGCTCCCAGTCCATCGAATATGGACCCTTGGCCATCTCCGCCCGCCGAGCCGGCGCCTCCTCCTCGTCCTTCAGCGTCTGGTCCATCAGGTTCGTGTTACGCATGCCGTCCGCGCCGCCGAGGTTCAACGTAACGAGAAGCCTCCGCAATCCCTCATCGATCGACGTCAGCGCCTGCTGCTCCTGTGCCCGCTCCGCCGGCGTCAGCTTCCCTAGCCTCGCCGCCTCGCACGAATAGCACTCCTCATCCAGTGCCACCTCATGCGTGTCCGGATACGCACTCGCCGTCAACGCATAACTCGGGTACGTGCAAACCCTCTCCTTCGGCCCCCCGACGGGATGGTATTGGGCTTGCGCTCGTCGGATCTGTGCCATCGACATGCCCATATATAGTTGGGGGCCACCCTCCGGAGCGGGATCCGTGCACACCACGGGCTGCGCCTGAAACGCTAGCAGTCCGGGGATCGTCACACTCGCCGTCTCGTGCTTCACCGTGAGCGTCGTGTGCGCCGCTTTCAAGACCACGGGAAGCCCGAACTGCGCATCCAGGCGGCCGTTCCAATCCGGCACGCGGTCGAGGCGCTTCGCTCCCATGTACTGCCCCTTCGGGTCCGTGAAGCCGATTCCGATCGTCGCCGGCGCCATCTGCCCTTCCGACTTGGCCCAGTCGACGCACTCCGCCGGTTTCACGTGCTTCGTGTAGGTCGTGCCGCCCGCCACCAGGTACGCGTCGAACTCCGCCTTCCCGCCATTACACACGCCGACGGAGGTGCCGTCGGCGAATGCAGGAATCTGGCACAGAGCCGGGCCAAAGAAAACAGCGGAAACCAGCCGGAACCAGCGCATGGGAGCCTCCTTGCGGAAAATTATAATACGGACCATCGACCGATGAAACCTACCCGCAGCCGCTCCCACACATCCTCCGGCACCCGCACATTCCCCCCGCGACCCGACCCCAACTTCAACTCCGCTCGCCCGCGAGCTCCAGAAAGAACACATCTCGCGCACCGCATCGCGCACGTCCCCGTGCACCCACACTGGATACCTGAGGGCAAGTCGCCACCTGTCCGTGTGAAGGCCGACGATCAGAAGTGGCGTGCCGATGATAACCCATTGCTAACGCCGTAAAGATGAGATCTGGTGATGTAAACTCGGAGCGCTATTCGCGCTCCGGGCCACTGTGTGCTGAGGCGGGGCAAGGCCAGCCGCCTTTCCCCGCACCCCTTTCTCCGCTTGTGGCGCTGTCCCTCCGCTACGCTCCGGATAGGTTTCTCTTGACGAAGCCGAACACTTTCCCGCACAATCGAGTTGCCAGCGTCGCTACGCTCCGATGGTGTTCGGGATCATCCCGGAACGCCGTTCGGAATCATCCCGGATTTAGCGTTCGGCTTCGCCGGAATCCCCACTAGGACTGCCGCACCCCTGCCGCCCTTTTGCCACGTCTGCCTGGTGCGAGGGGAAATCACTCGCGATCCAAGCCTGAACCGAGTACGCGAATGCGTGAATAACATCGAGACCAGAATCCCCATCCAACCGGAGCGCTTTTGCGCAGGTCATGGTTGCAGCCGGCGACCCGCTGATCTAGGAATCAGAGAAGAACTCCCTCTCGTCCTAGCCGCCGAAGAAACAGGTAATGGGACCCGAGGGCAGCCCAGAGCGATTCGTTGACCGAGTACCGCACGCCGTGACGCCGGCAGGCCTCCTCTACGAGCGGCGCGAGCCCTGGATAGTGAACGTGGGAGACCCGTGGAAACAGGTGGTGTTCGATCTGGTGGTTCAAACCGCCCACGAACCACGTGAGCCAGCGGCATTGACAAGCGAAGTTAGCGGTCGCTTCAATCTGATGCGCCTCCCAACCCAGAGGGAACGGCGATTCAGTGCTAATGGATTGTGAGAATTTGGTTTCCTCCACGCAGTGAGCCAGTTGAAATACGAGGCTGAGTACCAGGCCGAGCACAAAGGCGACGACCAGGTACGCGATCAATACGGCCCCAATCGGGCGTTGAGTTGCAGGCAGGGCAAACCACACTCCCAGAAACGCGAGCTTGCCTCCCACGAGAAGGACCATCTCCCGCCCTGTCGGCCGCGAAACCCGCACCCGCCCAATCATGCCTCTTTTCATCAAATCCCGATAATCGTCGTACAAGTGCCACTTGAACGCCAGCAACCCATAAAGCGGCCACAAATAGATGTGCTGGTATCGATGGAATTTCCGTGCTCTGGCATATGGCGACAGCCGTCCGACCAAGCCAACCTGAATGTCTTCGTCTTCGCCTTCGATGTTCGTGTAGCCGTGGTGCTTCACATTGTGCTTCCGGTACCAGCAGTACGAACTCGCGCCGAGCAGATCGAACGTCAGTGCCAGCAGCCTATTTCCGAACCGCGACCTGCAAAATGAGCCATGGCTGGCATCGTGAGAAACATTGAATGCAATGCCCGCCAGACAGATACCGAGTAAGACCAAGATGGGAACGGCGAACGTCCACGATGAAACATACAGCAGCAGACTCAAATAGAGGACAGCGGCCGTAGCGCAGAGAACCGCAGCTTTCGCGTACAATCGCATGCCACCGCGGACACCCCCACCAACCCGCTGAGAATACTCCTCGGCAGCACGCCGAAGGTCCCGGCGAAGCTCACAGGGTACCGGCTGCGGCGCCATACCCGATGGGAACTCGCGCGGGGGGCACCCGGCGGCCCGAAGCTCCGCCGTGCTCGCGTTCCCCAAAGGATATAAGCCCGCCGCGGCAGTCATGCCGCCTCCAGCACGATTCGCCCATGATCCATGTTATGTCGTCGGCTGGTCGCCCACCAAGGGCATTACAGAACCTCACGAAGTTAGCGAAGAGCGCCGGATCGGATTTGCGCGATGTCAGTCCGCCAGCCAGCCGTGAGCGCGGGCCACCGTGGGCTAAATCCGCGTGGCTGAGTCATTCGGAACTCGGGCGCACTGTTTGAAAAGCTCGCCTTCCAAAACGAGAAACTCTCGTCCTCGCCAATGCACATGAGCTAATCCGCCCGCATAATCGCCTTGTTGCCACTCCACGCTAGAGCCGGCAGGTATGACAACGTCGGCGAAGGACTTCCTTGAAAAGACGCTTAACGGGATCATGACTCGGTAGGAGGATCGGCTAGCGGGAGTCATGCCACTCGGAGTATACACCTATTTCAGCCAGTGCGCGACGCCACTCTCTGGCATCTCATCCCAGCCCGTACTCAGTATGACAACTGCATGGTTGACTCGCTGTGCAAACCCACTTAGCATTGGGGAAAATGGCGAAGCACAAGAAAGTGGATGTTGATCAGTTACTTAGGGAGCGGCTCAAAGAGCTCGGTGCCATAGGCGGCAAGGCCGCGGCCAAGAAACCATCGAAGGATGAGCGGGCCGAAACAGCCAAGAAGGCCGCCGCGGCGCGGTGGGGGAAGAAGGGGAAGGGCTCCTAATGTTTGGCAGGAACCCTGCCGGTTTTGCATCAAAGATTCGCGAGCTCATCATTTACTTGGAAGCCGAGAACTGGGAGCAAGCCGATCTGTGCGTCGGCGATTGCACGAAGTTCCTTCGCGACCTGCTAACACCTCGGGACACCCAATCAAGAATGGGATCCTTAAACGCCCCAGAGCCGATAGTTCCGGCAAGTGAGTTCGGAGCTGAACGGGTCAAAGAAACCCTCTTCGCTTTCGATTCGACCAGAATGAGTGTAGCCAAAAGGGATCGCAACGAAAGTCTCATCGCCGGCAGATCCGCGCTGGAAAAGTGGGAGCGTAAGCCGACGCCGAGAGCGCAGAGAGATTGAACGTGACGACCGATCAGGCCACGGTTCTACGCTTTCTTGGGAATGCCTTTAAGCTCCGCGTGAGAAGCGGCATTTGGCGCCTAAAGCAACTATGTAAACCGATATGAAGATTGTCCCGGAGGCCAGACCACCATTGACGAGCTTGTCAGCTTGGGGTACATCTACCCTAGTAACAACCTCACCGAAGCGGGGCGATTAGCACTCGCGTTGATTCCGCGGCCGAGGCAAAGTTGAAAAAGACCGGACCGAGCAGGCGGGATGCAGTTAGGAGAACCACATGGCAGACGATTTATCGAAACGGGGACTGGCAGATCGATCCAAGGTCAACGTAAACGAAGATTGAGAAAGGCGCTGGTGGTGTGAGAAGTTTGGCTGTACTTCGGAGAATCTGAGGGCGGCCGAAAATGCAGTCGGAACCTCCGCCGCCAAAGTCGAGGAGTGCCTAAAACGCCGATAGAAACGCGGGCGAATTGTAACGGGAGAAATAGCCAGCGGTGAGTTTCATCATCTCGAAATCTCGATTTCTAGCTAGCGAAGAGGAAAGCTTGCCAGGTTCTACAACTGAAATTCCGGTTGGTGAGAGGTCGGTTATTCTGCTTAAGCAATACGACCCGGCCAGGGTGCGCTTCTCATGGAATGGCAAACACTGGTGGGCGTTTAAAACGCTATTCGAGGAGTATACGACGCCAGAAACGGGGCGAGATCGCCTTTGAAACTGTGGCCATCTACCGATTCGCACGACAGATGCAAGACACGCGCAGGATGGTGAGCTGGCTTAGATATCAAGTAGGGGTTAGTGGGAAAACGGGAATAGTGCCCTGGGCGCGCCTGGGCGAAGAAAACGGCGTCTACGTACTGTGCGAAAACCTCATCCTTTGAAACACCAGCTACACTCCATGGCCGCGTTGTCCGAAGACGTGGTTGGGAAAGGACACCGCCAAGGCAGCGGGTGGGATAATTGGTCAGCCTCCCATGCCGCTCGCTCCTTTGACTCATCTCGGGCCTTACGAAAGCCCCCATTGGTGCGGGCGGGATGGGAGAAGTATACAAGGCTCGCGATACGCGCCTGGACCGCATCGTTGCCATCAAGGTTTCAAAGGAAAAATTCTCCGAGCGATTCGAGCGCGAGGCCCGGGCCGTCGCCTCTCTGAATCATCCCCACATCTGTACGCTGCACGACGTAGGACCTGATTACCTGGTGATGGAGTACATCGAGGGGACGCCCCTAAAGGGTCCTCTCCCGCTGGGCGAAGCGTTGCGATTGGCAAGCCAAATCGCGGGGGCTTTGGACGCGGCGCATCGCAAGGGCATCACCCACCGTGACCTCAAGCCCGGCAATATCCTGGTGACCAAGGCGGGCATCAAGCTGCTGGATTTCGGGCTGGCGAAGCTTGCACCCGCGCTGGCGGTCCGCAGCGACACCGAGACCCTCCCGCTCACCGATGTCGGCGTCATCCTAGGCACGCTGCAGTACATGTCGCCGGAACAAGTTGAGGGCAGAGAGGCGGACCCGCGTAGCGACATCTTTGCGTTCGGCCTGGTCCTGTACGAGCTGCTGGCCGGAACGCGCGCCTTCTCCGCGTCCACCCAAGCCGGCCTGATGGCGGCGATTCTCAAGGAAGCGCCGCGTCCGCTCACATCGCTGCAGCCGTTGATCCCTCCAGCACTCGACCGCACCGTCAGCAAGTGTCTGGCAAAAGACCCCGACGACCGCTGGCAGAGCGCCCGCGACCTGAAAGCCGAACTGGAGTGGATCGCAACCGGCAACTCAGTGTCCGATTTGGCGCTTCCGCAGGCGGTGTCTCGACGCTCTGTTTTTCCTGGATTGCGAGTGCCGCGGCCGCCGGGTCGGGTGCCACCGGACTCGCGCTCTGGGCCTGGGGCCGCAAGAACTCACCGGTTGCCTTGGAAGCCACGCGGTCTCGATTTGCTCCTCCCGAGGGCACATGGCTGGCCCGCCAGTTCACCCAACAATCGCTGGCGCTATCACCTACGGGACACCGCGTGGCGATGATTGCGTCCGGCGAACGGGGTTCCATGATCTGGGTTCAGCGGCTGGACTCTCTTACAGCCAGCCCTCTTCCGGGAACCGAAGGCGCAACGATGCTGTTCTGGTCTCCAGACGCGTCATTCATCGGTTTTTGGGCCGACGGGAAACTGAAGAAGATCCCTAAGGAGGGAGGCACGCCCCTCCCGATCTGCGATCTTCCTGGAGCGTGGTCGGCCACTTGGAATCAAGACAATCTGATTGTCGCGCAAACCGATTTTCAGGGGCCTTCCGTCAAAATATCTGTCCAGTCCGGCGCGGTTAGCCCCGGTAAGCCGCTCAATTGGCCGAAGTTCCTTCCAGGAGGAAAGCATCTGCTCTATGTGAACCTGGATCCTGAGATCAAGGGACTGCGGGCATATGTGGCAGAGTTGTCAACGGGCCACGAGACAGAGCTCATGCCCACTGACACGCAGGTCACCTTCACACCGGACCAACCAGGAAGCAGCCAGGGATACCTCCTTTTCGGACGGGGCGCGACGCTGCTCGCGCTGCGTTTCGACGTGGAGCGGCTGAGCGTCATGGGAGATCCCGTGTCAGTGGCGAAAGATGTCCCTTTCTTTTGGGGGCTTGGGTGGTCGGAGTTTGATACATCCCCTGACGGAACCCTGATTTACTCTACCGGCTCGCAGGAAGCGCAGCTCACCTGGCTGGACCGCAGCGGGCGCGACTTGGGCGCCGTGGGTGTCTCTGGAGACTTCTTTGGGTTTTTTCGCTTATCGGCGGACGGGAAGAAAATCGCGGCAGACGTTTTCGATTTCAGCAGCGGGGGCGCGGATATCTGGGTCTTTGACGTGTCCCAGGCCACTGGCGAACGAGTGACGCACGATCCCGGCACGGAAGATTCCGCCGTCTGGTCGCCGGACGGGACACGCATCGCTTATGGCAGCGGGCAAGGGGGGGCATGCAGCTAAAAGTGAAAGCCGCGAACGATCAGGGCAGCGGAGAAGGCTTTCCACCCGGATTTTTTCAGTTGCCCAGCGACTGGTCACACGATGGCCGATGGATTTTCTACCAAACAAATGGCGGCGAGGCAAACGGGGAAATATGGATTGCGTCGGTGGCTGATCGCAAGATTATGCCTCTATTACAGACCCGCTTTGATACCTCGTACCCAGTCTTGTCTCCCAGTGGGGAATACCTGGCCTATTCCGCCAACGATAACGGCCCCTCCGAAATTTACGTGCAGCGCTTTCATGGAGGGGATTCGCCGAAACTCGCTGGAGAGCGTCGCCGGGTCTCTCATGGCGGCGGTAACGGCCCGCGCTGGAGGCGGGATGGCAAGGAGCTTTTTTTCCTCTCTCCGGACCGCCAGATCATGGCAGTGGCCGTCAAACCGGGACCGGAGATCGAATTGGGGCCTCCCACAGCCCTTTTCCGACTACCCACTTCCTACCGCTCCTTGGCCCCAGTGACGCTAGGATACGAGGTAAGCGCCGACGGTCAAAGATTCCTGGTGCCCATAAGGAAAACTGCCGGCGCGCCGTTGCAAGTGGTCGTCAACTGGCAGGCCGGACTGAAGGGATGAGCCTGGCCAGGCCGCGTGGGCAAGGTAGATTCCGCCGATTTGGACCTGAGAAGTTTTGGTGAGAGTCGGCATATCGGAATGTGGCTGTGTTGTTGCTGAACGGAACGAGAATGCGGGAATCCAGACCGCCGAACAGAGTCACTATTCCCCGCTGGATGGCTGTCATCCTGGCGCTACTCGCATGGCTAGTTGCGATTCCACTCGCACACGGAGTGGTTCCATGGGCCATCTCCACTCTTATGCCCCGTTACGGATGGGCAGAGGGGTCCCCAGGGATTTGGAATCGGCTCGGGCTGATCCCGGTCGCCATCGCCGCCGCCCTTCTTATCTGGATATTGGTCTTAGGCATTGTCCAGACTCCATCTAGGGTCAAGCTCGGACTGACTCCTTCCTTTCTGATGATGCGTGGCCCCTACAGATTCACGCGCAATCCGATGTATGTCGCTGAACTGGGACTGTGGCTTGGCTGGGCGCTCTTTTTCGGAAGCCCCGGTGTCTTGATCGGATGCCTGGTATTCTGGTTGATCGTGAATTTAGTTATTCTGCCGCGGGAGGAACGCGGTTTGGAAGCGGCATTCGGCCAGGCCTATCTTCAGTACAAGAACAGAATTCCGGGTTGGTTGGGAAAGACCAAACACTAGGGCGGCTATTTCGAGCAATCACAGCCGCGCACGGCTTCACCCGGTGACACGCCGTTGGTATCATTCCCGTGCTAGCATTTCCGAATCCCCCTCCGACCGCGTCCTCGCCGATGTCGGCCGCAGGACCGAAGTTCAGACCGCGTTCGTGAAAGATCAGTTTCGGCTCCCGCCGGACGGCCACTCGAATCGCGTAGATGTCGCTGGAATCGGGACAGCCCGAAATCAATGTTGCGATATTTCCGTCCTTCACCGAGCGGCGGCAGGTATCGAACGGAGGCCTGATGCGGCGCGGTGGCGAAAAGACGGCCGCGAACTTTACTATGTTTCGCTTCAGCGTCAGGTGATGGCCGTCGAAGTCAGGGCTGGCCCGCCCTTCCAAACACTCCCAACCAAACCGCTGTTTCGGGCGACGCAGGGAATGGCGATTTCCGCGAACACCTACAACTAAGCGGTCACGGGCGACGGGCAGAAGTTCCTGCTGCGGGAGCCGTCATCAACTGGCCCGCAACGTTGACCAAATGAACGCTGCGTGCCTCAGTCACGCTGGATTCCCAAGTCCTTGTTTGTCGGCAATCTGGAACAGTAGTTCGGACCTCGTGCCGGAAGGATGTGTTCTTCGCACCGTACGTAGACGCCGTTTGCTTCGCCTGTAGTCAGCCAGCTTCGGGACTTGGGCGAGCACCCCATTTAGGCACAAGCATCCAGGGCACATCTCCGGTTTGCCCACAAAACAGCAGTTGGCGTTTATTTTGTGAGCACCGGTATGGTCGTGAGCGTGCCATCGTTCTTGGCTCGTAGGCCGACGGCGCTGATCTTGGCGCCTGGCGGGACGACGAACTCCACCATGCCGCGCTTGTTTGCGGTCACGGCGTAGTTATCCGGCAGCATGAAGGAGGTGTGCCCGCCGCTCGCTAGATTGATCGATGTGGTTTGCAACGGCGTTCCCGCGTCATCGTATATTCGCACCGTCACATTCGCTGCTGCGGCGATCTGATTCGCAAGCGCGACTCCGGTGGTCAGACCATTCTTATCGTCGAACACCAGCACAAAGCTGTTCGGCGTCCTCGTTTCGAGAGGCACCGAGGCTTCCTGGCCAAACGTGGTCCAACGGAAGATCTCAAAACCGCTGATGTTACCGGTGGCCGTCAACTGTGCCGAGCCGATCACCAGCGCTTGTGCGTCCTGGGCCTGCGTCTCGACCACCAGCATCGCGCCCGCCGCCAGCGTTTGCGTCAATGCCGCGGTGGTGATGTTCGTCACCGACTGTGGGAGGACCAGCGGCACCGGAAGCGCAACGCCGTTCTCATCGAAGAAGCTCAGCGTGAACTGCGCCGATGCGCTGCCCGTGTTGACCAGATAGAACACGCTAGTCCAGCCGCCGTTCAATGCCACGTGAGTGATGGATCCGCCGCTGGTGCCGACGTTGGCCAGCACTGGCAACGTCGTCAGCGCCGGACCGTTGGCCCGCAGACCCAGCACGCTGAGCTGGCCTCCCGGAGGCGTATCGAACTCTATGGTTCCACGCTTGCCGGCAGTCGCCGGAAATCCCGGCGGCGGAGAGCAGGAGCGGGCGGAGATCGCGTCTATGCTGGCGTCCGTGGGCAAGGATGCTTTCGAGGACCGCGTAGGCGAGCTGAAGGCGTTCATGCTGTCGAGCCTGTCTGATATTCGGGGCCTGCTGGCTGACGATCCGGCCAGGGCCAAGGCGAAGTTGGCCAAGCACGCTGGGCCCATCCGGCTGACTCCGGGATCAGAAGGCTACACGGTGGAGGGGGAATGGGACCTGCTGGGGGCGTCTAGAGCGAGTTTTGCGGGGGCTAGCTCTGTGGCTATTCATAACGCCATGGGAGCGTGGCTACGGCGCATGTGGTCTCTTCCCAAGAATGGAAGGCGACAGCGACCCCCATGGAACCCTTAACCAAGGAAACGCAGGCTTCGATAGAACCCTGGTATCGCACCATTACACGTTCCGCAGCCCGGCTGCGAAGCAAGTACGGCCCGATTGACCGACTGACGGCTCACCGAATGGCTCGCCTCCTTGCTGCATGCCTCGTACCGCGTCGGCCGTCGGGACGGAAGCCGACACCGCCAGTTCTAACCGCTCTGCAACTACGTGAGCGAGGCGTCCCGTGGGTCCAGGTGTACCCGCTCGCTATCCCAAACTTTCCAGAAATGCCCTGGTGCCTTCAAAATGTTCGGAAGCACAACCTCCGGCGAGCCGTCTACGCCTGCCGTTGGCGCCGACGACGACGCCTTCAGAATTTGAACTTCGGGACGAGAATTCGCTCGCGGGGTCGGTGATAGATCCAGGACTAAATAGCGTGATCCGGCCAAGTGAATGCTACGCGCTGGCTCCGTTGAGCAGCGCGTTTAAGTCGACTTCTGCGAAGTCTGGATCGTCCGATTGAAAATGTCGAAGTGCCGCTTGAAGCTGCGGCATGTGGTCCTTTAGCCGCGGAAAGAACAGCTTGGTTTCGGTGGCCAGATCAAATTGAATCGAAGTGACGAGGCCCCGGATGCATTCCCAGTCATCTGCATCTGCCGCGGTGATGCGCTGCCCGATTCTTGCATCTATGTGATGTCGGACGGCTTCGGCTCCGAATAGTTTCTCTGCGGTCCGTTTCGCCACGATTCTAGCTTCGCGTTCGTGTGGAACATCGCACCACTTCAAGCCTAGGTCCTTAATCGCAGCTGTGGTGAGATTCGGGACGAGGGTGTTTGCCGCCCACAGCCGCGTCCGACTGGTTCGTTGGACGAAATGCTGCAATTCGTGGGCTAGCGTCATCGTTAGACCCACCTCATTTGAACACGTGCTGCCGTGTAAATAAATGAAGTCATCGGAAGCGGGAACGCCGCTAGAAAACACACTTTCCAGGATGTACGCTGGCGCAATCTGCCAGTGCGGGTGCGCTGCCTTCACGCGCGAGTAGAAGCCTCGATTCGCAACCCCGTTCTCCCTCTTGAATGCGTGCCAATCTTCATTGTCTAGGAAACAGAGTAATTGACGGTCCGAAAGTTGAAGTTCGAAGCAGTCTAAGACCCGCTGCGCAGCCACTTCGCGCTGTTTTCGAGTAGCTTGGTCATCCGCTTTGACGATCAATTTGAGCGGCATGTTTGAGGCGCTCAGGGTTACTTCCAGCACTCAACGGCAATCGTGAAGGTCGATGCTCGCCGACTCGTTTCTGTGGGTCCCATTACTACCTGCGAGGGTGCTGTCGAATATCGAATGCCATTGGCATCCAAAAAGTTTGTTACGATCGAGCTCTTGATTGCGAAGTTTACGTTCTGAGGTATATCGCCTGTCACCTTTGCCACGTTGAGTGCGTTGAGTTTCGCGACGACGACGCCGATGACGTTGCCCGCCGGGTCGAACACCGGACCTCCGCTATTCCCTGGTTGCACTGGTGCGGTGATTTGGTACTTGCTGGCGTCATCGCCGATTCCCGCGAGCGCGCTGATATTTCCAGTGGTGACGTTCAGCGTTGACGCCAGTGTTCCCGGGAGAGGGTAACCAGCGGCAAGAATCGCTTCTCCCAATCCTGGTCCACGACCGCCTCGAAACGTCGCGAAGGTCCCACCGGAATCAGCGAGCTTGAGTAATGCAAGATCGCTGCTCGGATCTCCGCCAATGAAGGAAAACGCTTGCTGTTTTCCAGAGCGTTCCGTAAACAAAGCTGAGCAGCCATCGATAACGTGGAAATTCGTTATTACATAGCCCTCTTTCGTGACCAAAAAGCCGGTTCCCATTGAATCTAGCTCCGGGACAGACTGCGTTTCGCTTTGTGCGGACTCGACCGAAGCGGGCTGGGGCTTCCATTTGTTTGCGAGAGCCTGAGCTTCTCCTATTCGTTCCGGCGTCATCAACTTCTCAAGGTCGTCTCGGAGTTTGGCGGCAGCCGGATCGCCAGACGCCGCTGCTAAGTTCAGCCACATATATGCCTGCACGTAGTCTTTAGGGACTCCTGTCCCGTCGCGGTAAAGCCTGCCAAGCAGAGACTCCGCAGCGCGGTGGCCTTGTTCCGCAGATCGGCGAATCCAAAGGGCTGCGGTGCTCGGGTTGCGCGCCAGCTTTCCGTCCAAATATAAGAATCCAAGGTTATATTGACTTGCAGCGTAGCCGCGGTCAGCGGCTTGCAGAAACCACTTAGCAGCCTCACCCGGGTTCTGCTCCCCGCCTTCGCCGTTCGCCAGCATGAATCCCAATGCGTTTTCTGCACGCAAGTTACCTTGCTGAGCCGCTTTCAAAAACAGTTCTCGGGCTTTCGGGTAGTCTTGTGTAGCTCCTTTGCCATTGCGGTATATCTGGCCTAAACGGACCTGAGCTTCGGCAACCCCCTCCGAAGCCGCGCGCGACAAATAGCTCACCGCCGTCTGAACATCCTGGGGCACGCCCCAGCCAAGTTCATACATCGTGCCGAGTTCATAGAACGCGAAGACGTAGTTCGCTTCTGCCGCCTTCTTCCACCACCGCACGGCCTCGTCATAATCCTGTTTCACACCCCGGCCGGAGCGAGAAACGTAGCCCATCGCAAAGTAGCCTTCCGGTGCACCAGCCTCAGCAGCTTTCCGAAACCAGTTCAAAGCTTCGGTGTAGCTCTGCTGTACGCCTCTCCCGTAGTAGTATCGGTAGCCAAGCCAGACTTGTCCCTCAGGATCTCCCTGTTGAGCCGCCCGTAGGTACCAGCGTGCTGCTTCCGTGTCGCTCCGGCTCACTCCTTCGCCTTGTTCGTACGCTTGACCCAAAGCGACCATCGCGGGAGCAAAACTCTTTTCGGCTGCAATCCGGTAAAGCCTCGCCGCCTCCGAGTTGTTAGGAGGCCCGATGCGACCATCGTGATACATCAGTGCCAAACCAGTATATGCACTCAAGGAACCGTGCTGCGTTGCTCGGCGTAGCCAGAGTTCTGCCTGGCTAAAGTTCTGGTTCAGCCCTCGTCCCTCCAGGTACAGCTCTCCGAGGCAATCTTCCCCTGCGGCGAAGCCTTGATTTGCGGCCAGTTGACACCACCGCGCCGCCGCCTTTCCGTCTTTCTCATTTAGCTCGCCTTGGAGGAAGGAGACGGCTAGGTTCACTTGCGCTTCTGGATTTCCCTGTTCGGCTGCGCTGGTGATGAGTAGCCGTGCAGCTGCGAGGTCTTTGGAAACTCCTTTCCCGACCCACAGCATGATGCCCACGCGCAGTTGGGCTTGTGGATCACCCTTTTCAGCGCGCTGACGCCACTCTGGAAGGGCCGCCGCTGCGCGTACAAACCACTTCGTGGCCTCGTCTTCGTCCTTTGGGACGCCCTGACCGGACCAGAAGAGGAACCCGACTTCTAACTGTGCTTGCGCAAGTCCCTGTTCCGCCAGCGGACGCAACTCGCGCATCGCGGCGACATAGTCGGAAATCTCAAGAGCTCGTTTTCCATTCTCAAAATCGGCGCCGAATAATGGCGGAATGCTTACCGTTAGGGTGGAACCTAACAGCACAAGGTTGACTGCGTTGGCTAACTTCGACATCAATCGGTGGAGCGACTCCTTTGAAACCTGATCGGAACGATCAAACAACTGGTGTTCGATCCGAGTATATTTCACCCGGCTGGCGAATGCCAGGAGTGCTTGCCTGGATAGTGCATTTCAAATGATTTGGCACAGATCGCGGTCGGACGGCTGCATATGAAAGTGGCCAAGCGGTTGTGCTCCCTTTTAGGTACGGATCGGTGTTTGACATTGCCCGCATCCACACCACGTATTCCCTAAGACCATTCGTGCGGCCTCCGGCGCTGCGATGACGGGGCATACTCGTGACGTGAAGACGAAGACTCTGGATCAGGTCGTGGCGATGCAGGCCAAGGCTGTGCGCTTCCTGCAAGATGTCGTGGGCGATACGGACCGGGCGGACGAAATCGAGTCCATGTCACCCGAAGAGTACGCCGAGCACAAGCGAGTCCAGATCGAGAATCCCGCCGTCACGAATCGTGAAACAAGGAGAACACCTATGGCAACGAAAGCAACTCGGGCCGAACTGGAAGACCGCGTGGCGGAGCTCGAAGAGGAGAACAGCGTGCTCAACGACAAGCTTGATTCGATCGAGGAGATCGTCGGCTCTGATGAGGACGAGGACCTCGACGACGATGGGGAGGACGACGACTGACTCAAACCGCTACCCACTTACGCTTGGCGCGGCATTGCTGCCGCGCCAAGCGGAGCTTTCCGAGCCGTGCCGGAAACGTTAACGGTTCGTTAACGGTTCGCGCAAGCTCTGTGTACCAACCGTGCGGTTCGTCGAATAGTCGTCAAACACTCATCCAAGGACAGGAATTACGCATGCTGGAAGGGTTCTATCGGATTGGACAGGCTTCTAAGCAACTAGGCATCTCCTCGTACCATTTGCGGCGACTCTGCCAGGCTGGTGCCGTCGAGGCGGAACTCACCTCCGGCAATCAGTGGAAAATCCCGATTTCTGAAATCTCGCGACTCCAACAAGAAGGCGTGCCACCAATCCCACAAAGACTTAGCGAAGAGGACGAGCCGCCCACACGCCCCCCGGAACAACGGCAGACGCGGGTACCAGACGGTCTGTACGCCGAACCGTCCGACGGCGTGATCGATGCGGCGGAGGACGTGGCGATCACGGAGAACCGGCTAAGGAAGCGTCGGCTGGAGCGCGAACTCGAAGAAGAGGAGGATTTCTTCCGAGAACGGGACGCGCGGGAAGTCGCCCAACAGGCCGCGGACCGGGAGACCGCAAGGAAAGAACAGCAGAGGCAGCAGCGGCGAGAGTGGGAAAACGCGTGGATTGCATATGCTCTCAGGTGCGTACCAGATGATGCTCCGAGGGATCTGGAGTTGGATGTTCACGGGCAGGTGGCCAACGCACTCACCGCGCTTCAGATCGACCAGCCCGAATTTGCGGTTCGACGGGTTATTGAGGCCGCAGTGGAAAGAGCCCTCATTCCGTGGAGACGCCAGGCCCAACGAAGACAGGCCATTGATACTGCGATCAACTGTCTTCCGTTTCAACTCCGGCACAACCGCGATTTCGCTGACCAGAAACAAGCAGCAATTCGCATCGCTGCACACGCTGTGGATCAGGCGCGCCCAGATGACGATTACGACTCTCTGGAGGCCGCAGCTAAACACGCGGTCGCCCCAATTCTGAAAGCCTTCGAGCACGCGCAACTGAGCGAACAGGTGGTGGCCTGGACTATTGTGCGCGGTGCCAGCTCTCGCGAAGATGACGAAGCCAAAGAACTTGTACGAACAGCTTTGGCAAAGGTCCCCATCGGCTCTTCGCGAGCACAGATGGAACGAGCACGGGATGAGGCGCTAGCCCCGCTTCTCGCACGCATTACCGACCGCGAGCGGGCCGAGGTAGCCACGGCTGAAGAACATCGAAGGCGCCAGGCTACGGAACGACGTGTCCACTCCCAGATGGGCTACGTCGACGATTACCTCAAAGAGGCTTACGCCTACGAGGATAGTTACCGCGGCGTTTACGAACGTCTAGAGGACGCGCGGCGCCTCAACGCAACGATCCGCGGCGCCCTGGTCGAAGAGTGTCTGGCCGATCCTACACTTGACGATGACGACATTCGGAGCCGGATCGAGGAACTTGTAGACGAACTCCTTTGAGTCCGCACGGCAAGGGAAACGGGCGGCACAGTGGTAGTATTTTGGGGAATCATGGACATCCTATGGTTTTTGGAGCGTCGTCTCCACTTTATCTGGCGCCTTTATCGCAGAGCTGCTTTGCCCTTCAAGATCACAAAACGCAAGATTGACCACGGATCACCATTCCGGCTGGGGCGATCATTAGGGTCGTTGCCGGGCCAAACGGTGAAGGAGACCGGATGGTAGACGTGCTTTGGGAACGCAGGCCGCTTGTGATGTTTGCGATTGACCTGACTGCGGGCGGAACCGAAATCAAGAATAAGCGCGTGGAGCCGTTATCGCAGAACGGAGGGCGTCCATGCAATATCTCCTGACTCTTCCGATGATGGTACTCGCCTTCAAGAACAACCACCAAGCCGCTGTCACCATTCCGGCAGGAACGCTCATCGAAGTTGTCGGTCCAGTCGAAGGAGATGATCGCTTCTTGCTTGTAAGGGCGGATGATGGGCAGTTTCACATCTTCGCTTCGGATCTTGCGGACCGAGCAAATCCAGTCGTTGTTCGCGAGTCGGTGCGGGGCTTCTCGGAGGAGAGCCTCGTATCGAAACCCAAATCCAAAAGAGGAGCGCACCGACGAGCCATTGCCTAACGCCTCACCGTGGAGGTGCTCAGTCTGGCGTGGTCTGGTGAACTATTGTGTAATGTTTTCCTCCATCTGGAAAGCCGGCGCGTCACTACGGGCGGAATCACACGGCACCCCGACAAAGAGGAAGAGGCCCGCGATCTATCCTGGAAATGCTACGTCACTTGTGCGGGCCGCGCGGCCAAGTGACGGTTGGTGGTCAGTCCTGGATAGCGGAACATCATCGTTCCGCGCCACATTCAGGCGGTTATGATTATTGCAGGGTCGAAGCCCCGTTTCCGGGCGCGGCGTATCAGGCCGCGGCGCTCTCTTGCTGCTGCGGCTGCAGACTGTTTAGAAAGTCGGCTGCGCGCTGCGCGTGTGCGGCCGCGTCGAAGATCGCGCGCTTGTCTTCCTTGAGTACGTCGAGCCAGTGCACGAGATAGGCAGCGTGGTCTTCCCTGATCTCCGGCGTGATGCCGAGGTCGGCGCACAGGAAAGCGGCTCCCAGTTCCGCAACAAGTTCCTCGCGGGCATATCCGGTGTCTCCGAATTTCTGCCGGCCAAAGTCGCGATCAAGGCGGCGTTCGTGCTTCGTCCAGTGGGTCAGCTCGTGTAGGGCGGTAGAGTAATAGCTCTCCTTGTCTTTGAAAGCCTCGAAGGGTGGTAGCTGGATGGTGTCCCGCGAAGGCGCATAAAAGGCGCTACTTCCGCCATGGTGGATCGTGGCGGCGGTGTTAGTCATGAAACGGTCGGCGTTCTCGATGCGCTCGGACAGCGGCAAGGGATTCTCCGGCTGCGCGTAGTAGTGTGCGGGCAAGCCTTCTACCTGCTCCACGTTGAAGACCGTGTATCCCTTCATAAACGGGAGCTCGCGCTCGGTGTCCTCGCCTTGCTCGTTCGTCTCGGTCTTGGTGATGCTGTTGGCGTAAACCACAAGTGAACCGTGCTCGCCCTTGCGCACCTGGCCTTTCAGTTCCTGCGCCTGGTTGTAGGTCATCCAGATGGGGGCCGCGTATCCCCTGGCCATCGCGTCGCCCCACAGCAGGAGAATATTCATTCCCCGGTACGGCGTGCTGTTGTGACGGAGGGGTCGCGTGATGCGTCCGGCTGCGTGCTCCGCGCTCCACGGCTTCAGCCATGTGCGGATGCCTCGCTCAAGGTCGGAAATAATGCGCTCGGTAACGCGGGTGTAAACGTCTTTGCTGTCGAAGGTACTCATTCGTGTTCTTCTTTGGAAATGGGTTGCAATGCAATGCAACCCTGGCCATCGCCGAGATCGGGGGTAGCAGAGCGCAAGGGCGCGCGATCCGGGAGGGGGATCACCCGGGCTGCACAAGCCGATGTGTTTTCAGGCGCGGAAGCCTGGGGAAACCCGGTCGGCGGCGCAGCCTTGCCCTTGCGCGACGCGGGGGGCGGCGCACCCTAGGCGCTCGCTCAGGCCACAGCGGCACCGATAGGCATTGCGAAAGATTCTGAGCTGACGCCGGCTTTCCACACATTCGGAGTTTGGGGACAACTGGCTGGATTCATTTCCAGCCGAAGCGCGTGACACGGCCAAGTGACCTTTTGCCCGAATTACCGGCTCCGATCCGATTTCTCGTTCTTAATCCGATCCAACTTCCTGGCCGTTCAGCTCTAATCGGACAAGGGTCGTTGTCCATAAGTTCCACATCACCATGCCATCAGAATTGTTTATGGACGGATGGCCGACCATACATCCACTATCCAAATGACGAGCCGTTAGCGACTTAAAAGACCAGCATGAGGACTCGGGCTTAAGACTCTACTGCCTTGACCGGAAATGAAGTGTCCAGCTTCGGGCAAGAAGACGACCTCAGTTTTGGGCGCTTGGCGCTCCAGGCGGCTCTTGGTTTCGGTGGAATCGAGAAGCACGTCCCGTGCACCACAACCGCCAGTACTGGCATGTCGAGCCGCCGGAGAGAGGCCGCGTTAGGACGTCATCGAGCCATAGGCTGTAAGCGTCCGAAGAAAACGGCGGACGGGAAGGTGCGCTCAGGCTGGGTTCACGGGCGAATGTGCGCCTTTCGGCCATTCACATGGCGGTGTTCCCCGCGCCGCCGTGGAACAGCAGCAGCGGCGGAGCGTCTTCAGCACCGGAGGCGATAGCGAGTGTTTCTCCCTGACTCGTGGGTATGCGGATTTCCTTCAGGAGATTTGTAAATTCGACAAACGGACGACGAAGTCCTCTCGACCTACGCCCGTTGCGGATCGTATTGATGCCTCAATGTCCGCGAGGATCACCCTCGACTATGAAGACAAGCACCCCCACCAGGATGACTGGCGGCTATCAAAAGCGCTGATATTTCCGATTCCACGGAATGGATTGACACCCATCGGATCCGGTCATATACTTCGTTGGCAGAGGCTTGCCGAATTCTGCCGTCCACCCGGGACCGTAACGGGTTCCCTCCGGTGAGCTGACGAGGATGAAAGGCGGAAAATATGACATCTAGTACACTGCCACGCTGCCAGCGCAGT
Organism: Terriglobia bacterium; assembly: GCA_020073345.1. Lineage (GTDB taxonomy): Bacteria > Acidobacteriota > Terriglobia > Bryobacterales > Bryobacteraceae > Palsa-187. Next base: position 35,121 of record JAIQFI010000048.1, read on the forward strand.
TTGATACTGGTTTCGTTATTAACGCTATCCGCGCCGATTTTCGCACAATCCGCCGGCACGGGAGCGTTGACCGGGACACTGACGGACCCCTCCGGCGCTTCTGTCCCGAATGCGGCCGTCACGCTGACCAACCTGGATACCAACCAGACGAGAACCGCGACCACGAGTGCGGATGGCAACTACAAGTTCTCATTGCTGCCTCCCGGCCGATACCGGGTAAGATTCGGCGCCACGGGCTTCAAGACGGCAGAAGTAACCTCGGTCACCATCAATGTTACGGAGACTCCAGTCTTGGACCAGAGGCTGGAAATCGGCTCGCAGACTGAGCAAGTGACGGTCGAAGCTCAAACCGAGGTATTGCAGACCTCGAGTTCCACGCTGGGGACGGTGGTAGGCACGCGCATCGTGACCGCCCTTCCGCTGTCCACGCGGAACTACACGCAAATCCTGGGTCTTTCGGCCGGCACATCTGGAGGTGTGGGCAACGCCACGGCCTTTGGCAAAGGCACGCTGGACTTGAGCGTAAACGGCATCGATCCGGGGAAGAACAATTTCCAGATGGACGGCGTCGCCGTGGGCGCTATGAACAACAGGGCAACGGCCCAAGACCTGTACGGCATTCTCACCGGGCTCGCAATTCCCAATCCGGACGCGATCCAGGAGTTCAAAGTCCAGACGTCCACCTACGACGCAAGCTACGGTCGCAGTCCGGGAGCCAACGTGAATGTGGTGACCAAATCCGGCACCAATGCGTTCCACGGATCGGCTTTCGAATTCTTCCGCAATGCGCAGTTGAACGCGAATGATTTCTTCTACAATCGCGACAACCCGGAGAGCAAAACGACGAAGCAAGTCCTGAATCAGAATCAGTTCGGAGGTGCGATTGGCGGTCCGGTCTTAAAGGACAATGTGTTCTTCTTTGGCAGCTATCAAGGGACGCGGCAACGTAACGGAGTCGCCGCGGAAGGGCTAACCAGCGCTTACCTCCCTCCCATTCCGGCCGGGGACCGCAGCGCCCCGGGGTTTGCTGCTTCGCTTGCGGCGGCGAACTGCCAGTACACGACACTGCTGCCGGCATTTCTGAGCCCGCAGCTTGCCTGCGACGGCTCCAACGTTAGCCCGGTTGCGTTGAAGATGCTCCAGGCCAAGAACCCGGATGGAACCTACTACTTCCCAGGTTCGGGGACGAACAGCTACGGTCAGCGCGCGTGGAGCATTCCCGCGTCTCACCGCGAGGACCAGGTTGTGCTCAACGGGGATTACCAGGTGAACCCCAAGAACACGCTTTCGGGCCGTTACTTTTACAGCCGCAACCCGCAATACTCGCCATTGGCCGGCCAGTTGCCCGGCACGCCCAAGTCTCTTTACTATTCGAATACTTACTCGGTGCTGAAGCTTACTTCGATTATCACGAATAACCTTGTGAACGAAGCCCGGGCCTCGTATTCCTATACCGAAGCCATCAATCTCGACAAGATGCCGCAGGGCGCCGAGACTTCGGCGGCCATTGGCCAGACGCCTATCAGCGCCACTTCAGCCCATCCGCCGCAAATAATCTTCATCATAGGCGGCTACACGGCGTTCGGGAACCTGGATCCTCTGAACAGCCCGACCCATCTGTACCAATACGCCGACCAGATTTCCTGGTCGCACGGCAACCATACGATCCGGACCGGTTTCGAATTCGAGAAATGGGGCTACAACTTGGTGTGGCCCGGGATCCAGAACGGTATCCTGCTTATCGGATCGTTCAATGACCTGTTGGTGGGGCAGCAGGGCAACATCCTGGGCTCGATTCTGAGCACGCGCTCCGGTCCCGGTGGTCCCATTCACGGATACCGCATGACCGACATGAGTACCTTTGTACAGGACGACTGGAAGGTGAATTCCCATTTGACCCTGAACCTGGGCACTCGTTGGGAGTACGACGGGACGTTAAGCGACAAATACGCGAATCTGACCAATGTATGGCTGAGCCGTTTGCGGTCCGTTACTACACTGCCGACTGGGCCTACAACCGGTGGGGCGGGTTTTGTGGGTTACGTGGTGCCGAAGAATTTCACCGAGCACTACGGGACGCCACCCGACGGGGTTTTGGTAAACAGCAACAACACCGGTCTAAACGGGCACCCGCCGCTGAGCAACTTCGCGCCGCGTATCGGCGTGGCCTGGCAGCCGGGCAACCTCGGAAAACTGGTGATTCGCGCCGGAGCGGGCCTGTTCTACGACCGGGTAAGCACGATCGCGATGTCTAGCGCCTACGGGAACAACCCTCCCTATGCAGCCAACGTGACCTACGGTTTCCCCAATTCGCAGACACTGGCGGATCCCTTCCCGCACACCTCTTTGGCCTTGCAGCCACGGTGGGCCAACCTGGCGACGGGGCAGACCTCGGCGCTCAATGTTCCGTTCGTCAATGAGGTGCAGCACACGCCGCTGGTGCGACAGTACAACCTCAACGTCCAATACCAGTTCATACCCAGCTGGACTCTGGAAACCGGCTATGTAGGCTCTAGCGGAATCAACCTGGAGGACTTCTCGCACAATTACAACACGGCCCAGCTCGCAAGCCCAGCGAATCCCATCCACGGCGTCACCACCAACAGTCTCGCGAACATCAATCTCCGCGTTCCCTACCTGGGCTTCTCGCCGACCGGTCTCCTCGGGACGGGGTATGACCTGATTTCCAACTACAACAGCTTGCAAGTGACGTTGCGCAAGCAGTTCACGCACGGCCTTACCATGCAGGCTGCTTACACCTGGAGCAAGTCCCTCACGAATTCCTCTGAAAACTCAGCGAACTACAATAACGCCAGCGACCTGGCCCAGCAATATGGCCCCTCCTACTTCAACCGGCCGCACCGGTTCATCGTGAACTACAACTACGAGCTGCCCTTCGGCGACCGGCGGGGCGCGCTGGGAAGGTTGACCAGCGGATGGAGTGTCTCGGGAGTCACAACGATTCAGGACGGCCAGGCGCTTACCATCATCGATTCCAACGCGGGCACGATCTACGGCACGTCGACAGGATATACCGACTCAGGAATCGCCCGCGCCCAAATGTGCCCGGGGAAGACCTACGCGGATATTGCAACGCCCGGGGACATCAAACAGCGGCTGGGCGGTAGCAGTGGGGGGCCCGGCTACCTCAACCCCGCCGCATTCTGTCCCGCGCCCGTCATCGGGGACGGTACGGGATTCGGGAATTCCGGGATGGGGATCATCCAGGGCCCGGGCCAGTTTAACTGGGACTTCTCCGTTCTCAAGAATACGAAGCTGGGGGAGAGCCGTTCGCTGCAATTCCGGGCAGAGTTCTTCAACATCTTTAATCACCCGCAATTTGACAACCCGAACCCGAACAGCATTCCCTATCAGCCGGCCCTGCCCAACGTATCCGCACCGAATTTCGGGCAAATTGTGAATACAAGCGTCAACCCGCGCGTCATCCAATTCGCGCTCAAGTTCCTGTTCTGAGCGTGACGTTATGGCGACTCGCACCTGATGGTTCGCAAATCGTACAGACCGGGGAGCCAAAACGAACCTCTACGGTCCTTGACAGCGGGACCCCGGAGTCCCACGTCGGGTTCAGCGAAAAGACCGCTAGTTCACGCGGACTATCGCGTGCACGCCGCGAATCGCCCTGACCGGCTTGGCCGCATTCAATAGTTTGCTGGACGTCGGAGTTCACCACTGAGGATCAAACGTGCGGTCCGGAGGCGTGGGACGAGGATTTCGTAAGGACCGAGTTTGTCGCCTAAAGAAAGCGGCATGCTCTTGAATCCGTTAAGTTTAGCTGATCAGGAAGCAGTTAGCGCCTGGATCACGGCGTATCCGGTAGTTATCCGGGCCGGCGACCTACGAAAAAGTAGTGACGAGTGGTCGACAGACCGGTAGTTGAACGGATTGTCTACCCTTCGCCGTTGATCGTCCTCTCTCGGCGTTTCTGAGATGTCTGCGTGACTCACCGGTTGTACTTGGGATGATGCCGCATGGCCTTATGGATCGCTTTCCACTTGCGCTTCGTTTCAGCAGTCGCACGCTGATCCACGGAGCGCTCATGGTAGCGGGCTTCGGCCAGCAACTTCTGGTAGCTGGCCCAGCGCGCCGGTTCGAGTTCTCCGGTTTTGAGCGCCGCGGACACTGCACAGCCCGGCTCGCCCTCGTGCGCGCAATCGTGAAACCGGCACTGGCGCGCGAGTGCGGCGATGTCGGCAAACACATCGTCGACCGAGTCCTGTCCCGCCCAAAGGGCCAGTTCTCGCAGGCCAGGTGTGTCGATCAGCGCGCCACCGTCCGGCAGTTCGATGAGCATGCGGCGTGTCGTCGTGTGGCGGCCGCGCGAGTCGGACTCCCGCACGGGCTGGGTAGCTTGGCGAGACTCGCCAAGCAAGGCGTTGGCAAGGCGCGCCGACCATTCCGCGCACACGTCCATCTTGTTCAACGCCACCATCGCCTCCGCGCCACTTGCGGCGGCCAGTACGAGGTAGCGTTCGAGACGCCGAAGGTTGTAGTCACCGTCGAGTCCCATCACGATGGCAATCAGGTCGACATTCGCCGCCAAAACCTGCTCCCCACCGCCGCCCGGGCGTTGACGCGAAATGCAAGTGGTGCGCGGCTCCACGTTCTCGATAAGCGCCAGAGTGGCATCGGCGCGACGGGCGAGTACCCAGTCCCCCACCGCCGGCAGTTCCGCGCTCCAACGCAGGACGCCCGCAGGCACCGCGTCGCATTCAGCGCCGTCTTCAAATCGCAGGCAATAGTGTTCCTGGGCTGCTTCGCACACGCGTGCGCGTACTAAGTAATCGGAAGAGTAGTTCATTGCTTGTTCGCTCCACAAAGACACGTAAGGTAGGGGTGTCGAAGACGTCTTCGGGGCCGGCGCGTCTTGAGCGCCGGTTAGCGAACAATGGTCTGGGTCAAATTGCAGGATAGCATCCAAGAGACGAGACCCACGGCCAGCGGTGCCCTTGTTCGTTATGCGTAGCGAGGAATCTTGAGAAGAACCGGAAGGTTCACCAGTAGTCGCGCAGTGTAGAGCGATCTGTCTGGTTCTGCCTGGATGACGGCGTATCCGGACGCTATCGGGTTTTCAATCACCGTCCGACAGTCCGATTTGTAGAAGTTGGTGAGCCGCACTTCACGTGACTCCCTGGAGGGCTCGCTTCACAGCCCTGGGGGTTCGTCTCCCTCGAAGTGCGGGTCATAACCGCTAAAGAGGATGCACTCCAGACGCTCTGCTTCCCGAAGAACCGGGCCTGGAACGCGCTTGCGCTCTACTTCAAGGAAATCGACAAGCCCGTTAACCGCGCCAGCGAGACTCCTGTGAATTAAGGCATCAGACCTTGTCAGCTCGGCATAGCGCTTCGTCACCGCCCAAAACGCTTTGAATTGCTGGATCGGATACTTCCGCTTGTCTGAGGATAGGGCGTCCTGAAAATCTACCCAGCGTTCCATGGCCTCAGCGGCTAAACGATCTTTTTCTGGCCGCGCCATATTCCTTGTTCTCGTCCCGGCGACTTCACTTGAACACCATAGTGTACTCTCCGAGCCGCCCTCGGGGAAGGATTAGGAACGATAAACGCGCTTATCGGGGTTAGTTCCATAACGCCATTTCGGGCTAGTTGCCGGTTTGGCGACGATCGCACACGAAAGTTTGTTTTGAAAAAAGTCAACTTCCGAGTAGCCGACGATACAGGAGCTGAGCGGCCTCAACTGGGTTGTGCGGTGACCGGGAGGCCATAATTCGCTTCCCCACACGATCCACAGCCACTATTGGGCCGCTGCCTGGAGCTTCTTGAGAATTGACCGACCCGAAGACGGGGTGCCAATTCCAGGCTTACAGGGCCCTCACCGGGGCGCAAAAAGTATAATAAGTAAATAGCGATTACTCCCGGAGGAGGCTACAACATGCCCGCACGAACCGGTGCCTTGACCCCCAAAAAAGTTGAGATTACATCTCGGTGGCTGCCACTGTTGGCTTTTGTCGCAGTGCTCCCCTGCGTTGGAGCCGCGGCGGAGCTAACGACCACGCCGCCCACGTACGCAAAGGACGTGGCTCCGATTTTCCAGGAGAAATGCCAGAACTGCCACCGGCAGGGCGCCATGGCGCCCATGTCGCTGGTCACCTACGAGGAGGTGCGCCCGTGGGCCAAGTCTATCCGGCAGCGCGTGGCCACGCGCCAGATGCCGCCCTGGCACCTGGATCCGACGGTTGGCGTCCAGAAGTTCGCCAATGATATTTCCCTTTCTTCCTCCCAGATCTCGACGATTACACGCTGGGTCGACGCCGGCGCCCCGCTGGGCGATCCAAAGGATATGCCGCCGGCAAAGCAGTGGCCGGACGAGGAAGGCTGGCAACTCGCAAAGCAGTTCGGGCAGCCCGATCTGGTCCTGAAGTCCGAAACCTTCACCGTGGCCGCCAAAGGGCAGGACCAGTGGTTGAAACCGCTTACCGCGACGAATCTGACCGAGCCGCGCTGGGTCCGTGCCGTCGAGATTCGCCCGATGACCGCTGCCGGCCGCCGGGTCACGCACCACGCGATCGCCCACCTCCAACAGGAAGAGGCCGATAATCCTAGCGCCGCAACCGGGGGCATTCTCATGGAATGGGCCGTCAACAAGAACTACGACATCTACCGCGCCAACAGCGGCAAGCTGATGCTGCCCGGTTCCCGCATCTGGTGGGAACTGCACCTCCATTCGGTGGGTGAGCAGATCACTGACCACGTCGAGTTGGCCGTCTATTTCTATCCCAAAGGCCAGGAGCCCGAGCACCGCACGACTCTCACGGCATTCGAGGGCGTCGAGGGTTCCTTCGGCCAGAGCTCTTTGGATATTCCACCAAACTCGCTCGCCCAGACTGAAGGCTTCACCGTGCTGCGGCAGGCGGCCCGCATCGAGAATTTCCAGCCTCACATGCACCTGCGTGGCAAGTCCATGAGCATGGAAGCGATCCTCCCCGATGGCTCCCGCAGGATGATCGGCTCGGTGGATCACTTCAACTTCAACTGGATGACCAACTACATCTTCGCCGACGACTCCGCTCCCGTGTTGCCAAAAGGTACGGTCATCCACATCACCGCGTGGTTTGACAACACCGTCAACAACAAGAGCAACCCGGATCCCAATCAGTGGGTCGGCTGGGGCGATCGCACCGTCGAAGAGATGGCGCACATGTGGGTCAACCTCACCTACATGAGCGACGAAGAGTACTCAGCGTGGGCCGCTAAGAATAAGCCGGCAACCAACCGCGTGGCTCGCTAACTTCCTCACCTGCATGGGGGCTGGCGGAACATCTGAAATTCCGTCAGCCGATTGATTCCAATGAAGACAAATACCGTTATACGTTTCGTCCTGGCCGCACTGGCGGGTGTAGGGGCTGTAGCATATGCCCAGAAGGTTGTTCCGGTCGGTCCGAAACACGATTCCGGACAGAGCGTAACCCCTTCCTACGAAGGTTGGTTCCAGAATCCCGACGGAACGTATAGCCTGATGTTCGGCTATTTTAACCGGAACTACACGGAACAGGTTGACGTCCCTATCGGACCCGAAAATAAGTTTGAGCCCGGCCCGGCTGATCGCGGCCAGCCCACCCACTTTCAGCCCCGCCGCGCGTGGGGTGTTTTCACGGTCACGGTACCCAAGGACTTCGGCTCCAACAAGCTCACCTGGACCCTCACCGCCAATGGCGAAACCACTTCCATCCCGGCAAGCCTTGATCCCCTGTGGGTGATCGAGCCGTTGAAGGACACGAGCAACAACACGCCCCCCTATCTCGCGTTTTCCGATACCGGAACGTTCGTCCAGGGACCGCAGGGCCAGAGCTCATCCCTTTCCGCCACTGTCGGGAAGCCCCTGGAACTCCCGCTGTGGGTGGCTGATGATGCCAGCGTCGCGCCCGGTGCAACTAAGCCTCGGACGCCACCCGTAACGCTTTTGTGGAATAAGTTTCGCGGACCCGGCCAGGTGACCTTCTCGAGCCAACGCCCCGGGATTCAGGAAGCGCAATTCTCCGCGCCCCCGAATACGGTTTTCCACGGCAAGTCCGTCACGACCGCAACCTTCAGCGAACCTGGTGATTACGTCCTCCACGTCATAGCTAACGATTGGTCGGGCGAAGGAGGTCGCGGCTTCGTGTGCTGCTGGACCAATGCTCAAGTCAAAGTCCAGGTGAAGTAAGAAGACCACATCGCAATTGAGCCTGCCCCCTCGCGCTGGAAAACGGGCCATGCGCTCGGGATCGCGGAGGAACGTCGGCCACCATTCCACTCACTGCGGGCGATCCGGTGCCGCTGCACCCTTTCCCGGAACCTTGGCACGCTCTTCTTTTGCCAAGGCTCGTGTGTTACTTCGGTGTATGCGCCACGTCCTTTTCGTCTTCGAGGCAGATGTGCTCGAACACATCGGTATCCGGCAGCAACTTTTCCACGAAATTGATCGTGAAGGATTTGGTGAACGTCTTCGGGTCGGTGATCGTCACCGCCACGTCGATGTGGCCGAAGTCGCGGCGCGTGAAACGCTCCTGGACCCGCAGGTCCTCACTGTGGCCGTGGCCCCCGGCGTCGAGCCATCCCAGGTCGTTGAAGCCCAGGGTGTCGACGACGAAGGTGTCGCCGTCCCAGCTGCCCACCGAGTAGCCGTACCACGTGGGCCGCACATCGTCCGGATTTGGCAGCTTGCGGCCATCTGTGTAAATCTGCCGGTAGATAGTTTCCACCTCATAGAGGAACATGGTTTCTACGGGCATCTGGACGATCTTGAAAGGTTCTGGCAGCAAGATGCCGTGGGGCACGCCGTCCGGCAGACAATAGGACTGCGGATTCTTCGTTCCGGTTCCCTGCCGGTTCTTTCTGAACATTTCGGCGCCCGCAGGAGTCATCGGCTGCTCGTCAGGTTTGAAGCCCGCCAGTATGTTTCCGAAAAACGGCGAGTTCGTCGACTCACCGAGTCCGTAGAGGCCCGGTCCACGAGGTCCAGCCTCGATCTGCCAGACGCCGGAAAGGTCCGGCTTGCCGCCGACGCGGGGCACAGGTCCGGTCATGTTCACTCTGCCGTCGGCTGTCCGAGGCGCCTTGGGGTCCGGGTTATTCAACCACTGAGCCTGAACCCACAATGAGGCGCCCGCCAGGAAAGTCGCGATTCGTACGTAATGACGCATAGCCATCATCATAAACATAATTTAAGTCACATCATGCACGGGTCCGCCCCCCGCGGCCCAACGATAGCGTAGTACCTAATTGCGTTCCGGCGGCCATGGCATAAGGTGATGTCCGAATTTAGCCCAAATAATCGGCCAAGTCCTTCCATGAGAAAGCCGGTCGGTGTCAAGAGCTCATTTCAATACCTGCCATTTCCTTCTATAAGGACCATCTCCGGCATCGCGGCCGGGGCCAGTCCAGGCCGAGGTGTAGCGAGCCGAAAGGGAAGCCTGGACGGGTGGCGGCGATGCCAGACCCTCGTTGAGGAGGAAATGGCAGGCTGCTGTGGTCCATCCTTATTTTTCTTTTGCAAGAT
>JAIQFI010000093.1 GCA_020073345.1 Terriglobia bacterium
TCGCGGTAAATCTGCCGATCGTGCGCTACCCGTAGCGCCTCGCCGGCCTGGCCTTTTTCGTTCACGGCGACGAAGACGGAAAACTTCTTGTGTGCGTCACATCCGATAAACTGTTCCATATTGCTGCAGCACCTCCTCGTGCTAGGGGTTTCGCTCGCAGTCTACGCGAAACCCCGATGCAGCGCTTTCATAGCATCATTAACGGTCCTGGACGGTTGTCCGATCCCCCTGTTGTCAAGTAACGGGAAATCGGACTGGGGGCAGGTTTTGGCACGCTTTTGCGCGCCCGCGCGCGATCAGAAAGACGGAATCGTCCCGATGTCCGAGTAAGTTCGCCTGGCGTAGCAGCCATCCCCATTTGCTAACAAGTATGGCGTCCGGTCGATTCAGTAAACCAGCCGTGACGTTCAGCAGCAGAGCCAAGAAGACCTCTGCCACCAAGACCCGAGCTTTGGACATGTGGAGGCTTTTAGTTTATCACGTCCAGGTGAGTCAACTAGTTTATTGCCCAAATTAGGTCAGTCTCCGGCATCCTCGATCGAGCGTATCCAGCGATTTATCGATTCATCACGCCATTGCGCATCGGCGAGAAGGCGTGCCGTGCCGTGATCGTTCTTGGAAGCGAGCAACGTCCGCATTTCGCAGGTAAGGGAACGGTAGACCAGTGCGACCAGTTTTACGTGACTTTGCGTTTTGGTCCCACAAATACCCGATTATTTCCCCTAGGATGCATAAAGCCCTCGTTTGATAACGAGCGAAACCAGCCAAAAATAATTGTGGAGGAGTAGTATGTCCGTCTACCGTCCCAAATACCGCGATCAGAAGACTGGCAAGCTGAAATCAGCAAGCCAGTGGTGGTATGACTTCGTCTACGACGGGCAGCGATACCGCCAATCCGCCAAGACGACGCGAAAAACCATCGCAACGCAGGCCGAAGAGGATCGACGCCGGGAGCTTCAGGAAAGCCGCGCGACAGGTAAGCCGAAGATCAATCGGCAGCGGCGTATCCTGACCGTCCAGACGGCTCTGGCGGCGTATAAGAAGGCGCACCCGATCAATCACCGCGAGAAGGGTGCACAAATTGTTTTGGAGCGTTCTGCACCGCTTGAACGTCACCTGGGCGGCTTGGTGAATGCCGATCTGAGCGAAGAGCGCATGACGGCCTACATGATCGACCGTAGAGCAGAAGGGGCCGGCAATCGGACGATCAACATGGAGCTGGCCGTCCTGTCGCGCGCGTTAGGTTCGAAGTTCCAGATTCTTTGGCCCACGCTGAAGCGATTGGAAGAGCGCCGGGACGTGGGGCGCGCGCTGAGCCCTGAGGAAGAGCAACGCATCGTTAACGCTGCGTCCCACAGTAACTCCGGGATGATCGGGCCAATCGTCAGAATCGCGTTAATCACGGGTATGCGTCGGGACGAAATTCGGCTGCTGAAGTGGAGTCAGATCGACTTCGAAAACAAGCGGATCACTGTAGGCAACTCGAAGACGGCCGCGGGGCGGGGCAGGGTAATTCCGCTGCGTGGGACGCTCGAGGGCGTGGTGACGGCCTATGCGAGTTGGTACATGTCGAAGCTCGGCTCCATCAGGCCGGAATGGTACGTTTTCCCGTTCTCGAATCGTCGGCGCCCGATAGGTCCTGACCGACCGGTTACCTCGATCAAGACCGCCTGGGGGAGCGTGTGCAAGACCGCGAACGTGCGCTGTCGGTTCCATGACCTGCGACACACCGTCTGCACCAAAATGGCGGAAGCTGGTGTACCTGAGTCCACGATGAAAGCTATAATGGGCCACATGAGTCCGGGCATGTTGGAACGCTACAGTCATATCCGGCACGCCGCAAAAGTTGATGCTATCGAGGCCGTGGAATCGCGTTCCGCGTTTTTCGATGGCAAAGTTTCCCCCAAAGTGGGCGATTCTGAGTCAGCGATAGCGACCGTAACTCATTGAATGGGCTCGTAGCTCAGTTGGTTAGAGCGCCTGCTTGACACGCAGGAGGTCACAGATTCGAGTTCTGTCGAGCCCACCACTTCTTTCAATCACTTGCATCACACACGCCCACTCGCCGAACGCGATTGTGACGTAGATTGTGACGCGACCCCTCCCGGGCCTTCACTGAACCGGTACTCCTGCCGCCTGCGAATCATCGGCCTTAGTGGGGGTCATCAGCCCGCTTTCAAGCTTGTCGAGCGCCGTGCGCTTGGCATCCATGCGGACGTACGAATAGTGCTCCAGCATCCGGCGGGACATGTGCCCAGCCAGTGCCATCATCGTGGCATCGGATGCGCCCGCCTCAGCAAGCTCAGTAATCGCTTGGTGTCGCAGATCGTGAAAACGGAGGCCGCTGAATGGAGCTGTGGCCTTCTTCCATGCTGCTCGTGCTTCCCGAAAGCCGCCACCAGCCTTCAGGACTGCCGATGCTGCCTCTCTTCCGGCCAGTCTGCCCGTTTCCTATACCAGAGCACGCCAAGCAGTCCGCCAACTCTTCTGCGGGTGGAAGGGATCAATCTGGCCGTGCTCACACGCGGGGAATACGAAGTGCTCAGCCTCAAAGGCGGCCAATGCTTGGGAACGGTCTGCCAAACGGGCCAAGGCAGCCAGGGCGTCCCGGTTAAGAGGAATCGTCCTGTGGCCAGCGTCAGTCTTGCTGCGCTCAATGGATACGACCTTTCCAAACAAGTCCACATCCTTCCACCGGAAGTTCTTGAGTTCTACCCCTCTGGTAGTCGTAGAAACGGCAAGCACTGCGGCGCAGTACGAAACGAGCCACTCTGGGCGACTGGCAGCCGTCTGGAACAGAAGGCGCTTCTGGTCGGGATTCAGAACACGTGCGATAGGTCGCTGGCTCTCTGGAAGCATTCGGACATCCTCTGCGACGACCGTCCAGACCTTGGCCTTCTTAAGAATCCTGCGGAGGACGCCGATCTCCATGTTTATGGTGCGCGAAGCTACCAACTTCAGACGATCACGCTGGTAAGCAGAGATGTCCTCAGACTTAATTCGGGCCAAGGATTTCTCTCCGAAGTAAGCCTCAAGAGGCTTCAATCGCTCTCGCTCGAACTGGACAGTGCGAGCCGAGACATGGGGTTTACGTTCCTCCAGGTAGATCTTGACGGCATCGGCGAATGCCTTTCGAGCAAAATCCCGTCCGGTCTTCGACGCGCGCTTTCCAGCTTGGATTTCCGCGACGCGCTTCTTTTCAAGGTTGAGAGCTACACGACGATCAGTTGTTTCAAGAGCCTCTCGGTACCGGATGCCATTGACCGTCACATCCATGTGCCAGCGGAGTTGGCGTTTGTAGATCATACGTTGCCTTTCTTGGAACCCTTAACGGCATCCTTACGGGGACGCCCACCCAGCTTGCCCCACTCACGGATCTGCTCTTTGGTATACAGCGAGGCTCGTTTCTTACCGCCAATAGACCCGGTCAGCTGGAAGTACTTCATCGCCACCTGAGGAATCGCTATCGTGCTCATCCGTTGTATCATAACATAGGCCTAACTTATAGATGCGTCCTGTCCACACCAGGTTTCATCGAAAAAAGAAGAAGGAGGATCTTCCGAGACGTCGTGACGTTTTACGTCTAGGTCCCTTCTAAAACGTCGGCCAAGAACATCGGGCACGGCATACACCGACGCCGCCATTTTTAGGCGTGAATCGTGATAGATTCATGATTTATGTCGTGGATTGAGAGGCTTGGCGTAGCTTTGGTATTCTTCTGCTCACTGTATGGCCAGCAGCAGAGTCCTTGCGATCCCAAGCCACTGCTTTTGATTAACCCGAACGATCCGGCCCCGTACAAATTGCGCGGAGACCGGTGCGAAGGTGTCTACGACCCACAGAGATCCGGAGGTCCCGCCCTAACGGTTTCATCCTACATCACGGCATTTGATACCTATGACGCTGAGGCTGACAACGCACTTCGCGTCCGGTGGCGTGCGCCCGCCAACTCGGCTAGCTCCCCGCTTCATGTCAGAGGCTATTCGATTGCGACTTTGCCAAGCGGTCGGCAATACCAGATGGATTTGCAGCCGTCGGTTGGGGCATCTCACTTCGATTTGCCCCTCCAGATCATCCGGGATGTGAAGTTACAGCGTCCTAACCTTGCCATGATCGCGTGGACTTCGCTGAAAGTTGGCCCGAGTCTTCGCGAAGTATACGTACCGTTGGAGATAACACGCGCGTCTCACGCCAATACTTCGATTGAAGAGCTTCCTCAGATCACGATTGTGCCCGGGAGGCCGCTTGATGAAGTCTACGTCACGGTCGAATTGTTAGGCGATGATCTCAGGACCGTGAGGACGCTAGTTACCAAACAGAAAGTCCGCGATATCAAGTATCCAGCGAAGCTTCCCAGACCGTTCAGTTTTCCGGCGAACATCCCCAGGCCTATATTCCTGCCCCCGATAGGCGTAACCGGGCCTGGCTTTTACTCGATCACGCTTTCCGCAGACGAGACAGACGGACCCCCAGTAACGAACGATCCTGTGATTCTCTACTATGCAAGGCCCTGAGGCGCTAGTGCAAGCAGACGGTCCGTCCGATACTCAGCCTGCTAAAGGCGCGGTAGTGTCAGTTGGCGATTTAGAGCGGCTTCGACAGAGTCTGATCGATAAACTTGGACGCGAAGGACCAGTCGATCCTGCTGCCATCGACGTTATCGGCGCACGAATTGAGTACGTCTCTGGTGCAATAAGGGTGCTACAGCAACTGGCGTCGGAGTCAGGCGAAGTCGTTAAGAAGACCCGGCGACACAAATGGGCAATCGGCCTGGTCACGATGATCCTGCTCTTAACCGGGACTGTGCTCCTTCTTCCCCGACCATCGGCGATTGTATCGATTGAGACGGCTTCAAGTGATGTGGACTTTACGTTGTCCAAGGAGATAGCGCTGTTTGATCGGATAAAAGGACTCCGAGCCGTCGAAGTCGAGGGGCTTAGCCGAATCACGGAGGATGGCAAAGAGGTCGCCTCCACGACCGACGTATACGGTCTAACATTGCGGATCGAAGATCGCTCGACGCAACAGGACAAGCCCAGCCGAATCTGCGCACTGGAGACCAGGCAAGGAGAGATCATATAGGGTTCTCCTCGCTCGTCTTGAGAGCAAACACGCAGGTCCATCTCTCCCAAAGTGGGGTTGCCCACGAACTGAGTATTCGATTGGACAAGCCACCGACTGCCTTTAAAATGAGCATCACGGGCGATGCTCTTATTGCGGTTAGCGGAGTTGCGCCACGACGGGAGATTTTCTCCGCGCCTGTTCAAATCGAAGGTACGCCTGCCCTCGACACGCCCGGCCATGTGACGATGGTTTTCGATGGTCCCGAGGTAGCTTTCACAACGCCAATCGCGGCGCAGGCGCTTGCATGGAGTCGGGACATCCGCGATTACTCGGATCATCCTAAATCTCCGTCTAAGGAGTCGAGTATCGCTTCAGGGGTGATTTCGCTGCGAGAATTCAAGGATCGGGCCACACAGTTGCAGAGCGGTCAGCTGCTTCAACTCGGTGACGCCTCTGGTACTATTCGGAGGCTACGGGTGGATGGGTCCGCAGTCTACTGCCGGTTTGACTCGACTGTACGGCAGCTTTCAACAGAAGAAGGAAACATCACGTGGAACCTAATGCCAACGTGGCTTGCATGGCTAGCTGAACGCAATACTCTGGCTCAGTTCTGGGGGGTTTTTGCCTATGTTGTTGGAGTCGCGTTCGCGGCAATGCGTTGGTGGAGACAACCCGAATGAAAATCTTTTTCTTGTTTTTGTTTTCCGTCGCGCTGGTATTCGCCGACGAGCAGCTTCCACCCGACAGGGCGGAAGACATTAAATTGCTAACGGTGATGATCGACTCCGACAGTCGGGTCGGTTCTGGCATTATTTTTGACATCCGCCAGGATCGTGTGTACATCGCGACTGCCAATCACGTGGTGCGCCCGGGCAATGCAGCCGCTACTGACATTGAGGTCCTTTTCAACTGGATTCCTGGAGAGACGTTTAAGGCCGTGTTGCTCAATCCTCACGACCCGAAAGCGTTGGATCTTGCGGTGATCGTTGTTCCTGACCTTGCCCGTACACGGGCGGACAAGCAGCAACTGCCGTTCGACCGTCTTGGGTCACCAGAAACATTAAAGGACCGTGACGCCCTCTGGGCGGTAGGGCATTCGGAGGGCCGCTTGTGGGAACAAAGTGACCTGCTGCACGCCCGCAAGCCGAACGGAGTTAGCGTCTCGCTCCGAGACGGCGCTGTCGCTGATGGTTACTCCGGCGGCCCACTCGTTGACGGGAAGGGCCTTATCGTTGGGATGGCTGTTCAGGCGAAGCAGGCCACAAGAATCGACAGGATTATCGAACAACTAGTACATCCCGATTGGAATTTCCGGGCTGCACTGAAAATGAGAACCGGGTCAGACCCCACAGTCGGGCCGACCGATTCGTCTGAGTTTGATAAGGCTTGGACCGAGGGCTACCGTTTGTCGGAGCTGCGCAAATTTGATGAAGCGGTCAACTATTTCGAAATCACAGCCCGAATTAGGCCCGCCGAGTACACGCTCGCTCGATTGGGCAGCGTCCTGACTCAGGCAGCGGAACCAAAGACAGGAATGGAGAGGACGGCTCTCCTAGAAAGGGCCGCGAATAGCTATCAACAAGCAATCCAGATCAAGCCAGACGTGAACGACTGCAATAACTTGGCCGAGGTACTTTGGAGCCTTGGAAAACGTGAAGAGAGCGTCGACACCGCTAAGCGCTGCGTGGCGTTGTTGTCTAAAAACCCATTTGCGTTTTGGCTCCTGTCTTATTTCTCAGAAAGAGCCGGGAGAAACAGCGAGGCTTTAGCGGCGATGAAAGAGGTCGTCAAGCTCCAGCCCAACAAGGCTGAAAATTATGAGAGGCTAGGAGAGCTTCTAATCAAGGCTGGCGGCGGCGAGCGCGAAATCCGGGACGCGTTGGAGAAGGCCATACAGCTCGATCCCACCGGTCCTTACGGGCGCCTCGCTCAACTTAAGCTAAAAGAGCTGAAACCATGAAGGTCGCACGATCGCATTAGTTTTGGCTAGATACGGTAGTCAGGTTGACGTACGCAGCGACCAGCATCGCATCGACAGTGTCGCGCCGATCCTGGCGGGTCTGAGCGTCTACTCCGCAAGCAAACTCCAGTAGATCGTCACAGAAGACCCTGTCCACAAGTTGCTCTGCGATCACCAGGAGGGGCAAGATAATCTGGTTCGTTCGCCGACCGATGCCGTCAATATGGCGATTCTCGAAGTTGATCCTACCCAAATACTCGGACCGGAACCCGAGAAGTTTATTTCGTATCGTCTGCGCCTCAGCCCGTTATGTTGACGTAAGTTGTACAGGGATGTCAGAGCGATCCGTCTCCCGCGATATAGAAGTTAGGCAGCGAGATTCCGTGGCGTCATCACTGAAGCGCATGCGCCCGTTGAGAATTTTGGGACCGAAGACCTCGTAGGCCCTGGGCTCCCAACGCCGGGTTGCAGTATTGTTTTCCATACGCACCACGGGCTTTCCCCGCGTATAGCCAGAATTGAGGATCTTTGCGATTTCCGAGCCGACATTCGTATCCGCGAAATCAGCCTCGTCTATCAGAAGCGTTCCCCCGACGTTTTCAATCAAGTGATACAACGATGCTGGCGTCGCTGCGCCCGCCATGCACAGGCTCTTGTAGCACAAGCCTCCAATGATCTCGGAGCCTCGTGTCTTACCAGTTCCAGGGTATCCGTCCGACCAACCCAGGTCAGGCGCGAGCGGCTTTCCATTTGGCCGGGGTGAGTTGCGCGAGTTCCGATAGCTTTCTGTGGGCGAGGCCGGGCAGGACAGCCAGCAGGTAGTCTTTGACGGGAACGCCGAGTCTGCGGCAGGATTCCACCACCGAAAGGATGGCGGCGACCTTGGGTCCGGCC
>JAIQFI010000094.1 GCA_020073345.1 Terriglobia bacterium
GACTTCCAGGTGTAGATCGTTGCCGCACTCACTCCGATCTCCCTAGCCAGTTCCGGCACCTTCCGCCCCGCTTCGTGCTGCTTCAATATGCCGATGATCTGCTCTTCGCTGAACCGCCCCTTCTTCATCTCAGAATCTCCTTTCGTCGCTTCTTCTACTGCGCCGATCTGAAGATCCTCAATTTTATCTGGTCTAAATTACCGAGGGCAGGTCACTTCGACACTCAATTGGTGAACGCCGGATTCGTGTTTGATGCGAGCATTACACATCCCTTTCGTTCAAGGACGCTCCTAGCTGCGGAGCCAAAACATGACTCTCTGAGTCTCCGCTAACCGCAAAAGCCGCAGGGGCGCCAATCAGAACCCGAAGAAGTCCCGCGCATTCAAAAAGTTCGAGCTCTAGTTTGGCTGTTGGAGATGCGCCGGGTGACAATTAATAGGTCACCCTCTCCCCTTTTTAACGTCTCTCCTGGGAAGCATTGGAACTTCACAGTTTTCGTGCGCTGACGTTCAAAGTGAAAAAGTGGTCATGCTCCGGACTAGCCTGAAAAGAAGTAGTCGTGCTAATCGGGGCACCCTTCGGGTCCGTCAGATTCACGAAGCGGCTGTATACCCAGAGCCATAACGGCACACTTGCGGGAATCGCCAACTGGTGGTCGCGTCCATCCTTGTCGGTGCCCGTATTCACGACTCCGTGAAACCCGCCATTTCCGAAGATCACTCCGATCTCTAGATTCTGACCACCTAGAATGGGACTATCTCCGCGCGGAAGAAGTCCCTGTGGATCATTCACCCTCACGTTCAAGAATACTCCCTTTTTCAAAACGAAGGATGCGGAAGCGATTGCATTTGCCGAGACAGTAACCCTTGGTGTCGCAGCCCATTTGCAAGGATCCAAGTAAGCTTGGGCAGGAACGTCAACGCAAACTATGTAATCCCCCGCGGGCAAAGCCTGGGCAGCGAACGCACCTGTCACATCCGTCAGAAGCTTGTCGGATACATTAAGCTCCCCGGGCACTTGGACAAAGTGCTGTCCCTGCGGAAGGAGCTTTGGTACGCGGCGATAATTTATCACGGCTCCAGCCAGCGCGATGCCGTCTTCGCCTCGGACCGAACCGGATATAGCTCCGGTGCTTACCGTAGGTGTGGCGCTTGGGGGTGCTAGCTGGCCGGATGCAGCACAGGTCGCTAACAGAAAGTTCAGGGCGACCACATGCAATGTTTTCACGAAGCGTCTCTGTGATCGAAAGTTACCTTCGCTTCTCATGGATCCTCCGATTTGCATAGTGGAACATAGTTCTAACCCGAATCCCATGTATTCATGGCGTAAACTGGCTGGGCGTGTAGGGGCCCTGCCCGTTGAGATTGACGTGCTGGTTGTTGGGCGTGAAGCAAAAACCTGACGGCCATTGCAACTCGATCCAAGGCCGGAAAACGATGCTGTGGCCCTTGAGAGCGTTGTTGGCATCGTTGAAACCTGCCACGATCTGCGAAGCAGCAGTGTACGGGGCAACATGTTCACAAGTTAGGCCGAGATACATCGGGTCATTGTCATAAGTATTACTGTGTGTTTCACCTAGTACTACGACAGAGGATTGCAGTTGCACGATTGTCAGATAGTTGGAAATGTCAGTGAAGTCCAATGTTGCTTCACTCTGAACCATGGCGTATTCAGGATGCATGACCAAAATAGATGCGTCTACACTGACAGCGTCGTACAAATGGATGTCCACGATATTAGGCTGATATGAGCCGTAAGGCATGAGCTGCATGGTCCCGACTACACCTCCGCATAGGAGTTGATTATTGAAACTCGTATTGTCCGGCGTGCCGATGTATCCGCCACCTATAGCGCTTGAAACGCCACCCAAGGTGATAGCCCGGGCCGAAACACCGTAGACAGCCGTGCAGTCGTAGCCCCCAAGGGTTGAGTTGGCCCATGCGGCGGACCAAGTGACACCTCCTGGATCGAAGCCATTGCCCGTCATCTTGTCCCGAAGCCGGTCTCGGACGACTGCGAACGAACCTATGGCGTTAGGATCCGAATTCGCCTGGGCATTGTCTACGACAAACCGACCCATGGCCGGAAAGTCGGTAACATCCAGTTCCGGAACGAAATCGACCTCGAAAACCGTAAGACTAGCAATACTCGCCGCACTCAACATGGCATTAATCACGTCATACTGGTTTTGCCAACCCACAAAATAGGGGTTGATCGGCGCGCAGTTGTATCCATTGTTGTCATTCTGACCGATCGGAAAGTAAAATATAGCCCCCGTTGGGTCAACGACTTGCCTTGCGCCGTACGGCAACCCGTAGAAGAAGTAAACCGTATCTGGTGTATCCGAACAAGGGACGCCCCCCGGGGAGCTCGTCATTGATTTGGGCAGCGTATGATACATAGGCCCAAAGATTGCGTCGTACGTTACAAAGTGAGCCGGTGTTAGCGTAATCTTCGAGATACCAGCATCGTGGACGTCCTGGAAGAACTTCTGAACGTTCCGGAACCAAAGGGAGTTTTGGGTAACGAACGAGACGGATGTCCAAGGGCTTCCGCAATTCGCCAAGGGTCCCGATTCAGAACCGCAGAGATAAAAGTAAATCCGGATTCCATCCACGCCTTCATTGTGCAGATTCTTGAGGACAGCTTGGATGCAGCTTCGAATCGTGGAATTCGACGGACAGCTGTTGGGAAAGAGCTGACTAGCGGGTGTTCCTACTCCGTTGTCGGTGTCGTAGTAGTTGAAAGGCATGTAAGTCAGATTCGCCTGCAATTCGCTCGGACCGGCGATGACACTGGGCCCAGAGGACGCGGACACCACCATGGTCAAGGTTTTGCTCGCCGTACTACTGTGGGAATCCGTTACCTGGAGTGGAACACTAAACCCAGCGTTGGGTGCCGCTGGTGAACCGCTCAGTATGCCAGCGGAGGAAGAAATAGCCAGTCCCGGGGGAAGGGATTGATGCAGAGGTACTGACCAAGTATAGGGACCCGTTCCTCCGGCTGCGCAAAGTGTCTGAGAGTATGAGGTGCCCACTATCCCTGCTGGCAGTGTCGATGTCGCTATGACTGGAACCGGCATTGCCCCCGCAGTAGCGTGGAATGTCATCGTTGCGGTCCCAGTGGTAGCGTGAAAGCCTGGTTCAAGACTGACGATGTTCCCGGCTTCAAATGTGACACTGGCGCTTCCGTTCACAACGAACCCACTGGCTGCCGTGATAGAGTTGCTCGCGGCGTACGCTGTGTTACCCGACGAGATAGTGGTATTCGGCAGATTCAAGTCGGTGGGTAAGCATTGCGAAAACAGAGCTGTCACAAACACATTGCAAATGAAAATCCAACTCGCCACAAATGGCAACGCCCGTTTCGAAAAGTCTCCTACCCGCGGTTCAAGATGATTGCGACACTCAATTCGCTGGATCATGATGCCTCCCTATTTCGCCTCCACTTTCGATGTGCTCGATGTACTGTCCGCCTCGAGTCGGGTCATCCTTTCCTGAAGCTCTTGATTCTGTTGTGCCAATTCGTTGTTTCTCTTCTCGGCCTGGATCATATGCAGCGTGAGCTCCTCGATCTTGGCGAGCAATTTGGCTTGCATCTCACCTACGCTGACGCCCTTCTCCTGAACCTCAGCTTCTGACGGAATATCAGACAGGTGATGATGCTTTTGGATGTAAGCATCGATTTCTGTTAAGGGCGTGAGCCTGTAGTCCGGATTGAAGACATAGTCCGCGATGGACGTCGTTACGATTACTTCCTTCGCACCGATAGTTCCATTCACAGTCAGCGCGTACTGCGGACTGGAAGTCCCAATACCTACGTGGCCAGACGACGTCTGCAGATATAGCTGAGTAGGAGTGGCAGTATTGGTCGAACCGGTGCCGAAAGCAATCGGAATGCCTTGTTGTCCAAATCGATTGGTACCTCGAAAGACCATTGCGTTTCCAACGCTCTCGATCAGTCCATTGGTGAATTGAACGTAAGACTGGACGCCGGGGGAGCCCAAGAACACCCCATGGGTGTTCGGTATCGCGACATCGAGTGCGCCGCTGGGATTCGCGGTTCCTATTCCGACATTGCCGCCGTTGTAGTAGATCGCGCCGCCGGTACCGTTAGACCATTGGCTTTGGGCCATCAGTTGGCTGGATGAGAGCATGGAGAAGAGTGCGACGAAACTGGCTGCCAGTGAGCGGCACGTGTACAAGGGAACGGGCGAAACAATGCAGTGAGCTGAGAACATATAGTTTCTCCTTCTCTCTCAGTGTCGTTGACTGGAAAAGACGCCTTCTTAAAGGCTTATCCCCGCCCTCAGCTCACTTCCCGATCATCGACACTTGACCTAAAGTGGCTTCCAACTGTGCGATGCGCTCTTGAAACGCTCGAGTCTCTCGCCTTCGCGTTTCTTCTGACCGAACCAAGTACAGCGTGAGTTCCTCGATCTTCGCAAGCATCGTCACCTGCATCTCCCCTAGGCTCACACCGTTTGCCTGGACTTCCGCTTCAGACGGGATGCCGGGAAGTTGATGATGCTCTTTTATGTAACGGGCAAGTTCCTCTAAAGGCACCGGTTGGTAGTCCGGCGCAAAGACGTAATCCGCCCACCCCGTATTCGTTACAACTACCTCCTTGGCGCCGACAGTGCCGTTAACGGCTAACTTATATTGCGGGTTAGTGGTCCCGATCCCAACATTGCCAGCCGTCGGGTTAATTGCGCGAACCCGTAGGTCTCTTATATTCCCCGCGTTAACGCCATCATAAATCTCCAGCACGCCAGCTGCGTTTCGGTACAATCCAATATCCTGCGGACCAAAGAAGGTGCCATCCGACGACCACGTAATATGGGCCGAGTTACGGAGAGATAGTCCGACTCCAGCGTCGGTCAAGGAAAACGCGGCGTTTGGGCCGCTGTCTTGAAATTGAATGCCATTGTACTGAAATATACCGTCAATGAAGAGTTTTTCTACGCCGTTGCTATCCTTGATGCTAAGCAGTCTGTCCGATGACCCGCTACCGGTCGGCGCCTGAATTTGCAGCATCGCGGTTGGGGTGCTGGTGCCGACGCCGACCTTGCCGCCGTTGTAGTAGATGGCACCCCCAGTACCGTTTGACCATTGGCTCTGGCCAAGAAGCGGAGTTAGCATCCCGACAAAGACTAGGGCGAGGCCACCGCCCATGGCGCGTGATTCATGCCCACAAATCAGACGGCGGCGAGCCGTGAAGCTTCGAGTTGTCTTCATAATTAGTGTCCTCAGTTTCATGGCATTCTTCGGAGTCCGGAAGTGAAAGAGCTGCCCGGGATTATAGTGGGGTGGCGGGCAGGACGTTCTACATTTACTGTTACGATGCATTCGCAACCTATGATGTGTAACTCACCCGTAATACTTGGTAGATGCGTGTTTAAGGTGCCCACGGTGCTGTAATTATCCATCCGGCCACAATCAATGTCAATGGATAAGTTGACGTAATACCGGATAGCCCACCGTCAAACAAGCGAACTCCTGCGGGATGCGGCAGCATTTCATACTCCAGACGATGGAGATCGTGAGGTCGCTTTAACTTTCGAACGTATTACTCGCGCTAAGTTAGGGCCAACCTCCTCTTGTGATTGCAGGGAAATGACGGTGGCGAATTGGTGCATGTGCTGAAGTGGATGTGTTGCAAGTTGCCGGAGTGGAGGGCTAGTAGCCCGGAGGGACCCCAAAATGGCAACCCGACCGGCGATCTTCAAACGGCGGCAGACCGAGCCGGTCCTTGTTCTCAGCGCCGTCCGTTGGTACTTGCGATACTCGCTATTGCTGCGAGACGTCGAAGAGCTGCTAGACGAGCGCGGCCTGCAGGCCGACCATACGACCGTGTGGCGCTGGGTGCAGCGGTACGGCCCAGAACTGGAGCAACGACTACAGCGACATCTCAAGCCAACCAACAAATCCTGGCGCGTGGACGAGACCTACGTTGGCGTGCAGGGCCGCTGGTGCTACCTGTCTCGGGCCATCGATTCGGCCGGTGCCACCTTGATTTTGTGCTTTCGCTGCGCGACACCGATGCGGCTAAACGACTGTTTCGCAAAAGCGCTGAGTGATCGATCCCATCCGCAGCCTCGTGTCATCAACACGGATCTGGCGCCGATCTACGGCGCGCCATCGCAGATATAAAGAAGGAAGGGATCTTGGCAGTACCTTAACAATATCCTTTGGGCAAGACCATCGAGCAATCAAACGCCGAGTGAACGCCAAGCAAGGATTTCGAGCGTTCCAGGCGGCAAGACGAACGATTCAAGGACATGAGGCGATGATCATGATTCGGAGAGGGTAAGTTCGGTGGGTTGGCGGAACCTAACGTACGGCGTCCGATTCAGTTCATCCTGAAGCTCTTCGAACTGCCCGTCTGAGAATGTGACGTGGGAGTCGTCATTGGCCCAATCTCCGGCACGGCACACCAAAGTTGCAACACTTCCGAATAATTAGCTATGGACTGCCTGGCGGGCGGAATCACCTCCGCCTGCGACGCGTGAGAATGTGTTTTCGACGTGGCTCCTGAAGGAATTTGGCCCCGACACCTACATGGCGCTCTACCAGCGCTCCGGGGATGGTAGTCAGCGTCAGGTTCGGACCAAGATTAGTCCTTCCGGCTCAAGAAACTGGCGAGGCTTGAAATAACGGAGGGATGAGTGATTTGGAAGGAAGCGCGAGGCCGCTTAGAGGCTCACTGTTTAGTGACTAGCTGCAGGATCTGCTGGACAGCCCTATTTAATTCAGACAATTTCTTGTCAACTTCTACAAGTGAAAGCTCGCGACCGGTCCGAAGCGCTTGCGAGCGTACGAAGTCGGATAAGCTGTGAGAGCCTTCCGCGACGCTTGCTGTCTTCAGTTGATCGAACTCCTCCTCGGTGAGCCGAAATACGATGTTGTGAATCCGAGGTCTTATAGAGTTACGGCTCTTGCCCAGAAACGCTTTGGGGCCAAGGTTACGAAGCTCATGCCGCCAGCGATTCAACACATTAGGGCTCACCTTACAAGACCGGGCTACCTCAGCCATTGACGATCCCTGTTCCAGTCGCTTCACTGCAGCTTCCTTGAATGTTTTTGTGAACTTGCGTCGAGACATACGCTTATCTTTGAACCTGTCGTTCCTGGTATGCAACCGACCTCTTGTAACTGCGGTTAATACGCTCCCCGCGCCATCAGAACGGCGGTCACGGTGCGAGCCAGAATGTACAAATCCAGCCACGGCGACCAGTTGCGGATGTAATACGTGTCCAGGGCTTCCTGAACGTTTACATCGCCGTCGCTGCGCGCCGAGATTTGCCACAACCCGGTGAGGCCCGGCAGGACGCGTATCCGCAACATTCGGAACTCGTCCGGGAACCGCTGAAGATGATAGTCCGGCAGCGGGCGCGGGCCCACCAGGCTCATTTCGCCCCGCAGGACGCTCCAGAGCTGGGGAAGCTCGTCGAGGCTGGTCCGCCGCAGCAAGGGACCGATCCACGGCAGCACGCGCGGATCGCGGCGCAGCTTGAAGTAGCGCCGCCACCGCTCCCGATCCTCGGGATGCCCGTCGAACCATTCTTCCAGCAGACGATCGCCATCCACATACATGGTGCGCAGCTTCCAGACCGCGATGCGGCGTCCGTCCATGCCCTCGCGCATCTGCCGGTAGAACACCGGCCCGCGGCTCGACGCATAGATCCACAGCCCCGCCAGAAACATGATCGGAAGACTCCAGATCGCGCGCGTTCACCCACAGGCTGGTGACCCCCGCCAGATCGGGAATCACCAGCAGGCGCGGAAAATTCAGCTCGTGCAGCAACCCCCTAATGTCTTCATGGGCATCCTGGCGATCCAAATCCGCCAGCGAAACGATGGCGGCTTCGGCGTGCCGCTCCAGGTCGGAAGCCAGCCCCAGCGGGCCGATCACCGGGATTCCTTCGGCCGCCGTATTCCACACCGCCGCGCGATTATCCAGAAACGCGATGGGTTTGAGCCCCAGCTGCGGCTCGCGAACCAACGTGCGCGCCACCGCGCGTCCGGTATCGCCCGCACCGAGCATCACCACCGGAATCCCCCAGCGCCCTCGCCGGATCAGGATCGCGCGCGTGGCAGACTCGGCCAGCGGCGGCAGCACCAGCACGAACAAAAGCGTCGCCAGCAGCACGCCGCGCGAAAAAACGCTGCGCGCCACCAGATTGTCCCAGGCCACCAGCCCGCCGAACACCGCCAGCGTCGCGAGCATGCGTCGCCGGAGACGCTCGACCGGCCCGAGCAAGTAGCCGGGGTACAGCCCCAGCTGGTAGTTAGTGATGGGGAGCAGCAGAATGCCCGCGGCCACACCCAGGTACTGCTCCGGACCGATGCCGTGCGGGAACCAGGGCGCGACCAGCCGCCGCACGCACAGTCCGAGCAGGAACGCGATCTCGATCGCGAGCACGTCGGCCGCAAGGATGACCCACGGCGCCCATCGGGCTCCGGGAGCGGATTGAACCGCGATGGCGGGCCGGGCGGCGGTACTCATGTCATGCGAGCCCGCAGCAATTGTGCCAGCGCGAGCAAAACGAATTTCGGATTCTGCGAAA